>DASQSE010000051.1:0-40307 GCA_035642535.1 Jatrophihabitans sp. | reverse complement strand
CCGGGTTGTGCCAGGGCTGCTCAGGCTCATCGTGGGTGGTGTCCGACGTGGCGCCGAGACGCTCCCGCCACCGCATGCGGCGCCTGCCGCTGACCTCGGGTGGCGCCTCGGCCGCCGGCAGCTCCGGCATCGATTCGGCGACCTCGGGATAACCCTCGGGCGCCGGGCCGTCCTCCGATCCGGTCTCGCGTGAGATCGCACGCAGCACGATGTCCGGATGGGACGGGGCGGGCCCCGGCGCCTCGGCGTCGGCGCGGGCGGGCTGCGGCGACTCCGGCGCAGGGCGGGTGCGCCAAGGGCGAGCCGGGCGCAGCCGGCCGTCGCCTGCTGCGTCGGACGGCGGCACGGCCGGGAACTCTGCGGAGCGTCCGGCCCAGGGCCGTGCGGGGCCGATGCCGCGCCATCGCGCGCCGGTGTCGGTCGGCGGTTCGGACGCCGGCTCGACGCTGTCCGGAAATCCGTTCGGGGCGGGCTGCGGCCCCCGGGCCCACGGCCGAGTAGGCGTCAGTGAGCGCGGGGCACCAGGCGGCGCCAGAGGCGGGCGCGGCTCGTCCCCATCGACGTCCTCTAGGGCGGGGTGCCCGTTTTCCGACGCGGGCGAACCGGCGCGTCGGGCCGCCACCTGGGCCTCGATGCGCGCACGCAGTTCCGCGTCGTCGGTCACGCGCTGAACGGTAGTCGCTCCTCCCGTGTGCGGACGGCGCTCAGCAATCTCCTGCTCAGCTGCCCCCTGGCCCCCGTAGCATCGTTCGAGTGACCAACGCGCCAGCCGGACGATCGTTTCGGCCGGGTGTCGTGCTGGGGTACATAAGGGGCGTTCCGGTCGTGGTGACCCCCTCCTGGCTCCTTGTAGGCGTGCTGCTCGCCGCGGTCTACGCACCGGTCATCGACGCCGCGGTCCCTGACATCAGCGCAGCTGGCGCGTACCTCGCCGGCGTGGGGTTCGCGCTGTTGTTCGGGTTGTGCGTCCTCGCCCACGAGGTCGGCCACACCGCCGTCAGCCTCGCGCTGGGACACCCGGTCCGGCGCGTCGTGCTCTTCGCGCTGGGCGGCGCGTCCGAGATGGAGTCCGAGCCGGAGCGTCCCCGCGACGAGTTGCTGATCGCCGGCACCGGCCCGTTGGTGTCGCTCGGCATCGCCGGCGTCGCATGGCTCGGATATACGTTCTCCGCGGCGGGTACGGTAGCCGCCGCGGTGCTCGGACTGCTGTGCTGGAGCAACCTGCTGCTCGCCGCCTTCAACCTGCTTCCCGGGCTGCCGCTGGACGGCGGCCGGCTGCTGCGCGCTGCCGCCTGCGGCCTGGGTGCCCGCCCCGCGACCGCAACCCGGGTGGCCGGCTGGTCCGGCCGGGTGGTGGCGATCGCGGTGGCGGTTGCCGGGGTCGTGGCACAGGCCGCGTCAGGCGGCTTCGCGGCGGGCATCTTCACCGTGGCGCTGGCTGCTTACTTGTGGATCGCGGCGAGTCAGGCGCTGCGCTACGCGACGGTCCTCGAGCTGCTGCCCACCGTCTCGATCCCGGAGCTGCTCCGCCCCGGGGTTTTCGTGCCGGACGACGTGTCGGTCGGCGAGGCGCTGCGCCGCGCGTGGCAGGCACAGGCACGCGGCCTGGTGCTGCTCGACGCCGCGTCGCGGCCGATCGCGATCGTGGACGAGGCAATGATCGGCGCGGTGCCGCCGCAACAGCGGCCGTGGACGCCGGTCTCGTCGGTCGCGCGGCCGATCGAGCCCGGCCTCCTGCTGCCCGAGACGATCGACGCCGCCGAACTGCTGCGCCGCATGCAGGCCACGCCATCACGCGAGTACCTCGTCGTGCACGCCGACGGAAGCGCGGCCGGCATCATCGCGGCGCGCGACTTCGCCCAGCGGCTCACCGCCGGGACGGCGGCGCGGTGAGCCGACCCCCGGGATCGGGGCCGTTCCAGGTTGGTGAGCGCGTCCAAGTGTCCGACCCGAAGGGCCGTCGGCACACCGTCACGCTCGCGGCGGGCAAGCAATTCCACACGCACCGCGGCGCGATCGAGCACGACGCGCTCATCGGCGCGCCCGAGGGCTGCGTCGTGACCTCGACGAGCGGGACGGCTTACCTCGCACTGCGCCCGCTGCTGGTGGACTTCGTGCTGTCCATGCCGCGCGGTGCCGCGGTGATCTACCCGAAGGATGCCGCGCAGATCGTGACGATGGGCGACATCTGCCCGGGCGCGACGGTGCTCGAAGCCGGGGCGGGATCCGGTGCGCTGACGTGTGCGCTGCTGCGTGCCGTCGGCCCGTCCGGGCGGGTGCTCTCCTACGAGGTGCGCGACGACCACGCCGACGTCGCGGTGCGCAACGTCGAGACGTTCTTCGGCGCGACACCACCCAACTGGACGCTGAATCGCGGCGACGTCGCCGGGCATCCGGCGGACGACCAGGTCGACCGCGTCGTGCTGGACATGCTCGCGCCGTGGGACGCGCTGCCGGCCGCGTCCGCAGCGCTGCGGCCGGGCGGCGTACTGGTCGGCTATGTCGCCACGACGACGCAGCTGGCCCGGTTGGTCGAGGCATTGCGCGCCGATGGCGGATTCACCGAGCCGGCGTCCTGGGAGAGCCTGATCCGGGACTGGCACGTCGTGGGGTTGGCGGTGCGCCCGGAGCACAGGATGGTGGGGCACACCGCGTTCCTCGTGGCCGCGCGCCGGCTCGCGCCCGGCGTCACAGCACCGCCTCGGCAGCGGCGCCCGACATCTACCTGAGCGTCTCGGATTCCCAGTTCGCGCCACGGCAGCAACCTGCCATCCGGACGAGCGCAGTTAGTTCACGCGTCCGGTCCGGCGATCTCCGCGTCGTCGGCCGTGCGGACGACGTGGATGCAGTCACCAGGACATTCGCGGGCCGAGGAGATCACGTCGAGACGCAGGCCGGCCGGTACGTCGGCGCGTGCACCAGGCGCCGCGAGCAGTTCGCCGGAGTCGTCCTTGACGTAGGCGAGACCGTCGATGTCGAACTCGAACACCTCTGGCGCGTACTGGACACACAGCCCGTCGCCGGTGCACAACTCCTGGTCGATCCACACCCGTAGCGGCTCGCTCACAAGTCGAAAACCCCTCGGAAACACGGCACGATTGCCTCTCAAGGAGTCAAGAGTAGATCCGATGTAGAAAGCGCTCGTCTGTGTAGGGTGGGATTTCGCGAGCACTCCGCGAAACGGGAGGTGGCGCATGGCTCAGGAGCCACGAGGTGGGGCAGAAACTCCGCGCGCACACGGCGGGCAGGACGCGGACCTGCGGCGCCGTACCGCCTTCCTCGAGCAGGAGCTCGAACTGTTGCGCGCGAAGGTCTCCGAGTCCCCGCGACACATGCGTCTGCTCGAGGAGCGACTGGCCGAGGCACAGGCGCGCGTAGCGGCGCTTTCCGACCGGAACGAGCGCCTCGCCGACACGCTGCGCGAAGCGCGCGACCAGATGGTGCAGCTCAAGGAGGAGATCGACCGGCTGGCCCAGCCGCCGAGCGGTTACGGCGTGTTCCTCGAGGCGTTCGAGGACGGCACCGTCGACATCTTCACGTCCGGCCGCAAGCTGCGCGTTGCGGTTTCGCCCGAGGTCACGCTGGCCGACCTCAAGCACGGCCAGGAGGTCATGCTCAACGAGGCGATGAACGTCGTGGCCGCGCGCGGCTTCGAGCGCGCCGGCGAGGTCGTCATGGTCAAGGAGATCCTCGAGGGTGGCGACCGCGCGTTGGTGGTCGGGCACACCGACGAGGAACGGGTCGTCTATCTCGCCGACATCCTGCGTTCCAAGCCGCTGCGTGCCGGCGACTCGCTGCTGCTCGAGACGCGTTCGTCGTATGCGTACGAGCGCATCCCGAAGAGCGAGGTCGAGGAACTCATCCTCGAAGAAGTTCCGGACATCGACTACACCGACATCGGTGGGCTCGCGCACCAGATCGAAGCGATCCGCGACGCGGTTGAGCTGCCGTTCCTGCACGCCGAGCTGTTCCGCGAGCACCAGCTGCGTCCCCCGAAGGGCATCCTGCTCTACGGCCCGCCCGGCTGCGGCAAGACGCTCATCGCGAAGGCGGTCGCGAACTCGCTGGCCAAGCAGGTGCAGCGCGTGCACTCCGGCAACGAGAAGGCGACGGCGTTCTTCTTGAACATCAAGGGCCCGGAGCTGCTCAACAAGTACGTCGGCGAGACCGAGCGGCATATCCGGCTGGTGTTCCAGCGCGCCCGCGAAAAGGCGAGCGAGGGCACGCCGGTGATCGTCTTCTTCGACGAAATGGACTCGATCTTCCGTACCCGCGGTTCCGGTGTGAGTTCCGACGTCGAGAACACCATCGTGCCGCAGCTGCTGAGCGAGATCGACGGTGTCGAAGGTCTCGAGAACGTGATCGTCATCGGTGCCTCGAACCGCGAAGACATGATCGATCCGGCGATCCTGCGCCCCGGCCGGCTGGACGTGAAGATCAAGATCGAGCGCCCGGACGCCGAGGCCGCGCGCGACATCTTCTCGAAGTACATCCGCTCCGATCTGCCGATCCATCCGGAGGATCTCGCCGAGCACGGCGGCGACGCCGATGCGACGGTCGCCGCGATGATCCAGCACGCGGTGGAGCGAATGTACTCGGAATCGGAGGAGAACCGGTTCCTCGAGGTCACCTACGCCAACGGCGACAAGGAGACGCTGTACTTCCGCGACTTCAACTCCGGCGCGATGATCCAGAACATCGTCGACCGTGGGAAGAAGATGGCGATCAAGGATCTCCTGACGACGGGTCAGCGCGGGCTGCGCATGCTGCATCTGCTCGCCGCGTGCGTCGACGAGTTCCGCGAGAACGAGGATCTGCCGAACACCACGAACCCGGACGACTGGGCGCGCATCTCCGGCAAGAAGGGCGAGCGCATCGTGTACATCCGCACGCTCATCTCCGGCAAGGGCGCCGACGCCGGCCGTTCGATCGACACTGTGGGCAACACCGGCCAGTACCTGTAGGTCGCACCGCCCTGGTGAGTTGTCCGCCTCTCAGTACGTGGGGATGCACGGAAGGGCGGACAACCCGGGTGGTTGAGTACGAGGTGTGAGCTTCTGGCAGGCGGTATTGGTCGCCGTGGCCGGGCTGGGCGCCGGCACGATCAACACCGTCGTCGGCTCCGGCACGCTGATCACGTTCCCGACTCTGCTCGCCATCGGCCTGCCGCCGGTGACGGCGAACGTCTCCAACACGGTCGGCCTGTTCCCGGGCTCGTTCGTCGGCGCGTACGGCTACCGACGCGAACTCGCCGGACAGGGCCGGCGCGCGGTGCAGGCCAGCACGGCGACGGTGCTCGGCGCAACCGCCGGGGCGATCCTGCTGCTCGAACTGCCCGCCGCGGCGTTCAAGGCGATCGTGCCGGCGCTGATCGTGCTCGCGTTGCTGCTCGTCATGTTCGGCGGCCGACTCACGTCCTGGCTGGTAGCGCGCGGGCACACCGCCGACGGCCGGGTCAGCCTGCCGGTGTGGCTGGTCGTCTTCGGCACCGGGATCTACGGCGGCTACTTCGGGGCAGCCCAGGGCGTGCTGCTGATGGGCTTCCTCGGCCTGTTCATCTCCGAGTCGTTGCAGCGGCTCAACGCGCTGAAGAACGTGCTGGCCGGACTCGCGAACCTGGTCGCGGCCATCGTCTTCGTCATCACGACGCACATCGACTGGACCGCCGCCGGGCTCATCGCGGCGGGCTCGATCGCCGGCGGGGTGCTCGGGGCGCACGTCGGTCGGCGCCTGCCGCCGTCGGTGCTGCGTGCCGTGATCGTGGTCGTCGGCATCGCAGCGATCGTCAAGTTGCTGGTCTGAGGCCCCCGGATCGCTACGCTCTCCGGCTATGGGACTCGTCATCGGCCTCATCATCGCGATCATCGTCGTGCTGCTGCTCTTGTGGGTGGTGTTCGCCTACAACCGACTGGTGCGGTCGCGGAACGGCTACAAGAACGCGTTCGCGCAGATCGACGTCCAACTCCAGCGGCGCTTCGACCTGATCCCGAACCTCGTCGAGACGGCCAAGGCCTACATGGCCCACGAACGCCAGACGCTCGAGGCGGTCACCAACGCGCGCGCCGCCGCGATGGCCGGATTGACCGCCGCGCAGCAGAACCCGGGTGACCCGGTGGCGATGAAGAAGCTGGCCGAGACGCAGGGCTCGCTCGCCGGCGCCCTCGGCAGGCTCAACGTGGCCGTCGAGGCCTACCCGGATCTCAAGGCGAACCAGAACATGATGCAACTCTCCGAGGAACTGACCTCCACCGAGAACAGGGTGGCGTTCGCCCGGCAGGCGTACAACGACTCGGTGATGAGCTACAACAACCACCGCCAGGCGTTCCCCGGCTCGGTCATCGCCGGCATGTTCAACTTCGGCGAGGCCGCGCAGTGGGAGATCGCGCCCGACCACCCGGAGACCCGAGAGGCGCCGAAGGTCCAGTTCTAACCGCACTCCGCCCCGGTGGACTTCTTCGAGCGGCAGCGTGCCGCGCGCGGCACCAGTGTCCGGCTCGTCGTGCTGTTCGTCGTTGCCGTGGTCGCCATCGTCGCCGTGAACGATCTGGTCGTCGTCCTGCTCTGGCACGGCGAGCCGGCCGGCACCCTGATCGGCTTCGTCATCGTGATGACGATCTTCACGCTGCTGGTCATCGGTGGCGGGACGGCGTCGAAGATGATCGCCCTGCGCGGCGGCGGCGCGGCCGTTGCCCAATCCGTCGGCGCGACCGCCGTCGACCCGTCGACGAGCGACCCGCGCCTGCGCCGTTTCGTGAACGTCGTCGAGGAGATGGCGATCGCGTCGGGCGTGCCGGTGCCTCGTCTGTTCGTGCTCGAGCAGGAACCCGGCATCAACGCGTTCGCCGCCGGCTACACGCCGTCCGACGCGGCGATCACGGTGACCTCCGGTGCGCTGGATCGGCTCAACCGCGACGAGTTGCAGGGCGTCATCGGCCACGAGTTCAGCCACGTCCTCAACGGCGACATGCGGCTCAACGTCCGGCTGATCGGGCTGCTGAACGGCATCCTGCTGCTCGGCCTGATCGGGCTGCGCTTCCTGGCATTCGGCGGCGGACGATCACGCGATTCGAAGGGCGGCAACCCGATCCTCGTCATCGCCCTCGCGCTGATCGTGCTCGGCTTCGTCGGCCAGTTCTTCGCCGGGCTCATCAAAGCCGCAGTGAGCCGGCAGCGCGAATGGCTCGCCGACGCGTCGTCGGTGCAGTTCACCCGGCAGACGACGGGGCTCACCGGCGCGCTGAAGAAGATCGCCGGGCTGCCGACCGGTTCGAAGTTGAGTGACGCCCACGGCGCGAAGCAGGTCAGCCACATGCTGTTCGGCGAGGGCGGCAGCAGCCTGACATCCCTCCTGGCCACCCACCCGCCGCTGCTCGAACGGATCGCCGCCCTGGACCCGACGTTCAAGGCCGAGCAGCTCGCCGCGTTGCAGGAGCAGTACACCGCGCAACCGCCGGACGGGCTCGTCGAGGACGCCGCGCTCGGCCTCGCCGGGTCCACGCCGACGCCGCCCGCGCCGGCCAATGCCCAACTCGACCCGGCGGCCGTGAGCGCCCGGGTGCGAACGGTGACTGCCGATGACCTGGCCCGCGGGGCCGGGCTCAGCTCACGCATCCCGGCCGAGTACCGCACCGCCGCCAGCCAGGGCAGCACGGCGGTGCCGCTCGTGCTGGGCATGCTGCTCGACGCGAGCCCGGAGGTCCGGGTCCGTCAGCTTCGCGCGGTGGTCGCCCGACTGGGGCAGCCGGTCGCGGACGCGACGGCAGCGCTCGCCGGCCGGCTTCCGCGCCTCGACCCGATGCTCCGGCTGCCGGTCGTCGAGCTCGCCGTCCCGCAGCTCGTGGCGCGACCCGCGCCGGAGCGCAGCGCGCTCGTCGCGGCGCTGGACGAGTTGGCGCGCGCCGACGGTGCGGTGTCGGTGTTCGAGTACTGCCTGACGCGGGTCGTCGGCAGCTATCTCCTGGACGCGGCAGCGCCACGCGCCAGCTCCCGGCCCGGGCGCGCGGCCGTGCAGCGCGTCCAGGACGCGGCGCTCACCCTCGTCGCGGTCGTCGCCGCAGCAGGCAACGCCGACCCGGCGGCGGCGCGGGATGCGTTCGAGGCCGCCGTCGCCAGACTGCTGCCCGGTGTGTCCGTGCCGTACGCCCCGCCGAAGGATCCGTGGCCGGCACTGGATGCGGGCTGGGAGCCACTCAACGATCTCGATCCACGCAACAAGCGCGTACTCGTCGAGGCGATCGTGGCCGCGGTCTCGGCCGACGCGGTCGTAACGGCCGCCGAGGCGGAGTTGCTCCGCGCCGCCTGCACGGTGCTGCGCTGCCCACTACCGCCGCTCGTCGCCTAGTCGGTCGAACAACCCCGTAGCCTTAGAGGCGTGAGCGTACGACGCGTGATGGGCACCGAGGTCGAGTACGGCGTCAGCCTGCCCGGCCAGCCCTCCGCGAACGCGATGCTGCTCTCCGCGCAGGTCGTGAACGCGTACGCCGCCACGCTGCCGGCCGGCCGCGCGCGGCGCGCCAGCTGGGACTTCGAAGAGGAGTCGCCGTTGCGCGACGCGCGCGGTTTCGACCTCGGCGGCTCCGGTGCCGGCGGCGCCATCGCCCAGGAGTTCATCGAAGCCGAAGAGGACGCGGGGATGGCGAACGTCATCCTGCCCAACGGCGCGCGCCTCTACGTCGACCATGCGCATCCGGAGTACTCGAGCCCTGAGGTCACGAACCCGCTCGACCTGGTGCGCTGGGATCGCGCCGGGGAGCTGGTGATGCTCGAGGCGATCCGGCGGCTCGCGACCATGCCCGGCGTCGCCACGACGATCAACCTGTACAAGAACAACACCGACAACAAGGGCGCGTCCTACGGCGCGCACGAGAACTACCTCTGCCGGCGCGACACCCCGTTCGCCACGCTCGTGCGGCACCTCGTCCCGTTCTTCGTCACCCGCCAGGTGATGTGCGGGGCCGGCCGGGTGGGCCTCGGTCAGGACGGCCGGACGGCGGGCTTCCAGATAGCGCAGCGCGCCGACTTCTTCGAGGTGGAGGTCGGGCTCGAGACCACGCTGAAGCGACCGATCGTGAACACCCGCGACGAGCCGCACGCCGACGCCGACCGGTACCGGCGGCTGCACGTGATCATCGGCGACGCGAACATGTCCGAGATCGCCACCTACCTCAAGGTCGGCACCACCGCCCTGGTGCTCGACATGATCGAGGCGAACTTCCTCGCCGACGACCTCGCGATCTCGGCGCCGGTCCGCGAGCTGCACGACGTGTCACACGACCCGTCGCTGCGGCACGGGATCACGCTCGCCGACGGCCGCACGATCACCGCGCTCGACCTGCAGGGCGAGTACCTCGACCGCGCGCGCAAGTTCGTCGACGACCGGATGGGCGACGACGTGGACGAGCAGACGCGCGACGTGCTCGACCGCTGGGAGTCGGTACTGGCCCGGCTGGCCGCCGACCCGATGCGGCTGGCCGGCGAGCTCGATTGGGTTGCGAAGCTGCGGCTGCTCCACGGCTACCGCGAGCGGGACGGGCTCGACTGGGACTCCTCGCGTTTGCAGCTCGTCGATCTGCAGTATTCGGACGTCCGTCCGGAGAAGGGCCTTTACCACCGGCTGGTGCAGCGCGGCGCGATGCAGACGCTGCTCGATCCGCGCAGCGTCGAGGCGGCGGTGGGCGACCCGCCGGAGGACACCCGCGCGTTCTTCCGCGGCGAGTGCCTGCGCCGCTACGGCCCGTCGGTCGCGGCGGCGTCGTGGGATTCGGTCATCTTCGACATCGGGCGCGAGTCGCTGGTCCGGGTGCCGATGCTCGAACCGCAGCGCGGCACCCGCGCGCACGTCGGCGAGTTGCTCGATCGCTGCCCGACGGCCGCCGCGCTCATCGAGGAGCTCAACGCGCCGCGGTGAGCGACGCGCCGGACTACCGCCTCTGGCCACCGCTGGCGCTGGGCCTGCCGCTCGTCGCCGGGTTCGCCGCGAGCGGCGCCGGATTGGACCCCGTCACCATTCTGTCGACCGCTCGACCGCTCGACCGCTCGACCGCTCGGCTGGGCGCTCGTCGCGATATGCGCAGCGTGGAACGGCTGGGGGATGGCACTGATGGCACGACACCGAACGGGCCTGCTGCCGGGACAGGTGGCGACCACCGTGCTCGAGCGGGGACCGTTCCGCGTGTCGCGCAACCCGCTCTATCTGGGATTGATCGCGCTCGACGCCGGACTCGCGCTGCTGTGGCCGTCCTTCTGGGCGCTGGTGTTCGTGCCGGTCGGCGTCGCGCTGCTGACCTGGGGCGCGATCCTGCCGGAGGAGCGCTACCTCCGCATCAAGTTCGGCACCGCGTACACCGACTACGCCGACCGGGTACGCCGCTGGCTCTGAGACGTCAGGCGACTGCGAGCTCGGCCTCGGGCGCCGGCTTGGGCGACACGCGGTAGCGGACGAACGCGGGCATGCTCAGTGCGATCACGGCGGCGCCGGCGACACACCCCAACCCGCCGGCCACCGCGCTGACGCCCGGCGAGGTCAGCGACGCGACGGCGCCCGCCCGGAAGTTGCCCAGCTCGGGGCAGGCCGCGCCCACCACGAATTCGGCCGCATTGATCCGGCCCCGGTAGGCGTCCGGCGTGGCGAGTTGAATCACCGTCGAGCGCAGCACGACGCTGCTCACGTCCGCGGCGCCGGCAACGGCGAGCAGGGCCAACGTCGCCGCCAGCCCGTCGACGACTCCGAAGCCGGCCAGCGCGGCGCCCCACACCGCGCCGGCCACCAACATGCCGACGCCCTGGCGCTGCACGCGCCCGATCGGCCCGGACAGCCCCGAGCCGAGGACGCCGCCGACCGCGATCGCGGTCGTCATCAGGCCGAGCGTGCGCGGCGATCCAGCGAAGCGTGCGGCGTTGATGGCGGGGAACAGCGCGATCGGCATGGCGAGCACCGTTGCGTTGAGATCGGAGACAAGTGCGCCGGTGAGCACCTTGCTGCGGCCGAGGAAGCGCAGCCCGTCGAGCACGGCACGGGCTCCGGGCCGCGTCCCGGCACCGTCCGGGCGCATCGGAGGGAGGCGGTAGACGCCGTACATCGCGGCGA
This sequence comes from Jatrophihabitans sp., assembly GCA_035642535.1. Taxonomy (GTDB): domain Bacteria; phylum Actinomycetota; class Actinomycetes; order Mycobacteriales; family Jatrophihabitantaceae; genus Jatrophihabitans. The sequence continues at coordinate 29,221 of DASQSE010000051.1, read as the reverse complement.
GGAAGCTGATCGCGTCGACGAGGTAGCAGAACTTCAGGCCGCCCGCGGCCGTCAGCACGCCGGCCAGCGACGGGCCGAGCACGAGCGAGACGTGCATGGACAGCATCGTCAACGCGGCGCCGGCCGGTATCTGTTCGGCCGGCAGCAGACGCGGCAGGAACGTGCGCCGCGCCGGTGCATTCACCGAGCTGACCAGCGACTGGACCGCGACGAACACGTAGAGCAGCCAGACCGACCGCACCTCGGCGAAGGCTTGCGCCGCGAGCCCGACCGACACGAGCAGCGACAGCGACGACGCGCAGAGCACGATCCGCCGACGGTCGTGCGCGTCGACGAGACTGCCGGCAAAGAGTCCGCAGGTGATGGCGGGCACGGCGCTCACGAGCCCGACGCCGCCCACCGCGACGGACGAGTGCGTCAGCAGGTAGACCTGTAGCGCAACCGCGAACGTGGTGAGCTGCGAACCGACGGCGGACAGCAGCGAGCCGAGCCAAAGCCGTCGATACGCCGGCGACTCGCGCAGCGGTGTGATGTCGACGACCAGCCGGCTAATCATCGGTCTTCATCAAGATCGACCGGTACTCGCTGTCCGGCAGGCCCGCTGCGGCGTCGGCGATCCGATCCCGGAACCGGCGGCGCTCGAGCGCCGCCTCGAGGTCGTCGATGAGCCTGCTGAGCGGATAGGGGAGTTCCGCGTCGAGCGCGGCCGACGCGGCATCGGTTGCCTCCCATTCGGCGTCGATGGCAGGCCGCAAACGCCGGCTTTTCGCGGTGAGTCGCACGTGGCGCTGCCGGGCGTCCGTCCCGGCCCGCAGCTCGAGCAGCCCGCGCCGCTCCATCTCGGCCACCAGCTGGCTGGCGCCGGAATGGGTGATGCCGAGCTTGTCGGCGATGTGCCGGATCGACGACGGGCCGTCCGCGACGATGACCCGGACGACTGCGGAGTAGCGAGTCCGGTAATCGCGCAACCCGAGGTCAGCGAGCGCGAGGCCGACGTCGGCGTCCATCGCCTCGAGCAGCACACGCACCCGGGTGCTCAGGCCAGGGGTAATCATACAAGCACTATAACAGCACTTGTATAAGTGCTTCAATAATTAGCTCGACCGATGCACGCCCAGCAGTAGTCCGATGGTGAGCTCCAGTCGATCGGCGACGTCGTTGGCCGACGCCCGCCGGGTGACCCAGGCGACGAGGTTCGCCATCCAGACGTCGCTGATCACTCGCGAGATGGCAAGTTGCTCCTCGGTCGGTTCGGCATCGGTGAGGGCTCGGGCGATCATCCGGTCCATCAGCCGGCCGACCGTGTCGACCTCGGCAGCGGCAGACGCGTCGGCGAACATGAACGCGCGCGTCATCGCCTCGGTGAGCTGCGGATCGCGCTGCATGGCCTTCGTGATGCGGCTCAGGATGAACATGAGCCGGTCGTAGGGCGTCTCGCCCGGCACCGGAATACGTGCCGTCCGTTCCCGCACGCCTTCCAGCTCCCGCGCCATCGCGGAGACCAGCAGATGGATCTTGGACGGGAAGTACCGGTACAGGGTGCCGAGCGCGACATCGGCACGCTCGGCGACGGTGCGCATCTGCACCGCGTCATAACCGCCCTTCGACGCAAGGGCGAGCGTCGCGTCCAAGATCCGCTTGCGGCGATCGCGCTGCGCCAGCGAGCCGAGCTCGTCGGCAGGCAGTGCCGATCCGTTCGTGGGCTTCGCCCGCGGAGCCGCCATGTTCGTCTTCCTCGCTGTCAGGTCCGAGCTATTCGACAGTACCATTCGACGTCACAGGAACGTGTTTCAGGCGGATGCCACTTCGGCCAATATCGCCCGTGTTTCTACCGGTTAGAACACGTTCTAGAATTGTCCGATGGTGCCGATCACTGACCGACGAGCAGCGCGCCCCGACCGAACTCACCCCTCGCGATTCCCAGCGTAATGGGCCGCGCGCCGTTGCACGGGTAGCGAGACCGCCGTGTCATCGCCGGCGAGCGTATCGTCGGCCCTTCGCGGCGCCAATCAACGGTCGGACGCAACGATTCGCACCCCCTCGCGCGTCCCTTATGCGACGGGATCGGCTTTCGAGGGGGAAGCATGCTGCGTTCGAAATGGGTCTATGCGCTGGCCGCGGTGTCGGCGATCGGGGTAGCGCTGGCGCTGCCGGCAACGAGTACGGCCGCGCGGCCGAGTCCGCCGAGCCTCAAGCTGCTCACGATCATGAAGCACACCAACGTCACCCGCTACAAGGCCAACTCACGGCTGTTCATCTCACCCGGGGTGTACGTCGCGGCCGCCGGCGGCACCTTCGAGATCGACGCGCACCGCAATCCGGACGGCACCATTTCGCTCTGGCAGGTCAGCCGCGACACGCACGGCGTCCATCCGATCCGCCAGATCACCGCTCCGACAAGGGTGCGGATGAGTGCCGGGCTTCCGCAGTTCTTCCATCTCAACCTCACCGATTCCGCCGGCCACAGCGTCGCGTCGCAGGACATCTCGTACTGCCTCAACGGCGGTTACTACTACGGCGGCAGCTCGCGCGTCGACGCGTCGGGGCCCAATCAGAACGGCTTTCCCTTCGGCTGCGGCAGCTCACAGTCTGAGGGCGCGGTCTGGGGCATCGACGCCGGTTGGGCGAACTCGCTGTCCTTCTCGTTCAAGTTGGACGTCCCGGACGGCGACTACACCGTGACGATGACGATCGCGCAGACCTACGCCGACCAGCTGGGGATTCCGGCGGACGAGCAGTCGTCCAGCACCGGGCTGACGATCAAGACCCGGAAGGTCAGGCAGTGCGGGCCGCGGCGGTGTCCGCCACCGATCATCGTCCAGCCGAATCTGACGAGCACGGGCACCCAACCGCTCGGCGAGGGACCGGCCACCACCACCACCACCAACCAGTCCGTCGGGTCCGACCCCACTGGGCTGCACAACGCCGACGGCGTACCCGACCTGCGTGCGCTTCCTGCGCGCAGCCTGAACATCCAGCACAACAAGCGCACGGGACGCGACTACCTCACGTTCGGGGCAACGATCTGGAACGCCGGATCCGGCCCGCTCGTCGTCGAGGGGTTTCGCAGCGGCAGCGCCCCGGTCATGCAGGGCGTCCAGTTCATCTACCGCAACGGCGTGCCGGTCAGCTCGACGAACGTCAACCAGTTCGAGTTCGACACCCGCAAGGGTCACCACCACTGGCACATGGAGGACATCGCGCAATACGACCTGCTCGACAAGAGCGGCAACCGCGTCGTGCTCAGCGACAAGCAGTCGTTCTGTCTGGCGCCGACCGACGCGATCGACCTGACGCTGCCCGGTGCCGACTGGCAGCCGGACACCGCAGGGCTGTGGAGTGCTTGCGCGGGCCGAAGCTCCATCTGGCTGCGTGAGGTCCTGCCGGCGGGCTGGGGCGACACCTACTTCCAGTACGTCGCCGGCCAGTCGTTCGACATCACGTCGCTCCCGAATGGGCACTACCAGATTCGCGTGACGACCGACCCGAATCACAAGCTGGTGGAGACCAACTACGACAACAACGTCGGGCTGCTCCCGTTCACGCTCGGCGGCAAAGCCGGGCACCGCACGGTGAAGATCGGCTAGACCTCCTAGGATGCGAGCGGACGCGATTCGCGCGTGGCGTGGCACCACTCGAGGAAGCGGGCCACGCCACGCAGCACCGCGGTACTGCGCAGCGACAGGAACAAGTCGAAGGCATGCTGCGCGCCACCTAGCTCGGCATAGGCCACCGGGTTCTTCACGGTGTCGCGCAGCCTGGCCACGAACGCGCGTGCCTCGGCGACCGGCACGAGCGTGTCGTTGCGGCCGTGCAGCACGAGGAACGGCGGGGCGTCGGGAGTGATGCGGAACAGCGGCGACGCTGCGCGGTAGTCGTCCGGGTAGATCGCGGCCCGTCCCATCACGTACGGACGCAGCAGGCCGTTCAACCGGTGCCGGGTGAAGCTTGCCCCGCTCTCGTCGGTGAAGTCGTACACGCCGTAGTGCGGGACGCACGCCTGCACGGAGGTGTCCACGTCCTCGAAGCCGGGTTGCAGCGACTTGTCGTCTGCGGTGAGCGCGACCATGGCGGCAAGGTGGCCGCCGGCCGAGCCGCCCGTCACGGCCACGAAGGCAGGGTCCGCGCCGTACTCGTGGCCGTGCTCACGGATCCACCGCATCGCCTGCTTGAGCGCGACGAGATGCTCGGGCCAGCGGGCGCGCGGGGAGAGCGGATAGTTCACCGAAGCGCAGACCCAGCGCCGCGCCGCCATGTGCAGCATGAGCGGGATGCCCTGCTGGTCCTTGTTGCCGAGCATCCAGGCGCCGCCGTGCACCTGGAGCAGGACGGGCGCGCCGGCCGGCGTCTCGCGGTGGTGCCACACGTCCAGTTCGAAGCGTCGCCCGCCCGGCGCGTAGGACATCCGACGCACCCGGGTGACATTCACGTCGCGCGCTCGGAACGGGAAGGCGAGCGTTTGCCACGGGGCGGCCACGTCGTCAGGCATCGGGTCGCGGGCGATGACCTCGCGGTAGCCGGCGCCTAGGGTCTCGACGAGCGCGTCCTCTATCTCGCCGGCCGCGCGTCGGCCACCGCCGATCAGCGCCGAGTAAGCGGCGACGTTCGCGCCGGCGACGACGAGGTCGATGACGTCGCGGCGCGAGCGCACTCCGTGCCGAACGAAGTGCACCCCGGCATCGAGCGCGGCGACGCCGAGCAGGTGCGGAGCCAGCTCGCCGGTCAACCAGCCGCCGAAGAACGCGGGCACGCCGGCCGCGGCGCCCGGCACCGGCCGCAGCGCGTTCGCCGCCAATGCAAGCTGGCCGAGCTGCCGCACGCGGAATCCGTGGGTCATCGCTGCGATCCTATGCCAGAAACTAGAACACGTTCTATCATTCTTCGCGTGCAGCGGTTGAGCGGGCTCGACGCGAGCTTCCTGTACTTCGAGAGCAGCACGATGCTGCTGCACGTCTGCGGCCTGCTCGTCCTCGACCAGTCCACCATGCCCGAGCCGTACGACTTCGAGCGGCTCCGTGACGATCTGCGTGAGCGCCTCGGGACGACCCCCGCTTTCCGGCGCAAGCTGCACAGTCCGGCCCTCAACCTCGACCATCCCGTGTGGATCGACGACGACGAGTTCGACATCGAGCACCACGTGCGGCGTGCGATCGTCGCGGCGCCGGGCGGACGTGCGGAGCTGGCCGCGGTCTGCGCCGACGTCGCCGCGCAGCCGCTCGACCGCAATCGTCCGCTGTGGACGATGTGGGTGCTGCAAGGCTTGGCGGACGGCTCGCTCGCCGTCCTGACCAAGAGGCACCACGCGACAGTCGACGGGGTGTCCGGTGCCAACCTGGTCTCCGAGCTGTGCAGCCTCGAACCCGGCGCGGAGCCGTTGCCGGCCGCCCGGCCGCCGGTGATGCCGGCCAAGCGCCCGAGCGACGCGCAGATCGTGCTCGACGGCGTAGTACGGCTGGCGACCCGGCCCGCCAAGTTCGCCCGGCTCGTGCCTGCTACTGCGCGCGTCGTGGAGAACTGGGTCGACCGCGCTCGTCGCGGCCGCGCCATGCCCGCGCCGTTCACGGCGCCGCAGACGTCGTTCAACGGCACACTCACCGGGCACCGCTCCGTCGCGTCCACCCGCATGGAGCTCGGCGCGGTCAAGGAGGTCAAGAACGCGTTCGGCTGCACCGTGAACGACGTCGTGCTCGCGATCTGTTCGGGGGCGCTGCGGACGTACCTCGCCGCGCGCGGCGAGCTGCCGGACAGCTCGCTGGTCGCGATGGTGCCGGTGTCCGTGCGTGGCGAGACGGGGGACAGCGGAACGAACCAGGTGTCCGGCATGGTCGCCACACTCGCGAGCGACATCGCCGACCCGGTCGAGCGGCTTGCAGCGATCGCGCAGGAGAACGTCGTCGCGAAGGAGCACCACGGGACGCTCAGCGCGTGGCTGCTTCAGGACTGGGCGCAGTTCGCGGCGCCCAATACCCTCGGGCTCGCGGTGCGCGTGTATTCCAAGCTGCGCCTCGCCGAGCGTCATCCCGTGATCCACAACCTCGTGATCTCCAACGTGCCTGGACCGCCGATGCCGATCTACTTCTTGAGCGGCGCGCGGATCACCGGCTTCTACCCGTTCGGGCCGGTCTTCCACACCGCCGGACTGAACGTCACCGTCATGTCGAACGACGGTCGTTTGGACGTCGGGCTCATCGCGTGCCGCGAGTTGGCGCCGCGGCTGTGGGATCTGGCCGACGACTTGCCCCTTGGCTTGGACGAGTTGCTCACCGCGGCGCGAAAGGGAGCGTGATCAGGTGGACTTCGGCCTGGACGAGGCGCAGCAGGCGGTGGCGGACCTCGCGGCCAGTGTGCTGCGCGGCGTCCCCGACGACGCCCGGGTGCGCGCCGCGCTCGCCTCGGCCGGCGGCTACGACGAGGCGGCGTGGAAGGCGATGGGGCAGGCCGGGCTGCTCGGGCTGGCGATCCCGGAAGCCCTCGGTGGGGACGGACTGGGCCCGTTGCCGGTCGGGCTGGTGCTCGCCGAGGTCGGGCGGCAGGTGCTGCCGTTGCCTGCACTGGCAACCCTCGCGCTCGGCGTGCTGCCACTGGTGCGGCACGGCACGGTCGAGCAGCACGAGCTGCTCGGCGATGTTGCGAACGGCGCGCTGCTGACCGGGGCGCTGCGCGACGCGCCCGGCGCCGGTGTGCGCGTTGCCGGCGGCGTGCTCACGGGCGTGCGGATCGGCGTGCCGTATGCGGAGCAGGCGCGCCGGATACTCGTCCCGACTGCGGCCGGCACCGCCGTCGTCGATGCGGCCACCGTCGGAGTCGCGCTGCAGCGCACCAGTACGTCGACGGGCGCGCCGGAGTACACCGTGCGCCTCGACGCGGTGCGCCCGGAGTCGATGGTCGACGCGTCGGCCGCCGACCTCGACCGATTTGCCGTAGCGGGTGCGGCGGCCGTCGCCGATGGCGTGCTCGCTGGCGCGCTCGCGCTGACCGCCGAACATCTGCGCACTCGGCAGCAGTTCGGCCGGCCGCTCGCCACGTTCCAGGCGGTCGCGCAGCAGGTCGCCGACGTGTACATCGCCGCGCGCACCGTCCACCTCGCCGCGACCTCGGCGGCGTGGCGGCTCGACGCCGGGTTGCCCGCCGACGAGGACCTGGCGGTCGCGGCCTACTGCCTCGCCGCCGAGGTGCCCAACGCGCTGCAGGTGTGCCATCACCTGCATGGCGGGCTCGGCGTCGACATCACCTACCCGCTGCACCGCTACTACTCGCACGCGAAGGATCTGGCCCGCTTCGTGGGCGGCACGGCGTACCGGCTCGACCGGCTGGGGGCATGACGTGTACCTGGAGCTGACGGCGGAGCAGGCGGAGCTGCAATCAACGCTGCGCGACTACTTCGCAGATCTCGTGCCGCCCGACGACGCGGACGAATTGCTCTTGACCAGGCACGGCGCGACCTACCGCGACGTCGTCAAGCGCATGGGTCGCGACGGCTGGCTCGGTGTCGGCTGGCCGGAGGAGTTCGGCGGGCGCGGCTTCGGGCAACTCGAGCAGCAGATCTTCGTCAACGAGGCAGCGCGGCGCGATGTCCCGCTGCCGTACGTCACGCTGCAGACAGTCGGGCCGGTGCTCCAGGCGCACGGCACGCAGACGCAGAAGGACTTCTTCCTGCCCAGGATCCTCGCCGGCGATGTGCACTTCGCGATCGGCTACACCGAACCGGAAGCAGGCACCGACCTCGCCTCACTGCGCACGACCGCGGTGCGCGACGGCGACCACTACGTTGTCAACGGCCAGAAGGTGTTCACCACCGGCGGCCACGACGCCGACTACGTGTGGCTCGCATGCCGAACCGATTCGTCCGCACCGAAACACCGCGGCATCTCGATCCTCATCGTCGACACCAGCGACCCCGGCTTCTCCTGGACTCCGACGATCACGGCCGACGGCGCGCACCACGTCAACACGACGTACTACGCCGACGTACGGGTGCCCGTCGACATGCTCGTCGGGAAGGAGAACGAGGGCTGGGCGCTGATCACCTCGCAGTTGAACCACGAGCGCGTCATGCTCGGACCGGCCGGCAAACTCGCCGGGCTGCACAAGCTGGTGCGCGACTGGGCGGCCGCACGCAGCCTGCTGGACGAGCCGGACGTCCGGCGTGCGCTCGCCGAGACGCGGGCCATCACGCGCATCAACGAACTGCTCAACTGGCAGGTCGCAGCGCGCGCGGGTGACGTCGACGTCGCGGACGCGTCGGCGACAAAGGTGTTCGCCTCCGAGCGCACCCAGCACGTCTTCCGGCTGCTGGAGGAGGTCGTGGGCCGGCACGGTGACCCCGCCGACCCGGAGACCGGCCGGCTGCTGCACTGGCTCGACCTGCAGGCCAAGCGCGCGCTGGTGATCACGTTCGGCGGTGGGGTCAACGAGGTGCAGCGCGAACTGATCGCGCAGTTCGGGCTGGAGCTGCCCAGGGTGCCGCGATGACACCTGACGAGATTCGCCGCGCGGCCGCCGAGGTGCAGGCGGCCGGAGTTTCGGCGCCGCGTCCCGGCCGCGATCCGGTCAACCAGCCGATGATCAACAACTGGGTGGAAGCGCTGGGCGACGCCAACCCGATCTATGTCGACGACGAGGAGGCGCGCGCGGCGGGACATGATGGAATCGTCGCGCCGCCCGCGATGATCCAGGTCTGGACGATGTACGGCCTGCACGGCCGGCGTGGCGACGACGACCCGCTCGGCCGGATGATGGCGATCATGGACGCCGCCGGTTTCACCTCCGTCGTCGCGACCAACTGCGATCAGACGTATCACCGCTACCTGCGCCCCGGCGAGCAGGTGTCGGTGTCGACCGTCCTCGACGACGTCGTCGGCCCGAAGCGGACCGCGCTCGGCGACGGCTGGTTCGTCACGACGCGCAACACGTGGTACGTCGACGACGAACCGGTGGCCGAGATGCTGTTCCGGGTGCTCAAGTTCGCGCCCGGGTCCGCCGAGCCCGACCGCTCCCAAACCTTGCGCCCGGTCGTCAGCCTGGACACCGCGTTCTTCTGGGCGGGGACCGCGGACGGCGAGCTACGTATCCAGCACTGTCCGGCGTGCGGGCGGCTGCGGCATCCGCCGGGACCGATGTGCCCCTCGTGCGGTGCCGAGAAGCAGGACTGCATCGTCGCGACCGGCCGCGGCACCGTGTTCAGCTACGTCGTCCATCACCATCCGAAGGTGCCGGGCAAGCAGCTGCCGTTCGTCGTCGCGCTGGTCGAGTTGGAGGAGGGCGTGCGGATGCTCGGTGAGCTGATCGACGTCGACCCCGCAGCCGTCACGATCGGCATGCTGGTCGAGGTCGCGCTCACCAGGATCGACGACGAGCTGACCCTGCCGTTCTGGCGGCCCGCGCAATGACGGCCGCCGGAGAGGGACTGCCCGAGCTCGCGATCGAGATAGCGCCGACGTTCGTCGTCTCGACTGCGCTCGCCACCCGCGACTTCCAGGACGTGCACCACGACCGCGACAGTGCGATCGCACGCGGCAGCAAGGACATCTTCGTCAACATCCTGACCGATACCGGACTCGTCGAGCGCTACGTCACCGACTGGGCCGGGCCGAACGCGCGGGTCAGGTCGATCTCGATCCGGCTCGGCGTGCCTGCGTACGCATACGACACGCTGGTGTTCTCCGGCGAGGTCACCGAGGTCGACGGGGCGGACGTCACGGTCGCCGTCGTCGGACGTGGGCAGCTGGGCGATCACGTGGTCGGCACCGTGCAGGTCACCGTCTCAACTCCCCCTCCCGTATGGGCAGCACGCGCGGCGGAAAATGCCCACACCAGCGGGGAAGACGCATGACGGGCGGGCTCGCGGGCAAGGCGGCGATCGTCGGGATCGGCGCGACGGAGTTCTCGAAGGACTCGGGCCGCTCGGAGCTGCGGCTCGCTGCGGAGGCGGTGCGCTCAGCGCTCGCCGACGCGGGTCTGGCTCCCGGCGACGTGGACGGGCTCGTCACGTTCTCGATGGACAACAACACCGAGGTCGCGGTCGCCCGTGAGCTCGGCATCCCGGCGCTGACGTTCTTCAGCCGCATCCAGTACGGCGGCGGCGCGGCGTGCGCGACCGTCCAGCAGGCCGCGATGGCGGTGGCGACGGGGTTGGCCGAGGTCGTCGTGTGCTACCGCGCGTTCAACGAGCGCTCCGGTCATCGCTTCGGGCAGGTGTCCTCCGCGCTGGCCGGGGCGCCCACGTCGTCGGGCGTCGACGCCGGCTGGTCATATCCGATGGGGCTCGGCACGCCCGCGGGGCAGGTCGCGATGGTCGCGCGCCGCTACATGCACGAGTACGGAGCGACCAGTGCGGACTTCGGCCGGGTCGCGGTCGCCGATCGCAAGCACGCCGCAACGAATCCGAACGCCTTCTTCTACGGCAAGCCCATCACGCTGGCCGAGCATCAGGCCTCGCGGTGGATCGTCGAGCCGCTGCATCTGCTCGACTGCTGCCAGGAGAGCGACGGCGGAGTCGCCGTCGTCGTCACGTCGCTGGAGCGAGCGCGCGCCTTGGCGAAGCCGCCGGCAGTGATCCGGGCAGCTGCGCAGGGCAGCGGTGCCGACCAGTACGTCATGACGTCGTACTACCGGGACGGGTTGACCGGGCTGCCGGAGATGGGCCTGGTCGGGGAGCAGCTGTGGCGGCAGGCGGGGCTGGCGCCCGAGGACGTCGACGTCGCCATCCTCTACGACCATTTCACCCCGTTCGTCCTCATCCAGCTCGAGGAGCTCGGCTTCTGCCCGCGCGGCGAGGCGCGGCATTTCGTCTCGGACGGCGCCCTGGAGATCGGCGGTCGGCTGCCGCTGAACCCGCACGGCGGGCAGCTGGGCGAGGCCTACATCCACGGCATGAACGGTGTCGCCGAGGCGGTGCGACAGGTCCGCGGCACGGCGGTCAACCAGGTGCCAGAGGCCGAGCACGTGCTCGTCACGGCAGGCACCGGCGTGCCGACCTCCGGCCTGGTGCTGGGCCGGGCCTGACCCTTCACCAGAGGTCGAGGCGGTGCCGCCGCAGCGTCGGCGTAATGGACGGCACACCGGGGCCCGGCCTCCCGCAATTGTTTGGCGCGATCGGGTGTCATGTACTACATGCCCGAAGCTCCCGCCCGCGCCCAGCATCGCTGGTCCGGCCTGGACGGGCTGCGTGCGCTGGCCGTGACGGCGGTGGTCACGTTCCACTTCGCGCCGCACGCGCTGCCCGGCGGGTTCCTCGGCGTGGACGTGTTCTTCGTCCTCAGCGGCTACCTGATCACCCGCATGATCGCGACGGAGTACCTGCGGTTCGGCGCGCTGCGATTCGGGAACTTCTACCGTCGGCGAGCACGGCGGCTGCTGCCGGCGCTGGCGGTCGTGCTGATCGCGGTGCTCGCCGCGTCGGCGCATTGGCGCGACCAACTCACCACTGTCCGGCCGGCGACCGCGGCGGCCGCCGGCTACGTCAGCAACTGGTGGCTGTCGTTCGCGCACCAGTCCTACTTCGTGGCCGCGGGGCGGCCCAGCATGCTGCAGCACCTTTGGTCGCTGGCTGTGGAGGAGCAGTTCTACCTCGCGTGGCCGCTCGTCGCAGTCGGTGTCCTCGCCGTCGCGCCGCGCAGGGCAAAGACGACCGTCCTCGCAGGTGTCGCGACGTTGCTCGCACTCGCGTCGGCCGTCGAGATGACGGTGCTCGCCATCGCCCACAACGCGCCGTACGGCAGCGACGCGTCGCGACTGTACTACGGCACCGACACGCACAGCATGGGCCTCCTGCTGGGCGCGGCACTCGGCGTCCTGGCCGCCGGCCGGGATGTCACAGCGTCCCAGCCGGCGCGCCGCGGTCGCGCGCTGGCCGTCACCGACACGCTGGCGGTCGCCGCGCTGGCCGGGCTCGTGGCGATCCTCGCCCTGGTCGACGAGTCCGATCCACGGCTGTATCGCGGCGGGTTCCTCGCGGTCGCCGCGATCACCGCGCTGGCCACGGCGTCCGTCGCGCGGGCAGGCAGCCGGGTCGGCGCAGCCCTCGACCGCCGTCCCGTGCGCTGGCTGGCGGCCCGCTCGTACGCGATCTACCTGTGGCACTGGCCGGTCGCGGTCGTCACCCGGCCCGGGGTCGACGTGCACTGGCCGGCGCCGGCCGTGCTCGGGGTGCGGATCGCAGCGACGTTTTTCCTCGCCGACGCAACGCACCGGCTCGTCGAGCTGCCGGTGCGGACGGCGGGCTTTCGCGCCAGCCTGCGCGCGGGCGTGCAGCGGCTCGCGCGAGTCGTCGTCGGTCAGGCGCCGGTGGGCGCCAGGCTGGGCACCGCCGCGATGGTCGGCGTCGTCCTGGTGGCCGGGGGAGTGCTGCTCGCCGGCCCGTCGCCGGTGCTCTCCCCAATGCAGAAGGTGCTCGCTGCCGAGCACGGCGGTCGCGATCTACGGCTCGGTCCGCCGCCCACGACGCGCGCGGACCCGACATCCGGCGAACTGCCCAGCACGCACCCCACGACCGCGGGCACCGCGCCGAAGCACAACCGGAAGACAGCGCCGGACGGGTCGCGCACCAGCCCCGCCGCGCACACCGACCCGGTGCCGCCGCTCAGCGCATTCGGTGACTCCGTGATGCTCGGCGCGCGTGCCGCACTGGATCGCAGGTTCCCGGGCGGCATGCTCGACGCCGTCGAGGGCCGGCAGCCCGACCCGATCCTGCACGACGTCGAAGACGACGCCGCCGCCGGAAAACTGGGTCCAGTGGTCGTTATCGGCGTCGGTGACAACGGCCTGATCGATGCGGCAATGCTGCGGCAGACCCTGGCCAGCCTGCGCGATGCGCGGCGCGTCGTCGTCATCAACAACCGGGTGGCACGGGTGTGGGAAGCGCCCAACAACCAGACCATCGCGAACGTGGCACCACGCTTCCGCAACGTGACCATGATCGATTGGTACGCCGTGTCGGAGCCGCACCCATCCTGGTTCTACGACGACGGCATCCATCTGACCCCGGCCGGCGCGGACGCGTACACGCGGCTCATCGCGGTCGCGGCGCGGCACCACCACAACCAGCACCACCATCGGCGGCACCGCCGCCACTAGGCCGCGAGCGAACCCGGCTGCATCAACTCGAGTTTGCCGACCAGCCGGTCGAGATACCCCGGGATCTCGTCCTCGCCGCGGTCGGGCAGCCCGTACACGACGTCGGTGACTCCGCCCGCGGCCCAGTGCGCGAGCCGCTCGCCGTCCGGCCGGCCGTCCAGCGCGATCACCCGTGGCGTGCCCGCCCGACCGGCCGCCGCCCACGTATCGCGCAGCCGCGCCACTTTGCCGACGATGCCGTCGTCCTGCGGCGTGGTGATCCAGCCGTCGCCGGTGCGCGCGATCCACTCGAAGGTGCGATCCGTCCCGGACGCGCCGATCAGCACGGGGACGTCACCGTTCACCGGCTTCGGCCAGGACCAGCTCGGCCCGAACCTGACGAACTTTCCGTCGTACTCGGCCTGTTCGTGCCGCCAGAGGGCGCGCATGGCCTCGACGTACTCGCGCAACACGGCGCGTCGCCGGTCGGGCGGGACCCCGTGGTCGGCGAGTTCGTCCGTGTTCCAGCCGAAGCCCGCGCCGAGCACCACCCGGCCGCCGCAGAGGTGGTCGAGGCTGGCGATCGTCTTGGCGAGGGTGATCGGGTCGTGCTCGACAGGCAGCGCGACGGCGGTGGCGAGCTCGATCCTTGACGTCACAGCGGCTGCACCGGCCAGCGCCACCCAAGGGTCGAGGGTCCGCAGGTAGCGGTCGTCCGGCAACGACTCGTCGCCGGTGCCGGGGTGTGGTGCCGCCCGCCGCACCGGGATATGTGTGTGCTCAGGCACATAGAACGAATGAAAGCCGCGTAGCTCGGCCTCCTGCGCGGCACGGGCTGGCTGGATGCCCCTGTCGCTGGTGAACAGGACGATCCCGAACCGCACTCCGAGCACACTAGAACCTGTTACATTTCTGTGCAATCGGCGTGTCGTTTTCCTCCTGGTTTGACATCTCTGGGCCCAAATGGGAACGGTGAATAGACGGCCGGTATCTCCTGCGACGAGCGGGATTACCGAAACCATCGACGAAAGGAAACCGACCGTGCTTACGTTGACCGAGAACGCAGCAAGCGAGATCCGCAACCTCGTCTCGAATCCTGAGGTGCCCGATGAGGGCGGCGTCCGCATCGCCAGCAACCCGGAAGGTGCGCTCACGCTCGCGCTCGCTGCCGGGCCCGCAGAAGGCGACGCGGTCGTCGACGAGGCCGGTGCGCGCGTCTTCCTCGAGCCGCAGGCCGGGGAGATGCTCGACGACAAGCTGCTCGACGCGGGCGTGGACCCGCAGGGCAACGTCCAGTTCTCCATCGCTCAGCAGAGCTAGGGGAACTACTCGGCTGGGACGGCCTGCGCGACCCAAGCGGCAAACACCGGCAGGCCGTCCCACAAGCCGTTCCCGGCCGTCGCGGCAACGACCGCGTGCGGCCGGGTGAACTCGATCCGCGCAGTGCGGACGGGACCGTCTTGGGGCAGCTGCGCCGACGCCACACGCACACCGAGAGCCGTCACCGCAGCCGCTTCGAAACCTTCGCGCGTGTAGCGCGCCATCGCGCTTTGCTTCGCTTCGGCGTAGTAGCCGGGAGCGGGCTTGAGCAGGGCAATGAGCACCCGGCCGGCATCGGCGAAGCCGAGATCAGGCTGGTCGAGCAGATTGTGCTCCGACCGCGTTTCCCAGGCCGGCAGTAAGACCTCGTACCGCTCGTCGCGGCCGGTGTACGAGATGGTCTGCTCGGTGATCCGCCAGGACGGGCCGTCGCCGAGGGGCAGCTCGAACAGACTGCGCGCCACCGGTGGCCGACCGGACGCGACCGCGATGGCGATCTGCTGCGCCGCGTCGAGAACGCCCGCAGCGGCTGCCGAAGGTTCGCCGACGGCTGACGTCACGAGCAGGCCGTCCGGCGACCCGGCCGAGAACGCCGCGACCAATCCCGCATCCGTATCGACGAAGCCCTGCCACGCGGCGCTGCCCGGACCGTGCAGCAGCGGCAGCCCGGCGAACCCCGCTGCGGTCGGCAGCTCGGCGGCAGTGGGTTCGGCCAGGACGAACGGCACCTCCCAGCTCACCTTCGCCGCGATGGCCGTCGCGAGCAGCACGCCGAGTGGGTCACCGATCTCCACGTCGATCGGGAACTTCTCGATGAGGCCCAGCGTGCGCTCCCGTGCCCAGGCGTCCACGTCGGCCTGGGACGGAATCGGGCCGGCGTCCGCGGGCGGCGACAACCGCTGCAGGAGGCCGACCAGCCGATCGGTCGCGTAGGCGGGGTCGTGCCAGATCGCGGATCCGAGCACGAGCTCCGGGTGCGGGTCGCGCAGCAGCTCGGTAGCCGCCTCGAACGCGTCGTCGATGTCGCAGCCGAGTACGTCGGTGAGACGCGCGCGCAGCTCCGCGTCCGCCGCGGGTGCCACCAGCGCCAGCAGCAGCCAGGCACCGAGCGGCGACGCAGCGTCGTGCTCGTCGCCGAGGAGCCGGTGGAACCGCCCCCCGTAGCTCGCTACCGCGTCTCGGATCATCCGGTGCCGGCGTAGCGCTTCTCGGCCCGGGCGCGCGCCTTGATCGCCTCGGCCTCGCGGTTCTTCGGCGGCGCATTCGTCACCAGCGCCTCGAGCAGGTGACCGGTCACGTGCGCCACCTCGGCGACGGCAGCGTCGAACGCGGCCTGGTTGGCCGCCGACGGCTTGGTGGTCCCGCTGACCTTGCGGACGTACTGCAGCGCTGCGGCGTGCACCTCGTCGCTCGTGGCCGGTGGTTCGAAGTTGTGCAGGGTTCGGATATTGCGGCACATGCCGTCCACGATGCCACGGCAGACTTGCGCCGTGACCGTTGCGGACCGCGAGCAGGGCATCGACAAGCGGGTCACCTGGGCTGAACTGTTCTTCGACCTCGTCTTCGTCGTCGCCGTCACCCGGGTTTCCGGATTGCTGGAGCAGCACGTCTCGTGGGGCAGCGCGCTGCGCGCACTCATCGTCTTCGTGCCGATCTACTGGTTGTGGGTGGGGACCTCGATCCAGACGAACGTGCAGGACGCGTCGCGCCCGCTGGTCCGGATCCGGATCTTCGGCGTCGCGCTGGCGGGCGTCTTCATGGCGCTGTCCCTGCCGGTTTCGTTCGGGCACCTCGGTCTGCTGTACGCGCTGGCGTACTGGCTCGGCCGGATCCTGCTCGGCACCGGGCTCGTGGTCGACGCCGCCCGAGCGCGCAGCTGGCCGGTCAATCCGGTCACCGTCAGCATGGTCGTCACCGGTCCGCTCCTGATCGTCGGCGCACTGGTGCACGGCGATGCCCGGGAAGCGATCTGGGCCGGTGCGGCGATCATCGACCTCGCCACGCCCACAGTCCTGCGACCGCGACTCCGCGGCATGCAACTCGACGCCGGCCACCTCGCCGAGCGCTTCGGGCTGTTCGTGCTGATCGCGCTGGGCGAGTCGGTCGTGTCGGTGGGAACGTCCGCAGATCCCGGTCGGCTCAGCGTTGCGCAGGGCTGCGCGGTCGCGGCGGCGTTCGTCGTCAGCTGCGGCCTGTGGTGGGTGTACTTCCACTTCGCAGCCGATGCCGTCCGCTACGCACTCGCCACAGCGAAGGTGCAACTCGACATCGCGCGGCTCGTGCTCTCGTACGGCCATCTATCGTTCATCGCCGCTATCATCCTGGTCGCCGTCGGGCTGCGTGCCTCGATCGCCCAGCCGGCCGAGTCCCTCGGCTGGGCGCTCTGCATGCTGCTCGTCGGCGGCACCGCGCTTTATCTCGCGTCCTTCGGCTTCACGAGATGGGCGATGTTCCGGCTCGTGTCGTGGACCCGGCTCACCGCCGCGGCGGCCGTCCTCGTGCTGTTGCCGGTCGCCCGCCACGTTCCGGCGCTGGCCACTCTCGGCCTGCTCGCGCTCGTCCTCATCATCCTGAACACCGTCGAGCTGATCCGCGTCGAGCAGATCGGCTGGCGTGCGCTCCTCGCGCGACGAGCTGCCACCGGCTGACGCCTCCGGATCCCGCTTGCAGCGCCCGGCAGGATCGCCGTGTGACCCAACCGACCTTGCGCACTGAGCGGATCCGCCTCGACCCGTTGGCCGACGAGCATCTCGAGCTCGAGGCCGAGGTGGACTCCGATCCCGAGGTCATGCGTTACCTCATCGGCCGGGCCGCTTCGCGCGCCGAGATCGAACGATCGCACACGCGCCGGCTCGCTGTCGCCCGCGACTCGCCGGGCCTCGGGTACTGGGTCGGCTACGTGGACGACGCGTTCGTCGGCTGGTGGATTCTGCAGCCGCCGCACGGCCCCGACCAGCCGCAGGTTCCGGGCGAGGCCGACCTCGGCTACCGGCTGCTGCGGCGATGCTGGCGACGCGGGTACGCCAGCGAAGGGTCGCGGGAACTGATCCGCTACGGCTTCGCGGAGGTGGGCCTCGACCGGATCTTCGCCCAGACGATGGCCGTCAACACCGCCTCGCGCGCGACGATGAGCGCCGCCGGGCTCACTTTCGCCCGCTCGTTCGTCACGGCCGGAGGGTACGACGAGCCCATCCCGGGGACCGAGGAGGGCGAGGTCGAGTACGAGATCACCCGGGCGATGTGGGAGCAGAGCCGCGGACGAGGCCGCGACCGGTGATCAGTGGCAGGTCGAGCGCGGTGCGCAGCCCGGGCGGCGCCGCGACCACGGCCTCGATGGCGTTGACGAGGCGCATCGCGGTGGCCTTCAAGCCCGCGGTGTTGTGGTCGCCGTCGCTGCCGAGCAGTTGCAGGTCGAGCGTGTAGTTCGGCTCGCCGCTGATCTGGACGCGGTAGCAGCCCCGCCCCGCGGGTTGCGGCCAGTCCGGGCCGAGATCCGGCCGCAGCCGGGTGACGTGCTCCAGGACGCACACCGCGCGGCCGCGCACCATGCCGAGCACCTCGAAGCGCAGCGCGGCCATCGTCCCCTCGTTGATCGTGCCGCTGGGGATCTCGAACGTCTCCGGCGCCGGCAGCCGGACGACGGTCTCCTGCACCTCGTCCAGTTCGACGCCGAGCCCCGCCGCGAGCTGGCGCACCACCGAACCCCACGCCAGGCTCAGCACGCCCGGCGTGAGCAACAGCGGTGTCTCGTCCAGCGACTTGCCGAAGCCCATCACGTCGAAGAGCACCGTGCGGTTGTCGTAGGTCGCGTAGTCGAGGACCTCCATGCACCGGACCTCGTCGATGCGCTCGGACACGGACGTGAGGACCAGCGGCAGCCAGTCATTGGCGAAGCCCGGGTCGACGCCGTTCACGAACAGCGAGGCGCGCCCCGACCGCGCCGCGGCCTCGATCGGCTGGACGAGCTCGGACGGCACCACGTTGAACGGGTACTGGAGGAACACCGGGCAGCTCGCGACGACGTTGATGCCCGCGCGGAGGAACCGCGTCAGGTCGGCGATCGCGTCGGGCAGCCGGTTGTCGGCCATCGCCGTGTAGACGATGCAGTCGGGCTTGCCGTCGATCAGGGCGTCGGCGTCGGTGGTCGCGACGACGCCGAGGTCGCGGTCGAGGCCGGCGAGCCGCCCCGCGTCCTGCCCGGCCTTGGCGTCGCTGGACACCCACACACCGACGAGCTCCAGTTCGGGGCGCGCCACGATGCCCGCGATGGCGTGCCGCCCGACGTTGCCGGTGCTCCACTGCACGACTCTGATAGGCACTCGCGTCACGTCCTCAAAGATCGGGGATGGGCAGCTTCATGTTCGGCTGTTGCAGCCCGCCGTGCACGTCGAGCACCGCACCAGTGAGGTACGCACCGGCGGGGGAGGCGAGGTAGACGACCGCGGCGGCGATGTCCTCCGGGGTGCCGAGGCGGCGCAACGGGGTGGCGGCCTCGATCCCGGTACGCAGCTCGTCGTTGCTCATGACGATGTCCAGCGCGGACGTCGCGACCGAGCCGACCGCGATGGCGTTGACCCGCACCCGCGGCGCCAGATCCGCCGCGGCCAGTTCGGTGTAGTGGAGCAGCGCGCCCTTGACCGTGCCGTAGGCGAGGTAGCCGCGGCCGGCAACCTTGCCGACCACGCTGGCGATGTTGACGACCGCGCCGCCGCCGTTCTCGAGCATGATCGGCACCGCGACCGTCGTCAGCGCATGCGCCGTCGAAACGTTCCAGTGAAATGCTCGCTCGAGGAAGCCGACCGACGTCTCGAGGTAGGTGCGCGGCATCGTGCCACCGACGTTGTTGACCACGATGTCGAGCCGGCCGAACGCGTCCTTGGCCGCCGCGGCGAGACCGCGGAGCTGCTCCGTCTCGTTGAGGTCGGCCACGACCAGGTACGCGCTGCGGCCGGCCGCCTCGATCTGCTTCGCGACCTCCTTCAGTTGCTCCTCGGTGCGGGCCGAGATCACGACGTCCGCGCCCGCCTCCGCCAGCGCGACAGCTGCCGCTGCCCCGATGCCACGGCCCGCGCCGGTCACGACCGCAACCTGCCCGTCCACCCGGAACCGCTCGAGAATGCTCACGCCGCCCTCGCCGTCCTCTCCAAGTTGTCCGCCCCTCGGTACGCGCACACGCCACGTAAGGCGGACAACTCGCGATTGTTGGTGCGCTGGTCAGTGGTCACGGCTTCGCTCCTGCCGCGGAGCGCCCGGCGAGCCGGCCGAACAGCGTCGAGTCGCCGAGTGAGAGGCCGCTGCAATATCCCTGGGCAGCGACTCCTGACGTGCTGCGCCCGGCCGCGAAGAGTCCGGGAATCGCCTCGCCGTCGACGTTGAGCACCGCCCCGTCCACGCGGGTGTGCAGCCCGCCGATCGTGAACGGCGCGTAGATGAACGTGCTCGCCCGCAGGTCGAAGGCGGCCAGCGGCCCACGCAGCGGAGTCAGCACCGGTGGGCGTTTGTGGAACAGCGGGTCAGCGGCCTGCTCGGCGTGCTCGTTGAAGTAGGTCAGCGTGCTGACGAGCGAGCCGGGCGGCAGGCCGATCTCTTTCTCGAGTTCGCCCGGCGTCTCGCACACCCATGTCGCGGAGATGTTGAGCCAGTTCGGCGCGTAGTGCTCCTCGTCGACGATCAGGTACGCCTCGCCACCCTCGTGCACGAGCGCGCGCTGCCCGATGCGGCCCATGTAGGTGTCCTCGTTGACGAACCGCTGACCGTGCCGGTTGACGATGATCCCGTGCACCAGGCCGCGCGGCGCGTTGAACGGCAACGCGCACTCGATCGCGTCCATTCGCTTCACCCCCGCGCCGAGCGCCTCGGCCATCCGGATGCCGCAACCGTCGTCGCCGTCGGTGCCGAGCCGCAACGCGGTGGCGTGCACGGCGGGTGCGTACTGCTCGATCATCGCGGGGTTGTTGATGAACCCGCCGGCGGTGAGGACGACGCCGGTGCGGGCCCGCACCGACACCTCCGCGCCGTAGCTCGACGCGATCACGCCGACGACCCGGTTGCCGTCGACGACGAGCCGCTGCGCTCGAGTGTCGTGGCGGACGCGGACGCCGGCACTCAGCGCCGCATCGACGAGCAGCTGCATCAGCACCCGGCCACCAGGGCGGCCGCCCTGCACGACGTGACCGCGCGGCGCCGGAGTTGCGATCTCGTCAAAGGGGTGCGCGTTCTCGCCGCCCGTGAACATCAGCCCCTCGCCGTCGACCGGCGAGGTGCCGTTGGCGTGCGGCAGCACGGTGCCGAGGAAGCGCACGCCGCGGGCGAGCAGCCACGCGCGGTGTTCGAGGCTGCGCGTGCAGTAGGTGTCGATCTTCTCTACATCGGGGGCCGGGCCGCACGCGGCATTGAGGAACGTGCGCATGTTCTCGACGGAGTCGTCGAAGCCCGCCGCCTGCTGCTCGGGCGTCCCGCCGCCGAGATAGATGAACCCGTCCGACATTGCGGCGGCGCCCCCAGCGGCGCCGGCCCGCTCCAGCACGATCGTCTCGGCGCCTGCGGCGGCCGCCTCGTACGCTGCGGCCGCGCCGGCCGCGCCGAAGCCGATCACGGCGACGTCGACCTGCTCGTCCCAGGTCGCAATGTCCGCCGCGTGCTGCGGCGCCACGCTCACGCGCTCGCTCCAACACCTTGCGTCGCGTGGTCAGCTACGAGCCGAATGGTCAGATATAGCTGACCACTCGCGACGTAAGTGACCACGCGACGCGATGGAGTCGGCGCGACGTCTCTCATGCGATGACCAGTTCGGCACCGGTGAGTGCCGGCGCGTTGTCCCGCTCGTCCACCGTCGTCGCGAGGACGAGCCGGCCAGCCGTGCGCCAGACCGAAGTGCGCAGCGTCTCGCCCGGGAATACGGCGCCGGCGAACCGGACGGCGTAGCCGGCCACCCGCGCGACGTCGCCGCCGAGCTCTGCGTCGACCACTGCCTTGCACACCATCGCGTACGTGCACAGGCCGTGCAGGATCGGGCGCGGAAAGCCCGCCCGGGCGGCGAATGCCGGGTGCGAGTGCAGCGGGTTGCGATCGCCGAGCAACCGGTACCACAGCGCCTGCTGCGGGGCGGTCGGCGTCACCAGCACGGCGTCGGGCTCGCGGTCCGGCGGCGGCGGTGGCCCGGACGGGCCGCGGGCGCCGCCGAACCCACCCTCGCCGCGGGCGAAGATGCTGGACGTGTTCGTCCAGATCGGCGCGCCGTCCAGATCGGAGACGACGGTCTGGGTTTCCAGCACCGCCGCCGAACCCTTGTCGTAGACACCCGTCACGCGGGCGACTGCGCGCGCCTTGCCGTCTGTCGGCAGTGGGTGGTGGACGTCGATGCGCTGCGTGCCGTGCAGCACCGTCGCGAGATCGAGCGACACGCCCGGATACTCGACACGCGGCGGCTCGACCGCGTGCAGGCTGGGCGCGACGACGGCGGCGAAGGTCGGCAGCACGTGCAGCTCGTCCTCGATCGTGTAGCGCAGCTCTTGCGGGTTCGTCGGGTCGGCACCGGCGCCGAGCGCGAGGTGGTAGAGCAGCACGTCGGAAGCGCTCCACGCGAAGTCCTGGGCCGCGAGTTCCGCGCCCAGCGCGATGCTCGGGTCAATGGGCACCGTGCAGCTCCTCCTCGGTGGGCCGCGCGGCGGCGCGCTCGGCGATGTGCAGCGCCGCGAGGTAGCCGAACGTGATCGCCGGCCCGATCGTGGCGCCCGGCCCGGCATAGGTGTGGCCCATGACGGGCGAGCTGACGTTGCCGGCCGCGTACAGCCCGTCGATGACCGAGCCGTCCGGGCGCAGCACCCGGCCGTGCACGTCGGTGCGCAGCCCACCCTTGGTGCCGAGGTCGCCGGGCACCATCGTGACGGCGTAGTAGGGCGGGTGATCGATGGGGGACAGGCACGGGTTCGGCTTGACGGTCGGATCACCGTAGTACCGGTCGTAGCCGCTCTCGCCGCGGCCGAAGTCCGCGTCGGTACCGCTGCGCGCGAAGCCGTTGAACCGCTCGACGGTCGCCGTGAGCGCCTCGGCGGGCACCCCGATCTTGTCGGCCAACTCGCCCAGCGTGGTGGCGCGCACGACCACGCCGGATTGGTACCAGCGACCCGGAAACGGCCGGCGCGGCGCAACGCCGGCGAACACGTAGCGGTTGCGATAGCGCTGGTCGATGATCATCCACGACGGAATGTTCTCGCCCGGCCCGTCGCCCTGGCCGTACCGGCCGCCGTACATCTTGTGCACCGCCTCGACGTAGGGCAGCGCCTCGTTCATGTACCGCTCGCCGCGGGCGTTCACCATGATGCCGCCGGGCAGCGTCCGCTCGGCGAGACAGAACCACGGCCCGCCGGTGAGCGGTATCGACGGCCCCCACCAGGCGTCGGCCATCAGCTCCAACGCCGCGCCGACCCGCTCGCCGGCGAGGATCCCGTCGCCGGTGTTGGCCTTGGCGCCGACCGTCCAGTCGCTGCCGATCGGCGCCCGCTGGTACTGCTCGCGCAGCCCCGCGTTGTGCTCGAACCCGCCGCAGGCGAGCACCACCCCGTGCCGGGCGCGCAGCAGGCGTTGCTGGCCGGCGGCGCTGACGACGACGCCGGCGACCGTGTCGTCCGCCACGTACAGCTCCTCGAGCGCCGTGTCGAGAAGCAGCGGCACCCCGGCATCGAGCAGGCCGCGGCGCAGCGCTCCGGAGAATGCCTGGCCACGCACGACGAGGTCCTTGCGCGTCAGCATCGCCCAGGTCCAGCGCAACCCGATGCGCAGGACGCGCAGCACGCCCCGCGGCGTGCGCATCATGAGCGTCGCCCAGCGGAAGTCCGCCTGCGTGACCGCGACATTGAGCGGTGACCTGCCGTACTCGGGCTCGAGGCGGGCGCGCTCCGCGCCGAGCCGTTTGAGGTCGAACGGCTTCGGCTCCACCGAGCGGCCGCCGAGCCGGCCGCCGGGCGCCTCCGGGTAGTAGTCGGAGTAGTCGGGCACCCACTGCATGCGCAGCGGCGAGTTGGCCAGCAGGAACGCCAGCGCTTCAGGTCCCCGATCCAGGTAGGTGTCGATGCGCTGCGCCGGGACAGCCTCGCCGACGATGTGGTGCAGGTACGCGCGCGCGGCGTCGGTCGTGTCGTCGACGCCGGCGCGGCGCAGCACGTCGTTGTTGGGGGTCCACACCCCGCCGCCGGAGCGCGCTGTCGACCCGCCGTATTGCGCGGCCTTCTCCACGATCACGGTGCGCAGGCCGGCGTGGTTCGCGGCGAGTGCGGCGCTCATCCCCGCGGCGCCGCTGCCGACGACAACGACGTCGTACACCTCGTCCGTCACCCAGCCAGGATAGAACACGTTCTAGTTCTTTGGTGGGCGAGCCAAGAGATGTTGCCGAGGGACCTATCGTCCAATTCATGACCGATTTCGACACGATGGACAGCTACCTCGCCCTGCCCCGCGTCACGGATCTCGCGCTCTCGCACGATGGCAAGCGGCTGGTCGCGACAGTTGGCACCCTCAACGACGACCGGAACGAACGCATCAACGCGTTATGGGAGATCGACCCCGAGGGCGTCGCCGACGCAGTGCGGCTCACCCGCTCGGAGAAGGGCGACAGCACGCCGGCGTTCGGGGCGGACGGCTCGCTGTTGTTCGTGGCGAAACGCGGCGGCGAGGACGACGATCCGCCCGGACTCTGGCGGCTGCCGCTCGCCGGCGAGGCGGAGCAGGTCGTGCGGCGCAGCGGCGGCATCGCGGCGCTCGTCGTTGCGAAGGAGGCCGGGACGGTGGTGCTGTCCGGCGCGGCGCTGCCCGGCGCGACCGACGACGAACAGGACGAGAAGCGCCGTAAGGCACGCAAGGACGCGAAGGTCGGCGCCGCGCTGCACTCGCATAGTCCGGTGCGCTTCTGGGATCACGACCTCGGCCCGGACGAGGTGCGGCTGTTCGCACTCGACCCGGCGCCCGGGTCGGCGCCGCGCGATGTGACACCCACTCCGGCGCGAGCGCTGGACGAAGCCACGTTCGCCGTGACGCCGGACGGCGCCACAATCGTCGCGTCGTGGCACGAGCCCACCGAGCCGGGCTACCCGCGGCCCAAGCTCGTCGCGATCGACACGACCACCGGCGCGCAGCGCGTGCTCGCCCAGGATCCGCAGTTCGGCTTCGAAGAGCCTGCGGTTTCGCCCGACGGCCGCTCGGCCGTGGCGGTCCGGTGGCAGGACAACACCTACGACGACCCGCCGCGCTACGCGTTGTGGCTCGTCGACATCGCAAGCGGCGAGGGACGCGAACTCGTCAGCGACGCCGACGTCTGGCCGGGCGCCCCGCAGTTCTCCTCCGACGGCAGCACGATCTTCTTCCTGGCCGACGAGTCCGGCCACCGGCCGGTGTTCCGGCTGGACATCGCATCGGGTGCGATCACCCGGGTGACCGCGTCCGGGCACTACGACAAGCTGCGCGTCGCGCCCGACGGCACCACGCTCTACGCCCTGCGCGACGCCGTCGACTCGCCGCCGCGGCCGGTGCGTCTCGACGCGACTGCGACCGACGGCGAGCCGACGTTCCTGCCGGCGCCGGGCGCGGCGGAGATCGCAGGCCGACTCGAACGGATCGACACGACGGCCAAGGACGGCACCACCGTAGCGGCGTGGCTCGCGCTGCCCCCGGACGCGTCGCCCGAATCGCCGGCGCCGTTGCTGCTCTGGATCCACGGCGGTCCGCTCGGCTCGTGGAACGGGTGGTCGTGGCGGTGGAACCCGTGGCTCATGGCCGCGAAGGGGTATGCGGTGCTGCTGCCGGATCCGGCGCTGTCGACGGGCTACGGCGCGAAGATGGTGCTGCGCGGCTGGGGGCAGTGGGGCGGCGCGCCGTTCACCGACCTGATGTCGATCACCGACGCCGTGGTCGCCCGTCCGGACGTCGACGACTCGCGGACCGCGGCCATGGGTGGCTCGTACGGCGGCTACATGGCCAACTGGGTCGCCGGGCACACCGACCGCTTCCGGTGCATCGTCGCGCACGCGAGCCTGTGGGCTCTCGACCAGTTCTCCGGCACGACGGACATGCCGGGCTACTGGGTGAAGGAGTTCGGCCGGCTGACCGAGCAACCACAGCGGTACGCCGAGTGGTCGCCGCACAACTTCGTCGACGCGATCCGCACGCCGATGCTCGTCATCCACGGCGACAAGGACTACCGGGTGCCGGTCGGGGAGGCGCTGCGTCTGTGGTGGGATCTGCAGAGCAAGGGCGTCGAGTCGTCCTACCTGTACTACCCGGACGAGGGCCACTGGATCCTCAAGCCCGGCAACGCCCGGGTCTGGTACGAAACGGTGTGGGCCTGGCTGGCGAAACACGTCCACGGCGCCGAGTGGCAGCAGCCCGACCTGCTCTGACGAATCGCCATAATGGCGTCCTGGTGATCAAATGATTCCGGCGTGCCGACGCGACGGGGGACCGGAAGACGCACGCCGCTACGCTCCCGGGCAGGAGGTGTCCGATGCCGAGCAGCGAACCGAGCGCCACCGGCACGGTCGAGATCGACGCACCGCCGGAGACGGTGTACGCGCTCATCACCGATCTCGGCGTGATGTCCGAGCTGGCGGAAGAGACGGCGGCAATGCGCTGGCGCAACGGCACGTCGGCCCAGGCGGGAGCCATCTTCAAAGGCACGAACCGCAACGGTTGGCGCCGCTGGACCACCACATGCAGGGTGTCCGACGCCGAACCCGGCCAGTGCTTTGCCTTCGACGTGTCCCACACCGGCGTGCCGATCTCGCGCTGGCAGTACGACATCGCAGCCCGCGGCGACGGCTGCACAGTCACCGAGAGCACCTGGGACCGCCGACCGGGGTGGTACAAGACCCCGGCCGGCCTCGTCACCGGCATCATGAACCGGGCCGGCGCGAATGCCGAGCACATCGAAGCCACCCTGCACCGGCTGAAGGCTCGCGCCGAGTCCTAGGCCGCGTTCCATCAACGGCGTTCCTGCGATTGGTTAACAATGACCGCGCTCATCCGCATCGAAGCGCTGCCGGGCGACGGGCGGTACGCAGTCTCGTTCGAGCGCCTCGACGGCAGCGAGCAGACTGCGGTCGTCCACCTTGTCGACTCCGCCGACATCGCTGTCGCCGACGCGAGCCTGCCGGCCGGTTGGTCGCGCGATTCGGAGGCGTTCGCCGCGACGGCTGCCGCGATACGCGCATTCGACGCAGCCCGCCAGCACGCGCCGGCCGGGCCATCGCTGCGTGACGTCGACGGCGGGTGGGACGTCAGCCTGGGCAACGTCGTCCTCGGCGCGGCAGGCGAGCCGAGATGCTCCGCGCACGGCGAGATGACCGAGACCGACCGGGGCGACTATCTCTGCTCGGAGTGCTACGCGCGCGCCGTGCTGGTCGGCTAGGAGTACCGGATCCGCACGACGTCGGTCAGCGGCAGCGACTGACAGCCGAGGATGTAGCCCTCGTCGAGATCCTCCTGCTCGAGGATCTCGTTGGCGATCATCTTGACCTCGCCCTCGTCGAGGATGCACGCGCACGCGCTGCAGGCACCCTGACGGCACGAGTACGGCGCCTTCAGCCCCTGGGCCAGCAGGAAGTCCAACAGCTTGGTGTGCCGCGGCCAGTCGTATTCGTGCTTCTCGCCGTCGAGATCAACGCAGAGGCGCGTCGTCTCGCCGCTGTCGTCGGCCGCAGTGACCGTGGTCTCGACGGTGAACGGGTCCTCGGCGAGGGAGTGGAATCGCTCGATGTGAATGCGGGCGGGCGGGACACCGCAGTCGCGCAGCGCGTGCGTGACGGTCTCCATGAACGGGCTGGGGCCGCACACGAACGCGGTGTACGCCGAGTACGGCGCGATGAAGGACCGCAGCAGCGTCCGGCTCGGCAGGCCCTGCACCGACTCCAGCCAATGGATGACGTGCAGTCGATCCGGGTTCACCTCGGCGAGATCGCGCAGTTCGCCCGCGAAGATCACCGAAGCCTCGTGCTGGTTGGCGTAGACGAGGACGAGCCGGCCGCGCCCGACCGCCAGCGCCGACTTCAATATCGAGATCACCGGCGTGATGCCGCTGCCACCGGCGAACAGGAGCAGGTCGCCGTCGAACGACTTGGGCGTGAACACGCCGCTCGGCGGCAGGCACTCGAGCTGCTGGCCGACGGCGAGCGTGTCGTTGAGCCAGTTGGACCCCACACCGTCGCGAACCCGCTTGACCGCGATCCGCAGTTCGTCGTCGACGTGCGGGCTGCTGCACAGCGAATAGCAGCGGCCGACCGGACCGGAGTCAGTGGGCACCCGCAGCGTCAGGAACTGGCCGGGACGGTACGAGAAGTCGGCGCCGGCCGGCGGCTCGAGCACGATCGAGCAAGCGTCCTCGGTCTCGTGCGTTATCGCCCGGACGGTAAGGCGAGGTAGCGCGCCGTCCTCACCCATCGGGGACGATCACCGTGCCGGCGCGGACCGCGTCCGCGATGCTGTCTGCCAGCCGCGCGCAGCCGAGGACCAACGCCGCCGGCTCCGCCGCCCGGGCCGCGGCGATCTCCGGACATGCCGCGACGCCCGCCGCGGTCCACTGCACGCTGGTGTGCTTGCGGCTGTTCTTCTTCACGAACGCCTCGATGCCGCACGTCGTGCAGATCACCGGGGTCAACCCGATCTCGAGGTAGAGCCGCCGATCGGCCGCGGTCTCGCGCCGGCGTTGCTCGACGTCCACGACTGACACCTTCTTACGAGACTTCCTGCTCCGCGCGGCGGCGCAGGTTCTCGGCGACTTCCTTCTCCCATGATTCGATCGCATGCGACGTGTCGATCTCGAACTCGAACCGCGCCGTCATTTCTTCGGAGACGTCGGCGATGTCTACATAGAACTGCTCGTACCAGCGGCGCAGTTGGTAGACCGGGCCATCCTCTTCGCACAGCAGCGGATTGTCGATGCGGCTCTTGTTCTGCCAGATCGCGACGTCCTGCTCGAAGCCGATCTTGAAGCTGCGCGCGAACTTCGCCGCGATCGTGTTCGCCATCTCGCGGTCGAGGCCGGGCAGCTTCTTCGTCATCACGCCGTACTGCAGCATGAAGTTGTTCTGGTCGATCGGGTAGTGGCAGTTGACGAGGATCGACTCGACCAGCTGGCCTTTGAAGTCGTTCCACAGCCAGTTGATCATGTACGACGGCCCGAAATAGGAAGCCTCGGACTTGAGCGTGTTGTCCTCGCCCGCGTATTGACCGCCCTTCCCGATGTCGGGCCGGCCGCGCGATTCCATGAACTGGGTGGCGACATGACGCTCGAAGATGTTCTTGAAGTAGGTCGGGAAGGCGAAGTGGACGTAGTAGAAGTGCGCCATGTCGGAGACGTTGTCGATGATCTCGCGGCAGTTCGAGCCCTCGACGAGCAACGTCGTCCAGACCCAGTCACTCCACTCGTCGTCGCCGACAGCGTCGATCACCGGGATGTCCTGCTCGGCGATCGGCGGGTTGTTCTCGGGGTCGTTCCAGACGAACAACATCCCGTTCTTCTCCATCGTCGTCCAGGCCAGCGTGCGGGCCCGGATCGGGACGCGCTTCGCGTACGGGATGCCGACGCAGCGACCCTCGGGCGACCAGCGCCAGTCGTGGAACGGGCACGCGACGTTGCCGTCCTTCACCGTGCCCTGCGTCAGGTCACCGCCCATGTGCCGGCAGTAGGCGTCGAGCACGGCGAGCCTGCCGTCCGAGCCGCTCTGGAATACGACCAGCTTGCGGCCGAAGGCTTGGATGGCGTGCGGCTTGCCGTCCGTGAACCGGTCCAGCAGGCCGAGGCAGTGCCACCCGCGCGCGTAGCGATCCGGCAGGACGCCGGTGTCGATACTGCGGACGGCAG
>DASQSE010000050.1:0-76083 GCA_035642535.1 Jatrophihabitans sp. | reverse complement strand
GGTCGCGCCGGGCACGGCGGCCGCGCCGGCGACCCACACATCGACGGGCGCGTCCGGCGCCGGTACGTCGGCGCCCGGGACGCACACGTCGACGGGCGCGTCCGGTGCCGGCGGAGCGAGTGGCGAACCCAGCGAGCACGAGAGCGGCGGCGATGCCTGAGCAACGCGGCCGGGCCGTGCGGTGGAACTCCGCCATCGTCCTGTTCCCCGGCACCGCAGCCCTGTTCGGCGCGACCGTGGCGTGGGCCGCAGCCACCGTGCCGGACACCTCGACGAGCAGCACATCGCAACCGCCCGCCGCTGCCAGCGCCAGTGTCGCGGGCCGGACGACCGGTGCGCAGGCCGTGACGCGCAAACAACTTGCCCACGAGGTCGCTACGCACCGCAAGAACGTGCGGCACCTCGCGCATCGCCTCGCGAAACTGCGCGCCCAGGCCGCGCGAGTCGAAGCATCGGCGCGCGGATCGGTCGCCGGTGCGCCGGTGAACGTGTCGTCCGGAGGAGGCGGGCAGGTTGCCGCGCCGCCGCCGGTCCAGGTGCAGCCGGTCGCGCCGGCGCCGGCTCCGCCGCCCGTCAACACCAACACCGGAGCTTCGGGAGCGCCGTGATGAGCTCGCCTGCTGCGGTGCCGAGCGCGGCATTCGCGGAAACCGGGCTGAGCGTCGACGGGCTCTGGCACGGGACGTTTCGCTCGATGGCCTCACCGGTTCGGGTTCAGCTCGGGCCGGACACCGACGAGCCCGAGGTGCTGCATCGACAAGTGCGCGCGCTCTTCGGCGAGGTCGACCGGCAGTGCACCCGCTTCGACCCGGACAGCGACCTGATGCGGGCGAACGCAGCCGCAAAGGATTGGTATGCGGTCGGCGAGCTCTGCTTCACCGCGCTGCGCGAGGCGGAGCGTGCGCATCGGCGGACGGACGGCTGGTTCGACCCGCGGGTGCTGCGCACGCTCGTCGAGCTCGGCTACGGCTCGACCCTGCCGTTCGCCGACGGGCGGGTGGACGTCGGGCCGCGACCGGAACGTTTCCGGCCCGCGGGCAAGCAGTGGCGGCCCAAGTTCGACGGCGCCGGGCAGCGCGTGCGGGTCGGCGGCAAGCCGGTGGATCTCGGCGGTATCGGCAAGGGGTTGGCGCTGCGCTGGGCGGCGGACGCGCTGCGCCGCGCGCGTTGTGCGACGTTCCTGATCGACGCGGGTGGGGACTGCGTCTTCTCCGGCGCCGGGCCGGGTGGCGAGGGCTGGTACATCGGCGTCGAGGATCCGGCCGGCGGCGATGATCCTGTCGCGGTGCTCCGGGTCGACGAAGGCGCCTGCGCGACGTCGTCGACGCGACTGCTCTCCTGGCGCGCCGGCGAGCGCACCGTCCACCACCTCATCGACCCGCACACCGGACGCCCCGGTGGCGCAGGTTTGCGTTCGGTCACGGTGCTCGGCAGCAAGCCCGACCGCGCCGAAGTGTGGAGCAAGGTGCTGTTCCTGCACGGCGCCGACCAGATCGCGAAGGCGGCGCGCGAGCGCGGCCTTGCCGCCCTATGGGTGCACACCGACGGCCGGGTCGGGATGACGAGCGCGATGCGCACGAGCGTGATCTGGGACAGATTATGAGCACGCTTGCGGTGCGCGGGCGCGCGGTCGGTCGCGAGGTGCTCATCGTCGCCAGCAGCGTGCTCACGGGCGCGATCGCCGGGCTCATCGTCGCCCGCGTGCACGGCAACCGGATGGCGCCGTGGATCCTCGGCCGCGCGACCGGGTTGTGCGCCTACGTGTTGCTAGTCGCCGTCGTCGTACTCGGGCTGACGCTTGCGCATCCGCGCCGCGCGGAAAGCGGCCGCTCCACCGGAGTGCGGATGCGTGCGCACATCGTCCTGTCGCTGCTCACGCTGGCCCTCATGGTGCTGCACGTCTTCGTGTTGGCTACGGATCGATACGCAGGGGTCGGCTGGTGGGGCGCCGTGCTGCCGATGGGTGCGCAGTACCGGCCGCTAGCTGTCACGCTCGGCGTGCTCGGCGCGTGGATCGGATTGCTCGCCGGCGTGACCGCCGGGCTCGCGGGGCGGCTGCCGCGTCAGATGTGGTGGCAGCTGCACAAGTTCGCGGCGGTGTCGTTCGTCCTGATCTGGCTGCACGGGATGTATGCGGGCAGTGATACGCGCTCGCTGCTGTGGTTGTACGTCGGCACCGGCGCGCTCGTGGTGCTCGTCCTCGCCGGTCGGTACGCCGCGCGTCGGACGGCCGACCCGGCTGTTCAGGAAGATGCCGTCGACCAAGAGGTCGGGGCGCGGCAATGAGGACGGCCGTCAACGCCTATCCACGGACCGCGGATCAGTTCGAGTCCACGATGCTGCCGCGACCGGTGCACTACTTCGGAACCGGGGGGGCGCTGACGGAACTCGCGCCGCACACGCTGCGTGAGCACCGCCAGCATTTCGGCGCACGGCCGGCCTGCGTCGGCGCGGCTGCCGGCAAGCTCATCGATCGCATCGAACAGGCACGGCTCACCGGCCGCGGCGGCGCACACCTGCCGAGTGTGGTGAAGTGGCGAGCGGTCCGAGCCGCGGCCGGGACTCGCGGCTCGATCGTCGTGGCGAACGGCGCAGAGGGCGAGCCGGACAGCCGCAAGGACGTCGCGCTGCTCGAGTTGCGTCCGCACCTCATCCTCGACGGACTCGTGTGCGCCGCCGAAGCGCTCGGCGCTCGCGAGGCGATCGTCTGGCTGCACGAGAACGCGCACGTTTCCCGCGCCGCACTGTCGCGCGCACTGACCGAACGAACGAGTCTGGGCGAGCCGGCCGAGCCGGCGATCAGGATCGCGTTCGGACCGGACGCCTACCTGAGCGGCGAGTCCGGCGCGGTCGTGCGCGCACTGAGCGGCGGTCCTGCGCTGCCGGCGTTCCGTACCGTGCCGAGCGCGGTCAAAGGAGTCGACGGCAGCCCGACCCTGGTGCACAACGTCGAAACGCTGGCCCGGGTCGCGCAGGTCGCACGTGGCGCAGCGTGCGCGTCGGAGTTGGTCACGGTCTGCATCGACGAGACGCGCATCGTGCTCGACGTGCCTACCGACGCGAGCCTGCACACCGTCGTCTCCCACGCGATCGGCGCACATCCGTCGGCCGTGCTGGTCGGCGGCTGGGGCGGCAGTTGGCGCGCCTGGCCCGATCTCGCGAAGATCACGATCGCCGAACCGAGCCTGCGGGCGCACGGCCTCTCGCTCGGCGCGGGCGTGCTGCATGCGCTGCCGCGCGGTGTCTGCGGCCTTGCCCGGGCCGCCGAGATCGCCCGCTACCTCGCCGCACAGAGCGCCCAGCAGTGCGGGCCGTGTCAGTTCGGGCTCACGGCGGTGGCCGACCGGATGACCGAGCTGGCGCGCGGCGGTCGGCGGACCCGGCGCGACGCCGCGCGGATCACCGCCTGGGCCGACGAGATCCGCGGCCGCGGCGCGTGCCACCATCCGGACGGCGCCGTGCGGATGGTGGTCAGCGCGCTCGAGGTGTTCGCCGACGACGTCGCCGCACATGGCCGCGGCCGATGTCTCGCGCGTAGGGGCAGATCGTGAAGCGGCGGCTGCGCGTCGACATCGTCGCGTGTGACGGTGTCGGCATCTGTGCGCATCTCGCCAGCGGCCTGGTGCGCGTGGACTCGTGGGGCTACCCGATCATCGAGGCGCACCAGCTGACCCGCACGACCGGACGCCAGGCGCGTGCGGCGGTCCAGGCATGTCCGCGCAGGGCGCTGTTCATAGAGTCGGACGGCGTCATGGGCGGGCCTTAGGTCACCTCGGATACAGGCGCAACGGACCTCGCGTCACCAGGCGCAAAACGGGCACGCTCTGCTGCATGGTTGCGATGCCTTGGCGCAGTACACCCGACCCGACCGGTACGACGCTCCTCGACCGGCCCGCCGACGAGCTGCTTCTGGACGCCCTGGGCGCGACCGAGCAGCGCGCCGATTGCTGCAGCGCGCGGCCGCTGCACCGGGTGATCCTCGCGACGTCCGATCCCACAACGGGCGAACTGCTGCTGTGCGGGCATCACTACCGGCGACACTCCGAGGCGCTGGTCAAGAGCGGGGCGGCTGTTTCCTGAGCTGAGCGCGCTCGCGCAAGCCCGCCGGCTCGGACGTCGGCACTCAGTCGGCTCGCGCGTGGACGACGAGCACGGGGCAGGTCGCGTTCTCGGCGACCTTCGCGCTCACCGAGCCCAGCAACAGGCCCATGAATCCGCCGTGCCCGCGGCTGCCGACGACAACCATGAGCGCATCGCGGCTCGCGTCCAGCAACACCGCGGCCGGGTCGCCCTCGACGCAACGGACCGTGAGGTCGCCCGGACGCTCGTCGAAAGTCTGGTCGACCGCCTTGTCGACCGCGATCTTGAACTCGTCGGCGAGCGCGAAATCCGGCGACACCGTGGCCCAGCCGACGCTGGACGGCAGCTGCCACACGCCGACGACCTCGATCGTGGCTGCCTCGGCGGCGGCAAGGCGCCCGGCCCAGCGCAGCGCTTCCTTCGACGGTTCCGAACCGTCGATGCCGACGACGATGCGCGCGCGTCCCGGCGACCCCCGCGCGACCGAATCCATGGCGGTCACATCCTCAGCGTCCGCGCGCCGGCGGCGAACCTGTAGGGCCCATCGCCACGTCACCGCAGGCCCGTTCGGCCCTGCCCCCCGAAGCTCCTTGAGAGCACCGTGGATATCGGAGACCCATGTTCCATGGCAAGGAGGGCTCCCCATGACTACGACGCTGCGATCGTCCGCATCGGCCACGGGGCGTCGGCACACACCGCACCACGCGCGCGCACTGGCCCGTGCGCTGCGTCCCGTCGCTCGACCTGACGTCTTCGACCCGGCGGTGCTGCTGGCCCATCCCGAACCGGCCCGCCGCTGGTTGACGCACGCCGTCGAGCCGGGGCTGCCGCTGGTGCACGCCGCGGAGCTGCGCATGCACGGCGAGGTCAAACTGGGCGGCCGGTGGCGTCCGTACACAGCGATCGAGGCGCTCGTTCCCGGCGCCGGGTTCGTCTGGGCCGCGCGCACCTGTATCGGGCACCTACGCGTGTCCGGGTACGACTCGTACGTCAACGGCGCCGGGTCGATGCGCTGGCGGCTGCTCGGCCTGCCGCTGATCTCCGCCGCCGGGCCGGACGTCACCCGCAGCGCCGCGGGCCGGCTCGCCGGCGAGTCCGTGCTGCTGCCGACCAGCCTGGTCGACGCTACGTGGCAGGCCGGCCCCGATCCCGACACGGCCACCTATTTCGACGGCCTGAGCGCGTCTGCCGTCACGATTCTCGTCGCCGCCGACGGCGCCCTCGACGGTGTCTCCATGCACCGATGGGGCGATCCGGACGGCACCGGCTACGGCGAGCGGACCTTCGAGGTCCTGTTCGGAGGCGAGTACGCCGCGGACGGCATGATCGTTCCGGACGACATGCGCGCCCGCTGGGTCGATGCACCGGGCGACGACCGCGGCGAGTTCTTCCGGGCAGCTGTCGACTCGGTCGAGTTCTGCACGCCGATCAAGCCGTAATCTGCCGGCCGGTTTGCCAGCGCAATCCGGCGTTCACCGCGCCCGTGCGGACTCGACGACGTGCCGGCCGCGCGGTTCCGACACCTTGCGAGCACGGCCGACCGAGCTGGCGTACAGGATGCCCCAGCCGCAGAGCAGCGCGACCGCGAGTAACGGCAGGATCATGATCAGGAGAGGCAGGATGATTGCGCCCACGATCGCGAGACCGATGAGCGGTACCGAAACCAACGCCGCCAGGGTCACTTTCATCACAACCCCTTCCTCCGTAGGGATGCTGACCCCTTCACCATGGGTCGAGCCCGATCCGGACGGCAGTGCCACAGGGCGCGTCCGGCGCGGGCCGAAGGTCAGGAGCCCGTTGGACGGCTGATCCCAGCCATGTCTCTCGCATCGGGTGGTCAGCTCGAACCCGGATGGTCACTTATAGCTGACCACTCGGCGCACAACTGACCACGCAGGTGAAGAGCCAGCCAGGTCAGGAGCCCGTGACGATGGCGTGGATGGTCTCGATCGGGAGTTTCGGACTGCCGTCGGCGCGCAGCAGCCCGTTCGTCTCGCCCCCGGCGTCGCGCAACTGCGTGTAGCAGTACCCGGCGAGATAGGGGCTGGCGCGCACCGCGTCGAACAGTTCGCGCAGCCGCTGGGCGAATTCGTCGGCCGACGCGGCGGTGGCGTATCCCCACTCGCCGGATTTCGGCGCGAGCGAGATGCCGCCGAACTCGGTGAGCATGACGGGAACCGCACCGGAGGTCACCGCGCGGCGCTGCGTCCCGGTGACGGACAGCTTGCGTCCCGCCGGCCCGCGGCGGGTCTGACCGAAGCGGGCCGCGCCGCGCTGCGACCCGTATCGCCGGCGCAGCAGCCGCGGCTGCGATGTGTAGTCGTGCACGCCGAGGATGTCGCTGTCGACGTGTTCCCAGCCCTCGTTGGACAGCACCGGACGGCTCGGGTCGAGAGCTCGAGTGAGCTCGGCCAGCGCGCGGGCGAAGTGTTGCTGCGCGGGATCAGTCGCTACATCGGGGATTCCCCAGCTCTCGTTGATCGGCACCCACGCGACGACAGAGGGGTGGCTGCGATACCGCCGCACGAGATCGGCCCACTCGGTGCTGAGCAGCGCCACGGCGCGCGAGCTGTACCGGTAGGTCGCCGCCGTCTCGCACCACACGAGGAGCCCGAGGCGATCCGCCCAGTACAGGAAGCGCGGGTCTTCTGCCTTCTGATGCACGCGCACCGTGTTGAAGCCCATCGCCTTCGCAACCGCGACCTCGGCGCGCAGTTCGGCCGTGCCCGAGGTGGCCAGGTGGGTGTCCGGACGGTAGCCCTGGTTCAGCACCCCGCGCAGCGGGTACGGACGATCGTTGAGCCGGAACTCGCCGGCGCCGACGGTGACGGTGCGAAGTCCCAGGTAGCTGTGCAGCACGTCGAGCCGTGCCCCGTTCGAGTCGCGCAACACCACCTCGGCGTCGACCAGCGCCGGCTGTTCGGGACTCCACAGCAACCGGTCGCGGCTGCGTGCGCGCCGCAGCGCCGGCACGGCGATGTCCAGCATCGTCGTCCGCTCGGTGACGTCGGCCGTGGCGGTGGCCAGCGCCTCGTCGGCGAACCGCAGCGCGATGTCGACGGTCAGTCCATGCAGCGGTGTGCGCGCGAGCGCGATCTCGCCGCGCACGCTCGCCGCGCCAACATCCGGCGTCCAAGCCAGCTCGGCGACGTGCTGTGCCGCAACGATCTCCGACCACACCGGCTGCCAGATGCCGGTCGTGCGCTCGTACCAGATCTCGTGTGGCTGCGGTTCCCAATCCTGTTTGCCGCGGGGCTGTTCGAGATCACGCGGATCATCCTCGGCGCGCACCACGATCACGTGCTCGTCCGCACCCGGTGTCAGCGCGTCGGTGACATCGGCGCTGAACGGCGACTGCCCACCGACATGCGCGGCGACATGCCGGCCGTCGCACCACACGTCGGCGCGGAAGTCCACAGCGCCGAAATGGATCAGGACTCGCGCGTCGTCATCAGGCGGTGCGAGCGCCGCACCCGGGACCGCCCGGCGATACCAGACGACCGGGTGAAATCCTCGCTCGCCGATGCCCGAGCCGGGTGCCTCCGGCGGGATCGGCACCGCGATCGTGCGGGTGAACGTCGCCGCCCGCGCCGGCTCGTACCAGCGATCCGCCCGGCCCGCGTCGGCGTCGTCGAAGGCAAAGCCCCACACCCCGTCCAGGCTGTGCCAATTCGCGCGACGCAACAGCGGGCGCGGGTACTCCGCATCGTGGTCCACCGCTTCCACCGGCCGCCCTTCTGGCCCACGGGATGAGATTGATGTCGAGAAAACGGCGCTTGGGCTCGCGCCAGCGCTTGATCCACGGCAGCCTATTGGTGTGAGCTCCGTCATCGACCGTGCCGGTTTGAATGCGCTCGTCGAAACGCTCGCCGCGCGCGGTTACCGCGTCGTCGGGCCGACGGTCCGCGACGATGCGATCGTGCTCGCCGAATTGTCCTCCGGCGCCGACCTCCCGGACGGCTGGGGCGTCGACGTCGCGCCCGGCAGTTACCGGTTGCATCGACGCACCGACGCCGCCGTGTTCGCGCACTCGACGGGCCAGCAATCGTGGAAGGAGTTTCTGCATCCGCCACGGCGGCCCATCTGGAGCAGCGACGGCAGCACGTACCGGCTCGCCGACGACGAGCCGCCGCGGTACGCGTTCCTCGGCGTGCGTGCCTGCGATCTGGCCTCGATCGCCGTCCTGGGCCGCGTGCTCGGCGGCGGCGCACAGCCGGACGGGTCGTTCCAGCGCCGTCGGCAGGGGCTGTTCGTCATCGCGGTCGGCTGCACCGAGCCGGGCGGACTCTGCTTCTGCGCTTCGCTCGGCACCGGCCCGGCGCCCGGGCCGGGCTACGACCTGTCACTGACCGAACGGGTGGACGATGCCGGCGCGACCTATGTCGTCACGGTCGGCACCGACGAGGGCGCGCAGGTCCTCGCCGACCTCGAACACCGCGAGGCGACGCCGGCCGAGGTGGACGAGGCCGATGCCGCGGTTGCCGCCGCGGCCGAGCACATGGGCAGGGAGTTGCCCGACACTGATCTGCGCACCCTGTTCCGCGACGGCCGGGAGTCGCCGATCTGGGACGAGGTCGCCAATCGCTGTCTGACGTGCGGCAACTGCACGATGGTGTGCCCGACCTGCTTCTGCACGACCACCGAGGACCAAACCGATCTCGCCGGCGGGACGGCGGAGCGCTCGCAGCGCTGGGCCTCGTGCTACGAGATCGACTTCTCCTACCTGCACGGCGGCAGCGTCCGGGTCAGCGGCGCGAATCGTTACCGGCAGTGGATCTCGCACAAGCTCGGCACGTGGCAGGACCAATTCGGCTCGTCCGGCTGCGTCGGCTGCGGGCGGTGCATCGCATGGTGTCCGGTCGGCATCGACATCACCGTCGAAGCCGGGAAGCTCGCAGAGGAGGCGCGCGATGTACACGACTGAGGAGCTGGCCCGCTTCCCGTTGCTCGCCGACCTGACGGAGTCGCAGCTCGAACGGGTGGGCAGCCTTGGGCACACCGTCACGTTCGCGACCGGACACCGCATCATCGAAGAAGGCCGGCCCGCCGACCGGTGTTGGCTGATCCGATCCGGTCGAGTCGCGTTGCAGACCCCGCTGCCCAACAACGCGGCGAGCACCGTGCAGACCCTCGGCCCCGGCGACGTGCTGGGCTGGTCGTGGCTGCTCGCGCCGTACCGCTGGCGCTTCGACGGCGTCGCCACCGAGCCGGTGGAGGCGATCGAGATCGACGCCGTGCAGCTGCGCGAGTTCGCCACACACGACTGCAGGCTCGGCTACCCGCTCGCGATGCGCCTGCTCGAGGCGCTCGCGGACCGGCTGCACGGCACCCGTGCGCGGCTGATCGACATGTACGGGAGCCCGCGTGCTAGCTGACCCCATGCTCCCGGTGCCGTATTCCGTCGCGCGCCGGCACGTCGAGACGGCCGATTCCGCGACGCTGCTGCTCGAGCCCGTTGCCGAGGCGCTGCCTG
The DNA here is from genome assembly GCA_035642535.1 of Jatrophihabitans sp. Taxonomy (GTDB): domain Bacteria; phylum Actinomycetota; class Actinomycetes; order Mycobacteriales; family Jatrophihabitantaceae; genus Jatrophihabitans. The sequence goes on along the minus strand of DASQSE010000050.1, from coordinate 66,530 downwards.
CGTTCGAGCCGGGCCAGTTCACGATGCTCTGCGTTCCCGGTGTCGGCGAAGTGGCGATCTCGATCAGCGGCGCGAACGGCACCGGAACACTCACCCAGACGGTCCGTGACGTCGGCGCGGTCAGCCGGGCACTGCATGACGCGGAGCCGGGCGCCACGCTCGGGGTGCGCGGTCCGTACGGGGTGGGCTGGGGCGTTGCGTCGGCGATCGGACGGGACGTAGTGGTCGTCGCCGGCGGCGTCGGGCTGGCACCGCTGCGTCCGGTCGTGCTGGCGCTGCTCGCCGACCGCGCCTCGTTCGGCCGGATGGTGCTCATCGTCGGCGCTCGCAATCCCGAGGAGTTCCTGTTCCGCGAACAGCTGCTCGGCTGGACGCAGCATTCCGATCTCGAGGTCGAGCTGACCGTCGACGTGCCAGCGCCCGAGTGGGTCGGACCGGTCGGCTTCGTCACCGAGCCGCTCGCCCGGCTCGACATCGACCCGACACGCACCACCGCGTTCCTGTGCGGTCCGGAGCCGATGATGCGATTCAGCGCGGACGTCCTCCTGCGCAAGGGCGTCGCGGCCGAGCACATCCGGGTCTCGCTGGAGCGCAACATGAAGTGCGGTGTCGGGTTGTGCGGGCACTGCCAGCTCGGTCCGCTGCTCGTCTGCCGCGACGGCCCGGTCGTGACCTATGACGTGGCCGCCCCGTTGCTCGCCATCCGGGGGCTGTGATGACGAATCCCACCCTTGCCGTCTGGAAGTTCGCGTCGTGCGACGGATGCCAGCTCACCTTGCTCGACTGCGAGGACGAGTTGCTGCCCTTGGCCGGCCGGGTCACGGTCGCGCATTTCCTCGAGGCGTCCCGCAACGTGCTGCCCGGTCCGTACGACGTCTCGCTCGTCGAAGGTTCGGTCACCACGCCCGCGGACGTCGAGCGCATCAGGTTCGTCCGTGAGCAGAGCAAGGTGCTGATCACGATCGGCGCCTGCGCCACCGCCGGTGGCATCCAGGCGCTGCGCAACTTCGCCGACGTCGAGGAGTTCCGCGCCGCGGTCTACGCCCGGCCCGAGTACATCGACACGCTGGAGACCTCGACTCCGATCGCCGCGCACGTGAAGGTGGATTTCGAGCTGCGTGGCTGCCCGATCGACCGCCGCCAACTGCTCGAGGTGATCACCGCTTTCCTCGCCGGCCGCAAGCCGGACATCCCCGACACCAGCGTCTGCACCGAGTGCAAGCGGCGCGGGCTGACCTGCGTCATGGTCGCGGACGGGACGCCCTGCCTCGGCCCGGTCACGCACGCCGGCTGCGGCGCGCTCTGTCCGAGCGTGCGCCGCGGCTGCTACGGCTGCTTCGGCCCGATGACCAACCCGAACCTGCCCGCGCTGCTCCCCGCCCTGAAGAGTTGTGGGATGAGCGACGAGGCGGTCGGCCGGGTCTACAGCACCTTCAACGTCGCCGCCTTCGCCGAGAAGGGAGCGCGCGGTGAGCCATCGAACCCGCCAGCTGTCGGTTAGTTCGCTCGCCCGCGTCGAAGGTGAGGGCGGTTTGCGCCTGGTCATCGACGGCGAGCAGGTCGATGAGGTCGAGCTGCAGATCTACGAGCCGCCGCGGTTCTTCGAGGCTTTCCTGCGTGGTCGGCAGTACACCGAGGTCCTCGACATCACCGCACGCATCTGCGGGATCTGCCCGGTCGCGTATCAGTCGAGCGGATGGAACGCGATCGAGGACGCGTGCGGGGTCGAGATCGGCGGGCAGATCGCGGCGCTGCGCCGGCTGCTGTACTGCGGCGAGTGGATCTCCAGCCACACGCTGCACATCTACCTGTTGCACGCGGTCGACTTCCTCGGCTACCAGGACGCGATCACGCTCGCGCAGGACCATCGCGCCGAGGTGGAGCGCGGGCTCGCGCTGAAGAAGGTCGGCAACGCGGTGCTCGAGACGGTGGGCGGCCGCGCCATCCACCCGGTGAATCCCCGGATCGGCGGTTTCCACCGCGCGCCGACCCGAGAGGAGCTGGCCAGGCTGGCCGAGCAGTTGCGCGTTGCTCGGGACCAGGCACTCGAGACGGTCACCTGGGTGGCCGGCTTCGACATCCCGGACGTCGAGGTCGATCACGAGCTGGTCGCCGTCACCCATCCCGACCACTACGCGATCGAGAACGGAACGGTCGCCACGGCCGGCGGCCTGCGTTTGCCGCCGAGCGAATACCCGGAGCACGCCGTCGAGCACCAGGTGCCGCACTCGACCGCGCTGCACTCGACCTTCGACGGGCGTCGCTACCTGACGGGACCACTCGCTCGCTACTCGATCAACTCCGCGCAGCTTTCGCCGCTGGCGCGTGAAGCGGCCAGCGCGGCCGGGCTGGGCGACACGTGCCGCAACCCGTTCCGCAGCATCGTCGTGCGCGCGGTCGAGGTGGTGTACGCGGTCGACGAGGCATTGCGGATCATCGAGAACTACGAGCGGCCGGATCCGCCTGCCGTCCCGGTGCCGCCGCGGGCCGGCGTCGGCCACGGCGTGAGTGAGGCGCCGCGCGGGCTGCTGTACCACCGCTACGAGCTGGATGCGGACGGCTCGATCAAGAGCGCCACGATCGTGCCGCCGACGGCGCAGAACCAGCCGGCGATCGAGGACGACCTGCGCCGCGTCGTCGGCATGAACCTCGACATCGACGATGCCGCTCTCACCGCGTTGTGCGAGCAGACGATCCGCAATTACGACCCGTGCATCTCCTGCTCGACGCACTTCCTCGACCTCCGGATCGAGCGCCGGTGAGCGCTCGCGGCGGGTCGCGTTGATCGCGTTTTCCTGTCTGGTGGACGCTGAATCCGTCCGGCAGCGGCCCTAACCCAGGAAAACCTGATCGACATCGGTGCGGAAGGCGGGACGCGATGAGTGCGCGCGGCGCCCGGGCGGTCGTGATCGCGGTGGGCAACGAGTTTCGGCGCGACGACGGCGTGGGGCCGGTCGTCCTGGCCGAACTCGAGAAGCAGCAGCTGCCGCCCGACATCGCGCTGACGCTCAGCGACGGCGAGCCCACCCAGTTCTTCGATGCCTGGACGGGCGTGCCGCTGGCCGTGGTGGTGGACGCGGTGCTGTGCGAGCCGAGCGCGCCGGGGAAGGTCCACCGTACGACGCTCGCGGGCGAATCGCTGATGGCCACCGCGGCGAGCACGCACGGGCTCGGCATTCCCGAGGCGGTGCAGCTCGCCGAGGCGCTCGACCGCGCCCCGCAGCAACTCGTCGTGTTCGCGGTCGAGGCGGCCGACCTCGGCTTCGGCGTCGGCCTGTCCGACGAGGTCGCCAAGGCTGTCCCCGAGGTCGTGCAGGCGGTGCTCGCCGAGCTCGCCGAGCTCGCCGAGCTCGCCGACGATGCCGCGCCGCCGCCCTCCAGTTGATCAACAGGCTCGAAACGTCACGTGACGACGGTTGCGCCCTGTTGATCACAGGGGATTGTCATGTACCTACGCGAGCGCGGCGGCCGGCGCGGGGAAGCGGACGCTGTTCACCGCGTCCAGCTGCTGACGCGTGTACCGGCGCAGCGCGTCGAGCCGACGGCGGTTGAGCGGCTCGCACACCCAGTCCCAGTGCAGCGCACACCACTCGCCGACCCGCAGCCGCGGTGCCAGCACATAACCGGCTCGGGCGGTCGAGGCGAGCTCGGCGCGCGGCGCGCCGAGCTCCAGGTGCCGGCCGTCCCAGACGAGCGGGCGCGATTCGACCGTCGCCTGCGACTCGCTCAGTTCCGTGATGCGCCCCCAGCGGACGCGGCAGCGGTCGAGGACGTGCAGCGCCTGGTCGACTGCGCCGCTGCGCAGCAGTCCGACCCACGGATACACGCCGAAGACATGGAAGCCGTGGTGCGGCACACCGCCGCGCCACAGCGGGTCGAGCAGCCGATCGCGGTCGGTACCCGAGCGCAGTGCCGGCGCGAAGCGATGCACGAGCGAGTCGGCGAACATCGCGGTGCCGACGCGGTCGAGCAGCCGGTTGCCGATCCAGTACGCCTCGACCACCCGCGCGTCGAGCGGATCGCCGATGCCGTTGCCGGCCGCGATGAGCTGGAGGTACGGCCACGCGCCCTCGAAGCCACGCGCGAGGGCGCGCAGCTCCGGGCCACCCGCCCGCGCGTCGACGCGCTGCAGGATCTCGTCCTGCACGTCCGGCCCGCAGTAGCCGAGCTGGTTAGGCGGGTAGGCGAAGCGCGCGAAGGTCAGCGCGCCGTCGGGCTCAGTCGGCGGCAACGCGCACCGGCTGCAGGCGACGGGTGAGCAGCGTTGCGACGAACGCCAGCGCAGCGCCGACCAGCACGATCGCCTGCCCGTCCAGCTGCGGGCGCAGCGGCTCGTGTTTGACCATCGCGTCCAGCACCGCCGTGACCGGAACGGCCGCGACCAGCACCGCCGTAACGCTCACCGCCGGCGCGAGCGACAGCGCTGCGAACCACAGTGCGACGTAGAGCGCTAGTCCGGCACCGGTCGCGAGCACCCACTTCCACTGGTCGCCGGACATGTTCAGGAGCTGGCTGGCGTTGCCGGTGATCGTCACCCACGCGATGAGCAGTGCCGAGCCGCCGACCATCCGGGTCAGGGCGATCGTCCACGGGCTCAGCGCGGCGAGCAGCGTCTTCGCCACGACGGTCTCTATTGACCAGAGAACGGTCGCGGCGAGGACCATGTACTCCCCGCGCCCGAAGGAGATGTGGAAGACGGCCGACCCCCCGCCGGCGAGCACTGCCTGTCCGGTGACGAGCACGGCCACGGCGACGAGCTGAAGCGGCCCGACCCGCTCGCGCAGCAGCACGACCGCGAGCACCGCTACCCAGATGACCAGCGTCTTCTGGATGAACTGCGCCTGCAGGGCGGTGTTGTCCGATGCGATGCGGCTGAGCCCTTCGAAGAACAACACGAACGCCACGCCGCCGCCGACGACCGCCACCACGGCCAGCCCGAGCAGCTGCCTGCCGCTCTGGGGGCGGGTCAGCTCGAGACCCCGACCGCCCGTCCGGCTCATGGCCAACGGGACGAGCACGGCGAGCAGCACGACGCCGGCGACCGCGTTCTTCGCCGTCGTGTAGACCGTCGCGCTGCTGAACTCCGCCACGCCGTAGGAGTTGACGAACACGGTGCAGCCGCTCACGCATGCGGCGGCGAGCGCCAGGAGCATTCCCTTGCCGACGGCGGACCTCATACAGCTTCCTCCCTAGCCGCCCGGCGGACGTCGAGCGCCGCGCGCGCCTCGGCTTCGGTGAGCTTGCCGATGACGAATCCGGAATGGACAAGCACCCATTCGCCCACCGCTGGAGCGACGTCGAGGAGCATCGCCGAGGCGCTCGCGGTACGTCCGTCCAGCGCGATCGACAGCGAGTCGCGGTCGGTCACGTCCTGGACACGTCCCACTTCACCCAGGCACATGGCGCCTCCTCCACCCTTCGTGCAGACCATATCCCCGCAGTGATCGGCTCCGCAGGCCGAAGCGACGAACGGTGGTGCCGGGTGGGGTCGAAGGGCCCTGTTTGCGCATAGCCGTCTCGCCGACCCTCGTTATTAGAGGAAGGAGCACCCCATGCCGAACATTCGATGGGACCTCGATCAAGCCGATCGCCGCGCCGCGCGCAACGCCGCGCTCATCACGGCCGAGACCGAGCGCGAGCAAGCGACGAGAGACGCCGAGACCGAGTACAGCGAGACGGTCGGCAAGCTGCGCGAGCGCTTCGAGGCCGATCTGAGCGAGGCGGCCAGGGTGCGGCTGGCCAGGGTGACCCCGGCGCACCGCGCGTACAACCACGCAGTCGTGGCCGCCGAGCGCGGCGAGTTCTGAATTTCCAGGCCGCCTCACTCCGGCAGGTGACAGACCGCCTCGACGTTGTTGCCGTCCGGGTCGCGGACGAACGCGCCGTAGTAGTTCGGGTGGTACTCGGGCCACAGCCGGGGCTTGTGCAGCACCTCCGCGCCGATTGCCAATGCCGCCTCGAAGGCGGCGCCCACCGTCGCGCGGTCCCGTGCCGCGAAGGCGTAATGCGTCTCGCGGAACCCCTCGCCGGTGTGGTGGCGCCCGATCCAGAACTCGGGCTTGCCGTCGAAGCCGTAACCGATGCCGGAGATCACGGGGCTCCCGAACTCCATCACCCGCGCCGCGCCGAGGGCGGCGAAGAACGCGTCGTAGAACCGCGCGCTCGCCGCCAGGTCAACGCACTGGATGGACACATGATCAAGAATGGAATCCGTCATAACCCGAATTCTTCGCGCACCGCAGGTGCGGGCCTATGGGCCCAACGGTCCACTGCATTCGATCAACCCGCGGCCCTGGCCTACGATCCAGACGTGGCATGCGTGCTCCTCCGGAGGCCAACGTGAGTGGGCCGCTGCGTGATGTCACGCGGCTGCCGGATCTGTTCCACGGGCATTCGCGTGCTGGTCCGGTCCGGGAGCGCAGGCCCGTTTACGTAGACCTGTTGCCGCCGTGCAACGCCGGCTGCCCGGCCGGCGAAAACATCCAGGCGTGGCTGGCGCACGTCAAGGCGGGCGATCACGAGCAGGCGTGGCGGCAGTTGGTCGCTGACAACCCGCTCGCCGCGATTCACGGCCGGGTCTGCTACCACCCGTGCGAAAGCGTGTGCAACCGAGCGCGGCTCGACAGCCCGGTCTCGATCCACTCCGTCGAGCGGATGCTCGGCGACATGGCGCGGGAGAAGCGGTGGACCTTCCCCCGCCCGCCGCAGGCCAGTGGCCAGCGCGTGCTGGTGGTGGGCAGCGGGCCGAGCGGGCTGTCCGCGGCCTATCACCTGGCGATGCTCGGCCACGAGGTCGAGATCCGCGACGCGGGCTCGGAGCCCGGCGGGATGATGCGCTACGGGATCCCGTCCTATCGCCTGCCGCGCGACGTTCTCGACGACGAGATCGCGCGCATCGCCGAACTCGGGGTGCGGATGGTCGTGAACCAGCGCGTCGAGGACCTGATGGCCGACAAGGTCGACGGCGGCTTCGATGCCGTGTTCGTAGCGGTGGGCGCGCACCTGTCCAAGCGGGTGGACATCCCGGCGATGGACGCAGCTCGGGTGGTCGACGCGGTCAGCTTCCTGCGCGGTGTCGCATCCGGCGAGCGGCCGGTGATCGGCCGGCGGGTGGCGGTGTACGGCGGTGGTAACACCGCGATGGACGCGGCCCGGGTGGCCCGCCGGCTGGGGGCCGAGGAGCCGATGATCGTTTATCGACGCACCCGTGAGCAGATGCCGGCGCACGAGGAGGAGGCCGCGGACGCCGAGCGCGAGGGTGTGCGGATCAACTGGCTGCGCACGATCACCGCATTCGACGGCCCGGAGATGACGGTCGAGGTGATGGAACTCGACGAGAGCGGGTTCCCACGCGGCACGGGCCGGCTGGAGACGCTGGCGGCCGACACCTTGATCCTGGCGCTGGGGCAGGACACCGAGAGCGCGTTCATGCGCAACCTGCCGGGCGTGGCGTTCGCGCGGGACGGCACGGTGCAGGTGTCGCAGTCGATGATGACCGGCTGCCCGGGCGTGTTCGCCGGCGGCGACATGGTGCCCAGCGAGCGGACCGTCACGATCGGAGTCGGGCACGGCAAGCGGGCCGCGCGGCACATCGACGCGTACCTGCGCGAGGCCGACTACGAGCGTGCGCCCAAGCACCGCGAGGCCGGCTTCGACGAGTTGCACCTGTGGTACTTCGGCGACGCCGCCCGCCAGCAACAGCCGGTGGCCGAACCGGAAGCGCGGGTCGGCGGCTTCGGCGAAGTGGTCGGCGGGCTGTCCGTCGAGCAGGGGGTCTACGAGGCCGGGCGGTGCCTGTCGTGCGGCAACTGCTTCGAATGCGACGGCTGCCTGGGCGCCTGCCCGGAGGACGCGGTGATCAAGCTGGGCGAGGGGCACCGCTACCGCTTCGACTATGACCGGTGTACCGGTTGCGCGGCCTGCATGGAGCAGTGCCCGGTGCATGCCATCGACATGATCCAGGAGCCGTGATGACGCGCGCGGTGGTGGACGGGAACGAGGCCGCCGCGTCGGTCGCTTACCGGCTCAACGAGGTCTGCTGCATCTATCCGATCACCCCGTCGTCGCCGATGGCCGAGTTGGCCGACGAATGGGCCAGTCAGCAGCGGCCGAACCTGTGGGGCAGCGTGCCCACCGTCGTCGAGATGCAGAGCGAGGGCGGCGCCTCCGGTGCGCTGCACGGTGCGCTGCAGGGCGGGGCGCTGAGCACGACGTTCACCGCGTCGCAGGGTCTGCTGCTGATGATCCCGAACATGTACAAGATCGCCGGCGAGCTGACGTCGGCGGTCATACATGTCGCCGCGCGCTCGATCGCAGCTCAAGGGTTGTCGATCTTCGGCGACCACTCCGACGTGATGGCAGTGCGGCAGACCGGATTCGCGATGCTCGCCGCCGCGTCGGTGCAGGAGGCGCACGACCTGGCGCTGGTGGCGCAGGCGGCCGCGATGCGGACCCGGATCCCGGTCGTGCACTTCTTCGACGGGTTCCGCACGTCGCACGAGCTGAACACCATCGAGATGCTCTCCGACGACGACCTGCTCGCGCTGGTGCCCGATGACCTGATCCGCGCGCACCGCGCTCGGGCGCTCTCGCCGGAGCGGCCGTTCATCCGGGGCACGGCACAGAACCCGGACGTTTACTTCCAGGCCCGCGAGACGGTCAACGCGTTCTACGCGTCGACGCCGGCCGTCTACGAGGACGTGCTGGCGCAGTTCGCGGAACGCACCGGTCGCCGGTACGGGCTGGTCGACTACGCCGGTGACCCGGAGGCGGAGCGGGTGCTCGTCCTGATGGGCTCCGGCGGGCAGACCGCGCAGGAGACCGTCGACTTCCTGACCGCCCGCGGCGAGCGGGTGGGCGTGGCCCAGGTGCGGTTGTACCGGCCGTTCCCGGCCCGCGCGCTGGTCGAGGCAATCCCGCGCAGCGCGCAGCGGATTGCGGTGCTGGACCGGACCAAGGAGCCCGGCTCGCACGGCGAGCCGTTGTTCCTCGACGTCCTCGCGGCGTTGACCGAGGCACATTTCGACGGCGAGCGCGACACGCTGCCGCAGTTGATCGGCGGCCGGTACGGCCTGTCGTCGAAGGAGTTCACGCCCGGCATGGTCGCCGGGGTGTTCGACGAACTGACCCGCGAGCGGCCCCGGCGCCGGTTCACGATCGGCATCACCGACGACGTCACCCACATGAGCCTGCCCTACGACCCGACGTTGGACATCGAGCCGGCCGGCACCGTCCGCGCGGTGTTCGTCGGCCTCGGGTCGGACGGCACGGTGGGCGCGAACAAGAACACGATCAAGATCCTCGGCTCGGACCCCGACCTGCACGCGCAGGGCTACTTCGTCTACGACTCGAAGAAGTCCGGCTCGCAGACCGTCTCGCACCTGCGCTTCGGCAGCGAGCCGATCCGCGCGCCGTACCTGGTCAGCAACGCGAGCTTCGTCGGCTGCCACCACTTCGGGCTGCTCGACAAGGTCGACGTGCTCGGCCTGGCCGCGCCCGGGGCGACGCTGCTGCTCGACGCGCCGTACGCGCCGGATCGCGTCTGGCACGAACTGCCCCGCCAGGTGCAGGAGCAGATCATCGCCAAGAAGATCGACCTGTATGCGATCGACGCCGGCCGCGTCGCGCGCGAGGCCGGCCTCCCCGGCCGCACGAACACCGTGCTGCAGACGTGCTTCTTCGCGATCTCCAGCGTGCTGCCGCGCGACGACGCGATCGCCCGGGTGAAGGCCACGATCGACAAGACCTACGGACGGCGCGGTGCCGAGGTCGTGGCCCGCAACCACGCCGCGGTCGACAGCGCCCTCGCCGCGCTACACCGCATCGACGTGCCCGCGGGCGTCACCGCGACGCGCGATCTGCCGCCGGTCGTGCCCGCGCACGCACCGGAGTTCGTCCAGCACGTCACCGCCGCGATGTTGGCCGGCCGCGGCGATGAGCTGCCGGTCAGCGCGCTGCCTTCGGACGGCACCTTCCCCAGCGGTACGACGGCGTTCGAGAAGCGCAACGTCTCTGAGCTGGTCGCCCAGTGGGATCCGGACCTCTGCATCCAGTGCGGCAACTGCAGCTTCGTGTGCCCGCACAGCGTGATCCGGTCCAAGTACTACGACGGGTCTCGCCTCGACAATGCGCCGGACAGCTTCAACTCGATGCCGCTTTCCGCAGTGGGTCTGCCCGACACGCGCTACACGCTGCAGGTCTACGTGGAGGACTGCACCGGGTGCGGGCTGTGCGTGGAGGCGTGCCCGGCGAAGGCGCCCGACGACCCGTCTCGCCGGGCGATCAACCTGGCCGACCGGCTGCCGCTGGTCGAGGCCGAGCGGGAGAACGTCGCCTTCTACGAGACGTTGCCGGTCAACGACCGCTCCCGCGTCGACTTCGGCACGGTCCGCGGCGCGCAGTACCTGGAGCCGCTGTTCGAGTTCTCCGGTGCCTGCGCCGGATGTGGCGAGACGCCGTACCTGAAGTTGATCTCGCAGTTGTTCGGCGACCGCGCGCAGATCGCGAACGCGACCGGCTGCTCGTCCATCTACGGCGGCAACCTGCCGACCACGCCGTGGACGACGAACGACACGGGGCGCGGACCGGCGTGGTCGAACTCGCTGTTCGAGGACAACGCCGAGTTCGGCCTCGGCTTCCGGCTCGCGGCTGACCTGCACACCGGGCTTGCTCGCAGCAGGCTCACCGAACTGCGCGACGAGATCGGCGACGACCTGGTGCAGGCGGTCCTGGACGCCCCGCAACTCACCGAGTCCGAACTCGCCGACCAGCGGGCCCGGGTCGATGAGCTACAGCGCCGTCTCACCGGCATGTCCGGGCCGATCGCCGACGATCTGCGCAGCGTGGTCGACCACCTCGTCCGGCGCAGCGTATGGATCGTCGGCGGCGACGGCTGGGCCTACGACATCGGGGCCGGCGGACTCGACCATGTCCTGGCCAGCGGGCGCAACGTGAACGTGCTCGTCCTCGACACCGAGGTGTACTCCAACACCGGCGGACAGATGTCCAAGGCCACCTCGCTCGGCGCCGTCGCGAAATTCGCGGCGTCCGGGCGGTCCGTGCCGAAGAAGGACCTCGCCTTGCAGGCGATCTCGTACGGCAACGTCTACGTTGCCCGGGTTGCCATGGGCGCCGATCCGCAGCAGACGCTGCTCGCGTTGCGCGAGGCTGAGGCGTACGAAGGCCCGTCGCTGGTGATCGCCTACAGCCACTGCATCGCGCACGGCATCGACATGCGCACCGGGCTCGACCAGCAGTATCGCGCGGTTTCCAGCGGCCACTGGCCGTTGGTTCGCTACGACCCGGTCGTCCGCGCCACCGGCGGCAACCCGTTCCTGCTGGATTCGCCACGCCCGCGCCTGGCCCTGGGCGACTACCGGTACCGCGAGCTGCGCTACAAGATGCTGGTGAACTCCAATCCGGCCGAGGCCGAGCGACTGCTCGGCATGGCGCAGCAGGCGGTCGACGAACGCTGGGCGCTCTACGAAGAGATGGCCACCCGCGGCGCGGAACGGTTCCCGCCCGTCGACCGCCGGGAGAGCTGATGGACCTGTCCACCGACTACCTGGGCCTGGCACTGCGCAACCCGCTCGTCGCGTCCGCCTCACCGATGTCGCAGACCGTCGACGGTGTGCGGCGCCTCGCCGACGCCGGCGTGGGCGGCGTCGTGCTCTTCTCGCTCTTCGAGGAACAGCTGCGCCGCGACGCGCTGACCACGGCACGGCTGGCCGAAGCCGGGACGGAGAGCTTCGCCGAATCGCTGTCCTACTTCCCGGCCGTCGCGGACGATCACACCGGACCACACCCCTACCTGAGCCTGCTCGAACGCGCCGCCGCGGCGGTCGACATCCCCGTCATCGGCAGCATCAACGGCGCCACTCCCGGCGGCTGGGTGGATTACGCGCATGCCATGCAAGAGGCCGGCGCGGCGGCCATCGAACTCAACATCTACTTCGTCCCCGGCAACGCGCACATCCTCGGTCGGGACGTCGAACAACGCCATCTCGACATCCTGAGCCGGGTCAAGGACGCAGTGTCCGTGCCCGTCGCCGTCAAGCTGAGTCCGCACTTCAGCTCCACCGGCGAGATCGCGCTGCGCCTCGACCAGGCCGGCGCGGACGGGCTCGTGCTGTTCAACCGGTTCTTGCAACCCGACATCGACATCGACACGCTCGCCGTCACTGCCACCCTCGAGCTGTCCAGCCCGGTCGAGGCCCGGCTGCCGCGCACCTGGATCGCGCTGCTCCGCGGCCGGGTCGACGCGGCGCTCGCCGCTACTACCGGCGTGGAAACCGCAGCGGATGTGATCAAGTACCTCCTCGCCGGAGCGGACGTCGTCATGACCGCCTCCGCGCTGCTTCGGCACGGCCCTGCACACGTCACCGCATTGCTCGACGGGCTGAGCGCCTGGATGGCCCGCAAAGGCTACGACCGGCCGGAGCAGTTCCGTGGACTGTTGGCCGTGCCCGCGGACAGCCACGAGGCGAGTTACGAACGCGCCGGATACGTCGCCACCCTCCAGGAAGCGCGGCGGACCTACGGCGGCTTCTGACCCCCGCCTCAGACCGGACCTGCGTCGTCGAAGACCTCGGCGACACCGGCGAGGAAGCCACGCCAATGCGGATCGACGTCCTCGTCGCGGCCGGGCTCGCCGGCGTTGTCCACCAGGTTGCGAAGTTCCTCGGGCGTGGCGAACTCGCACGCCCACGCGAAGCCTTCCTCGCGCCCTCGGCGGTACTGCTCGGCCTGTGCCTTCTGCGGCCGATGCTGCAGGTATTCGTGGATGGCCGTCGCCGCTTTGCGACCCGCGCCCATGGCCAGGATCACCGTGGCCGCGCCGGTCACGATGTCGCCGCCTGCGTACACGCCCTCCCGGCTCGTCGCGCCGGTTTGCGGATCGGCGACGATGCAGCCGTGCCGGTCGACCTCGAGACCGTAGGTCGTCTTCGGGACGAGCGGGTTCGGGTTGGTGCCGAGGGCGATGACGACCAGGTCGGTCTCCATGGTGAACTCGGAGCCGGGGATCGGCACCGGACGGCGCCGGCCGGACTCGTCGGGCTCGCCGAGTTCGGTGCGGATGCACTCGAGGCCGCGCACCCAGCCGTTCTCGTCGCCGAGGAAGCGCACCGGCAGCGTCAGCCAGTCGAAGATCACGCCCTCGTCGCGGGCCCGCTCGTAGTCCTCGGCGCGCGCGCCCTTCTCCTGCTCGGAGCGGCGATACACGATGTGCCCCTCTTCGGCGCCGAGTCGGATCGAGCAGCGCACGGCGTCCATCGCGGTGTCGCCGGCGCCGATCACGGCCGCTCGCCGGGGCCGACGGACGGGCGTGTCGTACTCGGGGAAGGAATACGCGTGCATCAGGTTCACGCGGGTGAGGAACTCGTTCGCCGAGTAGATGCCTTTGAGGTTCTCGCCCGGGATGTTCATGAAGATCGGTGAGCCGGCCCCGGTGCCGACGAAGACCGCCGAGTAGTCGAATTCGTCCATGAGCTGCTCGATGGTCACCGTCTTGCCGATGATCACGTCACGCACGAACTCCACGCCGAGCGCCTTGAGGTGCTCGATGTCCGCGTCGACGATCTCCTTCGGCAGCCGGTACTGCGGGATGCCGTAGCGCAGCACGCCGCCGAACGCGTGCAGTGCCTCGAAGATCGTCACCGGGTAGCCGAGCTGCGCGAGGTCGCTGGCCACCGTGAGGCCGGCCGGGCCGGACCCGACGATCGCGATCTTCTCGTCCCGGCACAGCGTCTGTGCGGCGGACTCGCCGCCGGTGCCGTTGCTGCGCTCCCAATCGGCCACGAATCGCTCCAGCCGGCCGATGCCGACGGGATCCTGGTGCGGGAAGAGCACGCATTGCGCCTCGCACTGGTGCTCGACGGGGCAGACGCGCCCGCAGATCGCCGGCAGCAGATTGCGGCGGCGGATCACCTGTGCGGCGCCGGCGAAGTCGCCGAGCGCGACATGACGGACGAAGTCCCGGATCGGGACGTTCACCGGGCAGCCCTGTTCGCACACCGGGTCCTGGCAGGTCAGGCACCGACGGGCTTCGGCGATGGCGCGTTCCACGGTGTAGCCCTCGGCTACCTCGTCCCAGCTCCGGCGGCGCTGCTCCGGGTCACGGCACGGCATCGCGGTCTTGTGCGGATACACGATCGGCATGGCCTTACCTCCCCAGTCCCGCCATCTCGCAGGCCAGGTCCTCTTGCTCCTTGTAGGTCACCAGGCGCGCGTCTGCCTCGTCGAAGTCGACCAGGTGCGCGTCGAAGAACGGGCCGTCCACGCAGGCGAAGAACGACTTGCCGCCGACGCTCACCCGGCAGCCGCCGCACATGCCCGTCCCGTCCACCATCAACGGGTCGAGCGAGACCATCGCTGGCAGGCCACGCCGCTGCGTCGTGCGCGCGACGGCGCGCATCATCGGCATCGGGCCGACGGCGAAGCAGTGTGTGAATCCGGCGCCCGCGTCCAGCAACTCCTCGAGCCGGCCGGTGACGAAACCGCGGTAGCCGAGCGAGCCGTCGTCCGTGCACACGTGCAGCTCGTCGCTCTCGCTGCCGAGCAGGTCGGCGAGGATCACCAGGTCGCGGGTCCGCGCGCCGACGATCGACGACACGCGCACGCCGTGCGAACGCAATTCGCGGGCGAGCGGGAACACCGCGCCGGTGCCGAAGCCGCCGCCGATGAGCACCGCGTGCCCTTCGTCCGGCAGCAACACCTCCTGGCCCAACGGCCCGGCGAAGTCGAGGAACGTGTCGCCCACCTCCAGCGCGCACACAAGCGCGCTGGTGCGCCCGACCTCCTGCACCACGAGCGTGATCGTGCCTTCGGCGCGGCTGAAGTCGGTGATGCTGATCGGGATCCGCTCGCCCGTTTCGGTGACGCGCACGATCACGAATTCGCCGGGCGCAGCGTTCCGCGCGACGAGCGGTGCGTGTACGACGAACAGCTTCGTGATGTCGGTCAGGTCGCGCTTGTCGATGATCCGTGCAGTCGTGTCCATAGTCGTCTCACAAGAGGGGGTTTTGGTCCTTCGCCTTCAGGCGCAGCCACCGGCGCTCGACCTCGTCCTCGATGAGGGCGAGGATCGCTTCGTTGCCGGGCTTGCCGAGGTGCTTCGTCTTGCCCATCAACTGCAGCCAGTCGGCGACCGAGATGCGCCGGCCGATCGGCTCCGGGTCGTACGTGATGTGGGTGATGCCGCGCTCGATCTCGTACAGCGGGAAGAAGCACGAGTCCACGGCGGCCTGGACGATGTCGACACCGACCCGATCCTCGGTCTTCCAGTTCAGCGGACACGAGATCAGCACCTTGCCGTACACGGTGCCCTCGTGCTTCGCATACCACTGTGCTTTGGCGGCTTTCGCCACGAGGTCGTCGGGATAACCCTCGACCGCGGTGAAGACGTACGGGATGTTCGTCGCCGCCATGATCTGCGGCGTGTCCTTATGGTGGAACGCCTTGCCCGTCTCGGCCGGGCCGACGTGGCTCGTCGAGGTCAGGTGGCCGAGCGGCGTCGAGTAGCTGAGCTGGCTGCCGGTGTTCATGTAGCCTTGGTTGTCGTACTCGACCATGATCATGCCGTGGTTGCGCAGCGCGGCTCCGATCGCGGCGCCCATCCCGATGTCCATGCCGCCGTCGCCGGTGATCATCACGAACGTGATGTCCTCGCCGGCGGGTATCTCGCCGCGTCGCACGCGCTCGTGGAACATCTCGACCAGCCCGCTCAGCGCCGCCGCGCCGTTCTGGAACAGGTTGTGCACGTACGTCACGCGGTGCGACGTGTACGGGTAGCCGGTGGTGACCACCATCGCGCAGCCGGTTTGGTAGAGCACGACGACGTCGCCCTCGATGCCGCGCAGGAACTGGTCGATCGCCGGAAAGACCCCGCAGCCCGGGCATGCGCCGTGACCCGGCATGACCCGCTTCGGCTTCACGGCGAGTTGCCAATACGGCGGCGCGTCGACCTTCAGCCGGCCGTCCGGACCGGGCGCCACCTTCAGCAACCCGCTCGTCGTCTCCTCGCGGGTGAGCGGCGGGGCGCCGCGGCGCGGGCGCACCTTCTCCGGATCACCCGGCTCGACGCCGTAGTAGTCGAACGGCACGTCCACCCGACCGCCCTCGGCGGCGTCGATCGCGAGCCGGAAGAACGCCTCGGCGTCCTCGGCGTAGAAGTCACGCCCGCCGAGTCCGTACACGCGACTCAGGCACAGCGTGCTGTTCTCGGGGTCGTCCTTCAGCGCCGACTTGACCTCGTGAGTCAGGTTGGAGCCGTCCACGCCGAACGCGCCGGACCGCTCGCCGAGCACGACCGCGCGCACGCCGCGCAACGCCTCGCGGATCGCCGCCGCGGGGAACGGGCGGATCACGTTGGGGCTGATGACGCCGGCGCGGATCCCCTCTGCGCGCAGCTTGTCGACGACGTCCTTGGCCGTCTCCGCCGCGGAGTTGAGCAGGAAGACCGCGACGTCCGCGTCCTCCATGCGGTACAGGTCGACCGGGTCGTAGCGCCGGCCGCTCAGTTCCTCGTACTCCGCGAGGATGTCCGGGAGTTGGGCCAGCGCGGCGTCCATCGCCCGCTTGAGCTGGTACTTGTTGTTGATCAGATCCGGGTCGTTCATGTACGGCCCGATCGTCACCGGGTGCCGCGGATCGAGCGCGGTCACCGTCTCCGGCACCGGGCCGAGCCAGTCGCGCACCGTGGCGTCGTCCTCGAACACCGACACCCGCCGCTTCTGATGGCTGGTGAAGAAGCCGTCGAAGGCGACGATCGCCGGCAGCCGCACCTCGGCACGCTCGGCCGCGCGCATCGCGATGATGTTCATGTCGTACACGGCCTGCGGGTCGCGCGCCATGAAGATCAGCCAGCCGGTGTTCAGCGCGTAGTAGACGTCGGAGTGGTCGCCGCGGATGTCGAGCGGACCGCTCACCGCACGCGTGGCGAGGTCGAGCAGCATCGGGTAGCGCGTCCCGGACTGCACCGGCAGTTCCTCGAGCGCGTAGAGCAGGCCTTGGGCACTCGTCGCGTTGAAGACGCGGCCGCCTCCGGTCGTGGCGCCGTAGCAGATGCCTGCGGCGCCGTGCTCGCCGTCGGCCGGCACCATTACGATGTCGTGCTCGCCGGCGGCCTTCATCTCGTCGAGGAACTCGGCGATCTCCGTCGACGGCGTAATCGGGTAGTAGCCCATCAAGTGGAAGTCGATCTGCTTCGCGGAGATCGCGGCCATCTCGTTGCCGGTGCGGAACGCGACGACCTGCGCGGCGCGGCGCATCTTCTCCTTCGGCCTCGGCGGTGCGGCGGTCATGAGCCGGCCTCCTTGTCACGCTCGAGCCATGGGAAGAGCGGGACGCGGTTCTGTTCGGCCCAGCCGTCCTCCTCGCGGAGTTCGGTGAGCGAACCCGTCGGGCACGCGTCGATGCACTTCAGGCAGCCCTTGCAGTAGTGGTAGTCGATCCCGAGCAGACGCACGGCGGGCTCGCCCGCATCGTCGTCGGACCACACGAAGCACAGATCGGGGCAGACGATGTCGCAGATCCCGCAGTGCACGCAGGTGTCCGGGTCGTAGGCGGGCAGGAAGCCCTGCCGCGACGTGGTCAGGTTCTTCAGAATGCTGTTGCCGGAGTCCAGGATGGTGCCGCCGATCGGGGCGTCGAGGTAACCGAACGCGGGCGCCGCCCGCTGGATCGGACGTGCCGGGGCACCGGCCTCGGCGGGCCAGGTGCTGCTGCGCAATTCGCGATAGCCGCGGTCGAACGTGCGCAGGTTCGCCTCGACGAGTTGCGCGTAGCGGGCGGACAGTTGACTTCTGATCGTCTCCTTCACCGCGTCCGGGTCGAGGAACGGGCACATCCGAGCGACGGCACCCAGCATCGCCGTGTTGACGCGTGTCTTCTCCTCGAGCGCGATACCGAGCGCGTCGAGTACCACGACCGTGCCGGTGCGCAGGCCCAGGGCGTCACGGATCTGCTCGGGCGCCGAGCGGGTGTTCACGATCAGCGTCCCGTTCGCAGGCAACCCGGCTGCCACGTCGAAGGAGCGGGCCAGTGCCTCGTGAAAGACCGCGACCACCTGTGGGCTCTCGATCGGGCTGCTTGTGCGGAGGTCCTGGTCGCCTCGGCAGAAGCGCACGAACGACTTCACCGGCGTGCCCTTCTTCTCCGATCCGTAGGACGAGAAGTGCGCACCGTTCAAGTCCTGGCGTAGCACGCCTGCTTCAGCGAGGATCTTCCCGGCCAGGTGGGCGCCGAGGCCCCCGATCGATTCGAAGCGAATCCCGAAGAAACCGTCTTCATCGGCGCCGGGCAGCGGATCGGCTCCGGTGCCCGAAGGATCGGTCGACACGAATGCTGACATCGCACGCCTCCGCAATCGGAAATCTGCCCGGATGCTCCTTCCAGGTCGACTTCCGGTCGTCAGTCGCCAACAGTTGCGTAGGGCTAATGCTTAGCCGCGCCCACCCGCGGTCCACAGGGCCGGAAGCGCACGTCACACAGGGCCAAAAGTCACGGCGTTGGTCCCTTGATCAACGATCAAGCGGACCTGACGGACGGAAGTCCGCTTTCCGGTGGGACGTTCCGCCCTGTCGCGACGAGACCTGTGGGCACACGCTGAAGGTGGAACAAAGCCTTCGCCCGGAGGTGCGTCATGACCGGCACAATGCACCCGCGCGACACGAATCCGGCGACCGCGCACTGTGAGGCAGCCGCCTCGACGACGCGGCATTCCGGCCCCACCGCAGAGCGCTACCACAAGGCCCTGGTGCGCTACCTCGACGCGGTGTCGCACCCGGCCGAGAAGCCGGAGCATCGCCACTCGTTGAATCTGCCGGCCGCGCTCGTCGCCGATGTGATGACGCACGGGGTGGTTGCCGCGCACGAGGACGCCGTGTTCAAGGAGATCGTGGCCGCGCTCGCCCGCAACCGGGTCAGCGCCGTCCCCGTCATCGACGGGGAGCGCAAGGTCGTCGGCGTGGTGTCCGAGTCGGATCTGATCACCCGCATCGCCCGCGGCTCGTGCATCTCGCCGCGCAGCTATCGTCATGACTCGAACAAGAAGGCCCACGCGTGCACGGCGCGCGAGCTCATGACCGCCCCCGCAGTGACGATTCGGGCACACGCCACGATCGTCGAGGCGGCGCGGATGGCCGCGGATGCTCGCGTTCGCCACCTCCCCGTCGTCGACAAGAACGGGGTGCTGATCGGCATCGTCACGCGTGCGGACCTGCTCCGGGTGTTCCTGCGTGACGACGACGAGATCAGGCGCGAGATCGAGTACTACGTGCGGCACACGATGTTGCTGAACCCGCTCGCGATCGACGTCGATGTCACCGAGGGCGTCGTGACGCTGACCGGCCAGCTGGAGCGATCGCTGTTGATCGAGCAACTGCTGCACCACGTTCGCGACATCAGTGGCGTCGTCGAGGTCGTCGATCACCTCACCGCGCAGTTCGACGACAGGTACATTCCCGCGCCGCCGGCGACGTACCGACGGTCCCCCTAGCGGCACCGGCTCGGGACGCATCGTGCCGCGACCCACACTGACCTTTCTCGGCGGAGTCGGGTCAGTGACCGGCAGCAAGCATCTGCTCGACACCGGCGCTTCGCGGGTGCTGATCGACTGCGGCCTGTTCCAAGGGCTGTCGTCGCTGCGCCGGCGCAACTGGGCGCCGCCGCCGGTCGACTGGCGGCAGGTGGACGCGGTCGTCATCACCCATGCGCACCTCGATCACAGCGGCTACCTGCCGGTGCTGGCGCGGCACGGCTGGAGCGGGCCCGTCTACGTCACCGAGGGCACCGCGCGGCTGGCCGAGGTCGTGCTCGCCGACAGCGCCCACCTCCAGGAGGAGGACGCGCGCTACGCCAACCTGGGCGGGTGGACGAAACACCGTCCCGCGCTGCCGTTGTACGACGCGCGCGACGCGGCACGCGCCTGCGCGTTGTTCCGCGTGATATCGCACGGCGTACCGATCCGGATCGCCGACGGTCTCACCCTCACGCTCGGCCGGGCAGGACACATCCTCGGCTCGTCGTGGGCGCAGCTCCGGTTCGATGTGGCGGGGACGCAGCGCAGTCTCGTAGTCAGTGGCGATCTGGGTCGGCAGGCGCACCCGCTGCTGCGCTCGCCGGCGGCGCGGCCGCGATGTGACGTCCTGCTCATCGAGTCGACGTACGGCAACCGCCGGCGCGACGACAGCGGCGCCCTCGACCAGCTCGGGGCATGCATCACGCGCACGGTGAAGCGCGGCGGCAGCGTACTGGTGCCCGCCTTCGCGGTGGACCGGACCGAGGTGCTCCTGGCCGCACTGAACCAACTGCTCTCCACCCGCCGCATCCCGCCTGTGCCGATCATCGTCGACAGCCCGATGGCGCTGAACTGCCTTGCCGTCTATCGCGAGGCGATGCAGAACTGCTGGCCCGAACTGCGCGACGGGCTGACCCCCGCGGTGCTCGACCCGAGCGGTGTCATCGAGGTCCGGACCGCTGACGAGTCGCGATCCTGGAACGACCCGCGAAGCCCGGCGATCATCGTCTCCGCATCGGGCATGGCAACCGGCGGTCGCGTGCTGCATCACCTCGAGCACATGCTGCCCAATCGCCGGCACACCGTCGCGATCATCGGCTTCGCGGCCGAAGGCACCCGCGCTCGTCAACTCGTCGACGGCGCGCGCCAGATCAAGATCCACGGCGAGTACGTGCCGGTCCGCGCCGACGTCGTGGCATTCGACGCGTTCAGTGCGCACGCGGACAGCGACGAACTCGTCGACTGGGCATTCGGCGCTTCGGCGCCGCGGACGTGCTACGTCGTGCACGGAGAGGAACAGGCCTCCGCGGCGCTCGCCGAGCGGCTGCACTTGGTCGGAGGCTGGACCGCCGTCGCGCCGAGAGAAGGCGAGACCGTACTCATCTAGCGTCGTGGCCCTCGGTCCACCACCACCACCCTCCCCGTGATCAACAGGCCCGAATCGTCGCCTGACGACGGTTCGGCCCTGTTGATCACGGGGAGGGGCGGGCGGCCGGTTAGCGAGCCGCCCAGAGATCCAGCGTCGCGTAGCTCGGCTGCCACTGGTCGCGGTAGGCCACGCGCACGGGCTCCGGCAGCAGGGCGAGCGCTGCCGCGGTGCGTTCCGGGCTAGCGCCATCCAGCAGCCACGGCATGTACCGCGAGACGCCGGCGCCGATCCGGGCGCTGTGCGCCATCCCGAAGCGCTGCATCACCTCAGGCGTGGCGTACGCGTCGATCAGCGGCAGGGCGTCGTTCTCCTCGTGGGTCAGATGCCCGCCCAGCCCGTCGACGAGCCGCTCGAAGATCCCGCCCAACCGTTGCGCGCCGTTCTCGGGATCGACCAGCGCAGCGTCGATCGCGCTCAAGCCGGGATCAACCATCGCGTGCTCGGCCTCCATCGCCTCGACCACTGCGAGATCGTCGACCCGCTCGCCGACCGCCTCGCGAATCGCCGGCCACAGCACTTCGTCCTCAGCGGTGTGATGCACGTGCAGGTAGCTCTTGAACAGTTCCCAGCCGAGCGCGGTCTGCAAGATGTGCCGCGGGTCGTCGTCCGTGCGCGCGGTGATCCGTGCCATACGCTCGAGTTCGCGCCGCAGCGCGTCGTGCATGGCGAACATCATGGTCATGTCGTGCTTGTATGTCCGTGCGGTCATGACTGGTTCGGTTCTCCTCCGTCATAGGTTCTTGCCTTGCACTGCTATGACGGATCGCTGCGCGCCGAAGTGACAGGGCAGGCAGCTTAGACGGGCGCGAGGGCCTGAATGCGCTGGACGAGGTCAGCGAACACGAACGGCTTCGTGACGTAGTCGGCGGCGCCCTGTCGCAGTCCTGCGTCTCGCGCGTCTGCGGACGTGCTGGCGGTGAGCATGAGGACGCGAGTCAGGGTTCGGGCGCTGATCGACCGGCACAGGTCATCTCCGGACATTCCGGGCAAATCGCGATCGAGCACGAGGACGTCGTAGCCGGCTCCGATGGCCTTGCCGAATCCGTCGTCGCCGTTGTACGCGACGTCGACGCTCATGCCCTGGCGGCGCAGCCCGCGCGCGACAGCGTCGGCGAGCTGCACCTCATCGTCGACCACCAGTACCCGCACACCGGCCTCGCTTCTTCCTGATGGCTACCAGCACGACCTGTGCACACAGCGGATGGCGCGACCGTCGCGTTACTCTGCGTGCGCGCTCGGGTGGACGACCACGACCGGGCAGTGCGCCCGCTCGGCGCAGTTCGCGCTGACCGAGCCGAGCAACAGCCCGGCGAAGCCACCGTGCCCACGGCTGCCGACCACCAGGAGTTCGGCGTCCTTGCTCGCCTCGATCAGCACCTTCGCCGCATGCCCCTCGCGAACCAACAGCCGCAGGTGTGCGGGACGCTGCGTCCCGAATATCGCATCGATCTGCGCTGTCATCGTCTTCTCGGCGTCGGCATCCGGGCGCCAGTCGTCGATGCCGTAGGCCCAGCCGTACGACACCGGCGGTTGCCAAGCAATCACCGCGTCGATCCCGAGGCCGCTCAACTCCGCATGCCGCGCCGCCCACCGCAGCGCCTCGGCCGCACCCGGGGAGCCGTCGATACCGACGACCAACCGGCGAGTCGCATTCTGGCTGCTCATTGCGTCCGTCCTTTCAGATCCGCCGTTCCAGTCGAGGTCAACGCTCTGGGACGACCGCCACCGGACAGGCCGCGGTGGGGTCGGCGGGCGGGGTGCGCAGCAACGGGGCGGCGCTGCCCGCGGCAACGAGCAGGCTGCTGCCCCGGCGCAGGCTGTCGAGCCAGTCGTCGTCGAGTTCGATGCGCGCCACGATCGGCGGCAACGCGTGCCGGTCGCTCCAGAGGGCCAGTTGGGCGTCCAGCTCCTCCTGCTGCTCGGCGACCCACGCCGGACCGTCGACCGGCCCGTCGTGCAACGACGACCACGACCGTGACACCTCCAGCGTCACGCCGTGCCGTCGCGCGTGTTCGGCGCCGAACTGCAGCGCGGATTCCGATATCCCCTGGTCGTCGACGACCAATGTCACCGGGCGCGGATCGGGCAGCCCGGTGTAGGTCGGTGGCACGCAGACGACTGCGCAGCGGGCGGTGTCCTGGATCCGCCAGGTGATTCCGCGCCCGCCTGCGCGCGAGTCGTCGCCGATGACGATCACGTCGACGATGTCGGAGAGTTCGACGAAGACGTCCTGCGGCAGGCCCGCGATCGTCGAACCGCCGCAGCGGACGTTGGCGGCGGTGGCTGCGACGAGTTGCTGCCCCTTCGCGACCACCCGCCGGGCGGCGAGGTAGCGGGCGTCCCGAGCCTGCGTGACCGGCTCCCACCAGCAGCCGTCGAGCCGGAGCGGCACGTATGCATGAACCAGGTGCAGCGGGTCGCCGCCCGCGACGGCGTCGTGGACCGCCCACTCGATGGTGGCGCGGTCGCGCTCCGCGTCGCGGAACCCGACACCGATCAACCGATGCCGCAGCCGCGGCCGAGCGGGATGGGCGGCGGCTACCTCGGGCGACGGATGCACGGTCGTCATCGGGTGTGCTCCTCAGGAGTGGCGTGGCAGGACGGAGTCGTCGACGTCGAAGTCCAGTTCGTCGTGCACGTCGATCACGCCCGGCACCCGCTTCGCGTCGTAGACGAGGCGACGTGCGGTGAGCGCGTTGCGAACCCGACCGGCGAAGGTGACCACCCCCTCGTCGACGTTGACCTGCACGTGTCTGCGGTCGGTGTGCGTCTCGGCCCGCACGACGTCGCGGACGACGGCGGCGCGGATCTCGGCGTCCGGGCGCAGGAACAGCCGAATGAGATCGCGTCTGGCGACCATCCCGGCCAGCGTCCCGCTCGGGGTGACGACCGGGAGGTTGCGCACCCGCGATCGAGCGGCCAGCCGGGCGGCGTCGGCGATCGGCATCGACGGCGGCACGGTGATGGGCCGGGCCGTCATCAGCTCCAGCGCAGTCGTGGCGCGCCGCTTGTGCCGCGCCTCGCGGTGCGCGTAGCGGCGGTGGCCGCGCGGCACCGGCCGGGCGCCCGCGACCCGCGCCAACAGGTCGGACTCGCTGACCACGCCGATGACCCGGCGTTCCTCGTCGATCACCGGGACGGCGTCGATCCCGTTGCGCTCGAGCGCATGGGCGATCTCTTTGAACAGCGCGTTCGGGTAGGCCGCGACGACGTCGCGGCGCATGACATCGCCGACGCTCAGGGGCGGGAATGTGATGCGGGACGGTCCGACGCGATGAGGTGGGCGCTCCGTGGCGGCCATCGCCTCCACATAGCGTTCGAGCGCCGACGTGTAGTGGTCCGCGGTGGGGCCGAGGTGCTGGGTTGCCGTCTGCGCGGCCTCACGGTGGAGCTGCGCTGGCGGGATCTCGGGGCGTGGATCGGGCATGGCGGCCTCCTCTCCACACACCCCGAGCGTGCTGCTTCTGTTGCGCCGTTCGGCAGGGTCCGTTCCGCCTGAGATCGAGCGACGATCGGCCCACTCGCGGTGGGGTCGATGGACCCGGCCGCCGACACGTCGAACGGCACCTCGCTACGCGACAGGTCCGCGCGCTATGCCGAAGGTGTAACGACACTGAGCTGCGGGGTTGGTTACCGTGTCGACGATGTCTGACAGCAGCCCGTTCGGCGAACAGATGCGCGCACATCTTGCCCGCGTCGAAGAGCACAACGCGCGCGTGCTCGACGAGGTCGCCGAGCAGATGCTTCGAGTCGTCACATCGGACGGGCTCATCTTCGTCGGCGGCACCGGACACTCGATCGCGTTGGTGTTGGAATCCTTCTACCGGGCCGGCGGTCTGGCCTGCGTCCAGCCCCTGTACAGCCCTGCGCTGCTCCCTCTGCACGGCGGAGAGGACAGCACGCTCGCCGAGAAGACGTCCGGGTTCGCACGCATCCTCGTCGAGCGGTTCGCGCCCACACCGGCCGATCTCGGCTTCGTGTTCTCGAACTCGGGCGTCAACGCCGTGCCCGTCGAACTCGCGGACGAACTCCGCAAGAGCGGGACCAGGGTGGTAGCCGTCGTATCGATGACCCATCTGCGGGAGGCGCCGGCGCGATCGGCGCGCAAGATCGACGCGGTCGCGGATTACCTCATCGACACCGAGGCGCCGTACGGCGATGCTGCCTACCCCGCCGGCGACGGCGTGCGCACCGCCGGACTCTCCTCGCTGACCGGTGTCTACGTCTGGAACCTGCTGCTCGCCCGGCTGGCCGATCTCGCGACGACCAGGGGAGTGCGGCTGCCGATCTTCGCCAGCTCGAACGTCGCCGGCGGCGCGGAGCGCAACGCCGAGTTGTTGAAGCACTACCGGTCGAGGGTCCGGACGCTCTGAATTCCCGGTTGGCGAATCGTCAGCGAATCGTCAGCGGCTTGCGGTGTGCAGCGGCACGACCGCCACCGGGCAGGTCGCGTGGTGCAGTACGCCCTGCGCCACCGAGCCGAGCCGCGTCGCCGGTATCGGATGGCGCGCGCGGGTCCCGACGACGAGCAGGTGCTGATCGATCGCCTCAGCGACCAGACCCGCCGCAGGATGGTCCCGTCGCACGATGTGCTGCACCGTGACATCCGGATAGCGCTGCGTCCATCCCGCAGTCGCTTCGGACAGCCAGCGCTCCGCCTTCTCGGGTGGTCGCGGCCCCGGCCGCCAGCGCATCGTCGCGAAGGTCTCGGGCGACCAGCACAGCACGGCGCGCAGTGGCACTCGGTACCGGTCCGCGTGATCGAATGCGTAGTCCAGGGCGGCCTCGGCGGCCGGCGAACCGTCCACGCCCACGACCACCGCGGCGCGCTCGGCAGGGTCGCCCGCAGGCCCACGCACGATGACGACCGGCCCCCGCGCATGCGCGCCCACGCCGCAGCCGAGCGAGCCCGCCACGACCGAGCCGACGGCGCTCAGGCGACGCGAGCCGAGGACGACCACGGCGGCGACGGCTGATTCGCCGGCCAGTGTGGCCACCGGCGCGCCGTCGACGGCAACGCCTGCGACGGCCAGCTCCGGATGGCCGGATTGCACCTTTGCGACGAGCGATTTGACGAGATCCGCGGCACCCTGCGCCAGCGCCGAGCTGTTGAGCGCTTCGGGCCCACCGGCCCGGCTCATGAACCACGGGTACGTGCCGTTCGCGCGATAGGCATGCACGAGCCGCAGCGGAGCGCCGCGCGTCCGAGCATCCTCGGCGGCCCATTCCAGGGCGACCGTCGTTCCGTCCGATGCGTCCACGCCGACGACGACCGGAGGCCACTCAGCCATCGTCGTTCACTGGGTGCACCAACTCGCTCTGCTCTCGCATCGCGCACTCCCCGTCGTTGGTCTTCCGATATCGACGTAATGCCGGTGCGCGCATCGCGGTTAGAGTCGAACGTCCTGCCGAGGCAGGGGATAACGGTCGCGCGCGGCACCGTCAAAGGGCTGTGGCCGGGGCGCGACGGGCGGGCGCACAGTGAAGGTATGCGCGGTCGGACCGACACGCCGTTCGGCCCCGGCGTGCGGCTGGGCCGTGTCGGCGGAATCCAGCTCATTGCGCACTGGTCCGTGCTCGGCACGGTCGGGCTCGTCGCCATCTTGCTGGCGACGAGCGAGTTGCCCAGCGCCCGTCCGCACCAGTCGCCTGCGCTGTATTGGTTGGTCGGCATTGCCGCCGCCGTGCTGTTCGTCGCATCAATTGCCGCGCACGAAGTGGCGCACGCGATCGTGGCCCGGCGGTTCGGCATGCGCGTGGACAAGATGACGCTCTGGCTGCTCGGCGGGCTCACCGAACTGAACGGCGAACCACCCTCACCACGCGCCGATGCGTGGATCGCGATCTCCGGCCCGCTCACCACGATCGCGCTCGGCGCGTGCTTCGGGGCGGCGGCCTATCTCGCCGGCACCGGCACGATCCTCGGTAGCGCGCTGTTCTGGCTGGCCGCGATGAGCGCCGTCCTCGCGGTGTTCAACCTCGTGCCCGCGGCGCCGCTGGACGGTGGTCGGGTGCTGCGCGCGATCATGTGGCGCACGACGGGCGACCGGATGCGTGCCGCGGCTGCCGCCGCCCGCGCCGGACAAGTGGTCGGCATGGTGCTGCTCGGGCTAGGCTTCCTCGCCGTTCTCGCCGGTGACCTCTTCGGGTTCTGGTCGGCACTGCTCGGCTGGTTCATCCTCGGCGGTGCTCGCAGCGAGCGCTACGTCGGGCGCGCCGAGCGGCTGGCGGAGTTGACGGCGGGCGACGTCATGCGGGCGAACCCGACCGGCCTGCCGAAGTGGTGGACGGTCGCGAACGCGGTGTCCGAGCTTGGGCCGGGCGCTGCTTGGCAGGCGATATTCCCGGTCGTCGACCTGGACGGACACGCGATCGGCGCCGTCACGATCATTGATCTCGAGCGGGTCCCGGCGAGCGCGGCCGACGAGGTGCGCGTCGGTGATCTACGCCGCCGCGCGGTACCGCTCGTCCCGCCACAGACGCCGTTGAACGAGGTGCTGCTCGCGATCCACCTGCGCGCTCCCTGCGCGGTCGTCGTCGACGACGCCGGCCGGCCCCTCGGAGTGATCGACGAGCACCTCATCGAACATGCCGCGCGCCTGGCCGCGCTGAGCTCGGCGCCGAAGCCCGGCGGAACGCCCTAATCCCCCGCGGCGGGCTTGATCCAAAGTTAACACCGGGCGCGAGGCGGGTAGGTCGCAGGCAAGCCTTCTACGCCTACGGACTGGACCGATGCTCGCTGCCCTGCTGCTCGCCGGCCTTATCGCCGCCCCGCTCGCGACGATTGCCTTGTTCATCCGACCCGTGCTGCACGGGCGCCGATTCGGCGCATGGGCCTGGACGCGTAGGTTCACGCTGGCGCTGATCGGGACGGCGCTGCTTGCCATCTGTGCGGCCGGTTTCCTCGAGCTGCTGGGCGCGACGACCGGCAACATGGAGGGCGGCGCTGCCGGACTGATCGTCGTCAGCCTGCTGTGGCTTCCCGTCACGCGCAAATGGAGTGCCAGCGCGCACCTGTGTTGGTCGGCGACCACGTTCCTCTTCCTCGCCTACCTCGTCTTCATGATCGATTGGACGTTCGCCAGCCATCTCGGCGTCACCGGAACGATCGGCGGATTGATCCTCTGGGCGCTCGAACTGTTCGCCGCGTTCCTAGGCTGCGCCTACCTCTGGGAGTTGTGTGACGCCTTGGGCCGCGAGGCGTGGTTGCGCCGCGTACCGCACGGCGTGGCGACCGAGGAGCTACCGGCGGTGAACTACCTGCCGTTCGTGAGCCTGCACGTGCCGTCCTACAACGAGCCGCCGGACATGGTGATCGCGACGCTCGAGTCGCTGGCCCGGCTCGACTATCCGAACTACGAGATCATCGCGCTCGACGACAACACGTCGGACGAAGCGGATTGGCGTCCGGTCGAGGCGTGGTGCCTGGCGAACAACGTGAAGTTCGTGCACCTGTCGGATTGGCCGGGCTACAAGTCCGGTGCTCTGAACTACGCGCTGCAGAACATGATCGACCCGCGCACCGAGCTGATCGGTGTCGTCGACGCCGACTACCAACTCGACCCGCAGTTCCTGCAACGCTGCGCGCCGCTGTTCGCCGACCCGCAGGTCGGCTTCATCCAGGCGCCGCAGGATTACCGCGATTGGCGGCAGGCGCCGTTCTATCGACGGCTTTACTACTCCTACAAGTACTTCTTCGCCGTGTCGCAGCCGTCTCGCAACGAGCGCGACGGAGCGATCTTCGCCGGCACGATGGGCTTGATCCGGCGCGCCGCGATCGAGCGCGCCGGCGGCTGGGACGAGTGGTGCATCACCGAAGACGCGGAGCTGTCGCTGCGACTGTTGCGCGACGGGTGGTCCGGGCTGCACGTCGACCGCTCGTTCGGCGTCGGAGTCATGCCGTTGACCTTCGAGGCGCTGAAGGGTCAGCGCTTCCGTTGGTGCTTCGGCGGCATCCAGATCCTGCGCCGGCACTGGCGACTGATGATGCCCGGTCGGGCGCACACGAAGAACCGGCTCGACGGCGGCCAGCGCTGGGCGTATTTCTCCGGAGCCCTGCAGTGGTACGGCGATCTTGTCGGGCTGATCTTCTACCTCTTCCTGCTGGTCGGCGCCGCGAACCTGGCGATCGGCGGTGGGCTGCTGTTCCGCAAGCTCACCGGCTTCCTGCTCGCCGCGATCCCGATGCTCGTGCTGCTCGGTTTCGTCCGCGCGATTGCGCTGCTCCGGCGCGGCACCGGCGCGTCGTGGCGCGATGCCTTCGGCGCCTTCATGATCTGGCAGGCGACCGGGCTCGTGGTCGCGCGCGCATCCATCCAGGGCTTGTTCGCCCGCGAGGCCGAATTCCTGCGCACCCCGAAGACGGCGGATGACGCCCACTGGTGGGACGCCATTCGCGGCAACTTCGGCGAGACGCTGCTCGCCGTGCTCGGCCTCGCCGGAATCGTCGCCGCGATCGCCGAGCCGGCCGGCTACGGCTCGGTGCTGACGGCCGCGCTGCTGCTATGGCCGACGATCGCGTACGGGAGCGCCCCATACAACAGCCTCAGCGCACAGCGCGCTGCGCTGCCGCCCGAGCTGCGTGCCCGGCGCCGCTCCGAGTACCAGCGTTACCGCACCGCCCGGCGCGTCACGTATGCCGTCGCAGGGCTCGCCGCGGCCGCGGCCGCGACCGCGGTCGCCGTCGGGCTGCTCACGCCGGGGAACGCGCCGGTCAACTCGCCGCGACTGGTCGAACCGGCGCGCGGGAACGGCGGGCCGGCGAAGCAGGTGCCGAACTCGCCGCAGCCTGGAACGACGGCGCCGAGCTCGTCCGCCGCGAGCACCAGCGGGACACCGTCGTCCAGCTCGACCACGCCCACCCCGACTAGCACCACTCCCACGCCGACGCCGACTACGTCGAGCGTGACCTCGTCGACCACCACCACCACCACGACCACCAGCACGTCCGCAACCTCGTCCTCACCCGCCGGGTAGCCGCAGCAATGGATGAGGTCGAGATCGCACCGCAGCCGGTGCAGCGCTTTGCGGACGTCATCGGCGACGAGCCGGTGGCCAGGTTGCTGGACACGATGGCGACGGCCCGGGATCAGCTCGGCGCCGGCACGGTTTGGCATGTCAACTCCACGGCCGAAGGTGGCGGCGTGGCAGAGATGCTGCACTCGATCCTCGGCTACCCGGCGGCGTGCGACATCCGCGTCCGCTGGTTGGTGATCGACGGGAACGAGGAGTTCTTCGAGGTCACCAAGCGCCTGCACCATTTGCTGCACGGCAGCGACGGCGACGGCGACGGTCTCGATGAGCGCGATCGGCAGACCTACGAGTCGGCGCTCGCATCGGATGGCGCGCAACTGCGCCGGCTCGTGCGCCCCGGCGATGCGGTCATCCTGCACGACCCGCAGACGCTCGGCCTCGCGCCGCTGCTTGCCGCGTCAGGCGCGCACGTCATCTGGAGCTGCCACATCGGTGCCGATTCGCCCAACCAGCGGACGCGCGCCGGCTGGCGCTTTCTCGAACCGTATGCGGCGCACACGTCGAACCAGGTGTTCTCGCGGCGGCAGTACGGCTGGGACGTTCTCGACCCCGCGCAGGTCGTCGTCATCCCGCCGTGCATCGATGCCTTCTCGGCCAAGAACCAGGTGCTCGACGATGACACCGTCGCCGCCGTGCTCGCTGCCGCAGGCATCGTCGCGACGCGTGCGCCGGCGTCCGCAACGTTCACCCGGCAGGACGGCGCGACCGGCCGGGTCACCGCGCGCGCCGACATGATCGAGGACACTCCGGTGCCGGCAACTGCGAAGATCGTCACCCAGATCTCGCGCTGGGATCCGCTGAAGGATCACGTCGGCGTGCTGACCGCGTTCTGCGGCGCGGAACTCGACGGCGATGCGCATCTGGTGCTCGCCGGCCCGAGCCCGGATTCGGTGACCGACGACCCGGAGGGTCAACAGACGCTCGACGAACTACGTGCCGCGTGGTCCGCGTTGCCACCGGAGCAGCGGCGACAAGTGCATCTCGCTTGCCTTCCGATGGACGACCTCGAGGAGAACGCCGCCATCGTCAACGCGCTGCAGCGGCGCACGGATGTCATCGTGCAGAAGAGCCTCGCCGAAGGGTTCGGACTCACTGTCGCGGAGGGAATGTGGAAGGGCCGCCCCACCGTCGGCAGCCGCGTCGGCGGCATCCAGGATCAGATCGAGTCCGGCGTCTCCGGGGTACTCGTCGAACCGACCGACCTGGCCGGTTTCACCGCGACCGTGCGCAACCTGCTCGACGATCCCGAGACGGCAGCCGAGCTCGGCCGCGCGGCGCAGGATCGGGTGTGCGCCGAGTACCTCGCCCCGCGGCACATCGATCGCTACTTCCAGCTCATCACCGCGCTCTACTGAGCGGGCGCCGCGGCGTGGTATCGCGCGGCGATGCGGCGGACGGCGGCGGCCAGCTGCGGTGAGTCGACCACTTCGAAGTCGGCGTCGAGGACACCGAGCCAGAATGCGATGTCATCGACCGAGCGCCCGCCGACCTGCAGCAGGCAGCGGTCGTCGCCGAGCTGCTCCACGCTGCCCTCCGCCCAGCTGCCCATGCGAGCCGTCACGAGCTGCGCGGGCGCGTGCACGACGACCCGGCCGCGCACCTTCATCTGGACCTGCCTGGTGCGTGCCGCGACGTAACCGGCGATGTCGTCCGACGGCAGTTCGCGAGCCGTGAACCGGTGCCCGACCGAGCGGGCTTCGCTCATCCGATCGACGCGGAAGGTGCGCCAGTCGTCGCGCTCGACGTCGAACGCGACGAGGTACCAGCGCCGACCCCAGTTCACCAGCCGATACGGTTCGATGCGCCGCTCGGTGGCGGTGCCGGAGTGGTCGGCGTAGCGGAAGCGCAGCACCTCGCGGTCGCGGGCGGCCGCCGCGATGAGTGCCAGCAGCCCGCCCGCCACTTGCGGGCCGCGTTGCCGCGCGGATACCCGAACGGTGTGCGTGCCGAGCGCGTCCACGCGCCGAGCCAGCCGCTTGGGCAGTACCTGCTGGAGTTTCGTCAGCGCGCGCAGCGCTGTCTCCTCGAGGCCTTCGACGGCGCCGCCGGTGGCAGTGCGCAGGCTGACCGCGATGGCGACGGCCTCGTCGTCGTCGAGCAGCAGCGGCGGCATTGCGCTGCCGGCGGAGAGCCGGTAGCCGCCGACGGCACCGCGGGTGGCGCGCACCGGATAGCCGAGCTGTCGCAGTCGCTCCACGTCGTTGCGCACCGTGCGGGTACTCACGCCCAGGCGCCGGGCCAGCTCCGGCCCGGGCCACTCGCGCGGAGTCTGCAGCAGCGAGAGCAGCTTGAGCAGGCGTCGTGAGGTCTCGGCCATGCCGTTCAGATTAGTTCTCAATCAGGAACGAATACTTCCTGATTCGACCGTAGCGTCGGGCAGATCAACGATCTCGACGAAGGAGCCCACATGAGCGTCGTCCTCGACCGACCGGTCAGCCTGGCAGCGCCGCGCGTGGCGACGCGCGAGCGCACCTGGAGCGCGTTCGCAGTCGTCCTCGCCGCGATGATCCTGAACATCCTGGACTCGACGATCGTCAACGTCGCGGCGCCCTCGATCCAGCGCGACCTGTCGATGACCGCAACACAGCTCGAGTGGATCGCCGCCGGATACACGCTGGCGCTCTCGGTCGGTCTGATGACTGGTGGGCGGCTCGGCGACATGTTCGGCCGCAAGCGCCTGCTGCTGGCCGGCCTTGCAGGTTTCGTCGCCGCGTCGGCGGCCTGCGCGTTCGCCTGGTCGCCCGACGCGCTGATCGCCGCGCGTGCCCTGCAGGGCCTGTCCGCCGCGCTGCTCGTGCCGCAGGGCTTCGGCCTGATCCGCGACATCTTCCCGCCCGCTCAGATGGGTAAGGCCTTCGCCGCGCTGGGGCCGGTGATCGGGCTGTCGACCGTTGCGGGTCCGGTCGTGGCCGGGCTGCTCATCAAGGCGAACCTGCTCGGCTCGGATTGGCGCGCGCTGTTCCTCATCAACCTGCCGATCGGCGGTGCCGCGCTGATCGCCGGCGCGCGGGTGCTGCCGTCGAAGACGGTGCGACGCGAGGGGCTGCGCCTCGATCTGGTCGGCACCGTTCTCATGGCAGTGGTGAGCGTTCTCGTCGTGCTGCCGCTGGTGGAGGGGCGGACGCTGGGCTGGCCGATGTGGCTGCTCGGGATGCCGGCCGTCGCAGTACCGGTGCTCGCCGCGTTCGGCGCGCAACAGCGGAGCCGGATCCGCACCGGGCGTTCGCCGCTGATCGAGTTCAGCGTGCTACGCAAGCGCTCCTACGTCTCCGGTGTGCTGTTCACGCTGGTCTTCTTCGCCACGGTCGTGGGCTTCTCGCTCACCAACGGGTTGTTCCTGCAGATCGGCCTCGGCAACTCGCCGATGACCGCGAGCCTGTACGGAACCGCGATCGCGGTCGGCGCGTGCGTCGGCTCCGGCGTCGGCGCGTGGGCGACGACGGCGATCGGGCGACCGATCCTGCACGTCGGTCTGACGATCATGGCTGCCGGGACGGTCGTGCTGGACGTATCGCTGCGGGCGGCGGACGGCAGTGTCGGCGCGCCGCAACTCGTACCGGGCATGGCGCTGTTCGGGCTCGGGATGGGCATGATCTTCGTCCCGCTGTTCAGCATCATCGTCGGCGAGATCGACGAGCACGAGGTCGGCTCGGCGACCGGACTGCTCGAATCGCTGCAGCAGCTCGGCGCCTCGCTCGGTGTCGCGGTGCTGGCCACGCTGTTCTTCGGCACCCTGCACCTTGAGCGGGGCGGGCCGGCGGCGGCGCGGGCCGCGGGCCGGCACCTCGCCGCGGCGCAGCACACCCTCCTGGTGACGCTCGCACTGATCGGCGCCGCGTTCGTGCTGGGCTGGCTGCTGCCGCGCCGCGCCCGCGCGCAGCACTGATCAACCAAGCCGGCAGTGCCCATCTCTCGCGAGTGGGCGCTGCCGGGCGTAATGGACGTACCAGGCGGGGGACCAAGATTGCGTCCTTGGACCCATGCCTGCGTGTGATCGGGGTGTCAATGTCAGGGCATGGCGTTACCTCCGGGCTATCCCACCGCGTACGAGATCACGCGGCGGCTGGCTGACGGACGCCGAGTCCAGATCCGGCCGATCCTGCCCTCCGACGGGCCGGAGCTCGCCAGGGCGATCCAATCCGCCGACGCCGCCACGTTGCGCTCCCGATTCCTCGGCGCCGCGCCGCACGTCAACGGCCGACTGCTCGACTCGCTGACCCGGCTGGACTACACGACCCGATTCGCGCTCGTGGCCCGGGCGCGTGGGCGCGGTATCGCGGTGGCCCGATATGCGGCGCTGCCGCCCTACCCGGACGGCAAGGTGGCCGCCGAGCTCGCCATCGTGGTCGACCCCGCGTGGCGGCGGGCCGGGCTCGCAACCCTGCTCGTCGCGTTGCTGTCCCAACGTGCGCACGAGTGCGGAATCGACAGATTCACCGCGATCTTCTTCTCG
Organism: Jatrophihabitans sp.; assembly: GCA_035642535.1. Lineage (GTDB taxonomy): Bacteria > Actinomycetota > Actinomycetes > Mycobacteriales > Jatrophihabitantaceae > Jatrophihabitans. Next base: position 32,099 of record DASQSE010000050.1, on the reverse strand, counting down.
CAGAACCGGCCGGTGGTCGAGCTGGCGCGCGCCGTCCGCGCCCGCGTGACCGTGACGAACGGCACCTCGCAGCTGGAGATTGCGCTCGGCGATGCACCGATCGCAGGCGGCATCGAAGCAGCGTCCTAGGCGCGACGGCGACCGGCGCGGCCGCGGTTACCGACCGACGTGCCGGACCGGAATGATGATCAGCAACAGCGCGCCCGCCAGGAGCACCGCGGCGCCCGCAAACAACCCGAGCGCAATCCAAGGCAACGCGGGAATGGTCGCGCCGACGTCGCCTCTGACGGAGACGCCGGCTCGGCCGTCGGCGTTCATCACGACCACCGTCCAGTCTCCTGCGCGGGGCGTCCATTTCAGCGTCTGCCGGTCGACGCCGGCGGCCTGCGCGACCCAGATCGACGTACCCGTCGGGAGCGCCGGTTCGACCGTCCCGATGATCGTGGTCTCGGCCGATCCGTCGAACTCGCGCAGCACGGTGTGCGCGACGCCGCTCAGGTAGCGATCCACCGCCTCGGTGGGAGCGATGCCCACGAAGAGGGCGGCCGGATTCTCGCTCGTGGCGCGGATACGAACCTTGCCGAGCAGGTCGCGCTCCCACCGCCAATCGAAGGCGGCGCTGCCGATGGTGATGCGATCGCTCGTGATCGCGTAACCGTCGCTGTGCCGGCTCTCCACGGAGGACGTCACATAACCGCCATCGCGGTGCATGTCGAACCAGAGTGCAACGCTCCCGCCCGCGAGCAGACCGAATGAGATCAGCGCCAGCACCGCGCCCACCACCACGGCTACGACCCGGCCACCGGTCCATCCGGACCGGCGCGGGAGCGGCGCGGTCGGCGGCGCCGGCTTGTCGAGCGTCACCGGCGCGGCTGGCGGAGTCGGAGGCGGGATGACCAGCGTTGCGGGATCCTGCCCGCCCATGTCGAGGCGGAACGGTGGATAGGCGTCCGTCATCAGCGCCGCGTAGGCAGCGACCCGGAGCACCCAGCGGTTGAGTCCGATCACGAAGTCGTAGATCGAGCGTGGGTACTTCCCGGTGAAGAGCAGGATGACCGCCGCGATCAGCGCGAGTACGCCGATCAGTCCCATGCTCGCCGGCCAGCCGCCGTCGCCATGCCACGCGAGCCATCCGCCGCCCACGAACACGCCCACGATCAGATATTGCGGCAGCGCGAGCAGCCACCACTTCACCAGGACGAGCCCACGCGAAAGCTGCTCGGGGTAGGAGATGTCGAGGTGCGCGGGATAGTCGGGTGCGTCTTCGAGCGTGAACGGCGGGTAGCGATCGGTGGCAAACGCGCCGAACGCGTAGTAGCTCACCCGCCAGGTCCAGCGAAGTACGCCGACGTTGAAGTCGAACACCGCTCGCGGGTAGCGGCCGGTGATCAATATCGCGACAAACGCATAGCAGCTGAGCACGACGAATGCGATCCACAGGCACGCCAGCACGAGGTAGTGCGGGATTGCAAGCAACCACTTGATGAGCCAGCGCCAGCGTGACAGGTGCTCATCGAGCGTTGCGTCGAGCCGGACCGGGTAACTGGAGCTGGTCATCGCATCCCCCGTAGACCCATAGACGACGGCGAACACCGCGACGTGCCTGCTCGGCTGCACGATGCACCTCGACCATCTCCCGCCGAGCTCGCCACCGGTAGGTACGAAGGTCCGACCGCTTGCGGCGCAGTGGGACCAAGGCCCGTGTCGGGCGGTGCACATCCTGCCTAGCGTGAAGTTGAAGGACCGGGAGGCCGCCATGGCTGTCGATTCGTGCACGTCCGCCATCCGCACCGAAGGGCTGACCAAGCGTTTCGGTGATCTCATCGCGTTGGACGGGCTCGACCTCACGGTCGAGCGCGGCGAGGTGTTCGGGTTCCTCGGCCCGAACGGTGCCGGGAAAACCACCACGATTCGGCTGCTGCTGCGGCTGCTGCATCCGAGCGCCGGCCGCGCATGGGTGATGGGCGTTCCGGTGGAGGACGTCGCACGCGCACACCAGCACCTCGGTTACGTTGCCGGTGACGTCGCCTTGTGGCCGCAGTTGACCGGCACCGAGGTGCTGCACTTGCTCGGCAATCTATCCGGCGACGTCGACGCGGCGTACCGCGACGAGTTGCTGCAGCGGCTGGACCTCGACGCGACTCGCTGCATCCGGACGTTGTCCAAAGGCAACCGGCAGAAGGTGGCCTTGATCGCCGCGCTGATGCACCGACCTGATGTGCTGCTGCTCGACGAGCCGACCGCCGGACTGGATCCGCTGATGGAGGCCGAGTTCCAGCAGATCGTTCGGGAGGCCGCGGCCCGCGGCCAGACCGTGTTCCTCTCGTCGCACATCCTCGACGAGGTCGAAGACATCTGCACCCGGGTAGCGATCCTGCGCAGCGGCCGACTGGTGGAGGTCGCCACGCTCGACAAGCTGCGACAGAAGGACGTCACGGTGTTCGAGGTCGTCCTCGACGTCTCAGCCGGCGCGACTCCGTCCTTCGCGAACGTCCCGGGCGTCGTTGCCGAGGAACCTGCCGACGGTGCGGTCCGGCTGTCCGTGCGCGGCTCGCCCCAGCCGCTGCTGGCCGAATTGGGACGGCAGCGCGTCGTGTCGCTGCGCAGTCGCGAGCCCGATCTCGAGGAGGTCTTCCTCGGCTTCTACGGCGTGGCGGACCGGCGATGACCACGCTCGCCCCGGCGCCGCTATCGGCCGTGCTTCCGGCGGCCGGTTCCGCGCCCGGTTTCGCGGCCCGGCTTGCGCTGTCCTGGCGGTTGCTGCGCCGCGGTGCAGCGCTGATCTGGCTCGCGTCCGCCGCCTACATGGCGATCGAGGTGCTGGTGTTCCGCAGCGCCTACCCCGACGCCGCATCGCGGCAGAAGCTGCTCGACCTCTCGACGTCGACCATCGTGCGGATGATGCAGGGCGTCCCGGGAGCCGTGGACACGGCGGGCGGCTTCGCTGTCTGGGACGGCGGCTGGCTACTCATGATCATTGTCGGTTGCTGGGCCATGCTGACGGCCACCAGGCTGACCCGCGGCGAGGAGGACTCCGGTCGCGCCGAACTCGTGCTGGCCCGCCCGCTAACGGCGCGGGCAGCGCTCGCTGCGCACCTCGCCGCCATGGGCATCGCGGCGGGCGGCGTTGGCGTCTCGGCCGGGCTGCCCTTCATCCTGCTCGGCGAGCCGATGGGCGGTGCCGTCCTGTGGGGACTCGGGCTGGGCGCGATGTGCGCAGTGGCTGCCGCGCTCGGCACACTCGTGGCGCAGGTCGTCGAACCGCGCCGCCGCGCCGTCTCGGTCGGCCTGGGGCTGCTCGCCGGCGCGTTCGTGGTGCGGGTCGTCGCGAACAGCGCGGATCGCCGCAGTTGGCTGCTCACCGTCGCGCCGTTCGGCTGGCTGGAGCGGTTGCGCGCCTACTCCGATGACGAATGGATCTGGCTGTTCGCGCCGCTAGTCGCGATGCTGCTGTTCGCCGGCGCCGCCGTGGCACTGTGCGAGCGGCGCGACGCCGGCGCGGCGTTGTTTCGGTCAAGCGGTACGCATCGCTCGACGTTCCGGCTGCTCGGCAGCGCAGCGCGCTTCGGTTGGCGGCTGAGTTCCGGGGCGTTGCTCGGCTGGGCGATGACGCTGACCTTGATCACGTTCGTGTTCGGGCTGATGACCGCAGCGCTGATCGACTTCGTCAACCAGGACAGGACCTACCGCGAACTGCTCGAGTCGATGGGTATGGACGTGTCAGCCCCGGCCGTCGGTTATATGGGTTACGTCGCTGTCTTCCTTGCGCTTCCGTTCGCCGCCTTCCTCGGCTGGCGTGTCGGCGCTGCGCGGCAGGAGGAGGCAGCCGGTCGGCTCGACAACCTGCTCGTGCGGGGCGTCGTGCGGTGGCGTTGGCTCGCGGTCACGACCGGGTGCGCGTTCCTGGCCGCAGCGATTCTTGTCGTGACGACGACCGCGGCACTTTGGGTGGGCACGCGACTTGTCGACGCGCCGTTGACGACATGGCAGGTCGTCGAGCCGATGGTCGGCACGCTGCCGCTCGTCGCGCTGTTCACCGGCGTCGCGGTGCTCACCTTCGGCGTAGCGCCACGGCTGACCACCGCCGTGCCTGTCACACTCGCCGTCCTGGGCTACCTCGTCGACTCGTTCGGCAGCGCGCTCGACTGGCCGACCGCGGTCCTCGCGCTGTCCCCGTTCCATCACCTGGCGCGCCCGCCCGGCGACCCGATGACCCTGACCGCCGTCCTGTTGATGACTTCCATCGGCGCGGCAACTGCGGCGGGCGGCGTCGTCGCATTCGTGCGCCGCGACCTACGCGGCGCCTAGCTGCGGGACCACTCGGACGGGGCGAAATGTCCGGCCCGCTGACCGGCCCGTTTCCGACTCACTGGGCCGTTACAACGGCCCAGTCAACGCGTAACGGGCCAGTCGACGAAGGCGGGACACGATGTGCCGCTTTTCGGGTCCTGAACCTGACTTCTGGCGCCCGTCATTTGGGACCTCTGGCACCTCTGTTCATGCGCAATTCGGGCAACGGTTGGACGAGGCGATTTACGCGGAGGTGCCGGCCGTGACAGCGACCAACGAACACACGACTGCGTCCCAGATGGACGCTGAGACCCTGACCATGATGTGCGAGGCAGTGCATGACTTCGTCAGCGCAGCGTTGCCCGCGGAGCGAGCCCTGGAGCTCGATCATGAGGACACCTGCCCCGAAGACATCGTGCGGGGCATGTGTGGCGAGCAACTGGGCATCCAACTGCTGTTCATCCCGGAGAAGTACGGCGGGATGGGCGGCGGCAGCTTCGACGTCTACCGGGTGTGCGAGGAGATGGCGCGCCTGGACCTCGGCCTGGCCACCAGCGTCCTTGCCACCTTCCTCGGCAGCGACCCGCTGTTCGTCGGCGCCACCGACGAGCAGAAGGAGAAGTGGCTGACCCGGATCGCGCAAGAAGGCATCCTGTTCGCATACGGGGCGACCGAGCCCGAGGCCGGCAGTGACCTCGGTGCGATGCGCACGACGGCCACGCCCGTAGTCGAAGACGGCGTGGTCCGTGGCTACAAGATCACCGGTCGCAAGCAGTGGATCAGCAACGGCGGCATCGCCGACGCCTACACGATCCTCGCGCTCGCGCCCGGCGGCCCGTCGTGGTTCGTCCTGGAGAGCGGCGCCGAGGGATTCACCGCGAACAAGCCGGAGGACAAGCACGGCATCCGGCTGTCGAACACCGCCGCGCTGTTCCTCGACGACGTGTTCGTTCCGGTCGAGAACCTGGTCGGCGGCGTCGAGGGTCAAGGACTCGTGCAGGCGCAGCAGGTGTTCGGCTACACGCGGCTCATGGTCGCGGCCTTCGGACTCGGCGCCGGCTGGTCGGCGCTGGACAAGGCGATCACGTACTCGACCGAGCGAATCCAGGGTGGTGCCCCGCTGTCGAACAAGCAGGGCTACACACACAAGCTGATCGTCCCGCACGTGGTGCGGCTCGAGGCAGCGCGCGCGTCCATCGAAGAGACCGCGACGCGGATCGACGCCGGTGAGGGCCTGAACGGCGCGCTCAACACCGAAGGTGCGGTCGCGAAGTACATGGCTACCGAGGCCGGCAACGCCGCCGCGGATGCCGCGATCCAGGCGCACGGCGGCTACGGCTACACCCGCGAGTACCTCGTCGAGAAGATCAGGCGAGACGTCCGCATCACCACCATCTACGAGGGCACCTCGGAGATCATGGAGATGACGATGGCCCGCGACCGCTGGCAGCAGCACCTGAAGACCAGCGGAGAGTTCTACCGGGAGCGGGCGCGCGAGCTGGATGCGCTGCACGCGCGGCGTCCCGAGGTCGGCGCTGCGACCGCCGCGCTGGCCAACGCTGCGCTCGCCGGCGTGCTCGAGGCATGCCGCGTCGGCCGCCTCACGCGGCAACAGCACGTGCTGCTGCGGCTCGGCGAACTGGTTGCGCTGGCGGAGTGCGCCGGCAGCCTCGCCCGGCGTGCGGCGACGGCCGTGGACGGCGCGCTGTCGGACAAATCCGAGCGCCGCTTCGCACCCGAGACGCTCGCCGCGATCAGCCGGGTCTTCGCCCGGGACGCGGCGCAGACCGTCGCCCAGCAAGGCGTGCGCTGGGTGTACGGGGCGTCCGACCCGTCCGCCGACCTGACCGGCATCGAGGAGCAACTGCGCCTCGACGCGATTCGTCACGAGCAGACCGGGCTCGTGGCCGACATGGATTCCATTGCCGACGCGATCTACGAGCGCGGCAACTGACTCAACGAGAACCTGCACAGCCCTATTGGGGGAGCGCAATGAGCGCAAACGCACCTGCACCTGTCGCCATCGTCGGACTTGCGGCGATCATGCCGGAGGCTCCGGACGCCGAGACGTTCTGGTCGAACCTCAAGTCCGGCCGGTACAGCATCACCGAGACGCCGAAGGACCGCTGGGATCCGGACCTGTACTACGACGCCGACCCGCATGTGCCGGACAAGACCTACTCCAAGATCGGCGGCTGGGTTCGCGACTTCGCGTGGGACCCGATCGGCTGGCGCCTGCCCATCCCGCCGAAGGTCGCGGACCAGATGGACATCGGTCAGCGGTGGGCCGTCTCGGCGGCCCGCGCCGCGCTCGCCGACGCCGGCTGGCCGGACTGGAGCATCGATCCCGAGCGCGTCGCGGTCATCCTCGGCAACGCGATCGGCGGCGAGAAGCACTACATGTCGAACCTGCGCATCGAGATGCCCCAGGTGTTGCGCGAGCTCGAATCGGCTCCGACGTTCCTGACACTGCCCGAGAACACCCGCCGGGCGATCCTCGACGAGACGCGCAAGCAGTTCCGCGCGAACTACTTCGAGATCACCGAGGACACCATGCCCGGTGAGCTCGCGAACGTGATGGCCGGCCGCATCGCCAACCTGTTCAACTTCCGTGGCCCGAACTTCACGACGGACGCCGCCTGCGCCTCCGGGCTCGCCGCCATCTGGTCGGCCGCGCAGGGGCTCGCATCGCACCAGTACGACGTCGCGCTCACTGGCGGTATCGACCGCAACATGGGCGTCGCCGCGTTCGTCAAGTTCTGCAAGATCGGTGCGCTGTCGGCCACCGGCACGCGTCCGTTCGACGCCGGCGCGGACGGTTTCGTCATGGGCGAGGGCGCCGCGCTTTTCGTTCTCAAGCGACTGGCCGACGCAGAACGCGCCGGCGATCGCATCTACGCCGTGCTGCTCGGCGTCGCGGGCTCCAGCGACGGCAAGGGCAAGGGGATCACCGCGCCCAATCCGATCGGCCAGCGGCTGGCGGTCGAGCGCGCGTGGCGGCAGTCCGGGCTCGACCCGGCCACGGCGTCGATGATCGAGGCGCACGGCACGTCCACGTCGGTCGGCGACGCGTCCGAGCTCGAGAGCCTAACGGGCGTGTTCGGCCCGGCCGGCGCGCAGCCGGGCAGCATCGCGCTCGGCTCGGTGAAGTCCAACATCGGGCACCTGAAGGCGGCGGCCGGCGGCGCCGGACTGTTCAAGCTGACGAAGAGCCTGCACGAAAAGCTGCTCGTCCCGAGCCTGCATTTCGACGATCCCAACCCGAACGTCGACTGGCCGAACTCGCCGTTCCGCGTCAACACCGAACTGCGCGAGTGGCCAGTTCCGCCGAGCGGCGTGCGGCGCGGTGCGGTAAGCGCGTTCGGCTTCGGCGGCACGAACTTCCACGCCGTGCTCGAGGAGTACATCCCTGGTCGCAGCGAGACGGAACCGAAGACGTTCGCGGCGGCCGAGGTGCCCAAGCCGCAGGTCGTCGAGCCTGTGCCGGCTGCTCCGGTGCGCGGCGCCGTCGTGCTCGCGGCCGGCTCGGACGACGAGCTGGTGACGAAACTGCGCCAGGTGCAGTCCGACGCCGCGGAGGGCAAGGTGCCGCCGGCGTTCCAGCCTGATCCCGCGCTCGCCGACGCGCCCGTCCGGATCGCGATCGACTACGCGGACGCGGCCGACCTGGCCGCGAAGGCCGACAAGGCGCTCAAGGCGTTCGCGAGCGGCAACGCCGCGATGTTCCGCATGCTGCGCTCCCAGGGTGTGTTCGTCGGCCGCGGCGCGCCTCCGAAGGTTGCGTTCCTCTACACCGGCCAGGGCTCGCAGTACGTCAACATGCTCGAGGAGCTACGCGCTCGCGAGCCGGTCGTCGCCGACACCTTCGACGAAGCCGACGAGATCATGACGCCGCTGCTCGGCCGTCCGCTGTCGTCCTACATCTTCGTGGACAAGAGCGACCCGGCCGCCGTGGCGCAACTCGAGCAACAACTGCTGCAGACCGAGATCACCCAGCCCGCCGTGCTGACCACCGACCTTGCCCTGACTCGCTTGCTGGCCGATCACGGGGTGCGGCCGGACATGGTCATGGGCCACAGCCTGGGCGAGTACGGCGCGCTGGTCGCGGCCGGCTCACTCGACTTCCACTCCGCGCTCGAGGCGGTCAGCGCGCGCGGCCACGAGATGGCGAGCCTGACGATCGACGACAACGGCGCGATGGCAGCAGTGTTCGGTCCGCTGCCCGAGATCGAGCGGATCGTCTCCGAGGCGGACGGCTACGTCGTGATTGCGAACGTCAACAGCAACAGCCAGGCCGTGGTCGGCGGTGCCACCACCGCGGTCGAGAAGATCATCGAAGCCTTCCAGGCCGCTGGCATCACCGCGGCGCGGATCCCGGTCAGCCACGCTTTCCACACGTCGATCGTCGCGCCGGCGAGCGACCCACTGAAGGTCCAGTTGCGCCGGCTCGACGTGCGGCCGCCGCAACTGCCGATCGTCGCGAACGTGACGGGCGAGTTCTACCCGGACAACGCCGACGTCGACACGATGCTCGACATCCTCGGCAAGCAGGTCGCCTCGCCCGTGCAGTTCGTCAAGGGCCTGCAGACGCTGTATGCCGCGGGCGCGCGAGTGTTCGTCGAGGTCGGGCCGAAGAAGGCGCTGCACGGCTTCGTCGAGGACGTGCTCGGCAGTGCGCACGACGACGTCGTCGCCCTGTTCACCAACCACCCGAAGTTCGGCGACGCCGTCTCGTTGAACCAGGCACTGTGCGGGCTGTACGCCGCCGGGCTGGGCCTCGGCGCCGAAGCACCGCCTGCGCCGGCCGCTGAGCCGGTCGCTGAGCCGGTCGTTGCCGAACCCGCTGCGCAGTCGGACACCAGTCCCGTTCCGGCCGCATCAACCGCACCTGCATCAACCGCATCTGCCCCAATCGCGAGGACCCTCATGAACACCGACGCATACGCGCAACTCGGCAGGCTGTTCGCCGACGCCATTGATGAGAGCCGAGCGATCTACGATCCCGCTGTCGCGCCGCAGCCCGAGCCGGGCCCGGTCGCCGACACGAAGCCGGTGGTGATCACCGGCGCGGCACTCGGCCTGCCGGGCGTGCCGCGCGTCTTCGACGACGAGAACGTGGGGCGCATCCTCGCCGGCCAGCAGTTCATCGAAACCATCCCGCAGCGTTTCCGTACGGAGATGGTGAACCGGCACATCACCCGACTCGTCAAGCGGGCGTCGGGCGACCCGACGTTCGAGACGATCGACGACGAAGCCGACGTCATCAAACTTGCCGGCCGGCATGCGCCCTTCGACCTGGTCGGCGACTTCGGCGTCGAGAGCGACCGCGACCTCGCGCTCGACGAGGCCACTCGGCTGGCGATCGGTGCAGGCTTCGACGCGCTGCGCGACGCAGGCATCCCGCTCGTCATGCACTACCGGACGACCACGCTCGGCACCCAACTGCCGGAGCGCTGGGGACTGCCCGACGAGCTGCGCGACGACACCGGTGTCATCTACGCCTCTGCCTTCCCCGGCTACGGCTCGTTCATCGAGGACGTGCGCCGGTACGGCGAGGACCGCGCACGGCGGCACGAGCTGGCAGCGCTGCGCGCGGTGCGCGCGAAGATGCAGTCCGACGACGCTGCAGTGGCGGAGGCGGACCAGCGCATCGCCGAGTTGGAGAAGCTGATCGAGGCCGAGCCGTTCGAGTTCAATCGGCGTTTCCTGTTCCGCGCATTGTCGATGGGGCACTCGCAGTTCGCCGAGTTGATCGGCGCGCGCGGCCCCAACACGCAGGTGAACGCGGCGTGCGCGAGCACAACGCAGGCGATCGCCATCGCGCAGGACTGGATCCGGGCCGGCCGCTGCCGTCGAGTGATCGTCGTGTCCGCCGATGACGCCACGAACGACGAGTTGCTCCCGTGGGTCGCGAGTGGATTCCTCGCGAGCGGGGCGGCGGCCACCGACGAGCGGGTCGCGGACGCCGCGATCCCGTTCGACCGGCGCAGGCACGGCATGATCATCGGGATGGGCGCGGCCGCGATGGTGGTCGAGACCGCGGCCGCAGCTGCCGAGAGGGGCATCCGGCCGATCTGTGAGGTGCTCGGGGCGGTCACCGCGAACAGCGCTTTCCACGGCACGCGTCTCGATCTCGCCCACGTCAGCCAGGTCATGGAGCAGGTGCTCGGCCAGGCAGAGGCCTACGGCATCGACCGGCACGCGATCGCGCCGGAACTCGTGTTCATGTCGCACGAGACGTACACGCCGGCCCGCGGCGGCAGCGCGGCAGCGGAGATCAACGCGCTGCGCAACACCTTCGGCGACGCCGCCGACAAGATTGTCATCGCGAACACCAAGGGCTTCACCGGCCACGCGATGGGCGCCGGCATCGAGGACGTCGTCGCCATCAAGGCGCTCGAGACCGGCATCGTGCCGCCGGTGCCGAACTTCCGCGAGCCGGACCCCGACCTGGGGGCGCTCAACCTCTCCACCGGAGGCAACTACCCGGTCGAGTACGCGCTGCGGCTGGCGGCAGGTTTCGGCTCGCAGATCGCGATGACCGTGATGCGCCGCGTTGCGGGATCGCAGCACGGTCGGCCCGCGCCGGATCGGCTGGGCTACCGCTACCGGATCGCCGACCCGGCCGCGTGGCGCAGCTGGCTGGGCGCCGTCGCCGGACGGCCGGACGCCGAGGTCGAGGTCGTCAAGCGCCGGCTGCGCATCGTCGATCGTATGCCGGACGCGAAGCCAGTCGAGCGCGTTCCCGAGCCGAAGCCCGTCGAGCGCGCCCCCGAGGTGCAGCCCGTCGTCGAGGAAGTCCAGGTCGAGACGGCTCCGGTCGAGGTTGCGCCGGAACCGGCGGCGGTGGCAGTGGCGGTGGCGGCCGAGCCTGCGGTCGATCTGGCTGCCGAGGTCGTCGACATCGTGTCGGGGCTGACCGGGTATCCGCCGGAGTTGCTGGATCTGGAGTTGGATCTGGAAGCTGATCTGGGGGTGGACACGGTCAAGCAGGCCGAGGTGTTCGCTGCGGTGCGTTCGCGGTTCGGGGTGGAGCGCGACGAGTCGTTGAAGTTGCGTGATTTCCCGACGCTGAACCATGTGATCGGTTGGATCGGTTCGAAGATCGAGCAGCCGGCCGTGGCGCAGCCCGAGCCCGAACCTGAGGTGCAGGCCGAACCCGCACCGGAGCCGCAGGCTGCGGCTGCGCCGACGGCATCTGCTGAGGATGTTGCGGCGGCGGTGGTCTCGATCGTCTCGGAGTTGACCGGGTATCCGCCGGAGTTGCTGGATCTGGAGTTGGATTTGGAAGCTGATCTGGGGGTGGACACGGTCAAGCAGGCCGAGGTGTTCGCTGCGGTGCGGTCGCGGTTCGGGGTGGAGCGCGACGAGTCGCTGAAGTTGCGTGACTTCCCGACGTTGAACCATGTGATCGGTTGGATCAGTTCGAAGATCGAGCAGCCGGAGCCGGTCGCGGAACCGGTCGTCGCGAGTGCGCCGCAGGTCGACGCGCAGGCGACGGACGAGCGCTTCCCGCGGCGCGTGCCGATCCCCGTGCTGCGCCCGGCGATCGACGTCTGCGTCGAATCGGGCGTCGTGCTGAACGCCGACGCACGAGTCGTCGTCATGGCCGACGAAGGCGGCGTCGCGGATCAGCTGGTCAGTCGGCTCGAGCAGTTGCAGGTCACTCCGCTCGTGCTGTCGGCCGGCGTCGAAACCGCGGCGCTGACCGCGACGCTCGACCAGTGGCTGGCCGACGGGCCGGTGCACGGCGTGTACTGGCTCGCCGCCCTCGACGACGAGGGACCCGTGGACGAGTTCGACCTGGGCGGCTGGCGAGAGGCGCTGCGCCGGCGGGTGAAGAACCTCTACACCACGATGCGCGCGTGCTACGCGTCCGCGCCGTTCCTGGTGTCCGCGACGCGGATGGGCGGCCAGCACGGCTATGACGAAGCCGGCGCGACTGCGCCGCTCGGCGGTGCGGTCAGCGGCTTCACGAAGGCCTACCACCGCGAACAGCCGGATGCGCTCGTGAAGGCCGTCGACGTTCCGCTCGGGTACGCAGCCGATCGGATCGCGGATGCGCTCGTCGCCGAGACGCAGCGCGACGCCGGCTGCGTCGAGGTCGGGTTGGTGGACGACGGCACCCGATGGACGCTCGCCCTCACCGAACAGCCGGTGAGCAACGGCCACACGGGTATGCGGCTCGGCGCGGACACGGTGTTCGCGATCACCGGTGCCGCAGGAAGCATCGTCTCCGCGATCGTTGCCGACCTGGCGGCGGTCTCCGGCGGCACATTCCATCTGCTGGACCTGACGCCGGAACCGGAGCGCTCCGACACCGACGTGCGTCGATTCAGCACCGACCGGGACGGGCTGATGACCGACATCGCAGCCCGGCTCAAGGAACGCGGCGAGCGGCCAACGCCGGTGCTCGTCGGAAAGGAACTCGCCAGGATCGAGCGCTCGGCAGCCGCACTCGCCGCGATCGAGGCGATCGAGGCAGCCGGCGGCGTGGCGCACTACTACCAGGTCGACCTGACCGATCCCGACGTCGTCAGCTCCGCCGTCGCCGACATCGCGCGCACGAGTGGCCACGTCGACGTGTTGCTGCACGCGGCCGGGCTGGAGATCAGCCGGTCGCTGCCCGACAAGCAGCCGGGGGAGTATGACCTCGTCTTCGATGTGAAGACCGAGGGCTGGTTCAACCTGCTGCATGCCGCGCGCGAACTGCCGCTCGGCGCCGTCGTGGCGTTCAGCTCGGTCGCGGGCCGGTTCGGCAACGCCGGGCAGACCGACTACAGCGCGGCCAACGACCTGCTCTGCAAGCTCGTCAGCAACATGCGTCGCACCCGCCCGACGGTGCGTGCGCTGGCGATCGACTGGACGGCGTGGGGCGGGATCGGCATGGCCACCCGGGGCAGCATCCCGAAGATCATGGAGATGGCCGGCGTGCAGATGCTCGACCCGCAGATCGGCGTCCCGTGGATCCGGCACGAACTGACCGATGGCGGTCGGCACGGCGAGGTCGTCGTCGCCGGCGGCCTCGGGATGTTGGCGGCCGCACCGCGAACGGCGGGCGGACTGGAGCCGTCCGTGCTCGTGGATGCGGGACCGATGATCGGCTCGGTGGAGTTGGTCGAGGACGGGCTCGTCGTGCGCACGACACTCGACCCGGTCCAGCAACCGTTCCTGAACGATCACCGGATCGACGGTGTTGCCGTACTGCCGGGCGTGATGGGGCTGGAGGCGTTCGCCGAGGTCGCTCGGTTGCTGGCGCCGAAGTGGCACGTGACGGCGCTCGAGGACGTCGACTTCCTGGCCCCGCTGAAGTTCTACCGGGACGAGCCCAGAGAGCTGACGATCCGCGCGCGGGCGGTGCGCGATCACACGGACATCGCCGTCCGTTGCACGCTCGAGGCGCAGCGGTTGCTGCCCGGTTCGAGCGAGCCGCAGCGCACCGTGCACTTCACCGGTGAGGTCATCCTCAGCCGGACACCGATGGAGCCCGAACACGCTGCGCCGATCACCGAGCCGAAGTCCACGGTGGGCAGCGATCGCGTCTACGAGCTGTACTTCCACGGCCCCGCGTACCAGGTCGTCGGCGCGACCTGGCGAGACCACGCCGCGAGCGTGGCGCAATTCGCCAGCGAGCTGCCGCCGAATTCCGCGAGTGGTGGACCGACGGCGATCCTCCCCCGGCTGGTCGAGCTGTGCTTCCAGGGGGCGGGTCTCTTGGAGGCGGCCGAAACCGGTCGGCTTGCACTCCCGCAGCGCGTCGACTGCCTGCGGATAGTGGCGGATCCGCCGCCCGGCGCGCTCTACGCGACCGCGACACAGAGCGGCGACGGGTTCGACTGCATCGTCCAGGACGCGGCCGGGCAGGTGGTGCTTGCCCTCGACGGCTACCGCACGGTCGCCATCCCGGCGACGGTCCCTGACGAACTGCGGCAGGCGCTGGCGTCGTCCGGCAAGCCTGAGTTGAGCCCGGCATGAGCGGGGTCGGCGTCACGGAGTTGCTCGCAGTGCCGCCGACCGACGGCGGGGGAAGAGTGATCCGGCGCCTCGCGATCGTCAACCGAGGCGAGCCGGCGACCCGCGCGTTGGGCGCAGTTGCAGAGCTGAACCGGGACGGGTCGGGTCCGCCGATCACCTCGATCGTGCTCTACACGGACCCGGATGCGGACGCTTGGTTCATCCGCCTGGCCGACGAGGCGATCTGCCTCGGCCCGGCGACGTTCCTGGACCGGGTGAACAAACGGCGATCCGCGTACCTCGACGAGGAGCACGTGATCGACGTGCTCGTCGCCGCGCGTGCGGACGCAGTGTGGGTCGGCTGGGGGTTCGTCGCGGAGCACGCGTCGTTCGCCGAGCGCTGTGAGAAGGCCGGCATCATCTTCGTCGGCCCGGAGAGCGGCACGATCCGCCTGGTGGGCGACAAGATCGCGGCCAAGCGGGTTGCCGAGCGGGTCGGCGTGCCCGTCGTGGACTGGAGCGGCGGTGCGCTCAGCAGCGTGGCCGATGCGCAGGTGCACGCCGAGCGGCTCGGGTACCCCGTCATGCTCAAGGCGGCCGCCGGCGGCGGCGGGCGCGGTATTCGAGTGGTGCACGGTCCGGAGGAGCTGGCGCCGCGGTTCGCGGCCGCCTCTGCCGAGGCCGAGCTCTCCTTCGGCGACCCCGCGGTGTTCCTCGAGCGCTACGAGGCCTCCGCACGGCACGTCGAGGCGCAGGTCATCGCCGACGGCCAGGGCGGCACTTGGGCGGTGGGCGTGCGTGACTGCTCGGTGCAGCGCCGCAACCAGAAGGTGATCGAGGAGTCCGCGTCGACGGTGCTCGACGCCGAAGCTGAGGCAAGGATCCGGTCGGCGGCAGTGCGGCTGTGCGACGCGGTCGGCTATCGCAACGCCGGGACCGTGGAGTTCCTCGTCGACCCGGTCACCGGCGAGTTCTGGTTCATGGAGGTGAACGCCCGGCTGCAGGTCGAGCATCCGGTGACCGAGGAGACGACCGCGCTCGACCTGGTCAAGCTGCAACTGCACGTCGCGCGCGGCGGCCGGCTCGTCGGGCGGCCACCCACCGTGCGCGGGCACGCCATCGAGGCGCGGCTGTGCGCGGAGGACGTGGAACAGGGATTCGCGCCCGCGCCGGGACGAATCGTGCTATGGCGTCCACCCTCCGGCGCCGGGATCCGAGTGGATACCGGGATCGCCGAAGGCGATGTCGTGGCGCCGGAGTTCGATTCGCTCATCGCCAAGATCGTCGCTTGGGGAAGTGACCGGACGGAGGCCCTGGCCCGGCTGCGGCGCGCGATCGCAACGTCGGCCATCGTCCTCGACGGCGGAACGACCAACCGGTCCTTCCTGCTCCGGCTGCTCGATCACCCCGACCTGCGCAGCGGCGCCATCGACAACCACTGGCTCGACCGACTGGTCGCTGCGGGTGAGCACATCCCGCCGCCCGATCCGTTCGCCGTCCTGATGGCCGCCATCGAGGCGTACGACTCGGACGAGGACGCGGTTCGCGAGGCGTTTCACGTAGGCGCGCAGCGCGGCCGCCCCGAGGTACCCGACGAAGTCGGCCACCGCGTCCTGATGCGCTACCGGGGCAGGCGCTACGCGCTGGCAGTGTTCCGCACCGGGCGCGACTCGTACGCCGTGGACACCGGAACGGTGCGGGTGCCCGTAACCGTCGAACGGCTCGGTGCGTACGAGCGCCGGGCGATCGTCGCAAGCCGCAGTTACCGGGTCACGGCGATCGCGCAGGGAACCGCCTTCAACATCGACGTGGACGGCGCCGCACATCGCGTCCATCGCGATGACGGCGGGGTCGTGCGGGCCGGCTGGCCGGCATTCGTCATCTCCGTTCTCGTTCAGGACGGCGATCGGGTCGCGGCCGGTGATCCGATCGTGGTGCTGGAGAGCATGAAGATGGAGACGACGGTCCTCGCGCCGTTCTCCGGTGAGGTCGCCGACGTCCATATCGCGGCGAAGACGCAGGTGGATGCCGCCGCGCCGATGCTGCGCATCAGGGAGGAGGAGGCCGACGACAGCGAGTCGGACGGCGTGGAGCTGGACTTCGCCCCGCTCTGCTCGGATGACTCCGCGACCTGTGGGTCGGCGTTCACGGCGCTGCGCGCCTATCTGCTCGGCTTCGACCTCGACCCGGATTCCGTCCGGACCGCGAGCGCCGAGCTGCGCCGCTGCCCGGCTTCGACCATCGAGGAGGAGGAACGACTGCTGGAGCTGTTCGCCGACGTCACCGCACTGCACTCGGGCGGCTCGGACTCCGAGCGTGAGCTGCTGCTGGCGTATCTCCAGTGGCTGGATGTCGAGCAGGCGGGCTTGCCGCCGGAATTCTGCGACGAGCTGACGCGCATGTTGGGCCGCTACGGCGTGTCCGGGTTGGACCGCACGCCGGCGCTCGACGAGGCGGTCGTGTGGCTGTGGCGCTCGTTCCACCGTGCCGAGGAATTGGCACCGGCCATCGCGGGCCTGCTGCAGCGGCGGCTGCGGCTCGGCGAGACCGAGCCGGCGGAGTCGCGCACGGGGTTGCGCACGTTGCTCGAACGCCTCGCCGTGGCTACGCGGGAACGCTTCTCCGACGTGGCCGACCTGGCGCGGGACCTGCTCTTCCACTACGTGGACGAGCCGGTCATCGAGCGGGTCGTCGCCGCCGCGTACGCGGAGATGGGTGCGCATCTCGACGCGCTCGCTGCGGCGCCGCACGGCGCCGACCGCGACGAGCGGGTGGCCGCACTCGTGTCCTGCCCGCAGCCGATGCGCGGCACGCTGCTGCGCCGGTGGGCGACGGCGTCGCCGGAGTTCCGCGAGGCGCTGCTCGAAGTGCATCTGCGGCGCTACTACCGCACCTACACGCTGCGCGATGTTCAGTTCGGCGAGCGACACGGTTGCCACTTCACCTGCACCGACTACAGCGGCGCCGACGGATCGGGACATCTAGTCGTCCTATACGTCCCCGCGAAGGACGTCTCGGCTGCGCTGCACGCGGCCGCCGAGCATCTGACGACGGTGGACCCGGGCCGGCACGTCATCGTCGATCTGGTCACGTGGCGAAGCGGCAATCAACTGGACGCGGACGCGCTCTCCGACGACCTGCGGGCTCGGCTGAACAACGCCGACTTCGGGCGGCCGGTGGAGCGCTTCGACATCACCGTCACCAGCGAGGGACCAGAACCCGAGCACAACCGCACCCAGCACTTCGCCTTCCGGGAGACTCACGCCCACGAGTTCGTCGAGGACGCGCTGCACCGCAACGTGCACCCGATGCTCGCCAGGCGCACGGGCCTCTGGCGGCTGTCGAACTTCAAGCTGGACCGGTTGCGTTCGGTCGAGGACGTCTACCTCTTCCGCGGGGTGGCGCACGAAAACCCGGCCGACATGCGGCTGTTCGCACTCGCCGAAGTGCGCGACCTGACACCCGCGCACGACGAGAGCGGGCGCATCGTCGCGCTGCCGCTGCTCGAACGGATGGGCCTGCAGGCGCTGGCCGCGATGCGGCAGGCGATGGCGAGCGCCCCTGCCAAGGAGCGTCCGCAGAACAACCGGCTGGTGCTCTACATCCGTCCACCGTTCACCCTGCCGCAAGACCGCTGGCGGGCGCTCGCCGCACGCTACCGGGCGCTGGCCGCGGCCGCGAACATCCACAAGATCGTGCTGCGGGTGCGGATCCCGCGCGGGGAGAAGCTGATCGACGCGGTGATCGAGTTCGCGGCCGGCGATGCCGACTTCACGATGCGGCTGCGCCGGCCGGCCGACAAGCCCATCCGGCCGCTCACCGCGTACCGGCAGAAGGTGATGCGCGCCCGCCGCATGGGTGTCCCCTACCCGTACGAGATCGTGCGGATGCTGAGCCCGGAGGACGGTGTCGGGGCGAACTTCCCGCCCGGCAAGTTCGAGGAGTACGACCTCGACGACGAGGGAGAGATCGTCCCCGTCGCCCGCCCGTACGGCGAGAACACCGCCAACCTGGTGGTAGGCGTGCTGACCAGCTACCCGTCCGACATTCCCGAAGGGATGGCGCGCGTCGCGATCCTTGGCGACCCGATCCGGCGGCTCGGCGCGCTCGCCGAACCCGAATGCCGACGGATCATCGGCGCGCTCGATCTGGCCGAACGGCTGCACGTGCCGGTGGAGTGGTTCGCGATCTCGTCGGGTGCGCGCATCGCGATGGACAGCGGCACCGAGAACATGGACTGGATCGGCGCCGTGCTGCGGCGGATCGTCAACTTCACCCAGGCCGGTGGCGAGATAAACATCGTGGTCACCGGGATCAACGTCGGTGCCCAGCCGTACTGGAACGCCGAAGCGACGATGCTGATGCACACCAAGGGCATCCTCGTGATGACGCCGCAGAGCGCGATGGTGCTCACCGGCAAGCAGGCGCTCGAGTACTCCGGCGGCGTCTCCGCCGAGGACAACTTCGGCATCGGCGGCTTCGACCGGGTGATGGGACCCAACGGGCAGGGCCAGTACTGGGCGGCCAACATCGAACAGGCGTGCCGGATCCTGATGCGGCACTACGAGCACACGTACGTCATGCCGGGCGAGCAGTTCCCGCGCAGGCACCTGACTGCCGACCCGCGTGATCGGGACGTCCGGACCGCGCCGCACACCCGGATTCACGGGAGCGACTTCACAACGGTCGGCGACGTGTTCTCCGCCGAACGCAACGGCGAGCGCAAGAAGCCGTTCGACATCCGTTCGGTGATGCGCTCGGTGACCGACGCCGACGCGGAGCCGCTCGAGCGCTGGGGCAGTTGGCGTGGTGCCGAGTTGGGCGTCGTGTGGGACGCGCAGATCGGCGGCATCCCCGTGTGCCTGCTCGGCATCGAGTCGCGCAACCTCGCACGGCGCGGGTTCCTGCCTGCTGACGGTCCGGCGACGTGGACATCGGGCACGCTGTTCCCGCAGTCCTCGCGCAAGGTCGCGCGGGCGATCAACGGAGCGAGCGGCAACCGGCCCGTCGTCGTGCTGGCGAACCTGTCCGGCTTCGACGGCTCACCCGAATCGATGCGCCGGTGGCAGCTGGAGTACGGCGCGGAGATCGGCCGGGCGGTGACCAACTTCCGCGGACCGATCGTGTTCGTCGTCGTGTCGCGCTATCACGGTGGTGCGTTCGTCGTCTTCTCCAAGCAGCTCAACGACAATCTCGAGATCGCGGCGGTGGAGGGTTCGTACGCGTCGGTGATCGGCGGTGCGCCGGCCGCGGGCGTGGTGTTCGTCCGGGAGGTCGACGCGCGCACCGATGCCGATCCGCGGGTCGCCGCGCTGCGCGAGCGCATCGCCGGCGCCGAGGGCGAGACGCTGCGGCCGCTGCTACGAGAGACGCGCGCCGCGGTGCGCGCCGAGAAGCTGGGCGAGGTGGCGGCCGAGTTCGACGGCATCCACAACATCCAGCGTGCGCTGGCCGTCGGATCGGTCGACCGGATCATCCAGGCTCGCGACCTGCGGCCGTATGTGATCGACGCCCTCGAGCGCGGCATGTCCCGCGCCGAGAGCACCACTGAGAGCACGCCCGAGCCCGCCGCCCCCCTCGTTGATCAACAGGTCTGAACGGTTGTCGGGGGACCGTTCACGCCTGTTGATCACAACGGGAACGGCATCACGAAGGAGTGGGGCCCGGCTCGCGAGTCGGCTGACCGAGCCAGCCGTGGGCAGGCGCGGCGGTGCCGAACGGCTCGGGCTCCAGCGCCTCCGGCGGGTCGGTCGCGGTCGCGGTCGCGATCGTGAGGACGAAGCTGCCGTCCCGCCGCCACCACCCCGGATAGGCGTCGCCCTCGACCGCAGTGATCTGCAGCGGTCGCCAGCCCGATCCGGTCGGGGTGGCGCTCACCTCGACCGATCGGGTGTCGCGGCGCAGTCCGGTGGTGAGCACCTTGAGCGCGCTCTCCTTCGCCGACCAGATGAGGTTCGCGGCGAGGTCGCGTTCCGCGGCAGCGGCGACGACGGACTGCTCGGCGGCGGTGAAGAAGTCGGCGACGAACGCCGCGCTGCGCGGCTCGACCAACTCGAGGTCACAGCCGATCCGGCCGGCCCCGCGAGCGAGCAGGCACACCGCCCAGTCGGCGCGGTCGGTCAGCGAGATCTGCCAGTCGGCGCGCCGGCCGTCTACGCACGCGAACGGCGCGCCGGATGGCTCGTGCCGGATCTCGATGCGGGCCAGCGCGGCTGCGTCGTCCGGCAGGTCCAGGACTCGGGCGAGCGCGGACTTCGCCGCGTAGCGGGCCATCCGGAACTCGCTGCGGCGCTTCGTGAACCGCTGTCGATCCGCGTACGCCCGCTCGTGCGGCGTCAACCAGTCGTCACCGTCCGGGACTCCGGCCGCCGGGCGGGCCAGCCAACGCATCGAGCGCTGCACCATCCCACCGTGACCGGCAGACGCGCCGGCGGGTAGGGCCATCCGGCCCGGGCAGCTCAGGTCAGCCGGCGGAACGGGCCGCGGCGCTGCGGTCCAGCGCGGCGCGCGCGAGGTCGCGGGTCCGCGCGATGTCGGCCTCGGTGAAGACGCCGGGGACGCCGGAGATCGCGGCAAGCTTCATACCGTGCTTGAGGCCGAGCCGGTAGATCTCCTTGACCTTCTCCCAATCGATGTCGCGCCCGACGGTGAATGTCTCGTAGCGTCCCTCGAGCGCGAGCACGACCGTCTCTGCGAGGCACGCGTATGCGACGCCGTCGGGCAGACCGACGTCTCGCATGTGCACGTCGCCGGGCAACTCGATCTCGCCGGACTCGATGACGAGGACGTCGGGGCGGCGTGCGACATCCTCCGCGGAGAGGTCGAGCGGCCGGGCCACGTCCGTGATCACACAACCCGGCTTGACGCTCGTGATGTCGAGGACGCGCTTGCCGGCGCCGGACGTCGCCGTGACGATGAGGTCCATCTCGCCGAGATGACCTTCCGGCGTTGCGGCCACGTGGATCTGCGCCCGTGGCTTGTCTCGCTCGATCTCCCCCTTGAGGGCGAGCAACTTGGCGGTCTCGGGCGACACCAGCCACACCTCGTCACTGGCGAGCGCCAGCAGGCGCGCGCACACCGATCCGATGGCTCCAGTGGCGCCGACGACCATCGTCTTGCCGCGCAGCACACCGTCGGCGTCGACCTCGAGGAGGCCGAGCTGCCGGATCGCCTCGTGCGCTGCCCAGAGCGCGGCGGATGCGCTGTAGCTGTTGCCTGTGGTCACGGGCAGCGGGGCACGCCGTGCGACCGTCACTCCGGCATCGCCGACGACCTTCGTGAACGCGCCGAGCCCCATCATCTGTGCGCCGAGCTTCTGTGCGATGTCGGCCGCGGCGAGCAGCTGGCCGTAGGTGAACTCCGGGCTGTGCGCCATCAGCTGCTTCGGGGTGCCGCCGACCGTGATGAGCCAGCCCTCGGCCTCCGCCCCGGTGGGCGAACGGACGCCCGTGACGTGGCTGTACGTGAACGGCGGCATGTAGGCCACCGCTCTCTCCACGGCGTCCAGCACGACGTGCGGCGCAACCTTGGAGATCGTCCGCAGGGGCTCGACGTTCTCGAAGTTCCGCTGCGAAAGCGGATGGATGACGAAGGCGAAGCGGCTCTTGCGCCGTGGCCCGTTGGGCTGCAGCACGCGAGGCGC
Organism: Jatrophihabitans sp.; assembly: GCA_035642535.1. GTDB lineage: Bacteria > Actinomycetota > Actinomycetes > Mycobacteriales > Jatrophihabitantaceae > Jatrophihabitans. Next base: position 10,213 of record DASQSE010000050.1, on the reverse strand, counting down.
CAGGTCCGCGGCCTCGACCTTCTCGAGCAACTCGTCGTCCGAGAGCGCCCGGCAGCCGGGCGACGAGACAAGCATGAGCGCCTCGAGCACCGCCTCCTCGACAACAACCGGGAACGGCTGTGGGGTGGTGTCGAGCACCATGTCGACGTCGCGCCGCGCCAGTTCGGCGAGCCGGTCGTCGGAGATCGCCGTGGTGATGACGGTCTTGCCGTGGAGGTCGGCGACGTTGAAATCGATGAGTTCGTCGTAGGCGGCCACGATGACGTCGGCGTCGCGCGCAGCCCGGTGGGCGAAGGCATGTCCGACGAGGCCCGGCGTGCGGAGCATCGACTGCACCCGGCCCGGTAGCCGGTGCATCGGCCGCAGACCGATGGCCGCGGACGGCCCCACCAACGGGATGCCCTCGAGTTCGTCGAGCAGGTCGAGCAGCGGCGGCTCGGCGACAGAGATGTTCGCGGTGTATTCGCGCAGGATCCGCGTGGTGGATTCGTGATTCTCGCCGCCGAGGACAACGACGCGCGCGTTGTTGAAGTAGCCCGGCAGCCGCCTCTGGATGTGCCGGACCGACCACTCGGGCAGCACATTGCGCAGCGCGTCTCCGTACGTGACGGGCGCGCCGGTGCCGTTGTCCGGGCCCGCGATGCTCTTCAGGTCGCCGTTGTACCGCCCGGTGGCGCGCGCCTCCGGCACGCCGGTCACCGCGATCGCCTGGGCCCGTCCGGCCCACTTCCGCACCGCGGCGCGGGCGGCCTCGACCTGCCCGCCGGTCCCGATTCGGAGGATGCGGACATCTCGGCCGAGGAAGCTGACCTGGGCGTCGTCGGTTCCGCTCGGATCGAGCAGGCTCACGTTGACGACGAGGGCAGTCTCGCGCTTCGCCGCAGCGGGACGTCGCCGTGCTCGTTCAGTCGCCATGCGCATAATCGCCTTGCTGATGGATGCGGTTGGTGGCCTCCTCCAGACTGTTAGAGCCGAGGGCCGCACGGCAGAGGCGTTGGGCCCATTGCCTTGGGCAGGACGGCGCATCCTCCGGATAACCAAGAGGGAGACACAGTGTCCAGCGAGGGCGCATCGGACCTGCGCGCGGAGCCGTTCCGCATCGCGGTGCATGACGACGTGCTGGCCGACCTGCGTGCCCGGATCGCGAACACGCGCTGGCCGCCCGACTCGCCAGGTCCGGCCTGGCAGCAGGGCGCGGATCTGGCGTACCTGCGCGAACTGACGACGTACTGGGCCGAGACGTTCGACTGGCGGGCGCAGGAGCGCCGGCTGAACGGCTTTCGGCAGTTCGTGGCCGACATCGACGGGCAGCGCGTCCATTTCCTGCACGAGCGATCCCGCACCGGAGCCGGGATTCCACTGATCCTCACCAACGGCTGGCCAAGCTGCTTCGTCGAGTTCCTCGACATCGTGCCCTGGCTGACCGACCCCGCCAGCCACGGCCGCGAGGGCGATCCGGGCTTCGATGTGGTGATTCCGTCCTTGCCGGGCTACGGATTCTCCGAGCGTCCGACGCGCACCGGCCTGACGCACCGCGACACCGCCCGGCTGTGGCATCGGCTGATGCGCGGCCTCGGCTACCGACGCTTCGGCGCGCACGGCACCGACTGGGGCTCGGCGGTGACGACGTTCATGGCATTGGACGAGCCCGACCCGCTGCTCGGGATCCATCTCGGCAATCTCGACCTACAGCCCTACCTCGGCCCCGGCTCGGCGCCGCTGTCGGAGGCCGAACGCAGCTACCGCGCGCAGTACCAGCGCTGGCGCGAGGATGACCGCGGCTACGGAGCCATCCAGTCGACCCGACCGCGGACGCTCAGCTACGGGCTCAACGACTCACCGGTCGGCCTGGCGGCCTGGATCCTCGAGAAGTGGCGCGCCTGGTCGGATTGCGGCGGGAACCTCGAGTCGGTCTTCGACCGCGACCTCCTGCTCACCGTTGTGACCATCTACCGGGTTACGCAGACGATCACCACGTCGGTGCGCGACTACGTCGAGAATCGGACGTTGTCGGATGCGCTCACGATCGACGATCGAGTCGAGGTGCCCACCGCGCTCGCCGTGTTCGCCAACCAGTTCATCGACGACGGCACACCGCCACCGGAATGGGCGCAGCGGCTGTACAACGTGCGGCGGCGGACTCCGATGCCGCACGGCGGCCACTTTCCCGCCGCCGAGCAGCCCGAGGTGCTCAGTGCCGACATCGCCGCGTTCTTCAGCGAGCAACGTCTCGGACGCTAGGTCCGCCTGCTCGCGCGGCGAACCCGTGAGCAACGCGCGAGGAAGACGTAAAAAGCCCGCGACATGTCCGATTCGCATCATTGCCGCGGTGTTGACTCCTGGTGCCTGCCGGTCATCGGTGGGTCGGTAAGGGACGTCGGTCCGTCCCGTTGGAGTAGCAGTGGGTGACCTCCGGTTCGTTCTGCTCACGCTGATCGTGTTCGGTCTCTTGACCCTGATCGCGAAGGGCATGGAGCGGCTATGAGCACCCCACGAAATCGCTCCGCAAAGGACGCTCCACGATTTCGCAGGGACCCCGCATGAACGCGACGAACGGCGTCGGCTTGGTCCTTGCCCTTCTCGTGACCATCTTTCTGATCATCGCGCTGATCTTCCCGGAGAAATTCTGATGTCGAACACCTGGGCCGGCATTCTCTTTGCCGGCGCGCTCGTCGCTGCGCTTGTCCTGGTGCACAAGCCACTGGGCGACTACATGGCGCGCGTCCTGACGGGCCCGCGGCACCTGCGCGCGGAGCGCGCCATCTACAAGGTCGGCGGCATCGACCCGGACGCGGATCAGGCGTGGAGCCGTTACCTGCGCTCGGTGCTGGCGTTCAGCGCCGCATCCGTGCTGTTCCTCTACGGCTTCCTGCGCATCCAGCAGCACTTCTGGCCGCCGTACGACGTGCCCCAGATGGTCGACCACCAAGCGTTCAACACCGCCGCGAGCTTCGTGACGAACACGAACTGGCAGTCCTACTCGGGCGAGAACGCGCTCGGCTACGTCGCGCAGATGGCGGGTCTCGCCGTGCAGAACTTCGTATCGGCCGCGGTCGGCATCGCCGTCGCCGTCGCGCTCGTGCGCGGCTTCGCGCGTAGCAAGACCGACCGGCTCGGCAACTTCTGGGTCGACCTCACCCGGATCTCGTTGCGCATCCTGCTGCCGATCTCGATCGTCTTCGCGATCATCTTCGTCGGCGCCGGGATGATCCAGAACCTCCACGACTACCAGACGGTGCACACCATCGCGGGCGGCACACAGACGATCCCCGGCGGCCCGTTCGCGAGCCAGGAAGTCATCAAGGAGCTCGGCACCAACGGTGGTGGCACGTTCAACGCGAACTCGTCGTTCCCGTGGGAGAACACCACGACGTGGACGAACTTCCTCGAGATCTTCCTGCTCCTGTGCATCTCCTTCTCGCTGCCGCGCACCTTCGGCCGGATCATCGGCGACAAGCGGCAGGGCAACGCCATCGTCGCCGTGATGGCGTTGATCGCGATCATCTCGTTCACGATCAACCTCACCTCGCAGACGGTGCACAACGGGACGGTGCCGACAGCGGTGGGCGCGGCGACCGAGGGGACGGAGTCCAGATTCGGGGTGCAGAACTCCGCGCTGTTCGCCACCGCGACAACGCTCACGTCCACCGGCGCGGTGGACAGCTTCCACGACTCGTACACCAGCATCGGCGGCAGCACCCTACTGCTGAACATGATGCTCGGCGAGGTAGCGCCGGGCGGTACCGGCTCGGGCCTGTACGGCATGTTGGTCCTGGCCGTAATCACCGTGTTCGTCGCCGGATTGATGGTCGGGCGAACACCGGAGTACCTCGGCAAGAAACTCGGCGGCCGGGAGGTGAAGTTCGCGTCCCTGTATCTGCTGACCACGCCCGCCATCGTGCTGACCGGCACCGCACTCGCCGTGGCGTTCCCCGCCGAACGGGCCAGCATGCTCAATACGGGAGCGCACGGCTTCTCGGAAGTGCTTTACGCGTTCACCTCGGCGGCGAACAACAACGGCAGCGCGTTCGCCGGCATCACGGTGAACACATCGTGGTACGACACGATGCTCGGCCTGGCCATGCTGATCGGCCGGTTCCTGCCGATCGTGTTCGTCCTTGCGCTGGCCGGTTCGCTGTCCCGGCAGAAGCCGGTGCCCGCGTCGGACGGCACGTTCCCGACGCACCGACTGCTGTTCGTCGGCATGTTGTTCGGCGTGACGCTCATCGTCGTCGCCTTGACCTACTTCCCAGCACTAGCACTCGGTTGCGCTGCCTTCTTGGACAGCTTCTCCTCGTGCAGCGCTGCCGTCACCAACGGCTTGCCGAGCACCGCCCGCTTGCACTTGTAACCGATGCGTTCGGGCAGGTCCACACTCGGGACGCTCACGAAGCCCTCCGGTTCATGACCGCCACGCCTAGGCCGCCGTCGAGTGGCCGTTGTACGCCGCGGCGAAGTGTGCCGCGAGCAGCGTCGAGATCCGCCGCGCCATCAGCGGTGGAATGACGCCGGCACTCGGCCTCAACACGAAGCGGCCGTAGAAATCGCCGTGACTTGCACACAACAGTTCGACGTCCGAGGCGGGCATGCCGAACTGATCGAGATCCCACTCCTCGTTCGCGGTGCGGATCTGCCCGTCGTCCTCGAGCCGCGGCAGGCCGCCGTACCTGCCGCTCTCGAATCGGCAACCGCGCAGCCTCAGCAACCTGGTCAGCTGCGCCGAAACATGCGTGGCGGCGGCCGTCGATGACGCGCCGGAACTCAGGAGGTCGACCGACGTGGCGATGGCCTCGAGATAGCTGGCCTCGGTCTGCGCCAGGACGCGCGCCTGCGCCCGCGCACGGCAAGTTCGGTGACCGCGGCCCCGACGGCGACCAGCAATACAGTCGTCTCGATGTCCGCGCGATGCGTGATCGAGAATCGTTCGTACGGCTTGGTGAGGAAGAAGTCGAACCAGACCGCAGCGGACGCCGATGCCGTTACGCCTGCGACGCGGTGCCCGTTGGCGGCGACGAGTACGACGACGGCGACGAGCACGAGAGCTGCGTGGGTGTTGTGGAAACTCGACCGGAACGGGGCGAGGGCAACGGACACCGCACCCGGCAGGACCAGCCCCACACCCACCGCGATCCGGTCGCGAAGGGACCACCACGACACGTGCATGCGTCCAACGTGCGGCCGGTCCGGCGGAGCGTCCAGTATTTATACGAGATCCTCACGGCCGCGGGCCGGACCGCACAGCCGAGGTGGCAGGGCTGATCAGTGCCCGGTCGCCCAGACGCGGTAGCCGCTCGGGAAGCGCGACACGAAGACCACTGCTTCGGACAGCGAGGCGCTCGGCCGCATCTTCGGAAAGAGCAGGTCGACGACGACGGTCCGGTGCCGCGCCTTGGCACTGCAGTGGAACGGCGTGCTCGCCCACACGTTGAGCCGGAACCTGGCCCGCCACGTCAGCTCGACGACGGCCCGGCCGAACCCCTTGTACAGCGCCGGCGCCTCGATGCGCGCCTGATCGGCGGCGCGCGCCACGCTCTCGGCCGTCAGCGGAAGAGCCTTCGTCGGGCACTGGCCCAGCGTCACCGAGGACGCGACCGTAGTGGCGGGCCGAGCAGTCGATGTGGCGGGGCCAGGTGCAGCGGAGGCCACCATCAGCCCGCCCGTCAGGACGACGGCGCCGATCGCACTGGCAACAGCTAGTTGTTTCATGACGTCACCTCGATTGGTCGGAGATCACCGCGTGCGTGCGTGGTCTCTACCTCTATCCAGTCCGGGGCGGGCCGATTCGCTTACCGAGGCGGCGAGCAGTATCGGATCTGCGCTGGCTGGAGCGGTAAGCGAATCGGGTGCCTCGAGGCTGGATAAGGGTGGGGAGGGGTGCGAGCGTGGCCGATCCGGCGGAGTTCGATGCGTTCTTTCGGGACAACTTCGCGCGGATCGTCCGCTCCTGCGCGCTGCTGACCGGAGACCGGTCGATCGCCGAGGATCTCGCCGCCGAGGCGTTCACCCGGCTGTGGTCGCGGTGGGGGCGGATCGTCGATGCCGATCACGCAGGAGGGTACGTGTTCAAGACGGCCACCCGGCTCTGTGCCAGGGAGGCGCGCCGCCGACGCCTCCGGTTCGCGGCTCGGCCACAGCAGCCGGACGAGGTCGGGCAGGCGACGCTGCGCCACGACGTGACGGTGGCGCTGGCCGGGCTGCCGCTGCGGCAGCGGCAGGCGGTGGTGCTGCGCGATTGGGCCGGCTTCCCGACCGACGAGGTGGCGGCCATGTTGGGGATGCGGGAGAGCACGGTGCGGGTGCATCTGGCCCGCGGCCGCGAGCGGTTGCGCGAGGCACTGAACATGCAAGAGGAGCCCAGCCATGGAGGATGACGAGCGCGACCTCGGCCTCGGACGGGCGCTGGACGAATCGGTCCGTGACCTGCGACCTGCGCCGGGGCCGCGGCTGGCCGAGATACGGCGTACCAGCACGCGCCAGTACGCCCTCCGGTGGACTGTCCCGGCAGCGGCGTTGGCGCTGCTGCTCGCCGGGCTCGGCTGGGCGCTGGCCGACCTGACCGGCGGCGGGCACACCGCGCTCCCGTCGCCCGGCGGCCCGTCCGCTTCGACGGCAACCTCGCCACGCTGCGCGCTGGCCACCACCAGCGCCGACTTCGACGGAGACGGGGCGCCGGACGTCGCGACGCTGTCGGTGCACGCCCGGGCCGAGCAGAGCTGTCGGCAAGCCCAGTACGCACCGGCGGGTCGGCGCGCGAGCTTCCGGCTGCAGTTGCAGTTCGGCTCCGGCGCGCGCTGGGCGCACCGGTTCCGCTATTGCACGGTCGGGCAGTGTGGCGAGACGGTCTTCACCGGCACCGACCTGAACGCCGACGGGCGCGCCGAGCTGGCCGCGGACGTCGGCCCGGGCTCGTCTGTCGACCGCGTGGAGTTCTTCCGCATCGGCGGTAACGGCCTCGCGCCGCTGCGGATCGCCCCGAGCTCGAAGCTGCCCGCGGTGGACCTGCGTCCCGGCCCGGCGATCCTGGGCGGCGGGTTCGACTCCGGCGTGCAGAGCCCGGTCAGTTGCCAGCAGCAACGGGACGGCACCCCGGCGCTCGTCGCCACCCACGCCGTACCGAACGGCGGGCCGTGGCGAATCACCCGCGTCCGATTCGAGCTCAGCGGTGACACCCTGCACGCCGTGCGCATTACGCACACCACGGTGCCCGACTTCGCGATCAGCGGTCCGTCGTTCGACGTGTCGTGCTCGTGACGCGGGCATACCGTTTGGCGAACCGCGCGTCCGGGTAATCCGCGAGAGTGCCACAGCCGGCGGTACACACCGAACCCTTCGTGCACCTGGTCGACCTTTCTCACGACCGGGTGCTCATCGCGTGGGGCGCGTTCTGCTTCACGCGCGAGTCGCCGGAGGCGCGGTGGGAGATCGTCGACGACGAGCAACTGCCCGACGTCGCGGGGCGCCACACCTGCATCGGGAGCGGCGCCGAGCCGTTCGGTCCGGCAGTCGTGCAGGCGTTCGGCAGCGACGGCGAGATCGTCGGCGAGGCCACTACCGAGGATCGGACCTGGGTGTGGCTCGACGGGCTGACCCCGGATACCGAGTACCGCTACCGGATCACCGTCGACGGTGAGGAGTGGGCAGCAGGGGAGCGCTGGGACTGGCTGCCGATCCGGCGTGGCGGATACGACCTGGTGCCGGCGGGCCGCAGCTATGACCTGCGCTTCCGCACCTGGCCGGACGTCCATGCCGACACGCCCGCGCTGCAGTTCGCGGCGCTGGGCGACTACGGCGTCGGCACCCGCGCCGACTCGGAGTCGAGCCGCCGTCAGCGGCGCATCGCCGACGTGCTCGACCACCTCGTGACGACGGACGCCATCCGCTTCGTCGTCTCGCTCGGCGACAACATCTACCTCGGCGAGGAGGGTCGCGTCGACGACGAGAGCGGCGGTGAGGACGACGACTGGTACTCCAGCTTCTTCCAGCCGTATCGCTACGCCCTCGCGCGCGTGCCGTTCTTACCGGCGATCGGCAACCACGACACCGCCGACACCGAAGGCAGCGACGACCGGGCGCAACTCGAGGACAACTTCCACCTGCGCGAGCGGTTCACCGACGAAGTCGGCCGCGCATCGCGCGAACCCGGCCTCTTCTACCGGCTGCGCTACGGCCGGGACGTGGAACTGGTCTGCCTGGACACGTCCATGGACAGCGCGGACGAGCGCGTGCACCGCTACTTCCAGGCGCCGGAGCACCAAGCCTGGCTCCAGGAGACATTCGCGCCGCGCGGCCTGCGCTGGCAGATCCCGTTCTCGCACCACCCGATGTTCTGCGCCGGGCCGGCGCATCACAACGACGCCGAGATGCGCGAGGTCCTGCTGCCGATGTTCGAGCGGGCCGGCGTCCGGCTGGTGCTCGCCGGACACGAGCACAACTTCCAGGTGAACGAGGTGGCCGGCCGGACCTTCGTGATCTCCGGGGCGGGGGCGAAGCTTCGGGAGGATCATCCCGACGGATTCGCCGACGCGGGCACGGTGGGCTGGGCCGCGCAGGCACATCTGCTGCTGGTCGAGATCGACGGCGATGCCGCCCGCTTGTCGGCCGTCGCCGGATTGTTACCCGACGGCGACCTGCACCTGATGACCACATTGAGCCAGGGCAACGACATCATCGAGGCGCCGTTCGTCGTGCGCGGCGCTGGCTGATCAGATCTCGGCCGGTAGCACCTCGAGCTTGTCGGCGGCGCGACGCCTGGTCAGCGCGTTGCGTACCTCGAGGTCGAAGTAGAGGTAGGTCGTCGTGATCGCGATGAGCGGCGAGAGCAGCGCGTCGACCACCGCAGAGATCGCATTGACCGCTGCGAACGACGTGTCGGTCGCGACAACAGCGTCGTGCCGAGCAGCGGCCCGATGAGCAGGCACAGACCCGTGACGAAGACCGTGACCGAAGCCGTGCGCCAGAAGTGGCCGCGGGTGACCCGGAAGCTCGCGCGCAACGCGGTCGTGTTGCCGATGACTGCGGCTTGGGCGAGCAGCGACCACCGCACGAGCAGATAGGCGCCGACGGGCGCGCCGACCACGCTCAGGCTCAACCCACCGATCACCAAGACCGCCACCAGCAGGCCGACGAACAGCGACCTTGCCTTCGCAAGCGACCGGCGAAGCGCGGCGCCCGCCGTCACCGTTCGTCCATCGTCGAGTTCCACGACGGCGAACGCAGTCGCGCCCTGGACGGCGGTGAGCCCGATGAGCGTGAACGCCGCGCCGAGGCTGGCGAGGAGAAGCGCGGTCACCGGGTTGGACTTGCCCGCGATGTGAGTGAGCGGGGTGAGCATGCCGTGCTCGAAAAGCAGGTACTGCACGCCCGCAGTGATGAGCCCGATGGGGATAAACAGCAAACCGATCCCGCCGAACGTGCGGACATGGGTCGCATACAGGCGGGCCGCGGACGTGACCAGGGTGCCCCAGGGGCGGCGCCGACGCACACGGAACACGACGGCGGGGCGCCAGCTCGTTCGGGCGGCGAGCCAGACGATTAGCAGTAGCAGCACCGCAAGCGCCGCGATGACGGGCGTCGGGTTGTCCAATATGGCGTTCAGGACGGCTGACCCCTTCGCCACCGCTGTGCAGAAGAAGGAGGTCGCGGTGTCGCCGAGCAGGCCGCCATCGGGAACCGCGAATGCGTCGTCGCGCCAATAATCGCGCATCCAGGTGAATGGCTCGGACCAGCGCGGCTTGCTGCTCGGACCGGTGGGTCCGTCGTTGAACGCCTTTTGCCGTTCGCCCCAGCGCCCCTCGAAACCCAGCCAGGGAAACTGCTGCAGATACTGGGCGCGGGCCTGCAGGAGCACAACCACGTTTGGTCGTACAGTCCGGGATGGGCCGAGGGTGTCGTCGCAGCCGACGCCTTCTGCGGCGCTGCGGCCGAGGAACAGGTGCGCGGAGTAGTAGTTCGCGTGGGATCCGTGGGCCGGGTACACGACTGGGTGTGTGCCGTCGACGATTTCCAGCTTGGCATCGCCCCATTCGGCGCGCTCGGCGCCGGTGTGCTGGCTGTAGCCGATCTCGTACGGATCTGCGTTCAGCGCGGCCGTCGCGTCGTCGGCACGGAAGTCGAGCTGGATCATCTCCCAGTCGCTCTCGTGCTTGTCGTTGAAGTCGTTGTACAGGTAGTAGAACCAGTACTGCAGCGCGAGATGACCGGGCTCGTCCGGCTG
>DASQSE010000049.1:0-3600 GCA_035642535.1 Jatrophihabitans sp. | reverse complement strand
ATAGCCGGGCTGCTGTCCGTAGCCGGGCTGCTGTCCGTAGCCGGGCTGCTGTCCGTAACCCGGGGCGGCGTAGCCCGGCGGGCCCCCTGCCCAGCCCGGCGCCGGAGCCCCCCACCCCGGCGGTCCGCTGCGCAGCTCGCGCTTGTGCCGGCCGCGCTTCACGTAGCCGACGATCAGCAACACGACCGCCACGATCGCCAGCACGACGCCGAACACGACAAGCAGCGCACCCGCGACGGTGCTGGTCGTGATGTCGCGGCCGATGGCGAGGTGGGCGCCGGAGAACTGCGGCTCCACCTGCCCCACCTGAATCGCGTACCGGCCGGGCGTGTTCGCGGTGAACTGGTACGCGGCGACGCCGTGGTGGCCGTTGTAGTCGTAGGTGAATCGCTTGACCTTGTCGCCCACGCCGGGGTTCCCGTAATACACCGCCGGGACCGGGCTACCGGACGGACCGCGCACGCCGACCGTGAACGGGATGCGGTCGAGCGAGTCGACGTTCGGGTCCTCGAGGTAGATCACCCACTTGCCCGTGCCGTTGAGCTGTACCGTGCCGCCCGTCGCGACAGGGACGCGCTGGAAGCCGTTGACCTTGCCGAACGACTTCGTACCGAGAACGATCGCGCCGGCCACGATGGCCGCTACGCCGACACCGAGGAAGATCCAGCCGAGCAGCCGCGGCAATCGACCGCGCAGCCGGGTCGGCTGCGCTTGCGCACCGAAGACCGGGGCGGGCGGGTAGGACGGTTGTTCCGGTGGGCTCGGGTAAGTCACCCGCAGAGTGTGCCTTACCGCCTAGCGGGGAATCAGCGGGCTTAAGACCTTGATCGCGACATCGACAGCATCGTCGTCCACGTCGAGATGCGTCACCAACCGCAGCAATCGCGGGCCGAGCGCCGAGATGAGCACGCTCTGCTCGGCCGCCGCGCCGGCGACCGCGGCAGCGTTGTCGACCTCGAGGACGACGATGTTGGTGTCGACGGTGGCGGGGTCGGCACCGAGCGCCTCGGCCAGCCGCTTGGCGCGCGCGTGGTCGTCAGCGAGCCGCTCGACGTGCATGTCGAGCGCGTAGAGCCCCGCTGCAGCGAGGATGCCCACCTGGCGCATGCCGGCGCCGTACCGCTTGCGCCACACCCGCGCCTCGCGGATGCGCTCGACCGAGGACATGAGCACCGAGCCCACCGGCGCCCCAAGCCCCTTCGACAAACAGACCGACACGGTGTCGAAACCCTCCGCCAACTCGTGCAGCGGAGTCCCGGTGGCGACGTGGGCATTCCACAACCGGGCGCCGTCCAGGTGCACGCCGAGCCCGTGCTCGCGGGCCAGCTTCTGGACCGCCGCCACCTGGTCGGGTGGCTGGATGGTGCCGCCGCCGAAGTTGTGCGTGTTCTCCACCTCGATGGCAGCTGTAGACACAAGGTACGGGCCGGCGTTGGGCGAGATCAGCTCGCGCACCGCTTCGACGTCGAGCAGCCCGCGCGTCGCCGGCCAGGTGCGGAACGTGATCCCGGAGAACACCGCCGCGGCGCCGAGTTCGGCGCGTGCCACGTGTGCGCGCGTGTCGCACACCAGCTCCTGACCGGGGCGGACGAGCAGCCGCAGGCCGAGCTGGTTGCCGAGCGAGCCGGACGGCACGTACACGGCCGCGTCGTACCCGAGCAGGCCCGCGACGCGCCGCTCGAGTTCCGTGACGGTGGGATCCTCGCCATAGACGTCGTCACCGACGATCGCCTCGGCCATCGCGGCGCGCATGCCGGACGTAGGACGAGTGACGGTGTCCGAGCGGAGGTCGACGATGTCGGTCATTGCTCGCGACGCCGGCGCTCGGCCACCAGACGCTCCGCAACCCGGAACGCCAGCTCGAGCGACTGCTCGATGTTCAGCCGCGGATCGCACGCGGTCTCGTAGCGACGGATCAGATCGGCGGCCGTCAGCTCTGCCGTGCCCCCGATGCACTCCGTCACGTCGTCGCCGGTCAGCTCGACGTGCAGCCCGCCGGGGTGGGTGCCGAGCGCCGCGTGCACGTCGAAGAACCCGTCCACCTCGTCGATGATCCGGTCGAGGTGCCGGGTCTTCACGCCGTCGGCGGTCTCCTCAGTGTTGCCGTGCATCGGATCGCACTGCCAGACGACCTGGTGCCCGGTCGAGGTCACCTTCTCGACGATCGGCGGCAGCACGTCTCGCACGCGCGAGTTGGACATCCGGCTGATGAGGGTGAGCCGGCCCGGTTCGTGCCCCGGGTCGAGACGTTCGACGACCTCGGCGGCGAATTCGGGGGTGGTGCCCGGGCCGAGCTTGACGCCGATCGGGTTCGCGATGCGCGAGACGAAGTCGAGATGCGCGCCGTCGAGCTGGCGGGTGCGCTCGCCGACCCAGACGAAGTGGCCGGACAGGTCGTACGCACGGCCGTCCTCGACCCTGGTCAGAGCGCGTTCGTACTCGAGGATCAGCGCCTCGTGCGACGCATACAGCTCGACGCCTTCGAGCGCCGCGTCGTGCACCCCGCAGGCGCGCATGAACCGCACTGCGCGGTCGATCTCGGAGGCGAGCTTCTCGTACCGGACACCGGTGTCGGTCGTCCGCGCGAACGCGGTGTTCCAGGCGTGCACGCGATCGAGGGAGGCGAGCCCGCCGGCGGCGTAGGCGCGCAGCAGATTCAGCGTCGAGGCTGCCGTCGAGTACGCGCGCAGGATGCGCTGCGGGTCGGGGGTGCGATCACCGATGAGGTCGTTGACCATGTCGCCGCGATACGAGACGCGGCCGGTGCCGTCGATGTCGGACGTGCGCGGCTTGGCGTACTGCCCCGCGATCCGGCCGAGCTTGACGACCGGCATCGACGCGCCGTAGGTGAGCACGACCGCCATCTGCAGCAGCACCCGAACCTTGCCAGCGATGTCGGCCTGCGAGCTGGTGGCGAACATCTCGGCGCAGTCGCCGCCCTGGAGCAGGAACGCCTCGCCGCGCGCCACTGCCGCGAGCCGCTCGCGCAGCTGCTCGACCTCGGACGCGACGACCAGCGGCGGCATGCCGGCCAGCGTCCGCGCGGCGTCGCGCAGCGCGACATCGTCCGGCCACTCCGGCTGCTGCGCGGCCGGAAGCGCTCGCCAGTCGTCCAGACCGAGTTCGGTCGGATCGGTCGATGCCGGCGCATTCACGCCACCAGGGTAGAGGGCAGGCCCATCCTGAAATTCGTGGGCGGCAGTCCGCGGGCTAGCCGAAGAACACCTCGGCCTCGGCGTAGAGCTCCGGCTTGACGACCTTCAGTTCGGTGGTCGCGTCCGCAAGCGGGACCCGGACGATGTCGGTGCCGCGCAGCGCCACCATCTTGCCCCAGTCGTTCTCGCTGGCCGCGTCGATCGCGTGCAATCCGAAGCGGGTGGCGAGCATCCGGTCGAACGCGGTGGGCGTGCCGCCGCGCTGGATGTGCCCCAGCACCGTCGTGCGCGCCTCTTTGCCGGTGTTCTTCTCGATCTGGCTCGCCAGCCACTCGCCGACGCCGCCGAGCCGGACGTGCCCGAACGCATCGAGCCCCTTCTCGAGCACCGCGGTGTCTCCCCCGTCGGGCGTCGCGCCCTCGGCCACGACGATGATCGGCGCATA
>DASQSE010000048.1:0-105394 GCA_035642535.1 Jatrophihabitans sp. | reverse complement strand
GCGCGCAGCGGTCCGGTGTAGTTCGCGACGTCGTCGGGGGTCATGATGCCGGGACGGACGGTCAGCGGCGTCCCGGGCCAGACCGGCGGGTGCTGCACGGTGTTCGCGATCTCGTTGCCGAGCGGGCCGCCGTACAGATAGCCGGGACCGTTGTCCGCAAGGTCCTCGTAGGTGTTGGCCAGATCGGGGTTGCGCAACGTCGATCCGACGGGCAGTGGCTGGCCGTCAGGCGTCAGGAACAGGTCGCGGCTGCTGGTGAACGCCTGCAATACGGGCAGCGCCTCCTGCTCGACCTGCACGAAGTCGGGCGTGATGGTGAAGCCCTTGCGCGCGACCTTGACGGCCGGCTGCAGATCGGCGCCGAAACCGCGCCGGCCGAATTCGCGGACGGCCGTCGCCCACGTGTCGACCATGCCGGGCACGCCCACGGACAGCCCGGAGTGCCGCGCGTCCTGGAAGCTCAGCGGCTGACCCGTCGCGGGGTCGATGAACAGCTGGGTGGTGCAGGCGGCCGGACACTTCTCCCGGCCGTCGATGGTCACCACCTGATGGGTGCGGGCGAGGTAGATGGTCATGAAGCCGCCCCCGCCCGGCCCCGCCACGAAGGGCGCGGTGACGCCGAGCGTGCTCGCGACGGCCACTGCCGCGTCGATGGCGTTGCCGCCGGCTTTCAGCGTCTGGATGCCGGCCTTGCTCGCGTTGAACTCCGTCGACGCCACCGCTCCACCCGTGCCGGTGGCGACCGGCTCCTTGACGTAGGTCGTAGAACCAGCGGCCGCGACGGGCGTGCCGAACGAAGCGACGGCCAGACACGTGACAGCGATGGTGAGCGGGCGAAGGCGCATGGGGTACCCCTCGACGAGACGGCGTCATATCACCCGTACCCGTCCCGCCGGGCGCGTTATCGGGGCGGGCTAGTTCGCGGCAGCGCGCGCCCTCGCCTGGTCGCGCTTTTCCACGAAGCGTGTGGCGCGCACCTCGAGCTCGGCGAGGAACGCGGACAGCTCATCGCGGGCCTTCTCGGCGCGCGGACCGAAGCCGTCTCGGTCGAAGACCCGCCAGTACCGCAGCACCGGCATGAGGACGTCGTCGTAATGCAGCCGCAGGTCGTAGATTCCGGCCTTCGCGATCACGACGGAGCTGCGCGAGAAGTCGGCCATCCCGGCGCCGGGCATCGCGAATCCGATGACCTCGTCGCGGATGGCTTCCATCGCCTCGTCCGGGTTGATGTCGAGCGCCGCGCCCATGATGTTGCGGTAGAAGACCATGTGCAGGTTCTCGTCCGTCGCGATGCGGGTGAGCAACTGCTCGGCGATCGGGCAGCCCGTGGCCTTTCCGGTGTTGCGGTGCGAGACGCGCGTGGCGAGCTCCTGGAAGGACACGTACGCGACCGCTTCGAGCGCCGTCTTGTTTCCGGAGTCGTACCCGGTGGTCATCTGCGCCATGCGGGCCCGCTCCAGCTCGACCGGGTCGACGCCGCGCGTGACCACCAGATAGTCACGCAGCGCGATGCCGTGCCGGCCCTCCTCCGCGGTCCAACGGCCGACCCATTGCCCCCACGCGCCGTCGCGCCCGAAGCGGGTAGCGATCTCGCGGTGATAGGAGGGCAGGTTGTCCTCGGTGAGCAGGTTGACGACCATCGCCGTCTTCGCCACCGGGTCGAGCGCCGATTCTTCCGGCGCCCAGTCGGTGCCACCCAGGAACGCGAAGTCGCGGCCGCGGCTCCAGGGGACGTAGTCGTGCGGATGCCACTCCTTCGCACTTGCCAGATGACGATCGAGATTTGTGGCTACAACCGGCTCAAGTTCGCAAAGCAGATCAATACGATCCATCGGGCAAGGCTACGACGCCGTAGGTTAATAACGCCTGGCCGGAAGGCCCGAAGGCCGGGGACGTCCGCCCTTCAGATCACACCGCGAGCGCTGGGAAGGGAGGCTACCGGCCAGTAGGGTGGGCAGCGCGGTCGCACCCCCAGCCCGCGCGGAGGCGATGACGATGACGGCAACCGAACACAAGACGACCGAAGCGCCAGCCGGTCAGGTCAGCGAGGAGCAGGCCAGGCAGGTCGCCGAGGAGGCACGCCAGACCAATTGGGAGCAGCCCAGCTTCGGCAAGGAGCTGTTCCTCGGCCGGTTCCGGCTCGACCTGATCCATCCGCACCCGCGCCCGTCGACGGCGGCGCGCGCCGCGGGCGAGGAGTTCCTCGCCCGCCTCGAGAAGTTCTGCGCCGAGAGCATCGATGCGGCGGTCATCGAGCGCGACGCGAAGATCCCCGACGACGTCGTCCGCGGGCTGGCCGAGCTCGGCGCGTTCGGGATGAAGATCGACCCGGAGTACGGCGGGCTGGGCCTGACCCAGCGCTATTACAACAAGGCCCTGATGCTCGTCAGCTCCGTCAACGCCTCGCTCGGTGCACTGCTCTCCGCACACCAGTCGATTGGCGTCCCGCAGCCGCTGAAGCTGTTCGGTACCGCGGAGCAGAAGCGCGAGTTCCTGCCGCGCTGCGCACGTGGTGAGATCAGCGCGTTCCTGCTGACCGAGCCGGACGTCGGCAGCGACCCGGCCCGGCTGCACTGCACCGCAACCCCGGACGGCGACGACTACGTCCTCGACGGCGTCAAGCTCTGGACGACCAACGGCGTCGTGGCCGACCTGCTTGTCGTGATGGCCACCGTCCCGAAGTCGGAAGGGCACCGCGGCGGCATCACCGCGTTCGTCGTCGAGGGCAACGCGAAGGGCATCACCGTCGAGAACCGCAACGCGTTCATGGGGCTGCGCGGCATCGAGAACGGCGTCACCCGGTTCCACCAGGTTCGGGTGCCGGGCGCGAACCGGATCGGCAAGGAGGGGCAGGGCCTCAAGATCGCGCTGACCACGCTCAACACCGGACGACTGTCCCTGCCCGCCATCTGCGCCGGCTCGACTAAGTGGTGCGTGAAGGTCGCCCGTGAGTGGGCCGGCGAGCGCGTGCAGTGGGGCAAGCCGGTCGGTGCGCACGAGGCGGTGTCCGGCAAGATCGCGTTCATGGCCGCGACGGCCTTCGGCCTGGAAGCCGTTTTGGATCTGTCGAGCGATCTCGCCGATGCCGGTAAGCACGACATCCGCATCGAGGCGGCGCTCGCCAAGCTGTACGCGTCCGAGCTCGCGTGGCTCGCCGCCGACGAGCTTGTGCAGGTACGTGGTGGACGTGGCTACGAGACCGCGGCGTCGCTGACTGCGCGCGGCGAACGCGGCGTGCCCGCCGAGCAGGTGTTGCGCGACCTGCGCATCAACCGCATCTTCGAGGGCTCCACCGAGATCATGCACCTGATGATCGCCCGCGAAGCCGTCGACGCCCACCTGTCCGTCGCGGGCGACATCATCAACCCGAAGGCATCACGCCAGGAGAAGACCCGGGCCGGCGCGAAGGCCGGCGCGTTCTACGGCAAGTGGCTGCCGACGCTCGTCGCCGGACGCGGCCAGCTGCCGCGCGGGTACGCCGAGTTCGGGCCGCTGGCCACCCACCTGCGCTACGTCGAGCGGGCGTCGCGGCGGCTGGCTCGGCAGACCTTCTACGGCATGGCGCGCTGGCAGGGCCGGATGGAGTTCCACCAGCGCTACCTCGCTCGGCTGGTCGACATCGGCGCCGAGCTGTACGCGATGAGCGCGGCGTGTGTGCGGGCCGCGATGATCCGCGAGGACGATCCCGAGCACGCCGAGGGCGCGACACTGCTCGCCGACGCGTTCTGCCAGCAGGCGCGACTGCGCGCAGAAGCGCTGTTCGACCGGCTGTGGGAGAACAGCGACGAGGTCGATCGCACGGTGACCAAGTCGGTGCTCGGCGGCGAGCAGTTGTGGCTCGAGGAGGGCGTGCTCGACCCGTCGCTCGTCGGCCCCTGGATCGCGGCTGCCGAGCCGGGTCCTTCTGCGCGCGAGAACGTCCACCGCACGACCCGCTGACACCCCTGCGACTTGTCCGCCCTATGTGACGTGTACGCGTACCGAAGGGCGGACAACTCCGAAGCCTCTCGCGAGTTGTCCGCCCTATGTGACGTGTACGCGTACCGAAGGGCGGACAACTCGGGAGGTTAGGAGCGTGCGGCGCGGGCGGCGAGCGCCTCGGGCATGCTGCGGCGACCGCGCTTGAGCTGCCGCCGCTCGGTGTGCGCGACGATCTTGAACGGCCCCTGATTCGAGCCGCGCAGGACGGGAACGAGCGGGCGCGGCACGAAGCGCGGCGGCTGCAGGTACAGCGCGCGAGTCGCGTGCACCGCGGCGCGGAAAGCGGCCTGGTGCGCCGGCGTCCACCGGAAGCCGTACATCGTGCGCACGCGCACCGGCAGGCTGCCCTTGACGACCAGATCAATGGTGCGGAACAGCGGGCGCAGCGGCACGGGCACGTCGTACTCGCCGCGCTTGGCGCCGGCCAGGTAGCTGCCGACGACGCGCGAATCGTCGGTGAGATAGGGCCGGTCGGAGGCGAGGTACGCGTCGAAGCTCGCCCGAAACTCTGAATAGCTGGCCGGCGCCGCCGAGCGCGGCATCCCGAACAGTTCGCCCCAGCGCACGAAGTCCTGCCACATCCGCTCGCTCTCGGCGGGCGAGAGACGCCGCACGAGCAGGTTCTGCATGTGGTGCGCCGAGTCGAAGGTGAACGCCATGGTCATGTACATCAGGTGCGGGTCGGAGGCGCTGTAGCGCGTACCGGCCGGGTAATGCGGCCCGGCGTCGTCGGGCAGCATGCCGGCGACAGTGGCGTGCATGCGGCGGGTGAATTCGAGTGCCCGGTCGGCCTCGGCCCTGGTGCCGAGGAACACGGCCTCGAAGAGCCGGGCGGTGAGCATGAGCCGGTTGTACGGCGTCTCCTGGTGCACCGAGCTTTCGATCGTGCCGACGGCGAGTTGCGGATGGACGGCGCCGATGACCAGCGCGCGCTGCCCGTAGCTCAACCCGACTGCGCGATTGCTCATCACCTCGACGGCGATCGAGTCGGCCGAGAAGTATCCGGGCACGGCTGCCACCTCCGCTTCTGGCAAGACGCTCCGCCACATTGCGCCTCGGCCGAAGCATCCAACGATTCATTGGATCTGGCAAGACGGTCTGCCAGAATCGGAGGTGGTGGCTACGAACCGGGCGTACGGCGGAGTGCCGGCGGAACAGCGGCAGGCCCAGCGCCGCGCTGCGCTGCTCGCGGCCGGGCTGGACATCATCGGCACCCACGGACACGCCCGGCTCACGGTCTCCGGGCTCTGCGCCCGGGCCGGACTCAACGAGCGGTATTTCTACGAGAGCTTCGGGACCACGCAGGACGTCGTGGTCGCCGTCTACGACGCAGTGACCGGTGAGCTGAGCGCGGCTATCGTCACCGCCGTCGCGGCGGCGCCGGACGAGATCCGGGGAAAGGCGCGAGCCGCCATCGCGGCGGCTGTCGAAATGCTCACCGACGACTCACGCAAGACACGGGTGGTGTTCGTCGAACCGCTCGCCGCGCCGGTACTGAACGCGCGGCGAGCGGAGGTGGCGCGGACCCTGACGGCCCTGATCGTAGGGCAGGCGCAGCAGTTCTACGGGGCCGCGACCGCGCTGCGCATCGGGCCCTGGGGAGAATTCGCGGCGGCGCATCTACTCGGCGGGCTTGCGGAGACGATGACGGCGTGGCTTCGGGGCGATCTGCGAATCACGCGCGACGTGCTCATCGAGCGGTCGACGGACCTGTTCGTGCTGGTGGCCGATCACGTGGTGAGCCAGGCTTAGCGCGCGCATAGGGGTAACTCCAGGGTGTGTTGGTACGGGTGTCAGAGCTGGCCGGCGAGCAGCCAGGAGCGGAATGCGGTGACCGGCCGCGCGACGAGGTGTGCCGCCGCCGCACCCGGCTGGGTGGCGGGCCGGGAGCGGTCGGCGGTGCTGCGGGACTCGTTCGACGAGGCGCGTGAGCGAGTCGTGGTGGCAGCGGCCCGGCGGGACCGGTTGGCGCGGCGCGCGCGGCGGGCGGCCTTGGCGTCGCTCAGCAGCCGGTTGTTGTGCTCTCGCGCGATCTGGTCGGCGATGTAGGCGTTCATGGTGTCCTCCGAAGCTCTCGTTTTCGACACCAATGACTTTCGTCGTAAGGCCCGACCCGCCACATCGGGACTTTGCCTACGGCCGTGGGCCATCAACCGGATCGCACCGACTAAGGCACCCGGCCCACGAGTAGGACACCCGCTAAGGCCTTAAGGCGCCTTAGTTCAGGACGCTGAAAGTGTTGCGAGCGACGCCGACCAGGACGGGGACGATCCCGAGACAGACGAAGGACGGGAGGAAGCACGCCGCCAGCGGTGCCATCGCGGTGACGCCCGCTCGCTGCGCACGTACCGCGGCCGCCGCCGCCCGCTCGGCACGCATCTCGGCCGCCAACCGCTCGAGCCCGGAGGCCAGTTTCAGCCCACTCGCCGCGCTGCGAACCGCGACCCTGGCCAACTCGGCGAGCGGACCGGCACGCGGCACGGCGGCCCACGCCTGCTCGGGGTCAGCGCCCAGCCTCGCCAGCGTGGCGACCCGGCGGAGCGCCGTGGCGACGGCAGGGGATCCGGCGCGGGCGGCGAGCTCGACCGCCTCGGCGAGCGGCCGTCCGCTGCGCAGCCCGGCGGCCGTCAGATCGAGGACGAGCGGCAAGGTGCCGTCCGGCTCGATCCGCGGCGGGCGGCGCTGGAGCCAGCGCACCACGAGCCCGGCGAGCGGCGCTGTCACCGCCGCGGCTGCCGCCCCGGCTCCTGGTCCGAGCGCCAGCAAGGACGCGCCCGCAGCCGATACCGCACCGGCGACGGGCAGCGCGGCCGCGCGCCGTGTGGCCGCGGCGGCACGCTCCCCAGCTCCCTCGCCCGAGCGACGACCCGGCACCGCGCGCACCCGCCACGCCGGCGCCACCAATACGGCAAGTGCGACCAGGGCGAAAGCAATCGACGTCATGACATCTCCGCCCGGGCCAGGATCCGGCGCATCCACCACAGCCCGGCAACGTCGAGCAGCACGCCGGTGCAGCACACCACTTGCCCGGCGCCGGCGCTCACCAGGAAGTCCCACGGCCGCGCACCCATCGCGGTGCCGAGCGCGAGGCCGAGCGCCGGCAACCCGGCCAGCACGGTCGCCGACGCACGCGGACCGGCCAACGCAATCGCGACGCTACGCCGCTGCTCGTCCTCTGCCGCGAGGTCGCGCGCGACGCGCGCCAACACGCCGGTGAGCTCGGTACCCGCGCGCTCGCCGAGCTGCCAGGCCAGCCCGATGGCGCGGGTGCGAGGCTCGGCGGCGAGCACGCTGCCCGCATCGCCGGTGTCGGCCGCGGCTGCGGCGGCAGCGAACACCGCGGCATACGCAGGAGCCGCCTCGGCTGACGCTGCGAGCGCGGCCGGCGGGCGAGCGCCTGCCTCCAACTCGCCGATCAGCATGCGCAGCCCGGCGAGCAGCTCGCCGCGTTGCCCCGTCGACTGTTTGCGGCGCGCGGAGTCCCGCACCGCGGCCCACCCCGTCCCAGCCACTGCCGCACTTGCGACGCCGAGCGGGATCCCACCGATCAGCGCCACAGCGCCGATGACACCTGACAGCACGAGCCGGACGACTGCCGGCCGGGCCAGTGACCGCGCCCAGCGCTCGACCGGCTCGTGACGCCGCGTCTCAGCCTTGTCGA
Organism: Jatrophihabitans sp.; assembly: GCA_035642535.1. Taxonomy (GTDB): domain Bacteria; phylum Actinomycetota; class Actinomycetes; order Mycobacteriales; family Jatrophihabitantaceae; genus Jatrophihabitans. Next base: position 97,752 of record DASQSE010000048.1, on the reverse strand, counting down.
GCCGACCGAGCCCAGTCAGCGTGTCGACCCGCAGCGCCGCCTGGCCAGGCGCCGGCACGAGCGTCGCGGCCGCACCGACCGCCAGCCACCCGAGCGGAGTCACAACCCGCCACCGCGTCGCTGCACCAGTTCGCAAAGTTGCGGCCAACCCGCACACCCGCCGTCCTGCATCGACCAAGCCGGCTCGACGACGAGCTCGTCCACGACCCTGCTGAGCAGGCCGATCTCGGAAACCACGCGCTGCCCGTCCGAGCCGCGGCGCAGATGAACGACGACGTCGATCGCACTGGCCACCAGGCTCGTCACCGCAGCGGCCGGCAGCCCGCCCAACGCGCCCAGTGCCGTGAACCGGGCCGGGACGTCCGCCGCAGAGTTGGCGTGCAGCGTCGCCGCACCGCCCTCGTGACCGGTGTTCAGCGCGACGATCAGCTCGAGCATCTCGGCGCCGCGGAACTCGCCGACCACGAGTCGGTCAGGGCGCATCCGCAGTGCCTGCCGCACCAGCTCACGTTGGCCCACCGCGCCGGCGCCTTCGACGTTCACGCCGCGCGGCACGAGCCGCACGACGTGCGGATGCGCGACGTGCAGCTCCGCAGCATCCTCGATGAGCAAGATGCGTTCGCCGGCCGGAACGGTGCCGAGCATGGCGCCCAACAGCGTTGTCTTCCCTGTGCCCGTTCCGCCGCTGACGATGAACGCCAGGCGCGCGGCGATCACCCCACGCAACACTTCGGCGATTTCGACGGGCACCGCGCCGCCGGCCACCAGGGCGCCGAGGTCGAGCCGCCGGCGCGCCAGGACACGCAGCGAGATCGTCGGGTGTTCGACCAACGGCGGGAGCACCGCGTGCAGGCGGGTGCCGTCGCCGAGCACGGCATCCGCGTAAGGCAATGCGTCATCGAGTCGAGCTCCGGCGCTCGTGGCCAGTCGCTGCGCGAGGCGCCGCACCGCCGCGTCGTCGTCGAAGGTCACCGGTGCGCGTTCGAGGCCGCGGCCCCGGTCGAGCCACACGTCGCGCGGGCCGTTCACCAGCACGTCCGTCACGCCGGGCGTCGCGAGCAACGGCTCGAGCGCCCCGGCGCCGTGCAACTCCGCCTCGACATCGCGGCGCAGCGCGTCGAACGCGACGTCATCGACAATGCCGCCGAACTCGGCACGCAGGAGGTCGTCCAGCCGAGCGGGCTCGTCGGCGAGTCGGCGCCTTACCCGCTCGACCAGTTCCCGGGTCGCCACTCAGGCCGCCGGCGCGACGTGCCGGGCGCCGCCGCCGACCGCGCGCAGACCGCTAAGCACACCGGCCGCGACCCGGACCGCCCCGCGCGGCAGCCGGTGCGGATGCAACTCTGCGCGCGAACTGCCGAGCGCGGGCAACTCGCCGAGCAGTGGACAGCCAACCAGCGCCGCGACATCCTCCGCCGCGACCTCTCCGCGCCGCGCCACGAGGCCGGTCGGTAGCTCGGGCAGCGCGCTCGCGAGCGCGTGTGCGGCGACCAGTCCGGCCACGTCCGAGCGGGCGACGATGACTACCAGATCGCAGTGCAGCAGCGCAGCCGCACGCTCGGCGCAGGCGCCGCGGGGCAGATCGACGATCACCGGCCCGGCCTGGCTCGCGGCCCGCAGCACTTGCGCCACCGCACCCGGATCGAGTTCGGCCACATCCGCACCGAGCACCGCGACCGCGCCCCAGCGCGGCAGCCCGTCGACCAGCGCCGCCGCGTCGAGGCGTCCGCCCGCCACCCGCAAGCCCGACCATCGTGCGCCCGGCGCCGATTCGACGCCGAGCATCACGTCGATGCCGCCGCCGGTGACGTCCAGATCGACCAGCACCGCCGCACCCGCTACCGCGGCGAGCACGGCAGCGAAGGACGAGGTGCCGACTCCGCCGCTACCGCCCACGACTCCCACGACGCATCCCATGGCTCCACCGAACCCGGGACGAGCGTCGCGCGCGGCACCGTGACCGCATCTGTGGACGACGGCGCGGCTGTGGACGGCCGATTTGACAGGCCGCAACACACGGCGCGACAGCGCGGCGCACGTCCGTATCCTCAGCAACGTGGCTCCGGAGCGCACCGCGGCGTTTTTCGACCTCGACAAGACGATCATCGCCAAGTCCAGCGTGCTTGCGTTCGGCCGGCCGTTCTACCAGGGCGGATTGATCAACCGGCGCGCCGTGCTGCGCAGCGCGTACGCGCAGTTCGTGTTCGCCCTCGCCGGCGCCGACCACGACCAGATCGAGCGGATGCGCGCCTACCTGACCAGCATGTGCACCGGTTGGGACGTCGCGCAGGTGCGGGAGATCGTCTCCGAAACGCTGCACGACATCATCGACCCGATCGTCTACGACGAGGCCGTCGAGCTGATCGCGATGCACAAGGCCGCCGGCCGCGAGGTGGTCATCGTCAGCACGTCGGGCGACGAGGTGGTCGCGCCGATCGGCGCGATGCTCGGCGCGGACGAGGTCATCGCGACGCGCATGGTGGTCGCCGACGGCAAGTACACAGGCGAGATCGAGCAGTACGCATACGGTCCGGAGAAGGCGCTCGCCGTCATCCAGTTGGCCGAGCGTCGCGGCTACGAGCTCGTCCACAGCTACGCGTACTCGGACTCCGTCACCGACGTCCCGATGCTGGAGGCCGTCGGACACCCGTACGTGGTGAACGCCGATCGCGCATTGCGCAAGATCGCCAACGAGCGAGGTTGGCCGCAGCTGACCTTCTCGAACGCCGTGCCGCTGCGCGAGCGGCTGGCCGGGATACGTCCTGATCATCCGGTCGTCTCCGCGACCGTGGTCGGCGCGGGCGTGGCCGCCGCCGGCATCGTCTGGTACGCCTCCAAGCGCCGCGCGACGAAAGCCTGAACGTGCCGCGCAAGATCGGCGTGAGCCGTCGCGGCTGACACGCCGTTGGCCTCTTGCGCCCTGGCTCCGCGAGGGGTCCAATGACGGTACGGACGACGGACGCGAATGGCGGTCCAGCCCCCACCGGACGCCGTCCCGCACGGACAGGGCGGGCACCCACGCGGCGAACCCACCACGCAACAGGTGAGTCGCGCGGCAACGCGGCATCCAACTGGGTGTCGTGGGCTGCGTTTGACATCTACGCAGGGCACGCTTGGTAACCCACCGGTCCGCGCCACGACGACGGCGCCGCGTCACTCGCGGCGCCGTCGCCCTGTGTCAGCCCCGACCCATTGCCTCGCAGATCGCCGTCGCTTCTCGCGCACCTGCCACGACTGCGTCGGCGCAGTGGACGAGCCACGTCGCGATGCCGGTCGGCTCGCCTCCTCGATACGCTCCGAGCGCTTCGTCGTAGGCCGCGGCCAACTCCTGATGCCCGACCTCGACGACGACGAGCGACTTCGGGTCGAGGCCGCGCTCGACGAGCGTCAGCCGCACCGCGGCCCGCGCGACGACCCCGGACACGGGCGGGAACGCGTCCCGCCCGAGCAATTCGCCATGCACGATCCCCGCGACGACGACGGCTGGTGCTGAAGTCGCACCGAGGACCGCGGTCAGCATGTCCAGCCGGTCTGCGGTGCCCGGCCGCGGTCTGCCGAGGTCATCGACGACCGCCAGATCGGCCGCCGCCAGCGCGTGCAGCCGGGCCAGCGCCTGTCGTGGCGCGCGCGTCCAGGTGTCCGCGAGCGAGCCGATCGCCGACTGCGCCCGCAGCGCACCCTGCACGACCGGATCGTCGGCCGCCTGCCCGGCCCGCACGTCGGCGAGGTCCACATTCCGCCCGGCCAGCGCTGCCGAGGCCCACGCTCCGCGCAGCGCCGACTCGGCGGACACGTCGGCCGAGCGACGGCGCAGCACGCGGTTGCCGAGCAACGCGTCCACGGCCGCGCGCGTCCTCGCCACCGCGTCCGCGACACCCGCAAGATCGAGCAATGGCGCCAACGGATCAGTCACGCGCAGAGGCTAGCCGCGGCATGCCTGCATGCGGCGCACGCCCAGGGGCTGCAATGATGGCGCAGCCAAGCGTCGACGAAGGAGCCGACCTGTGACCGATGGCTCGAGCGCGGGCCCGAAACCAGCTCCGCGGCCGCGGCCGGCGGAGGACGCTGCGCCGACGGTATCGGCCGAGGCGTCCGCGAGCCCCAAGCACGCCGCGGAGCCCAGCGTCGGCCAGCTGGTCTCCGAGGCGTCCGCCCACCTGTCGACGCTCGTCCACAGCGAGATCGAGCTCGCGAAACTGGAGCTGCGCTCGTCGTTCAAGAACGCGGGCTCGGGCGCGGGGCTGTTCGCCGGGGCAGGCGCGGTGCTGGTGTTCTCGCTGACGTTCGGCTTCTTCGCCCTTGCCGAGGGCCTGGCCGCGGCGGGCCTCGATCGCTGGCTGGCGTTCCTCGTCGTGTTCGGCTTCCAGCTCGTCCTTGTCGGGGTGTTCGCCCTGCTCGGCGTCAAGCAGGTCAAGCGGGTCAGGGCACCGGAGCGGACCATGACGACAACCAAAGAGACGGTCGACTATCTGAAGAAATCACGCGGGTAGGTCACGCAGTGGGCTTCGGACCGCTGCCGGGTGCACCCGACAGCTCGGTCGTCCTGGTCGATGGGCCATGGACGCATCGAACCGTGCGCGCCAACGGGATCGCGCTGCACGTCGCGGAGATGGGGACCGGCCCACTCGTGCTGCTTCTGCACGGCTTCCCGCAATTCTGGTGGGCGTGGCATCAGCAACTCGTCGACCTCGCCGATGCCGGCTACCGGGCGGTCGCAGTCGACCTGCGCGGCTACGGCGCCAGTGACAAGCCGCCGCGCGGCTACGACTCCCCCACGCTCGCCGCCGACATGGCCGCGCTGGTGACGTCGCTCGGCGAATCGGACGCGATGGTCGTGGGCACCGATCTCGGCGGCACGCTGGCCTGGACGATCGCGGCCTGCCATCCGCGCGTGGTGCGATCGCTGGTCGTCATCGGCGCCGCCCATCCGCTGCGGATGCGCAACGAGCTGCGTCCCGGCGCAGGTCCGGCGCAGCGCCGCGCGTCGACCTACATCCTGCGCACCTTCCAGATGCCGCGCTGGCCGGAGCACCTGCTCTCGCGTGACTCGGTGTGGGTGCGCGAGTTGTTCGATCGATGGACGGGACCACGCTGGCGCGGCACGCCCGACTACGTCGCAGACGTGGAGCGGTACGCGCAGGCCATGCGGATCCACCCGGTGTCCTTCTGCGCGGCCGAGCACTACCGGTGGATGGTGCGCTCCCTCGTGCGCGGGGACGGCCGCCGCTTCGCCGCGGCACTGCGCACTCCGATCAGCGCGCCCGTCCTGCACCTGCACGGCGACTTCGACACTTGCATACTGCCGCGCACCGCGCAGGGCTCGGGGCAATACGTCACCGGCCAGTACGACTGGCGCATCCTCGACGGCGTCGGGCACTTCCCGCACAACGAGCTCCCCGAGCAGATCAGCGGTGAGCTGATCAGCTGGGCAAAAGAACATTGAGCACGCACTACCCAGGCGTGCACTTGCCGGTGTCGACCGGCGTGGTCAGCGTCCGGCCGGCGTTCTTGTCGGCCTTGATCTCCTCGTCGCTCAGCGCGAAGCCGGTGTCGGGCGAGTCGATCGCGGTCGCGAACACCATCCCGAGGACCGTTCCGTCATAGGCCAATAGTGGGCCGCCCGAGTTGCCACTGCGCACCACAGCACGGATCGCGTAGATGTTGCGGTGCACGCTGTCGTGGCCGTAGATGTCGGTGCCGCCGACGGTGCCCTGCGAGCGCACCCGCGCTGAGCGGGTCCGGAACGGCCCGTTCTCCGGATAGCCGAGCACGAGCGCCGGATCGCCGCTCTGCGCGTCGGTCGGGCTGAACCGCAGGCGCGGCCCGGTCAGATCCGGAACGTCGAGCACTGCGACGTCGCGGTCCTTGTCGAAGAGGACGACGCTGGCGCTCACGCTCTGCCCAGGGCGCACTTCGACGGTGACCTTGTCGGTGCCCGCGACGACGTGCGCGTTCGTCAGCACGTGATGCGGTGCGTACACGAACCCGGAGCCCTCGATGCTGCGTCCGCACTGCGGCGCCTCGCCGTAGATCTTGACCACCGAATGCTGCGCGTCACGTAGCCGCTGCTGGACGGCCGGCGGAACGTTGGCCGGCGGCGGCGGCACCGACACGATCGCGGTCGACGGCAGGTCGCCGAAGACCGGCGGGAACCCGCTGTGGTCGAGGAATTTGCGCAACGAACCGTACAACTCGCGGAAGCTGCCGGGCATCCGGCCGTTGACCCAGCGCACGATCTGCGAATGGCTGGCCTCGGACGCGAGACTCGGGTACGGCGAGTTGGCCAGCGGCACCGCGACCATCCACGCGACGAGCAGCACGGACAGCACGCCCAGCACCGCCCCAATGCTGGAGTCGAACACCTTGGTTTGCTCGTGCACGACCAGGTGCGATTTCACATGGCCTGCGACATACACACCGCCGAGCTGGCCCAGCGTGGCCAGCACCAGCACGCAGAAGATCGCGACCGGCACCTGGGCGCGTCCGTCGACGATTCGCGAGCCGAGCGGCTGCGCGAGTTGCGCGCCGACCGTCGCGCCGCCGAAGAAGCCGATCAGCGAGAAGATCCCGACGACAGCGCCGCTTCGGTACCCGCCGATGCCATAGGCGATGGCGGCCAGGATGATCACTAGGTCGAGGATGTTCATTTCACGATCAGCTTCCCAGTCTGACCCTGGTTCGCGTGAATCGTGCAGACGAACGAGTAGGTGCCCGGCGCGGGGGCGTCGAAGGTCGCCGACGCCGCGTAGCCGGCCTGCACGTCAGGCACGTCGTCGGCGCCGGGGAGATTGTCGAAGCTGAGGTTGTGGACCGGACCCGCGCCCTTGGCTGCGGTGTTAACGAGGACGATGCGTACCCGCCCCGGGTGAACGACGATCGTGGACGGGTGGAAGCGCAGGTCGACTCCGGTGTTGACGACGACCTGCTGCACCCCGCCGCGGGCCAAGGTCGCCGTGCCGGTGCCGGTGTGCGGACGTTTGTTGACCTCGGCCGTGCGCGCACAGGCCGCCAGCAACACGAGCGCAGCAAACCCCGCGCCCGCCCGCCCCAGCACCATGCCATGACCGTACCGACGCACGTTCGGCCACCGGACTCACGCTCAGGTCACGGCATGGGCAACGGGCGGCGCGCGGCTTGGTCCCACGGCTCGGCCCAGCCGCCGAACTCGAGCAACTTGTCGAGCAGCCCGGCGGTGAAGCCCCAGACGAACAGCCCGGAGGCTTCGAAGCCCGGCCCGAGCCAGCCGGACGGGTGGGTGACGAGGAACCGGTTCGCGGGGTCGACCAGCTCCGCGAGCGGCACCAACTCGACGGCGGCAACCTCCGCGGTGTCCACCGGCCGCACGTCGTGCGGGTGCTCCCACCATGCGAGCACCGGTGTCACGACGAAGCCGGACACCGGAATGAAGATCGGCGGTAGCTCGGCGACGATGCGCACCGTGGCCGGGTCGAGCCCGACCTCCTCCTGCGCCTCGCGCAGTGCCGCCGCGCTCAGCGACTCATCGGTCGGATCGAGCGAGCCGCCCGGGAACGCGACCTGTCCTGCGTGCGTGCGCAGGTCGTCGGCACGCTGGATGAGCAGGACGGCGGGCCCGTGCTCGGACTTGGCGAACGCGATCAGCACCGCCGACGGCCGCCCGTTCCCGTCATCCGGCACCGTGAACCGGGACAGGTCGCTGTCGTCGATCTCGGCCGCGATCGCCGCCAGCGGCCGCAGCCACTCCGGAAGCTCGTCGATCACGACGTTGCGACCATCTCGGCTTCGCTCTTGACCAGCTTGGCCGCTTCCGCGGGGTCGGTCGGGCCGGTGCCGAAGGAGGGGCACAGCCGCGCTATTGCGCATGCGCCGCACGCCGGCTTGCGCGAGTGGCAGATCCGGCGTCCGTGCCAGATGGCGCGGTGCGAAAAGATCGTCCACTCCTTCTTCGGGAGCAGGTCGGCCACCACGAACTCGACTTTGACCGGATCAGTCAGGGCGGTCCACTTCCACCGCCGCACCAGCCGGCCGAAGTGGGTATCGACGGTCAGGCCGGGGACGTCGAACGCGTTGCCCAGGATGACGTTCGCGGTCTTGCGGCCGATGCCGGGCAGCTTGACGAGGTCGTCGAGCCGGTTCGGCACCTCGCCGTCGTGCCGCTCCAAGAGCGCCTGACCCATCTTGATGATCGACGTCGTCTTGTTCCGGAAGAATCCCGTGGACTTGATCATCCGCTCGACGTCGTCGCGTTCGGCCGCCGCGTAATCCTCCGCCGTCGGGTACTTGGCGAACAACGCCGGCGTCACCTCGTTGACGCGCTTGTCGGTGCACTGCGCGGACAGGATCGTCGCCACCGCCAGTTCGAGCGGATTGCGGAAATCGAGCTCGCAATGCGCCGTCGGGTACAGCTCGCCGAGCTCGCGATTTATCCGACGGGCGCGACGGGTGAGCGCGAGCGGGGACTCCTCCTTTGCGGCCACGCCGGACAGCCTATGAGAGCGGCCGGACGACGCAGTGCAGAATGGCTCCCATCATGGTCGGCTTTGTCCTGCTCCTGTTCCCATTTCTGCTGCTCGGCTTCGTCATGATCATGGGGCGAGTGGAGGAGCCGATCGCGCGACTTGACGACGAGCGCGAGATCGAGCACTTTCTCGACGAGGCGCAGCGTGACGAGCTCGAGCTGTTCGTCCGCGAGGGCACGACCCCCGCGCTGCGCCGATTCCACCTCCGGCTGGGGCTGGGCCGACTGCGCCGTGGCTGGCGCCGGGCGGCGTAGCTGACCCCGGTTGTGCGTGGGCTCATGATTTCCGCAGCCACTAGACTCGCGCCAGACTGTGACGAGACTCGCACTCCGGCGGGCGACCGAGGAGCAAGACGTGGACGAGGTACTGCGCAGGGCTGGGCTGTTCCAGGGCGTTGACCCGGACGACGTCGAGGCGCTGGCGGGCGAGTTCGAGATCTTCGAAGCCCCTCGCGGCGGCGTGCTGTTCCACGAGGGCGAGCCCGGCGACAGCCTCTACATCGTTCTCGCCGGCAAGGTGAAGCTGGGCCGGCGTTCGCCGGACGGCCGGGAGAACCTGGTCGCGATCTACGGCCCGTCCGATCAGTTCGGTGAGCTCTCGCTGTTCGACCCGGGCCCGCGGACTGCCACCGCCACGGTCGTCACCGACGCCCGGCTGGCGCGGCTGCCGAAGCAGGCGCTGCAGAAGTGGGCCACCGATCGTCCGCAGATCGCGATGCAGCTGCTGCGGGTCGTGGCGCGCCGCCTGCGGCGGACGAACACGATGCTCGCCGACCTGATCTTCGTGGACGTGCCGGGGCGGGTCGCCAAGCAGCTGCTCCAGCTCGCGCAGCGGTTCGGGTCGATCGACGGCGGCCAGCTGCGGGTCACGCACGACCTCACCCAGGAGGAGCTCGCGCAGCTGGTCGGCGCATCGCGCGAGACCGTCAACAAGGCGCTGGCCGACTTCGCCTCGCGCGGCTGGTTGCGCCTCGAGGGCAAGAGCGTGGTGATCCTCGACCGCGAGCGCCTGGCCCGCCGCGCCCGGTAGCGCGATCTAGGCAGGGCCGCGAAGGTAGGCGAGCTGGGCCTCGACGGAGAGCTCGGCGGCCGGCCAGAGCGAGCGGTCGACATCGGTGTACACATGCTCGACGACCTGCCGCGCGGTCGCGGCCGGGCCGAGTTCGGCGAGCGCGGCACGCACCTGGCCGAGCCGCTCCTCGCGGTGTGCGAGGTAGAACGCGGCGACGTCCGCGACCGAGGGCAGTTCCGGGCCGTGCCCGCCGAGCACCGGCACGTCGCCGAGATCGCGCAGCCGGTGCAGCGCTTCGAGGTATGGCCCGAGCACGCCGTCGGGGTGCGCGACCACCGTGGTGCCGCGACCCAGGATCGTGTCGCCGGTGAGTACCGCCGCGTCCGCGTCGACCACGAACGACAGCGAGTCGGCGGTGTGCCCAGGCGTGGCCAACACGTGGAGCGCGAGCCCGGCCGCTTCGATGACCTCGCCGTCGGCGAGCGCGGCGCCGCCGTGACAGTGCCGCGGGTCGAGCGCCCGGACCGGCGCACCGGTGCGCGCATGCAGCGCCTCGCCCGCCTGGCTGTGATCGAAGTGCCCGTGCGTGACCAATACGAGCGCGAGGCGCGGCGCCGCGTCAAGCACCCGCTCGAGATGGACGTCGTCGGCCTGCCCCGGATCGACGACCACCACGTCCGCCGCCCCAGGAGCGCGCAGCAGCCAGGTGTTGGTGCCCTCCAGCGTCATCGCGCCCGGGTTGTCCTGCAGCACGACGGACGCGAAGGGCGTCACGTCACGCACCGTCTCGTACGCCGGGTGCGCAGTCACTGAAACATGCCCGGAGGTAGCGGCAGCACGGTGCCGTCCGGAAGCGCGACGGCCACCGACCCGTCCTCGCCCAGCCGGATCTCCGGACGGACGGCGTCGAGGTCGCGCGCCTCGGATGCCACCAGCACGTCGGCAACGGTCCCGAACGAGAGCAGCGAACCGAGCGTGGCGATCGTCGGCGGCAGCATCTTGCGCTCGCCGCGCTGCGCCTGCTCGACCGCCGCCGCGACGGGCATCCACGCCGCCTCGCTCGACTCGGCCGTCACGTCCTGGGCCTCGGCGGCTTCCGGCAGCGCGGCAACGAAGAAGCGGGTGTCATAGCGCCGGACCTCGCCGGCCGGGGTGACCCAGCGGCTCCACGGGCGCACGGCGCCGACGTCGACCGCGAGCGCGTTCGCGCGGAGCAGATCGCCGAATGACACCCGGCCGAGTTCGACGTCGGCCCGCGCGCCGCTCAGGTCGGCGACCGGCACGGTGAGCAGCACGCCGGTCTCTTCGAAGGTCTCGCGCACCGCGGCACCGACCAGCGCCCGGGCGGTCGGCTCGTCGCATCGCAGTCTGGCCGCCAGCGCGGCGAAGTCGCCGCCGGAGGTCGGCAGCGTGGCATCGGCGTCGTCGACCCGGCCGCCCGGGAAAACGGTCATCCCGGCCGCGAACGCCATCTGCTTCACCCGGGTTAGCAGCCAGCTCTCCAGGCCGGCAGCCCCGTCGCGCAGCAGCACGACGGTGGCGGCGTCCCTGATCGGGACATCGTCCGTCACCGAACCTCCACGATCAGTTCGACCTCCACCGGCGCATCGAGCGGCAGCGCGGCCACCCCGACCGCCGATCGCGCGTGCGCGCCGGCGTCGCCGAACACTTCGCCGAGCAGTCCACTCGCGCCGTTGATGACCGCCGGCTGGCCGGTGAAGTCGGGCGCGGATGCAACGTAGCCGACGACCTTCACGACGCCGACGACAGTGTCGAGGCCGACGAGTTCGTGCACCGCCGCGAGCGCGTTGAGCGCCGCGATGCGCGCCAGCCCGGCGGCGTCCTCCGCCGAGACCTCGGCACCGACCTTGCCCGTCATCTGCAGCGCGCCGTCGACGATCGGCACCTGGCCGGACGTGTAGACGAACGAGCCGCTGCGGCGGGCGGGGATGTAGGCGGCCACCGGCGCCGGGACCGGCGGCAGGTTGATCCCGAGCTCCGCCAAACGCGCTAGTGGGGACGACATGCCACGACCGTATCGCCCGATCTGTCCGGCCAAGCTGCTAGGACGGATGCATGAACGAAGTCCTCACCGGCGTTCTCGCGTTCCTCGGCGCCGGAGTGGGTTCCGCCCTCGCCTACTTCGCGGCGCGCGCCGCCACCCGGTTGGAGGCGGCGCAGGGCCGCCGCGAGGAGTGGGGTCGCCGCTTCGCCATCGCCCTCGAGGCGCTGACCTCCAGCGACGACCACACCGCAGCGGTCGGCCGTGCGTTACTGGACGCGTTGCTCGAGAGTGAGCTGGCGACCGACGACGACCGGCGGGCGGCGCTGGCCGTCGCCGAGGCGGACGCGACGCGCAGCGTGGGCGACGGCGACCTGCGGCTTTTCGTGCCGATCGACCAGGTGGATTCCGTCCGCATCATCGAGGACAATGAAATTGAAGAGGAGGACGCTCCGTGATGAGGACGATCAAGGTAACCCATCGCCAGGTGGAGTCGGCGCGCCTGGCGGTCAAAATCGCCGGCGGGCTGGACAAGGTCGACCCGCTGATCGCCAAAATCGCCACCGCCGAGCGCCCCAGCCGCAACGGCGAGGACGAGGCCAAATCCCCCTGACCCGCAGTCAGTCGTAGTAGTCCGGCGTCGGCGGGATCGGGCCGCCGGCTCGCACGGCTGCGACGACCGCTTCCGCCGCCGCGAGCCGATACTCCTCGCCATACACCGCGCCCGACCGGCGCGGTGCCTCCATGACGGCGCAGCCCGCGGTGCCGCCCAAGTCCACCGGCGCGAAGCCCGCGTCATCAATCAATTGCGCCACGACCTGCTTGGCCTGCTCGTCGTCTCCGCAAAGCCACTGCACGACGCGCATCTCGCCGGTGCGTCCGGCGGTCTCGGCTTGGAAGCTCGAGGTCAGCGTGTTGAACGACTTCGTGTAGCGGGCGCCGGGCATCCGCGCCGTGTTGAACTGCGCGGCGGTCTGGCCGGCGGCCGGCATCGGGCCGCTGCCGGACTGGTTCGTCGTGTCGATCACGATCTTGTCGGCGAGCGGACCCGCCTGGTCGAGCACGTCCGGAATCGTGCTCCACGGCACCGCGAAGACGACGACATCGGCGAACTCGACGGCTGCGCGCGGTGAGCTGGATACCTGTGCGCCGATCTCGCCGGCGAGCCGCTGCAATTTGCCCTGATCGCGGGCGTAGCTGAGCGCCGCCTCGTGCCCCGCCGCGGTGAGCAACCGCGCGGTATTGCCCCCGATTCGGCCGGCACCGATCACTCCTATGCGCACCCGATTCTCCTTCGCCCGTCGTCGGTGAAGTCGAGCCTAAGCCTCCTGCGCGGACGAAATCGTCAAAAACGTAGTACGATATCGCAGAGCGTTATTGTTCTGGATCCAGGAGGCATCCGTGACTGCGCAACAGGTCGCCGCCGACCCGGCCAACGCCGAGGTCTATGCGGCCGACGATCTCCGCACCTACGCCAGCCGCGTGTTCCACCGGCTCGGAATGCGCACCGCTGACGCTGATGTCCTTGCCGAGCACCTCGTGTGGGCCGACCTGCACGGCGTGCCCTCGCTCGGCCTGCGCAAGATGCCGCAGTACGTCCCGCGCCTGCGCGCCGGAGGAACGCCGCCCGGCGCGCAGACCTCAGTCGTCCACCAGCAGGGCGTCATCACCCACCTCGACGGCAACGACGGCTGGGGCCAGGTGGTCGGCGCGCACGGCATGCGGCTCGCGGTCGACAACGCACGCGCGTTCGGGGTCGGCCTGACGCTCGTGCGCAACACCACCTCCGCGGGAGCGATCGGCCGGTTGGCCAGCTTTGCAGTCGACGAGGACATGATCGGTCTCGTCATCAACAACGGCCCACCGATCCAGGCCGTCTGGGGCAGTGCGGAGAAGACGATCGGCAATCAGGCCTTTGCGATCGCCAGCCCGGCGGGCAAGCACCCGCCGCTCGTGCTCGACATGGCCACGTCGTCGATCACCCTGGCGCGGCTGCACGAATACGTGGCGTCCGGGGAATCCATCCAACCCGGCCTCGCGCTCGACGCCGACGGCGAGCCGACGGTGGATCCCGTTGCCGCACTCAAGGGCCTGCTGCTCCCGTTCGGCGGGCACCGCGGCTCGGGCCTGGCCATGATGTGGGAGGTGCTGACGGGCGTGCTCGCCGTCGGTGAGCGCTTCCTCTCGGACGTCACGATGCCCGACGTCTCCGATCGGCCCCAGGCGGTGAGCCTGTTCATGCTGGCCATCAACCCGTCGATGCTCATGCCGAGCCACGAGTTCCGCGAGCGGGTGGATCGGGTCATCGACCACGTGCACGGTGCCGAGAAGGCGCCCGGATTCGACGCCGTGCAGGTGCCGGGCGAGCGCAGTCACGCCACCGCCGAGCAGCGGCAGCGCGACGGCATCACGCTGCCGCCGAAGCTCATCGGCGAATTGCACCGGCTGGGTGACGAGCTGGGCGTGGCGTGGCCGACGGGCCGACGCTAGCCGAGGTTGACGTCGCTCGGATCGGGGCGGTTGCGCCGCAGGTCGATCTCCATCCACGTCGCCGGCACGCGCAGCGGGGTGAACCCGAACCGCTCGTACACACCGTGCGCATCTCGGGTCGTCAGCACGAGGCGCGGCACGCCCTCCTGACGCAAGTAGTCGACGACCGTGCCCATCAGCCAGGTGCCGATCCCCTTGCCACGCCAGGCGTCGTCCACGACGACGTCAGCGATCCACGCGAACGACGCGAGATCGGTCGTGACTCGCGCCAGCGCCACTTGCCGGCCATCGGACGCATACGCGCCGAAGCACAGCGAGTTGGCGATCGAGCGCTCGATGGTCGCGCGGTCGCGTTCGTTCGCCCAGTACGACGCGGCGAGCCAGGCGCAGATGCGATCGATGTCCAGGCGCGCCGCGTCGGTGCTGATCACCAGCCCGTCGCGGCCCGCCATCTCGACGAAGGTCACCAGGCCATCGTGCCGAGCCGGGCAAATCTCTGGCGCCGGGAAGTGGCGAATAGCACGATCGCCGTATGGAGCGGATTCCGGAGCCGGGCGACGGAGACGAGCGGGCGATCCTGCTCGGCTGGCTGGCATTTCACCGCAATGCACTCGAGGCCAAATGCGACGGGCTCGATGCGGAGCAACTCGTGCTGCGCTCGGCGCCGCCTTCCGCGCTGTCCCTGCTCGGGCTCGTCCGCCACATCACCGAGATGGAGCGCGGGTATGCGGCATGGGCGCTCGGACCCAAGGGCCCGCTCGAGTACGTCTGGGGCGAGTACGAGGACGGCGGCCCGGAGTGGGATTTCGACGTGGACGGGTCGATGGTCGACGTGTCGATGGCGTCCTGGCGCGCCGAGCGACAGCGGACCGACGAGCGGCTCGCGGACTACGCAGCGCTGGACGAAGTCGGGCCCGGCAACGGGCGCACCCTGCGCTGGAACCTGACGAAGCTGATCGGCGAATACGCCCGGCACAACGGGCATGCCGACCTGCTGCGCGAGCGGATCGACGGCGCCACCGGCGAGTGACGGTCAGTCCAGCGCGTCGGCGCGCGCCTTGGCGATCGCAGCGACGCAGGCGTCGATGTCGGCCTCCGTCGTGGCCCAGTTCGACACCGATATCCGGAGCAGTCGCTCGCCGCGCCAGGTCGTCGCACCGAGCCAGCAGGTGCCGTCGTCCTGGATGCGCTGCTCGGCCCGATCGGTCAGTCGCTCGTCGCCGACCCGGACGAGCACCTGGTTGAGGACGACCGCGTTGACGACGTCGATGTCGGGCAGCGCGTCGAGGCCGTCGGCGAGGCGTCGTGCGAGCCGGCAACACCGCTCCACGAGCTCGGCGACGCCCGCCTTGCCGAGCGAGCGCAGCGCCGCCCAGGTCGCGAAGCCGCGGGCCCGCCGCGACGATTCGAGGACGAAGTCGCCGCCGCCGAGGGCACGCCCTTCGACCTGGCCGGTCAGGTACGCCGCGGCGTAGGCCATCGCGGCGGCGTGTATCTCGGGGTGCGCGCAGAAGGCGTAGCCGACGTCGTACCCGACGTTGAGCCACTTGTGACCGTCACACGCCAGCGAGTCGGCCACTTCGAGTCCGGCGACCAGCGGATAGGTACGCGGATTGGCCGCCGCCCATAGACCGAACGCGCCGTCGACGTGCAGCCACGCGCTCGCCGCGTGCGCAGCCGCAGCGATGCGCTCCAGGTCGTCACACGCGCCGGTGTTCACGTTGCCGGCCTGGGCGCACACGATCGTCGGACGGTCGATGTCCTCCGCAAGGGCGGTCGCGAGCGCAGCCACGTCCATTGCACCGTTGCCGTCGGCCGGCAGCGCGGTCAGCGCGCCCTCGCCGATACCGAGCAGGCGGAGCGCGCGATCGATCGTGGCGTGCCGCTCCGCGCAGGCGAGCACCCTGATCCGCGGTGCACCGAACAGTCCGTCGCGCGCGACATCCCAGCCGCGCTGCGTCAGCACGTGGTGCCGGCCCGCGGCCAGGCCCACGGTGTTGGCGGCCTGCGCGCCGGTGACGAAACCGACCGAGCCCGTCGCGGGAAGGTGCAGCAGCTCCTTCAGCCACCGGCCGGCGCCGTCCTCGAACGCGATGGCGGCCGGCGACAGCGCGGCGTTGAAGCCGTTCTGATCCCAGCCGCTCGTGATCAGATCGGCCACCAGCGCCGCGTCCAACGCGCCGCCCACGACGAAGCCGAAGTAGCGCGGCCCGGAGGACGCCATCAAACCCGGACGGGCCTTTTCGACCAGCTCGTCGACGACCTGGTGGAGCGGCGTGGGCCCGTCCGGCAGCGGCGCGTCGAGTGCTGCGGCCACTTCGCTGCGGCTCGCGCTCGGCTTGACTCGGGCGGTTTCGAGTCCCTCCCGGTATGTCGCGATGACGTCGGTGGCACGCTGCAGCGCCCGGCGGAACTCGTCCATGGCGTCATCGTAGGAACGTCAGGCGGCCGGTTACCGGTCCAATGAGCTACGCAAGGCCTCCCTGTCCTGCAGGGCGTGCATGACCCGGGCGGGGTCCTGTCCGGCCAACGCCAGCAGCAGCGCCTCGAACACCGCCATCGTGACCACGGCCGTCGGCAACATGCTCGAGCCGCCGCGTCCCGCGGACAACGCCACGGTGTACTTGCCGGCGAGCGCCAGTTGCAGCACGTCGGTGATCAGGATGCACGGGCAGCCGACAGCGGCTATGTGTTCGAGCGCGAGCGTCACCTCCGGGATCGGCGACTCGTACGCGACCAGCAGGACCGCGTCGCCGGGCTCGAGCTGGATCAGCTCCTCGGCGATCGCCTCGCCGCGCGACGTGATGACGAACGCGCGCCGGCCGTAGCGGTGCAGGCCCGTCACGACGTGCCGGCCGATCCATTGATAGAACCCGGGGGCGATCACCGCGATCCGCTGCGCCTCGTGGAGATACTGCACCGCACGCTGGAAGTCGTCCGCGTTGAGCGTTTGGCGCGCCTCGTCGAGCACGTGGATGTCGAACGAGAGGACGTTGTCGAGGACCTTGTCCGCATCGGGTGCCAACTCGTCGAGGCTGCGCCCGATGCGGGCTGCCGGCTTGCCACTTGCGCGCAACGCACCGGCAAGTTCGTCCTTGAGCGCGCGCAGCCCGGCATAGCCCAGCGCCTGGGCGGCTCGTACCACGGTCGCGTTGCTGGTATTGAGCGCGGCCGCGATGTCGACGGCGGACATGAACGGGATCTCGTCACGGCGCGCGGCGAAGAATCGCGCCACCTGCTGCTCCGCGGCGCCGAGCGACTGACCGAGGGCCGCGATCCGCTCGTCCAGCCCGGCGTCCTCCGCAACCGGGCCGCGTGCCGTCACTGGCGGGCCAACGTGTTCCGGCCGGTGTTGCACCTGCTGGCGTCGCCGCCGCAGGCGCACTGCGGGACGAACGCGCTGTGCTCCGGGGTGAAATGCCGGAAGACAAGCTGCCGAGCCTGCTCTTCGGACGCCCCCCAGGACGACCAGTACGGCCGGGTCTGCTCCAACACCGCCTCCGGGTCATGCAGGTGCCACATCGTCTGGAACCTATCGGGTTCGGCGCAGCCGAGCGCCTCGGCGACGATCGAGATGTAGTGGCGCACCGTCAGTTGATCGGTCGCGAACTTGCTCCATTCGCGATGGCAGTGCTTGTCCGACGGCGCGATGGTGTCCGCGCCGCGAGCTGCGGCCTGCGCCTCGAGTTCCGTGCTCGTCTGCGCGCGTTCGGTGTCGTTCAACCTGGCGAACAGGCCGGGCCCGCCCGGCACGGGCGTCTTGCACGGCGGCCCAAATGACGGCGGCTCGACGACGCCGCGCACCTCGACCCCCGGCACCTTCGCGAGGATCCGGGCGGCGGCCTTGGTCACCCCGTCATGGACGGGCGACAGCTCGGGCCCGTGCCCTTCGACAAGCACCCGAGCCGGCACCTCGGCCTGCCACGGGACGCGATCGCCCAGCTCGTCGAGCCGCTCTTCGAGGAAGGTCGAGAAGTGTTTGTTCGTCAGTCCAGGGGCGAGATCGGGGTGCTGATTCAGGTGGCTGCTGTACACGATCTGGCAGGACGGACAGCCGTGCACCGCGGTCTCGGCTCCCCACTCCCGGATGCGGCCGACGGACGCGTCGGACATGCGCACTCCCGCTTCCGGACGCCCGTTCACGCGGTAGACCTTGCCGCAGCAGAACTGCCGCCCGGAGGCGACTGCGGCGTTGACGCCGAGGGCCTTGAAGATGCCGACGGTTTCGAGGCTGACGTGCGGCCCGAGCTGCGTCCCACAACTCATGTTCACGAACACGTCGACGTTCCGGTCCGGCGTCGGATCGCTGTCCATCCACGTCATCTCGTCCTTCGACAAGAGCAAGTGGGTGGTGTTGATCATGTAGTCGAAGAAGTCTTTGAAGTCGAACTTCTCCGGGTCGTTGTCGCCCCATCTGCTGCCGTCGGTGGTCCTGGTGAGGAAGTTTTGGACGTCGTCGGCGCTCATCCCCGTGGCGGTCGTCGGCTTGGTCATCGATACCTCCTTCACGGCATGCTTGTAACGTAACGTACGTCTGGCGAGAGAACAAGTAGCGTTTACTACAGGCCTCACAGCCGCGGCGCCGGCACCGTTCTCCAGCCGTGACGATTCCGACTGCCGCCCGACGACAGAACTCCGCGACGCTGCTCACGATCCTGTTGGTCGCCCCGTTCCTCGCAGCGGCCGACGCGACGATCGCCAACGTCGCCACACCGGCGATCCGCACATCTCTGCATGCGTCCGGGACGGCCACCCAGTTCGTGGTCGGCGGCTACATCGTCGCGTACGCGGTGCTGCTGATCACCGGCGCGCGGCTGGGCCAGACGCACGGCTACAAGCGACTGTTCCTCATCGGCGCCGCCGCCTTCGGCGCGACTTCGCTGGCCGGCGGCCTGGCACCCGACATCACGCTGCTGGTCGCGATGCGGGTGCTGCAGGGCGCGGCTGCCGCGCTCATGTTTCCGCAGACGCTGACCGGCATCCAACTCAACTTCGCCGGCGAGCACCGGACGCGTGCAATCGGCCTGCTCGCGATGGCGCTGTCGACCGGCGCCGTCGTCGGCCAGCTGCTCGGCGGATTTGTGGTCTCCGCCGATCTGGCCGGAACCAGCTGGCGACCCAGCCTGCTGATCAACGTCCCGGTGTGCGGCGCACTGCTGATCGCGGCCGCCCGGACCTTGCCGACCGACAGGCGCGACGGGCACGCCGATGTCGACGTCGTGGGCGTACTCACGCTGTCGATCAGCGTGCTGCTCGTCGCGGTGCCGTTGACGGTCGGCCCGGACCTCGGCTGGCCGGACTGGACATGGTTCGCGCTCGCCGGCAGCGCACCCGCGTTCGCGGTCTTCCTCGCCACGCAGCGGCGGAGCGCGGCGGACGGTCGCACGCCGCTCGTCGACCCTGCCGTCCTGGCCCGCCCGTCGATCGCGTGGGGGCTGCTCGGCCTGCTCGGTTCGTCCGGCACGTACTTCGCGTTGCTGTTCACCTTGGCCCAGTACTTCCAGATCGGCCTGGGCTACAGCGCCGTCGGCTCCGGCTTGCTGCTGCTGCCATGGCTGGCTGCCTTCGGTGTCGCCGGCCACGCCGCGCGAGGTCTGCAGGGCCGGTTCGGCTTCCGTCCGCCGGTCGCCGGCTGTCTGCTTCTCGCCACTGCCTACCTCGGCCTGAGTGCCGCCGCGCTCGCCGGCGACGCGGCCGTCCCGCTGCTCATCCCGCTCTTCGCGCTGGGCGGGTTCGGGCTCGGTATCGCGTTCACCGGCCTGCTCGGTCATCTCACGAACGCGGTCGCGCCTCGGCACGCCCCGGACATCAGCGGCATCAGCAGCACCAGTACCCAGATCGGCGGTTCGCTCGGCGTGGCCGGCTTCGGCAGTTTGTATCTCGCCCTCTCGCACGGGCACAGCGCCGGGCACGCATTCGGCATGACGACCCTCGCGTTCGCCGTTACCGGTGCGCTCGCGACGGCCGCCGCACACCTGGCCACCCGGCCGGCCGGCCAGCCGCTCAGTCGCTGAGGTGCGCGACGACCTTGTTGGCGATCCGGTCCAATGCCTTGATCTCGGCGGGCGTGAGCAGGTCGATGAGGTGGCGGCGTACGGATGCGACGTGCGGCGGCGCCGCCGCCTTCAGGATCGCGCGACCATGTGCGGTCAGCGCGACGATGGCGCCGCGGCCGTCGTCGTCCGCGCCGCGCCGTTCGACCAAGCCGCGTTGCTCCATGCGCCCGATGTGGTGCGCCAGCCGACTCGTCGACCAGAGCAGCCGATTCGCGAAGGCATTGGCGCGCCACGAACCGTCCGGTGACTCGGACAGCGTCGACAGCACGTCGTAGTCCGCTTCGGACAGGCCCGAGTCGCTCTTGAGGTCACGGGCGATCTGCAGATCGAGCAGCGTGCGCATCCTGCGGTACCGCCGCCAGGCCTGTTCCTGATCCGCGTCCAGCCAGCGCACCTTTGCCATGTGCAGAGAGTACCTGACACGTCAGTGAACTCATGCTACGTTTGCTGATATGTCAGCAACAAAGCAGTCAATCCTGGTCGGAGTCGGGATCACGGCATCGGCCGCACCGGACGCCGACCCGCTCGGTGACGCACTCGCAGCCGAGGCGGCCGGCTTCGACTTCGTGTCCACCAGCGACCATCCGGTCGGCGAGACGCCGAGCTACGAGACGTCGGTGCTACTCACCTGGATCGCGGCGCGCACGCAGCGGATCACCGTCGCGTCCCGGGTGTTCGCTGTCCCGTTCCGGCGGCCCGCGATGCTGGCGAAGGCGGCCGAGTCGCTGCACCGGCTCTCCGGTGGCCGGCTCGTCCTCGGCCTTGGTGGCGGCTACGCCGACGACGAGATCGCCGCGCTCGGCGGCCCGGTGCCCACCCCACGGGAGAAGGTCGACGGACTCGCGGACGCCATCCGGATCATGCGCGGGGCATGGGCGGGTACGTCGTTCAGCCACAAGGGCGGCGTCTACGCGGTCGACGACCTGCAACTCGCTCCGTCTCCCGTCGACCCGATCCCGATCTGGGTCGGCACATACGGCCCGCGCGCGCTGACCGTCACCGGCCGGCTGGCCGATGGCTGGATCCCGTCGCTCGGCTTCGCGCCGCCGTCGCAGATCCCGGCTCTGCTCGACCGCATCCGCGACGCAGCCGCTGCGGCCGGCCGCTCGCCCGACGCGGTACGAGCCGTCTACAACGTGCCCGTCCGACTCGGTGCGTACGAGCGGTCGGGCGAGCTGCTCGCCGGGCGCCCCGCCGAGATCGCCGAGCAGCTGATCGCGCTCACCGACCTCGGCTTCACGGGCTTCAACCTGATCCCCGAGCAGCCGGGCGAGGTGCCCGTTCTTGGTGCGGAGGTCCTGCCGCTACTGCGTCGGTAACGATCGCCTCAGAACCGGAACCGGGTGGCGCTGTACTTCGCTCCCCTGCCGTAGGCGAAGACCTTCACCGGCGCGACTTCGTACACGTCGGCGGCCCCGCCCGGATCATGGCCGAAGCGGCCCTCGCCGACCCGGAAGCCGAAGTGATCGTCGTACTTGACCGCGAACGCGTCGGCCAGCCGGTGCAGCGTCCCGTGGTCTCGCATCGGCCGCGCAGGCGCTTCGATGACCACGTCCAGGCCGCTCCGGAAGTCGTTGCAGCCGGTGGTGACCACCGTTTCCGCATTGTGCGCGAGGTTGTGTGCCTTGCGCTCCTCGGTGCCGGTCGGGAAGAACAGCGAGCCGTCCAGCCAAACGCCGGCGACCGGAGTGACGTGTGGACGCCCGTCGGGCCGCACAGTGGACAGCCAGTACACGCCCGCCTGCTCCAATTCAGTAGTCACGTCCGCCCACGGCGTAGGCGTCGCGCCGTCACTGGAATACGGCGCGTCCAGCTCTGCGACGGTCGGCAATCGGTCATCGGTAGCCATGCTTGCTCCTTCCCTTCATTAAGAAGGGACGGATACAGGGACCGGTTCTCATCGGTTTCGTCAGCGCGCGTCGCTCGGCCATGGGACGCCGAGCTCGGCGGCGAACTTGTGCAGCCGCTCGACGTCGTCGGCGGCGAACGGAATGCCGTCCTGCGCACGCTGCCGCGCGAGCGCGGCGCGCTCGTCGCCCGGCACCCGAACGCGCTCGACGCCCGGCGCCGGCTGCGCGGCGTGCACTCGGTCGATCAACCGATCTACGCGCGCCAGGAAGTCCTCGACGGAATCGGCGAAGGCGGCGGGTGCGATCACCATCAGGTACAGCGAGGCGCCGTACTTCTCGGACGGGACTCCGATCTCATCCAGCATCAGCCCGCCCGCCAGCAGGCCCGTCAGCACCTCGAACATGAGCGCGAGCGAGCCCCCGCGGTGCTTGCCCATCGGCAGCACCGCACCGCCGTCGGCGTAACTGCTGCCGGCTGTCGTGGGCCGGCCCGCCGCGTCCACGATGACGCCGGGCGGTAGCTGCGTCCCGTCGCGGGCGGCGTCACGCAGGACGTTGAGCCGCTCCATCGCCAGCATCTGATCGATGACCAGTGGGTCGCGCTCGCCCGCCGGCACGGCGAACGACATCGGCTGATTGCCGATCAGCTTGCGTGCGCCGCCCCAGAGCGGCATGAGCGGCAGCGTGTTGCTGATCGCCATGCCGATCAGCTGCTCGTCCAGCGCGAGCGATGTGTACCAACTCAGCGCACCTGTGTTTTCGCAGTTGCGGACGCTCGTGATTCCGACGCCGACCTTCTTGGCGTTCGCAATCGCGTGCCGCATACCACGGGCGCCGGCCAACATGCCCCAGGTGGATCGCGCGTCCATCACCACCGTGGCGCCCCAGATGCGCACCGGCGTCCAGTCAGTGGTGAGCGAGAGCGTCCCGGCCCGGGCCGCGTCGGCGAGCATGATCAGCCGAATCAGGCTGTGCGTGATGCGGCCGTTCAGCGCCGTCCACAGCATCGAGTCGGCGACGATCGACGCGTCCTCGTCCGGCATGCCGAGCGCGTCGAGCACCTCGCGAGCAAACCGATGCACCTCTTCGGGTTGCAGGATCTCTTCTTCGGCCATCTGATCACACTGTCCGATATCGCATTGCCGATACAATGATGCTGATATCCTAAGCCGACATAGCAGTCGGGTCGAGAGGAGCCTCGCGCCCATGGCGGAGCAGTCCACGAATCCGGATCTCGCGAGCTTCCTGGTCACCGGCGCCGACGGGCAGAGCTGGCGCGCCCAGAACACCGAGTCCTGGGACCCGGTCTCGTTCTACAACTGGTATTCGGATTGCCGGCGCCTGCTGCTCAGCCGGGACGAGGTGACCTGGCTGGAGAAGCACACCGTGCCCGACCGCGAGGTCGACGTCTTCGTGAACATGAGCTGCGGAACGCAGCTGATCCCGCACGTGACACTGGAGATCGTCGACATCCTCAACGCCCTCGGCGTCGACTTCCGCGCCGGCACCGGCGCGCAGTACTGCTGCGGCAAGCCGTTCCTGACCAACGAACGGCCCGACGACGGGCACCGGGTAACCGCTACCTCGCGCGGGCGCTTCCAGGCATGGGGTGCGAGCACCGCCGTCCATGTCTGTCCCTCCTGCCAGATCGTGCAGACGCATCACGCGGAGCAGATCGAAGACACCAGCCTCAGGAACGTGCACTTCACGGAGTTCCTGCTCAACCGGCTCGAGGAACTCGGCGACCGCGTGCCGTGGCGCAAGACGCTCGACCGGGACGTCGTCGTCCACGGTCACGACGTCACCACCGTGCACACGACCGCCAGGGAGACCACGGCACGCATCCTCGGGCGGGTGCCCGGCGTGCAGGTCATGGGCTTCACCGATCCGCCGCCCCAGGGCAATCCGTGCGCGACCGAGGCGCCGGGCGCGCCCAGCGTCCTCGCCGAGGTCTCGGACGCCGAACGGCGCGAAGTGACTCGGGAGCTGGCTGCGATGGCAGCGAGCAAGGGCGCCGACATGATCGCCGTCGACGCGCACTACTGCCACCGCGAGTGGCAGAAGTTCGGCAGCGACGACCTGCCGGTCCGGCACTACCTCTCGATCGTTGCCGAAGCGCTGGATTGCAGTCACCCGGACCGGTACCACGAGTACTGGCACCTGCGCGACCCGGAGCGCGTCCTCAGGCTGAGCCGGCCGTACTGGACGTCATGGGGAATCGACGAGCAAACCGCGCGCGTCATCGCGTACAAGAACTTCAAGCCGCACTTCGCCGGCTACTCCAACCCGAAGTGCGGCTGCGGCGGCGACCCGCGCAAGTGCACGACGGTGCAGCCCGCGCTCAGCACCTCCGGCGACTAACTCGGGAGCGGCACCCGGTTTCGATCTTCCTGCACCCACCGTCACCGGCCCTACCAAGCGCAGGAAGATCGCCCCTGAGGCCTCGTCGTGTTTGCTGGCATTATCTGGACGGTGACCGCTACAGGCCATCGAGATGCCACCGCCCTGTTCGTCGAGCCGAGTCTGCAACCGGCCGGCATCAGTGAACTCGAAGAGCGCATCTACCGCACCCTCATCCGCACGCCCCGCGCGTCACTTGCGCAGCTTGCCGCGGCGGTGGACAAGAGCCCGCTCGTCACCCGGCGCGCACTGGACAGGCTCGAGGCCGCCGGCCTGATCAGCCGGCAGGGCAACCCGAGCAAGTTCATTCCGGCCGCGCCGGACCGGGCCATCGAGGCGCTGATCCTGCGCCGCGAGGAAGAGCTGGAGCGCTGCCGGATCGCCGCCTCCTCGCTACTCGCGGAATACCGCGAGGCCGAGCAGGACACGCTCCACGTCGTCGAGCTGATCGACGGACGGGAGGCGACCCTGCAGCGATACGTGCAGCTGTTGAGCACCGCACGCGAGGAAGTGCTGATGTTCGACAAGCCCCCGTACCTCGGCCCGACCGACAACCCGCTCGAGTTCGAGGCGCTTGCCCGCGGCGTGAGCTGGCGCGCGATCTACGCACCCGAGGCGCTCGAGGTGCCGGACGTGCTGAGCCGACTGCGCGAGTGGCACGCGGCCGGCGAGCAGGCGCGGGTGTGTCCGCACGTCCCGCTCAAGCTGGTCATGGTCGACCGCAGCATCGCGTTGCTGCCACTGACCGCCGACGCGTCCGCGGCCGAACACACCGCGGTCCTCGTCCATCCGTCGTCGCTGCTCACCACGCTGGCGATGCTGTTCGACATGATGTGGGAGCAGTCGCTGCCGCTCAGTGCGGCCGCGTCGGAAACCGTGGAGCAGCCTGCCGAGATCGATGACTTCGACCGCGAGCTGCTGCAACTGCTCACGGCCGGCATCAAGGACCAGGCGATCGCGCGGCAGCTCGGGGTCAGCCTGCGCACCGTCCGCCGCCGCATGGCGATGCTGATCAACCGGGCCGGCGTCGGTTCACGTTTCCAGCTAGGAGTCGCAGCCGCCCGGCGCGGCTGGGTCTGACCCTCTGCTCAGCCAGATCGAGGGCGTCGACAGATTCCATCGCTAGCCACTTACGGCTTGTGTGCCTGTACGAGTACCCGCGACGCGTGCGCGACGAATGAACCGTCTTCTGTGATGCGCTGGTGGAGCTCACGCAGTCGGCCGGAGTAGCGCTCGACGCTGAAATCGGGCACCGTCCAGATCACCTTCCGCAGGAAGTAGATGACGGCACCGACGTCGAAGAACTCGACGCGCAGTTGCTCCGATCGCATTTCGTCGATCGCCAAGCCCGCCTGCGCTGCCGCCTCGGCCTCGACGCTCGGCGCCCGACTGTGCGCGCCGGGCGGCTGCGCGCCGAGAAAGAACTCGGTCAGTTCGACGTTGCTCCGCGCTCCGATGTGCTGAGCGAAGTAGCCGCCGCCCGACCGCAATACGCGCGCGATCTCCGTCCACCACACCCGCGCAGGATGGCGGCTGCACACGAGGTCGAACGCCGCGTCGGCGAACGGGAGCGGTGGCTCGTCGTTGTGGGCGACGAGGACCACGCCGCGCGGGTGCAGGCGCTGGGTGGCGATCCTAACGTTCGGCGGCCAGGACTCGGTTGCCGCCATCGTGGCGGGAAATGCCGCGACGCCGTCCAGCACCTCACCACCGCCGGTCTGGATGTCCAGCGCGGCCGACACCGCAGTGAGGCGCTGTCCGAGCAGTCGCTGATAGCCCCACGACGGCCGCTGCTCGGTAGCTCGACCGTCGAGCCACGAAAAATCCCAGCCGGCCACGTCGACAGCCGCGGCCTCGTCCACCAATTCCTCGAACGAACGGCTCACGAACCCAGCATCTCAGCCGTGCCGTAGTGACTGAGCGCGACCTGCGACCTACTCGCCGATCGAGCCGGTGACGTCGAACCAGCCCTGTCCGGTGATGAAGTTGAACCCACCGGTGAAGGTCACGGTTCCCGCCCGCTCGGCGAGCCGGCGCGTCCCGTCCGTGACCGTCATTGGCCCGCCGAACGTGATGGCGGGCGGTGCTCCGGCGACCGCCACGTCTGACCAGGCGAAGCTCAGTGCGTCGCCGCTGGCGGCCGTGAAGGTCGCCGAGCCGGAGATGCTGCCAGTAATCGGATTCACGACTTCCGAACCGGACATCGTGGTCACGCCCAGCCCGCTGATGATGCCGCTGCCTTCGATCATCACCGGAGCCGTCGGGCCGGCTTGCCTGGCGGTGGTGTTGATGTGGCCGCGGAACTGGTGTGCCTGGGCGGCGGCTGCCGGCGGCACGCCCATACCGGTCAGGGCGGCCGTAGCAATGAGTACGGTGACGATGCGACGCATGCGGATCATTCCCTCCCGCAAAAGATCGTTTGAACACCCCCAGCCTCATCGCAGAGATCGACAACCGGCAGAGGCCGAAGGACCCTAGGAGACCCAGTGCTTCCCGGCATTTCGTGCGTCAGTGTCCGGCGGCGCGGTGCGCCTTCATCGCCTGCCAACCCTTGACGACCGCTTGCGACGCCGCGACGCACGCCATCACGAAGACCGCGAACAGCGCGGCATCTTGCCAGCCTTTGTCGTCCCACCACATGTCCAAGACGAAAGCAATTGCGGCTCCGACCAGGAGGGCCAATACGTCGCCGGCGACGCTGCGCGTCCGTGCCGAGGTCACGCCCAGAGCTTGGCAGGCGATCCCCGACGAGGCAACACGATCTCGCTGGCCCCGCCTTCTAGCCTGATACGACCGATGACTACGCCCAGGTCGTACCTGCTCTGCGGCACTCCGCGTACGGGCAGCACGCTGTTGTGCAGTCTGTTGTCCTCGACAGGAGTGCTCGGCCGGCCGGAGTCGTACTTTCGGGAGGCCGACGAAGCCGCCTGGGCAGCACGCTTCGACCTTGCGACGGATGGGTCGCGAGTACGTGACTACACCGCCTTCGTCCAGGCGGTGCGCGCGGCGGCAACAACTGCGAACGGCGTCTTTGCCGCGCGCATCATGTGGGGGTCGCTGGAACGCATGATGCTCGGCCTACAACCGCAGGGCCGCTCCGAGCTCGCCGCGTTGGAGCACGCGTTCGGCCCGTTGCTGTTCGTCCAGTTGCTGCGCGACGACATCGTCGGCCAGGCCGTCTCGTGGCATCGCGCCGAGCAGACCGGATTCTGGCAACAGGGCGACGCGGCGGTGCGGCCGTCCGAGCCGAACGTCGACCGCATGAAGCAACTCGTCGACACGATTCGCGATCACAACGCGGCGTGGCAGTCATGGTTCGATCGGCACGGCATTCGACCGCATCCCGTGACATACGAGCAACTCGTGCACGACCCCCGCCGGGCTGTCGAGAACATCGCAACCCGCCTGGGCGTCAGACCGGCGGCGGACTGGCAGCCTTGCTCGCCGCACCGAAAACAGGCGGACGAGATCAACGTCGCGTGGTCCGCCGCCCTGCACGCCGCACTGGATGCATGATCGCCCGCCGCCGTACCGCGGCAGGTTCGGAGCCGGTGACGATCGGCAGCCCGGCTGCGGCCCACGCCTTCGTTCCGCCGGCTATCGAGAACGCCGTTCGGCCGGCGCGATCGAGCAACTCGGCTGCGCGGCCGCCCCGTCTTCCCGTCGAGCACGTCGTGAGCACCGGGCCCGCCGGCAGCCGGTCGACGGCGAGGTTGCGGATCGGCACATTGATCGCGCCGGCGATGTGCCTCTTCACGTACTCGTCGTGCGTTCGGACATCGATGATCGTGTCGCCGGCGCGTTGCATCTCGCGAGCGGTCTGCACGTCCACCCGCTCGGCAGCCACACGCCCACCCTAGGCCCGCGACTCGGCGCCGCCCGGCGCATATCGTGAACGCGTGCACCCGGCGTTGCAGAACCCCCGCGCCGAGCGGTTGCAGGCGGCGATCGAGCGGGACGGGCCGACGTGCGTCTGGTGCGGGCGCCGGTTCGGCGACCTGGTCCTGCCCACCACCGAGCACCTGGTGCCGCGTGTCAAGGGCGGTCCATCATGGTTGGAGAACGAGGTCGCCGCCTGTCGCCGATGCAACCGGGAGCGCGGACACCAGTCCCTGGCGCAGTTCGCTGACGAATGCCGGCGACGCGGATGGCGACCAAAGGTAGCGCGCATCGCCCGCGCGCTCGCCGACCTCGACACCGCAATCGCGCAGCGTGGCGGCCAGCGGCGCGCGCGTCCCTACATCGCCCGGGAACGCCGTCGACTGGCCACTATGACGAATGAGTTGAGCGCCTGAGCCCGCCTCACCGTGGCCGCGCTACCCGTCGACATCGGAGTCCGATGACGCCCAGGCCGCGACCGCTTCAACGAACTCGTCGACATGGCCGTACCAGACCGTGTGCCCGGCGCCCGGGATCACGACGATCCGGGCGCCACCACGCGCGAGGGCTTCTTGCTCGGCGATCGACACGGTCTCGCTCCCGTCCGCGAGGACGAACAGCGTCGGCACCTGCGCCGCGGCGCGGGCGGGCCTGCCACCTGCGTCGGCAGACAGGGCAGCGGCGGTGGCCGGATCCCAGAGACGCGCCGCAGCCGCTTCCACCCGCACGTCTCCGTCGTCCCAATGCGATCGCGTCGCGCGCAACCAGGTCTCTGAGCGCTGCGCCTTCATCGCGGTGTACCGCGCCAACAGCTCGGCGCGACTGCGGCGCACGGGTGGCCGCAGCGGAGTGTCCACATAGACCAGACGCCGCGCCTGCAAGCGCGCTTGTGCCGCGCGCAGTATCGACCCGCCCGCCGAATGACCCACCGCGAGGTCCGGCGCAACCGGGAGCGCGTCACACAACGCGTCGACGAACGACTCGACGGTCGCCTTCGGGTCGGAGAAGGACGCACCGTGCCCGGGAAGATCCGGTGCAAGAACGCGGTAGCCCAGCGCGGCCAGCCGCGGCGCCACCTGCCACCACGACCGCGAATCCGCCGTCATGCCATGCACGAGGACGGCGGTCAAGGGTCCGCTTCCCCAACGCCTGACATTCAACTGCACCAGTGAGCCCCGTCCGCGCCGCGTGGACTGATCCGGTCAAGCCTCGCCGATGCGGTCGCGGCGGTGCGCCTCGAACCAATCCACCTGGCGTTGCATCCGTTCGCGGGCGGGCGCGCTGCGGGCCAGACCGTAGACGGTGCCGGGGAAGTCCAGTCCCTCCTGGACGGCCCAGATCTGGTCGTGCTGATCCGGCGGCAGTATCTGGACCGGGTCGCCGACCGCCACCCAGCCGATCGGCACCACCGTCCCCGTCGGCAGCACCGTGTTCACCTGCACGACTCCGTGGACGCGCACTTCGACGTCCGGCTCGAGCCGCGAGCGCGGAAACAGCGCGCAGCCGGTCGCAAGGAAGCAGCCGGCGCCGACGATTGCGCCGTTGACGTGCGCCTGCGGGCCGACGAGTACGTCGTCACCGATCACTACCGGGCTCGACGCGCGTCCGCGGACCAGTGCGTTCTCCATGATCACGCAGCGCTCTCCGATGTCGATCCGGCCGTCCTCGGCGCTCACGACGGCGCCGAACAGCACGCGCGCGTCCGCAGCGATATGCACGTCGCCGCACAGCACGGCCGTCGGCGCGATGTAGGCCGTTGCTGAGACGACGGGCGCCTTTCCGCGATGTTCGATCAGCATGTCCAGGCAGTACCCATCCGCCGGCTCCGGGTACGCAGGACGCCCGACCGCCGCGGTCAGGCCGTCTTCCGTGCCGTAACCCGCTCCACGAGACCGACTGGCCCGAATCGCTCCTGCTTCTCGATCGCGAACCCGAGCGCCGGGAGGTCGTTGACCGGGCGGCGCCGCCAATGCTCGCCGGCGAGCGGGACGCTGCCGACCTCGACCAAGCGCTGCACGCCGCGCACCACCCGCGAACTCGCCGCGATGTGATCGACCAACAACAGCAGTCCACCCGGGCGTAGCACGCGATGCATCTCACGCAGCGCGCGCCGATCATCGGCGACCGCGCACAGGCCGAACGTGCACACGACGGTGTCGACCGACGCGTCCGGCAGTTCGAGTTGGTGCGCATCGCCTTCGCGCAGCACCACCTCGACGCCGAGTTCCTCGGCCCGCTCGCGGGCCAGCACCAGCATCTCCGGGCTGAAGTCGACCCCGGTCAGCCGAACTCCCGCCGGGTAATGCGGCAGGTTCATCCCGCTCCCGACCGCCACCTCGAGCACCTCGCCGGTGGCCTGTCCGCACACCCAGGCGCGGCTGTCCTTGAAGATGTGCCGGTCCCAGAAACGCATCTGCTGGTCGTAGCGGCGTGCCTGCTTGCCCCACGAGCGCCGCCAGCGCTCATTGCGGTCCTTCACCACGCCATCTTCATACTCCGGGCGCAAGCTTTGACGGACCGCAGGGGAAGCTTGCTTGCGGGAGGGCGGCGCCTCACCTCCTTGGTGATCAACAGGTCCGAACCGTCACGTCCCGACGTTTCGCGCCTGTTGATCGACGTGGGTTGGCCGGGCAACCGGTGCATCATGGCTAGTCGTGGTTGCCACTCGCCGTGCGGTCGGCAAGCGTCTCGGATGGGCCCGGATCCCGGCGGTCGTGCACGACTGGGTTCGCGCCACCGTCGGCCCGGTGCAGGTGCTGCGCGAACACGAGGGCGGGATGTCTCCCGGGTGCGCCGTAAGCCTGCTCGCATCCGAGGGCCGCCGCGTCTTCGTCAAGGCCGTGGCGATGTCGAGCAACGAAGACACGGTGGCACTCTTCCGCGGCGAGATCGCGGTCTTGGAACGTCTGCCGCCGGCGCGTTACCGACCGAACCTACGGGCAGTGTTCGACGACGGCGAGTGCGTTGCACTCATGCTCGACCACATCGACGGACGTTATCCAGATCTGTCCGTGGCCGCCGACGTGCGCACGATCGCCGGCGCATTGAGTGCGCAATCTCGCGAGCTGACCCCGGCTCCGCAAGCCGTCGACGTGCCCACCCTGGCTGAACGGACGACGCGATGGGCTCGCCGCTGGACTGCGATGGCCGAAGCGCCGGTGCGATACCTGCCGGCCTGGGCCGCGGCAGACTTCGACGCGCTGTACGCACGCGTGGACGCCCTGCCACGACGACTCGATGCGACCACGTTGTGTCATCTTGACGTCCGCGAGGACAACCTGCTGATCCGTCCCGACGGTTCGGCGGTCATCCTCGACTGGGGTCGCCCCCATCGCGGACCTGGCTGGGCAGACGTCGCCCTACTCGCCGGGCAGGTGCCTCCGGGCGAAGCCGAACGCGCGCTCGTGGACTGGGCACCGGAGGCAGCGCTCGATACCGCGACGGACCTGCTGCTCAGCTTCGCCGGGCAAGCGGCGTGGTGGGCACAGCAGCCACCACCTCCCGCCCTACCGAACCTGCCGGCCTTCTGCCGACAGGACGCCGAGCATGTGTTCCGGTCGTTGGAACGACTTATCTATCCCTCTCACTGATCAACAGGCGTGAACCGTCGCCACAGCGCGTTTCGGGCCTGTTGATCACGGAGGGGTTGGAGGAGGTTCAGCGGGCGGCGAATGCGCGGATAACCTCCTGGCTCAGCGTTGCCCCGGCGGCATCGGCGGCGTGCAGGCGCAGCGACACGTAGCCGAGCCCGTGGCCGGGCGGCGACGCGAGCCGGGCCAGATAGCGGCCGGCGCCGTCCGCGGTCAGCGTCGCCGGCCGCCACGTCGCGCCGTCGTCGTAGGACACGTCCAAGCTCGCCGACGTAATGTCCGGCTGCACCGCGCCGGCCTGATGGGCGAGCGTCACGCCGAGCTCGATCGGCCCGCGCGGTGCGACGTTCTGCAGATCCGTGTCGAGGTCGTAGTCGGCAAGGATGAGCGGCTCGGTGCGCACCTCACCGCTGGCCGGTTCGGACGACTCGAACGTCCACGAACTGTTCGTCTGCGTCGACAGCGCTGCCCACGGAGCCGCGTTCGCGACGGAGTAGTCGATGCGGTACTGCGCATCGGTCGCAGGCACCCGGATCGTGCCCGCCGCGAGGAACTTCGTCGCGGCGACCTGGACACCGTCGGCGTACATGTGGAAGTCGGTGCTGAACCCGGACGGGAACAGGCTGGTGTAGCCGTCGGAGAAGTTGCCGTCGGCGTCGACGAAGCCCGCCATGTGCACGCGCATGACATCGCCCGCACGCTGTAGCGGTTGCAGCGGGTCGAGGCCGGGCGCGATCGGCGCGCCGAAGTAGTCCGCGTCGACCCGGACAGGCTCCGGGAACGACGTCAGGTGCGCGCTCTGCAACTCGATCCGCGCGGCCTGCTCGGGGAACAGGAAGTTGTACGGCGACTCCGGCGTCTGCACCGCGTAGTTCCACCGCACGTCCGGATCGGCGAGGTAGTAGTCGGTGCGCTCGCGCGGGCCGCCGCCGATCAGCGGGAAGACCGTCGAAACCGAGAACGTGTCGCCGGGCAGGAACGCGAACGCGGCGTCCGAGTAGGTCATCGGCCGGCCCACCTCGCCGTGGAAGTGCCGCACGACGGTCGCCAGGTCGCGCGGCGCGGCGACGTAGCGCAATTGCTGCGGGATCTGGTCGTGCTCGGTGAAGACGAGGTCGTAGAGGTACGGGCTCGCCGGCACGCCGTGCGCGACGACCACGACCGGGCTGTGGTCGAGCCGGTGCAGCAGCGCCACACCCTCGTCGTGCGACAACCGCACGGTCGGGACCTGGAGCTTCACCCCCGTCCCGCCCGGCTCGGGGTTGTCGCCCGGCCCGTCGTTGTAGATCGCCACGATGCGCGCGCCGGCCGCCGCGGCGTTGTTCGACTGCTCCGCGACGCTGATCGCGTCGGAGCGGCGGACCAACGCGAGCCGGCCGTGCAGCTGCCGGCCGGACAGCTCGGCCGCCGTCGCTGTCCCGACGTCGACCACCGGGAGCAGCCCGGTGCCGGCGAAGCGCGGGTACTGCGACGAGACGTCGCTGAACCACACCGGGTCGTAGTAGGTCGGATGCAGAGGCAAGCCCGGTGCTCCGAGGGTGAGGTCCGGAGCTTCGAGCCGCCAGCGCGTGGTCGCGCTGAGGTCGCCCATCGTGACGCGCGCCGTCGGCTGCACGTAGAACTGCTCGTCCAGCTGTGCGCCGGGGTAGTTGACGATCTCGTCCGTCACCGGAACCCCGGCAGCCGGCGTGCGCGAGACCTGGAGCTCGAACGCGCCGCCCATGTTGGCCCGCGCGTCCGGGTGCCCCGGCGTGCTGATCTGCACCGGACGTGCCGTACGCGCGTCCAAGGTGATCGTCATGTCGTGGTCGACGGTCAGCTGCGGGTTGCCGACGAGCGAGGTGTCCTGGGCGGTACGGCCGGACTCGGTGCTCGGCAGGTACGCGGGCATGGTGAACACGAAGCCCATGACCGAGTACGTCCCAGCCGGCACCCGGATGCAGTCGCTGAACGCGAACGTTTTGGTCGTGCAGCCGGCGCTCGGGTCACCCGGCCAGAAGCGCTGCGCCGCCACGCTGCCGTCCTGCACGTCGACGACCTTGAAGCCGCCGTTCGCCGCGCGTCCGTCGCGAGCGATGCCTTCGACATGCAGGTTGTACATCGGCGGCTCCTTGTCGAAGCCGACCACGGTGTGCGCGGTGGCGCCGTCCGAGGCGGTGGCGGAGACCGTGCCACCGAAGACTCCGGTGCCGCCGACCGCCGTGTCGAGAGCGACGGTCACGCTCGCCGTGCCGTGTGCCGGGATGGTGAGTTCCGTCGGCGACACGCTGAGCATCCCGGCGGCCGCAGCGCCGTCCGCATCGCGCACGTCGGTAGCGAGCATGACCGTGACGTCGTGGTCGTCGAGGTTGCGGTAGCTGAGCGATCGCTCGACCGGCGCGCGCCCGTCGTGCGGGAAGGAGAAGAAGCCGAAGTCGAGCGAGCCGGCGTCGGCGACGAGCGTGTCGTCGAGCGCGCTCGGGATGTCCACCCGGCCGGCGCCCTGCGCATAGACCGACACGTCAGGCGTCTGGTGGGCGCTGTCCATGAGTTCGGCCTTGAGCTGCGCGGCGGTGAGGTCCGGGTGCGCCTGGAGCAGCAGCGCGGCGGCGCCCGCGATGTGCGGGGTGGCCATCGACGTGCCGGACAGCGTCGTGTAGTTCGCGTCGACCGGCGTGCCGAGTGATGTGCCCGCCGCCCGGGCCGCGACGATGTCCACGCCCGGCGCGGCGATGTCCGGCTTCAGCCGGAAGTTGGTCGGCACCGGCCCGGCGCTGTCGAACGACGCCGGCTGATCGGCGCTGTCGACCGCCTCGACGGTCAGCGCGCTCGTCGCGTCGGCCGGACTGCCGATGCAGGTGTTGCACGCGCCGTTTCCGGCGGCGACGACGAACAGCGTCCCGTTCGCCGCAGTGAGGTCGTTCACCGCCTGGCTCACCGGACCGCCGTCGAAGCTGCCCGGTGGGAAGCCGAGGCTGAGGTTGACGATGTTCGCGTGCTGCTCGGTGCTCGCCCACTGCATGCCGGCGATGACCCAGGACGAGAAACCCGTGCCGGTGTCGTTCAGCACCTTGCCGTTCAGCAGTGCCGCGCCGTCGGCCACCCCGCGATGCTGACCGCCGGAGGCAGCGCCGGTGCCGGCGATGATCGAGGCGACGTGCGTGCCGTGTCCGAAGTGGTCGAGGGCGTCGGCGGTGAACGCGAAGTTCTTCGATGCGGCAACCCGACCCGCCAGATCCGGGTGGGTCGTGTCGACACCGGTGTCGAGCACCGCGACGGTAACCCCGCTGCCGTCGTAGCCGCGCGCCCACGCCTCGGGCGCGCCGATCTGCGTCATGTTGGGGTCGGCGGTGACGTGCACGCGCGCGTCGAGCCAGATCTTGGCGACGCTGCGCACCGGCGTTTCGAGCTTGGTTTGCACGCCGGGGCTGGCGAGCGCCGACAGCGCAGCGCCGAGCCGATGCGTCGTGGCCTTCGGGGCGCGCAGCGCCGCGCCGTGCACGCTGCGCAACACCTGGGTCGTGCGCGTGCCAGGCAACGCCGTCGGAGCACCGCCGCCCTTGTAGGTGGCGATCAGCGGGATGCTGCTGCTTGCGCCGTCCCCGTCGCCTTGGGCGAGCAGGCTGGTGACGTCGAACAGCTGCGCATCCAGGTGCGTCGGGATGAGCCGGGCCACGTCGCGTGGAATGACCATGAGGTCGCCACCGCGCTGGCTCACCCAGAAGCTGGGCCGCGCGCCGTCCGGCCGGAGCGCGGGCTCGACGGTGACCTCCGGCTGCGCGCCGACGACGGTGGTGACGTGCACCGTGTCCCCGGTGATCAGCGTGACGGCGCGCGACGTGCCCGCGTCGGCAGCGCCTGCGGCTGGTGTCGAGGTCGGCGTATCGGCGGCCGCGGTGCCGACGGCGATGGACACCGCGACGGCGCCGACTGCGGGTACGGCCCAGCGGGTGAAATGGCGGCTGATCATTCGCGTCCCCAGACTGTGCGCGATAACTTGCTGATCATCCTGGCGGTGCCGCTCGGGCGGGGCTAGCGACTTTCGTGGCATCTCGTGGCCACTGGCATCGAATGCTGTCCAGGCTCGACGCGGTACTGGTGGCGAGGACGAGCACGAGCAACCCGCAGCAGCTGACCAGCAGCCAGCCGAGATGCGAGGCAGCGGCGAGCTCTGCCGGCGGCGATCCCGCGACGATGCTGCCGGCGAGCGCGATGCCGAGTGCGGCGCCGAAGTTGCGCGCGGTGGACGTGATGGCGCCGGCCACGCCGGCTTGCGAAGGTGGCAGGCCGCTGACCGCGGTGGTGGTGATCGGCGCATTCGCGAAGCCGAAACCGACCCCGATGAGCAGATACGCCAACCGGAGCACGAGCAGATCGGTGTGGGTGCCGAGCCCGAGCAGGCACAACCCGCCCGCTGCGGTGAAGCAGCCCGCCAGGCTCAGCGGTAGCCGCGCGCCACGGCGGCCGACCAGATAGCCCGAGATCGGCGCGCACACGATCGTGGCGACGGCCATCGGCAGCGTGGCGAGACCAGTTGCGATCGGCGACATCCCGCGGCTGTGCTGGAGGTACAGCGTGTTGAGCAGCAGCGTCGTGTGCAGCGCGATACAAACCAGCACGGCGGCCACGACGGCGCCCGCGAACGGCGGCCGCCGGAACAACTGGAGATCCATCAGCGGTTCGCGGCGGCGGGTCTCGGTTCGCACGAATCCGACCGCCGCGGCAACGACGCAGACGTAGCCGGCGAGTGCGGCGGTCGACGTCCAGCCGATGTGCGGCCCTTCGATGA
Organism: Jatrophihabitans sp.; assembly: GCA_035642535.1. Lineage (GTDB taxonomy): Bacteria > Actinomycetota > Actinomycetes > Mycobacteriales > Jatrophihabitantaceae > Jatrophihabitans. The sequence continues at coordinate 61,208 of DASQSE010000048.1, read as the reverse complement.
GCACGGCGACCGCGATGCCCACCACCGCGATGAGCAGCACCTGCCCCCTGCCGTCGAGTCGGCGCGGTTGCTGGGCCCGGGACTCCGGAACGAGCGCCACGCTCAACACGAGTGCGGCCGCGACGACCGGCGCGTTGATCCAAAAAACGGATCGCCAGCCGAGCGCCGAGATGAGCGCGCCGCCCGCTACCGGCCCGGCAGCCATGCTCAGCCCGAAGGTCGCCGTCCAGACGCCCGTCGCGAGCGCGCGCTGCCGCGGATCGGTGATCACGTTCACGACGATGGCCAGCGCGACGGGGACGAGCATCGAGCCACCCACCCCTTGCACGACCCGAGCCGCGACGAGCACGCCGATCGAGGGCGCGAGCGCGCAGGCCACCGAGGCCAGCCCGAAGATCGTCAGCCCGAGTTGGAAGACCCGGCGTCGTCCGATGCGGTCGGCCAGTGCTCCGGAGGAGATCAGCAGGCTGGTCACGACCAGGACGTATGCATCGACGGTCCACTCGAGGTCGCGGGTTCCGACGTGCAGGGCGCGCCCGATCGTCGGCAGCCCGACATTCACGATCGTGCTGTCCATGCCGACGAGGAACAGGCTCAGACAGCAGATGCCGAGCACCGTCCAGCGCCGACGTGCGTTCAGCGAGAGCCCCTAGGAAGAGGGCGACCGTGTTGATGCCGACTTCAGCAGGGCACGGATCGAGGGCCGCTGCATGCCTTTCTCGATCGCCCGCTGCTCGGCGTCGCCGCCTGCCGAACCCATCGCCACGTCGTGCCGCTCGGCGGCCAGCGCGACACGATCCTCCGGCGGCAGGTACGGGCAGTTCTGGCAGAGCCGGCCGAACCGATCCGCGAGCAGATACGTCAGACAGCACATCTTGCGCGTCTGAATGGTCTCCGCGCCCTCTTCCGCGCTGACCTTCAGCCACTCGATCCGATCACGGAGCGGGGCAGCCAGATCGTCGACGCCGGGCAGCGCGTCGGCGTTGAGCACCGCCAGGCTCTCCTCGACCAGCGGCGTCCCGATGTCCGGCTCCAGGTACTCGAGTGCCGCGTCGTGGATCATCGCCGGCCACTCCGCGGCGTTCGTCCACAGCAGCGAAGGCGACACCTTGGTGAGCGTGGCGAGCCGGCGGAACAGCGGGCCGAGATGCTCGCCGTAGAGATTGCGCCACACGATCTGCCGCAGCTCGTCGCGGCTCGCGACACGTGGGACGTCGGCCGGGATGCCGCTGACGTCCTCGAGGGCCACGAGCAGTGGCGCCGGCTCAGGTGGTTGGCCCAGCAACAGCCGGAACGGCACGCCACTGGCAAAGATCATCGTGCAGTTCTGCGGAGCGAGATCGAAACCCACGCCGCCGGCCAGCCCGGTGATCGCGGCCGTCGTCAGCGCCGCGGAGTAGTGCCGAGTCAATCGGGACGCGGAGATGGTGATGCCACGCTCCGCACTGGCGGCGACCGAACCCGGTTCGGGGTTCCCGTACTGCTGCTGCTCATGCATCTTCAGCAGCAGATCGCGCACGTAGCCGTCGTCCGCCATGCGGGTGGCCGAGATGGATTCGTCGCCCGCGCCGACCTCGAAGACGAACCGTCCCTGGAACCAGCGGCTGAGTTGCGCGAACTGGTCGGCGAGCCACTGTCGCCAGTCCAAGCCTTCCGTCATGCTCCCGCCCCTTCCTGCGCGAAGCGCAGTTCGACCTGGACCGTGTCGACCTCGAACCGCACGGCGTGCTCCTCGCCGGACTCGGTCTCGTACCAGTCACCGGCCCCGTACCGGTGCTCACCGTCGGCTGTGGTCAGGATCGTTTCCCCGGAAACCACAACCGTCGCGTTATCGGTGTCGTGGTGGTGTGCCGGGACTCCGCTGCCGGCCGGCGCAGCGATGAACAGCACGTCGCAGCCCGGCGCGGCGAGCCGATGTGTCGGCACCAGGGCGGTGGCGCGCGGCAGTGCTCGGATTCGCTGGGGCAGCGCGGACTCGATCCCGGTCTCCAGTGCGTTCTCACTCATCGGGCACGACCGCCTCCATCAACTCGGGCACGGTGCTGTCTTCGAGATCGACGATCAGTTGCGCCACTCTCTTCAATCGACGTTCGGAGAGGACGCCTCGTCCGCTCTCGGACAGCCACTCGGCCCAGTTCAGCGGCTCGATGACGTGGGTGTCGCCCTCCGCCGAGTACGTATGGCCGTTGCGCATCGTGACGACGAGCCGGGCGTACCGGATCGGATGCCCGTCCTCGTACTTCAGCTGGATGCGCTCGAGCAGGCCGAGGATCTCGGCGTCCGGAGCCTGCCGGAACCGCATGGTGTCGATGTCGGCGTCGGCCAGGATGTTCGCGATCCGGAAGCGCAGCGCGCCGACCCGCATGTCGGTGCCGCACGCGCCTGCGGCCAGCTCGGCCTCCCACACCTCCTCGCGCGCGCGGCGCTCGACGGGCAGCGCGATGTCCACGCGCTCGATCGCCGCCGGGCGCAAGCCGCGCGACTCGATCACGTGCTGGGCCAGCTCCATCGCCACCATGTTGAGTTCGCTGCCGATGCGCCGCTTGAGGCCGGCGTGCTTGATCGCGAACTCGCGCTGCGGCGAATCGAGCCCGGCCGCGAGATCGGGCGGCGCATCCTGGAAGAAGTAGCTGCGGTAGACGCCGTTCGGCCCCTCGATGATCTCCGCGGCGGCCGGCACTCCCAAGCTCGCCAGGATTGCAGCGGTCACGCCGTTGCGGGCCAGCAGCGGGTGACAGGTCGTGAGCTGCTCGGTGCCCTCGGCGTTGCCCGTGCTCAACTGCCCGGCGTGGCCCAATGCAGAGACCGTTTGCGCGCGGCTCAGTGACATCAGCCGGGCAGCCGTCGCGGCGGCGCCGAACGGCGCGACGACGTTGTTGGGCCGGCGCGGCACGTGCGCACCCCAGGTCCATACCGAGCCGCACAGCCGCGTCATCACTTCGTAGCCGGCGACGATCGCGACGAGCAGTTCGCGACCCGTAGCCGCTGTGGTCTCTCCCACCGCCCAGGCCACCGGCTCGACGATGATGCCGGGATGGACGCCGGACGGCATGATGACGTCGTCCCGACCGTCGTGCCCGAGCAGGAATGCGTTCGCGAATACCGCGTCGAGCAGGTCGGCGCGACCGCGATCGCCGACGATCGTGCACGCCCCGCCCGGCCCGCTGAGCTGCTGGGCAAGTTGCACTGCACGCCGCGCCGACTCGTCGCGCTGCCCGCTGAGCGCGAGCCCGAGCTGGTGGGCCAGCAGCTCCTTGGTGTGGGCGATCACCGGCTCGGGGATGTCTTCGTAACGCAGGTCGCGGACGAAGTCGGCGAGCTGCGCGCTGATCGTCGGCGCGGCAACGCGCTGCTCGACGGCGGTCATCGCGTCGGCTCCGGGCGCAGGCACGCGAGCACGTCCGCCACGTTCGGGACGTCCTCGAGATGCTGCATAAGGTCCACGAGCCGGTCGATGGGCAACCCGGCGGCCGTGCCTGCCGACAACGACTCGCGCAAGTCGGACGGCGGCACCTCGACGCGGTCGCCCTCGGCCTCGAACTGCCGCCCGTCCGTCGTCGTGACCTCGACCCTGGCGTAGCGCAGCGGGCGGTCGGCCTCGAACCGCAGCCGCACGCGTTCGCGCATCGCGCACCGCCGCTCGTCGGGCGGTTCGTCAAACCGGCGCTCGTCCAGACAACCGTCCGCGAGCACTGCGGCGAGCAGCCAGCTCGGCCCGCGCTGCTCCGCAGTGTCGTACACCGCTTCCCGAGCCTCCCGCGCACACGGCAGCACGAGATCGACGCGCGCGACGTCCTCGGATCTGATGCCGTTGGCAAGCAGCAGTTGCAGCAGCAACTTGACGGGCGGGCCGTTGAGCACGCCGGCGGGGTACTTCCGCGTCTCGGCTCGCATGATCGCGAAGTCGTCGCCGAGCGTGATCAGGTTGTCCATGACGGCATCCGGGACGGCCTGCAGAAACACGCTTTCGAACAGGCCGTGGGTGCCCTCGACGGGAGTGCGTGACGCCGGGAACCCGGCGCGCGCGAGTGACGCCGCGAGTACGCCGCCGCGCGCCGCGAGCGCATGCATCATCCAGTGCTGCGCGGCGCCCTCGTAGATGCCGATGCCGGCCTGCCCGGCGTGGCCGAGAGCGTGCACCGTCCGTTCCCGCGACAAGCCGTAGAGCCGTGCGACCGTCGCGGCCACCCCGAACGGCGACACCGACCATTTCGCCGGACGCGGCACATCGAGATCCCACGTCCAGGTCGGCGCGTGCAACCGCGTCATCACGTCGTAACCGACCACGACGGCGGTCAGGAACTTCCGCCCCGACGCACCGACGTCCTCGCCGACCGCCCACGCTGCGGGTTGTACGGCGACGCCGGGATTGACGTTCGGCGGCAACACGCAGTCATGTCTGGCGCCCTGCAACATGAGCAGCGAGTTCGCGAACACCGCGTCCATCAGGTCGGCCCGCTCACGCCGGCCGATGACAGTGTGCTGCCCGGTCGTCCCGCCCATGAGTGCGGCGAACTGCGTGCCGAGCCGTGCTTCGCGTGACGTCTGATCGCGCAACGCGATGCCGAGATGGTGAGCGAGCAGGGCCTTCGTCTTCGCGACGACCTGCTCCGGAAGATCCTCGTACCGGAGACCCAGAACGTAGTCGGCAAGCTGCTCCGTGATCGTCACGCCCTCGCGCACCTGCGCGGTAACCGTCACGTAGCTCTCCTGCCTCGGCCGACCGATCCCCGTCGTATCAGGCCCTGGAATCGTATATCGATATCGTGATCCGGGTCAACGACGGTCGAGGCCGGTGATCAGCTCCCACGGATCCGTCGCGGCGACGAGCCGGCCCAGCGCCTGGTAGTGCGCCTGCTCGTTGCCGTACTCCTCGCGCCACGACCACAGCCGGGTCGTGCTGCGGTACAGCGGGTGCTCGATCGTCATGCCCATCGCGCCGTGGATCTGGTGCCCGATCGCAGCCACCACGCCTGCCGATTCGGCCGCCGCGGCCTTGGCCGCCCAGACGCAGTGAGCGGCGTCCTCGGCCAGCTTCGTGCTCGCGGCCTGCCCGCTGACGACGAGCGCCGCGACCTCGCCGGCCAGTTGCGCGACCAGTTGCTGCACTGCCTGGAAGGCGATCAGCGGACGCCCGAACTGCACGCGTTCGCCGGCGTAGCGCAGGCACAGGTTCAGCACCTGCTCGGCCGCCCCGGAGAGCGCCACCACCCGGGCCAGTGCCGCGTGGCTCCGGAACATCTCGGCGCTCACGCCCGCACCCGCCGGCACGACGTCGTCGCCGGCGACGCGCACCCCGTCCAGCAGTACGTCATCACGCGGCTCGCCGGCCAGGTTGTGGCCGAGGTGCAGCTCGGCGCGGCCACCGCCGACGCGCACGACGACCGGCCCGTTCCCCGCCGTCGCCAGCACCACGATCTCCGCCGCATGCCGTGCCCACGGGACGCGGCGCAGCGTGCCGTCGAGCCGCCAGCCGTCCGCGGCGCGCGTCAAGGTCACGTCGTCGCCGGCGACCGCGGCGGTCAACGGCCCCGCCGGTACCGGCACGTCGGATGCCGCGAGCAACCAGCCGGCGAGCCACATCGTCTCGGCGAGCGGCACGCCGATCGCGTGCCGCGAGGCGGCGCGCAGGACATCCGCCGCCTGCGACAGTGTGCCGCCGCTGCCGCCGAGTCGTTCGGGTATCGGGACGAGCGTGAAGCCGGCCTGCTCGAGCGAATCCCATGCGCTCTTGTCGAAGGCCGCTTGCGGCGCCGCGCTCGACGTAGCTGAGCAGAGCCGGTCGACGGCGTCGACCAAGCCGTCGGTGCCGGTCATTGGCGCACCAGACTGCGCGCGACGATGCCGCGCAGGATCTCGTTGGTGCCGCCCCGTAGCGTGAAGGCCGGTGTGCGCAGCACCGTCTCGCCCAGCAGCCGGGTCACGTCGTCGGTGCTGTCGGGATCCGGCTCGACTGCGGCGTATCGGCGGATCACCGCGACGCTCTCCTGCTCGAACCGGGTGCCGAGGTCCTTGACGAGCGCCGCCTCGACGGCCGGGGCCTCTCCTGCGGCGAGCGCACTGGCGACGGCGAGCGACAGCTGACGCAGCACCCAGGCGCGGGCCACGAGCCGGGCGGCCGCATGCCGCGCCTCGCCGCTCGCGTCATGCGACGCGAGCTGACGGCACCACGCTCGCAACAGCGGCATCGTGCTGAGGATCCGCTCCGGGCCGCTGCGCTCGTACGCCAGCTCGGCCGTCACCTGCCGCCATCCCGCGCCGAGTTCGCCGACGACGGCGTCATCCGGCACGAACACGTCGCGCAGCACGACCTCGTTGAAGTGCGCCTGCCCGTCGATGGACGTGATGGGATTGACGGTCACCCCGTCCGAGCCCAACTCGATGATCAGCTGGGTGAGCCCGGCGTGTCGATCGCCGTCCGCGGGCGAGGTGCGCACCAGCGCGATCATCGCCTGCGCGACCTGCGCCGCGCTCGTCCAGACCTTCGTCCCGTTCACCCGCCAGCCGCCGGGGACCTGCTCCGCGCGCGTGCGGACGGACGCGAGATCGGAGCCGGAATCGGGCTCGCTCATGCCGATGGCGAAACAGCACTCGCCCTTCGTGATGGACGGCAGATAGCGCTGCCGCTGCGCCTCGGTGCCGAAGCGCAACAGCAGCGGACCCACCTGCCGGTCGGCCACCCAGTGCGCGGCCACCGGCGCGCCCGCCGCGAGCAACTCCTCGGTCACGACGAACCGGTCGAGCGCGCTGCGCTCCTGCCCGCCGTATTCGCGCGGCCAGGTCATGCCGAGCCAGCCACGCCCGCCGAGCTTGCGGCTGAACTCGCGATCCACGCCACCGAGCCAGTTGTCGCAGCGCGGCGTGAAGTTGCCCGCCGCCAACTCCGCGGCGACGAAATCGCGAACCTCGCGACGCAGCGTCTCGGTCTCCGCGGGCAGCTCCCCCGCGGTCAGGTGCATGGCCATCAGTGCCGAACGTACGACTCAGGCGAAGCTGAAGTCGCGGAGGTCGTCGTTGAACCGCAGCTTGTGGTCGGTCGTGTCACCGCGCTTGCCGATGATGAGCGCACAGCTGACCTGGTACTCGCCGGCGGGAAACTTCCGGGTGCGGGTGCCGGGCACCACGACGGAATCCGCAGGAACCCGGCCCTTGTAGGTCACCGGCTCGTCACCCGTCACGTCGATGATGTGCGTCGAGCCGGTGAGGCAGGTCTGCGCGGCGATCACCGCGCGCTCCTCGACGACGACGCCTTCCACGATGATCGAGCGAGAGCCGATGAACGCGCCGTCCTCGATGATGACCGGCCGGGCGCCGGGCGGCTCGAGCACGCCGCCGATGCCGACGCCGCCCGCCAGGTGGACGTCACGACCGATCTGCGCGGCGCTGCCCACCGTCGACCAGGCGTCGACCAGCGCGCCCGTCTGCACGTACGAGCCGAGGTTGACAAAGCCCAGCGCCACGATGACGCCCGGCTCGATGTAACTGCCGTACCGCACGATCGATCCGGGCAGCACCCGGATGCCGCGCTCCGCGAGGTTGTGCTTGATCGGGATGCGGTCGTGGTACTCCATCGGTCCCGCGCGCTCGGTCGTGAACGGCGCGATGTGGAAATACTGCTTGATCGCGTGCTGCACCCAGGTGTTGACCTGCCACTCGCCGTCGATCTTCTCGGCCGTGCGAACCTCGCCGCGGTCGAGCAGCGCGATCGTCTCCTCGACGGCCGCGCGGTGCTTGGCGGAGTCGAGTGCGCGCGGGTCTACGGCCGCCTCGGTGATCAGTTCTTCAAGCGCGGACGTGCCGGGGCTGACGGTCTCGACCATGCACTCCTCCTGTCGGTTCGCGTCGTGCGGACGGCTCGGATCAGGTGCGCGGGAGCGTGACCTCGACGAGGTACGGCCCGTCGGCGGCGAGGCCACGCTCCAACGCATCGTGCAACTCCGCTGAGTTCGCCGGCCGCACTGCCGGCATCCCCAACGATTGCGCCAGTTGCACGAAGTCGATCCGTGCGCCGTCGATGTCCAGCCCCGGGACCGTTTGATGGTCGCCGCTCCACGGGCCGCCCATCCGCTGCGTGATGACCTTCAGCACGTTGTAGCTGGAGTTGTTGAGGACGACGAACAGCACCCGCGCGCCGGCGGTGGCCGCGTTCCACAGCGCCTGCGGGTAGTACATGAGCGACCCGTCGCCGACGACGTTGACGACGCGCCGCTCCGGACGCGCCAGCTGAATACCCACCGCTGCCCCGGCCGAGTAGCCGAGCGACAGCCCGTTGACGTTGAAGTAGGAGAGCGGATCCGGGAAGTCGAGCACGTTGACGAACGATGCGCGGTTGGAGATCGACTCGTCCGCGAACACGACGTCGCTCGGCATGAGCTCGCGCAGTTGGGCGGCGACGAGCGTCGCGCTGAGCTGCTCCGACTCGCGCGCCGTCTTCACCTTCTTGTCCCAATCGTCGATCCGCTGCCGACACAGGGTGCGCACCGTCTCGGCGCGCGCGGCGATGGCTGCATCGTCCTTCGCCGTCTTCTGGACCGCTGCCGCGAGCGCGGTGAGATTCGTCTTGACGTCGCCGACCAGCCCGACGTCGACCGGCTGGTTCTTGCCGACCTCCCACGGGTCGTCGTCGAGCGAGATGGCCTTGACGCGCCACGGAATGAGCGGTCCGCCCTCGTCGTAGCGCGATACCGGCGCCTGGCAGGTCACCCCGCACATGAGGACGACGTCGACGTCGTTGAACCGGTTCCGCATTTCGCCCGCGAGATTCGGCATCGGCCCGGCGAACTGCGGGTGGTCGGACGGGAAGTTCCAGGCAGTCGCGTAGCCCTCGGTGAACACGACCGCGCCGAGGTCCTCGGCAATCGCCACGAGCTCGGGCCAGCCGTCGGCGAGCGCCACGCCGTCCCCGGCCAGGATCATCGGATTCGCCGCCTCGGCGAGCAGCTGCGCGGCGTACTCGACGCTGCCGGCGTTGGTGGCCTGCGCGGCGATCTTGCTGACCCGCGCGGGCGGTGGGCTCGGGTACTTCTCGAGGAGCAGGTTCGTCGCGATCGACAGGAACACCGGAGCGTACGGCGGTGTGGTCAGCTCCTTGAAGGCGCGCTGCAGGGCAATCGGCAGTTCTTCGAGCCGGGTCACCTCGTAGGACCACTTGGTGAACGGCCGCACGAGGGCGGCGAGGTCAGCAGTGAGGATCGGCTCGTGCAGGTTCAGCCCGGCATGGTGCTGACCGGCCGTGATGAGTAGCGGGATGCGCGCGCGATAGGCGTTGTAGAGGTTGCCCAGCCCGTGCGCGACGCCGGGTGTGACGTGCAGGTTGACGACGCCGATCTTGCCGGACGCACGCGCATAGCCCATCGCCTGCGCGACCGCGACGTCCTCGTGCAGGGACAGCACGTACTCGACCGAGGGATGCTCGTTGCAGCCGTCGATCAGCGGGATTTCGGTCGTGCCGGGGTTCCCGAAGATGTACGGCACGCCGAGCTCGACCAGATACTCGAAGAAGATGTCCCGACCGAACACAGCGGCGCGCGGCGAGTCCTCCTGTACGACCATGAACTGACAATATCGTAGTCCGTTATCAGTTGTCGATACGTGAATTGACGGGCGTCGCGGCGGCTATCCCTCGGTCAGCTGTTCACGGGTGCGCCGGGCGATTTCGTCCTCACGCGCGAGGAGCAGCCCGTAGGTCATCGGCAACTCGGCGCCGACCCGCGTGGCGTGATCGCGCAGCAGTTGTCCGGCGACGACCGCGTCCTGATGCGCGCCGAGCAGATCCTGGCGCTTCTTGTAGTGCTTGATGATCTTCTTGGCCCGCTTGGCCCGATGTGCCGGACCGGTTAGCTCGACCGCATAGCGAGCGCGCTTGGCCGCCTTCCGCGCACGATGCAGCGCCGCGTCGACGGTCTCGTCGTCGGCACCGGCGGCCGCGGCGCGGGTGGCCTGACGCAGCCGCTTCTCCGCCTTGTCGCGGGCGCGCCGGGTGAGTCGCTTGAGCGTGGCCGGGGCGGCGCCGGCGCCCTCGGTGAACGGACGCGCATTCGCACAGTCGCGGACCTCGCGGAGCAGACGAAGGTAGCGCGGGCTGTCGAGCGCCTCGTCCAGCTCCCGGCCGCGCGCCGTCTGCTCGGCCTTGAGCCATGCGTCCACGTCATCGCCGAAGGACCTGACAACCAACTCGTCCGGAAGCTCGTCGATTGCCGCGGCGAAGCGGGCGCGCTGCACCTGCCTGTCGCGGACCTCGCCGAGCGCATCCGCGTACCAGGAGAGCTCCGCGTCCAAATCGGCAGCCAGTCGCTCATCGAACGGCGCACCGAAGATGCGCAGCGTGCTACGGATGCGGCGGGTGGCCACCCGGGTCGCGTGGATCGCATCGCGGTGCTGCCGGAGCGCCACGTCACCGGCGACCAACACGGCGTACTGGCTGCGCAGGTAGGTAGTGACCAGGCTGCCGGAGGTGCCCTTGGTGGGCTCGGCGTCCAATGCCCTGGCGAGCTTCGATGACGATGCGGAGGGCCGCGCGCCCGCCTGTACCAGGCGGTCGCGCACCTCGTCCAGCTGCGCCGGATCGCCTGCGCCGAGCTCGACCTCGACCTCGCGCCACTGCGTCAGCATGGCTGCCGCACCCGACGCGGCCGCATGCACGGTGTCGTCGGCGACCTCGACGAGGGTCGCGTCGTCCGGGCCGCGCAGCCGCGCGACGCTGCGTTCGGTGCGCACCCGGGCGACCTCGGCCAGCGGCCGGTCGTGTCTGACGGCGCGCACCAGGTCGGCGAGCTCGCCGGGCACCGCTTCTTCGTCCGCCGGCAGCCGGATCTCGGTGCGCGCCTTGCCCTCGGGCACTTTCAGCTGCCAGCCGGTGTCGGTGTCGCCGGTGCGCCGGCGCAGCGTCACGCCGCTCGCCAGCAGGTCGTGTTCCTTGGTGTCGAAGTATCGGCTGTCCAGATGGACGACCGTGTGCTCGAGACGGCCCCCGGCCGGCACGAGATCGTCCAGCCCCGGCATCGAGAACCGCGCTTCGACGTCGTACTTGTCCTCGCGTTCGCGGTGCCGCTGCGCCATACCGAGATTCTTTCCACCGCCGCGGCCGGGCTAATCGGCGAGATGAGCTGCCGCCGTCGCCGCTAGTCGGTCAACGGGCGCAGTCGGCACAGCACTGACCGGTGCGGCACCCCCCCGCTGATCGGGTCCCGGGCGTCGTTGTGCACCAGCAGGTTCACGTTGGCGCCGGTCTCGGAGAACGGGTCGAGCTTGTCCAGCCCGAGCTCCTCGCAGGCCTCCCACCAACCGTGATTCGCGCACACCACGCCGGGGACGATCGTCTCGGTGTGCTTCGCACGCACCCGGATCCCGCCCTTGGGCGTCTCGAGGGCGACGCGGGCGCCGTCGGCGATGTCGAATTGCGCGGCGGTCTGGGGGTGGATTTCGACCGTCGGCTCGGGGTTGTGCCGCCGCAGGCTCGCCACACCGCGATGCTGGCTGTGCAGGAAGTAACCGCGCTTCGCGTTGGTGAGCACCAGCGGGAAGTCGCGCGCCAGGCCGGGCGTGCGCACCGGGCTCTCGGCGGGCTCCTCGTAGCGCGGTAGGGGCGGCTGCCCGTGCGCGGCGAACCGGTCGACGAAGAGTTCGACCCGTCCCGAAGGCGTCGGGAATCCGCGCTGCGTGCCGTCGTCGGTCACCGCGGCATGCTTCTCGAACTCCAGATCGGGCAGCACGCTGACGCCGTCCGGCTGCTCGAGCAGCGCCTGCCAGGACAGCCCGGCCGGAACGAGTACCGCGTCGTAAGCGTCGGTGACGCTGCCGTCGGCGAACCACTCGCCGAGGCCGAGGCGACAAGCGAGATCGAAGATGATCTCGATGTCGGGTCGACGCTCGTACATCGGCTCGACGACCCGCCGGCGCGGTTCGGCTCGACCCTCGCGGGTGATCATCAGGACGTCGCTCTCCAGGAACGTCGCAGCTGGCAGCAGCACGTCGGCGAGCTCGCTGGTCGGCGTGTGGAACTGCTCGACCTGTGCGAAGAATTCGAGCGCCTGCAACGCCGCGCGCCCGCGATGCGGGTCACCGGTGTTCAGCAGCGTGTTGCTCCCGAAGGTCAACAGGCCGCGAACGCGGTACGGGTGGTCCTCCAGAATCGCGCTGAAGACGTCCGGCGCGACGACCTGGCCGTGGACCGCGGCCGGCCCCAACGGCCGTTCCTCGCGACCCAACCGGCGCGCGGCCAGCTCCGTCGGGATCAGCCCGAGGTCGGCGATGCGGCCCGTCGTCCGCGGCGGCAGAACCACGTTGGCGCCGCGTCGATCCCAGTCTCCGATCAGCGCGTAGAAGATCTCGATGGCCCGGCCCGCTTGGGTTCCGTTGGTGTGCTGGACGATTCCGTTCCACACGAAGTGGGCCGCCGGCCGATTCTCGACGACCAACCGCACCGCCTCGCGGATCTGTTCCTCTGGGACGCCGGTGATCCGAGCCGCCACCGCGGGTTCGCACTGCCGTGCCTGTTCGGCCAGCAGCGCGAGGACGGGCCGGCACCGCACGCGTGGACCGTCGCGCAGGTCGACCGTGACCGGCTCGGTCAGCTCGAGCGTTGCGGAGGGAGCGGCATAGCGGCGCTGCCCCGGCCGATACTCGACGAGGCGTCCGGTGGCGGCGTCCTGCGCGACGTAGCCGGGCTCGTGACCGGGCCCGGCTACGCCGAGCGCGCCGGGTTCGACCTCGTCGGTGCGCAGTAGCCGCCCGGTGTCCTCTCGGACGAGGAACGGTGCGTTCGTCCACTCCCTGACGAAGCTCTCGTCGTACCACCTGTTCTCCAGCATCAGGTGGATGCAGGCGAGCGCCAGCGCGACGTCGGTTCCTGGCCTGACCTGCAGCACCAGGTCGGCGCGCCTGCCCAGCTCGGTGCGTCGCGGATCGACCACGATCAGCCGCAGGCCGCGGCGCCGGGCCGTCGTGATCGCGGTGGCCAGGCTGATGCGGGTCGCCAGCGGGTTGGCGCCCCAGACGATGACGCAGCCGCTGTGCTCGACGTCCGGTGGCGGCTGCAAGGACTGCCCGAACGTGTAATGGACGGCTCCGTCGCGGGCCCAGTTGCAGATGTGCGTGTTCGTCATGTAGTTCGGTGAGCCGAAGGCTTCGCACAGCCGCGACACCCACGGCTCCGCCGGACCGAGCCCGGTGCCGCTCGCAGTTCCGCGCCCCATCACGACGGCTTCCGGACCGGACTCCGCGCGGATCCTGCCGAACTCCGCAGCGATCAGGTCCAGCGCCTCGTCCCACGTGCAGCGCTGCCAACCCGGATCGGAGGCCGTCTTCGGGCGAGTACGCCGCATCGGGTAGTTGACCCGGTGCGGGTGATCGTGGATCTCCGGCGCTGCCCGCCCCTTCGGGCACATGAGCCCACCGAGCGGATGTTCCCGGTCCGCCTTGAGGGACAGCACCTGCTTGCCGTCAACAGTCACCGCCGCCGGACAGCCCACTCCGCACATCGAGCAGTACGTGCGAATGGTCTCTGCGGTCATACACGCCACCGTCCACGAGGTCGGGGTATGTCGAGCATCGATATCGTATCAAGATAGTCGGGCTCTGTTGCGGGTTGTCCGCCCGGCGTGACCTCATGGCGTACTGACGGGCGGACAACTCTCAGCCCGCCGACTGCTAGACCTCGCTGGCGGCCAGCGGCGAGCGTTCCGTCGCGTGTGGGAGGCCCGCGAGTGCCAACTCCTGCGCGCGGTGGCAGCGCACCTGCCGCCCGCCGACCTCCTGCAACTCCGGCTTCTCGACCTTGCAGCGCTCGACGGCGAACGGGCAGCGCGGGTGGAACGAGCAGCCCGTCGGCAAGTTGGCGAGGTTCGCGACCGCCCCGCGCGGTGGCTTGAGCTGGGAGCGCAGCCGCGGATCCGTCTTGGGGATCGCGGCGAGCAGCGCCGCGGTGTACGGGTGCTTCGGCGCTTCGAGCACGTCGTCGCGTTCGCCGAGCTCGACGATCTGGCCGGCGTACATCACGGCGATCCGGTCGCTGATGTGCCGGACAACGCTCAGGTCGTGCGACACGAACAGATAGGTGAGCCGCAGCCGCTGCTGCAGATCCAGCAGCAGGTTGAGGATCTGCGACTGCACCGAGACGTCCAGCGCGGAGACCGGCTCGTCGGCGATCACCAGCTGCGGGTTGAGGGCGAGCGCGCGGGCGATGCCGATCCGTTGCCGTTGACCCCCGCTGAACGCGTGCGGGAAGCGCTGCATGTACTCGGGACGCAGTCCGACGAGTTCCATTAGTTGCCGGACGCGCTCGACGCGTTCCTGCCGGTCGTGCATGCCGTGCACCAACAGCGGCTCGCCGATGATGCTGAACACCGTCATCCGCGGGTTGAGCGACGAGAACGGATCCTGGAACACCATCTGGAATCCGCTGCGCAGCGGACGGACCTGCTTCTTCGAAAGTCCGGCGAGGTCGATGACCGTGTTGTCGTCCTTGCTGAACAGGATCCGGCCACTGTCCGGACTGTGGTCGCGCATCACGCACCGGGCGACCGTCGTCTTGCCCGAGCCGCTCTCCCCGACCAGGGCGAGCGTCTCGCCCTCGTACAGCGTGAAGCTCACGTCGTTGACGGCCGGCACCCGCCCACGCGCGCCGCGCAGCGGTCCTGAGCCGCTGGAGAACGACTTGTTCAGGTCGGCGACCTCGAGCAGTGCCCGGCGCGGCGTCGCCGGCGCCGACCCGTTGAGCGTGGCTGGTTCGGCGGCCGGAAGGACCGTCGGCTCCTCGTGTCGGGGCCGCCCGCGACGGTCGGCCGCCGCGATGTCGGCGATCACCTCGTCTGGGAGATGGCACTCGAGCTGGTGGCTCGGCCCGACGTCGCGCAACGCCGGCGCTTCGTGCGTACACACGTCGGGGAGGGCGAAGGTGCACCGGTCGTGGAACGAGCAGCCGCTCGGGCGTTGCAGCGGGTGCGGCACCGAGCCCTTGATCGCGGTCAGCCGCACCCGCGGCTTCGTCTGCGAGCTCGGGATCGAACGCATGAGCGCGCGAGTGTAAGGGTGCTGCGGCGCGTGGAAGATCTCGTCGACCGGGCCGCGCTCCACGACGCGGCCGAGATACATCACGACAACCTCGTCGGCCATCTCGGCGACGACGCCCAGGTCGTGGGTGATGAGCAGGATCGCGAGTCCGGTGCGCTCCTGCAGATCGCGGATCAGCGTCAGGACCTGCGCCTGCGTGATGACGTCGAGCGCGGTCGTCGGCTCGTCGGCGATCAGCAACTCGGGTCGGCCGGCGAGCGCCATCGCGATCATCGCCCGCTGCCGCAAGCCGCCGGACAGCTGCCACGAGTAGGCGGAGAGCTGCTCCTCGGGGCGCGGCAGGCCGACGACCTCGAGCAGTTCGACCGCCCGGTCGTGGGCATCGCGCCGGTTGAGCTGGTCGTGCAGTTGGACGGCTTCCAACAGCTGGTTGCCGACCGTGTGCACCGGGCTGAAGGAGGTCATCGGCTCCTGGAACACGAGCCCGATACGGCCGCCGCGGATCTGCCGCATCCGCCGCCCGTACGGTTCCAGTCCGGCGAGATCCACGTAATCGTCGCCGTCGCGCAGCAGGATCTCGCCGCGGACGATGCGGCCCGGCTTCTCGACGATGCGCAGGATCGAGCGGGCCATCACACTCTTGCCGCACCCGGTCTCGCCGACCATGCCGACGATGCGGCCGGACGGTATGTCGAACGTGGCGCCGTCGACGGCGCGGATCACCCCGTCAACGGTGTCGAAATGCGTTGCGAGGTCGCGCACCGAGAGCAGTGCGCCCGGCGCAACCCCGTCCGGGTCAGGCGTCGTACGGATCTGCGGCATCGCGAAGACCGTCCCCGAAGAAGTTGAAGGCCAGGATGGCAAGGACCACCGGAATCACCGGAATCAGCAACCACGGCGAGAGAGCAATCGCCTGCACGTTCTGGGCATCCTGCAACATCACCCCCCAGGACACTGCGGGCGAGCGCAGGCCGAGGCCGAGGAAGCTGAGCGAGGTCTCGGCGACGATCATCAGCGGCAGCGCGAGCGTGGTCGCCGCGATGACGTGGCTCGTGAACATCGGCAGGATGTGCACGAAGATCACCCGACGTGGCCGGGCACCGATCATCTCCGCAGCCGTTACGAAATCCTCGTCTCTTATCTGCAGGAAGCGACCTCGCACCACGCGCGCAAGTTCGGTCCAGCCGATCAGCGAGATGATCAGCGTGATGAAGAAGTAGACCCTGATGATCGGCCAATCCCGCGGCATGGCGGCCGCAAGTCCGAGCCACAGCGGGATGGCTGGGATCGAGCGCATGATCTCGATGACGCGCTGGATGACGAGGTCGACACGGCCGCCGTAGTAGCCGGATATCGCCCCGACGACGACGCCGAGGAACAGGCTCATGGCGACGCCGACGAGCCCGATGGTCAGAGACGTGCGTGTCGCAAGCAGCAGGCGCGAATAGATATCCCTGCCCTGGTCGTCAGTCCCGAAGATCGCCAGCACGTTCTCCGCACGGGCCCCCGAGACGCCGATGAGGTGGATGTGCGTCGGGAACAGGCCGAAGAGCTTGTACTCGTAGCCGGGTGCGAAGAACTTGATGCTGAGGTTCTTGGAGGTGTCCTCGGAGTAGATGCGCTCGAAGGTCACCGGGTCCCGGTGCGAGATGACCGGATGGACGTGCAGCGATACCCCGCTCCCGCTGAACACGTGGATGCGCTGCGGCGGCCGCAGGGCCAGATCGCCGTTCGTGTGCTGCGGGTCGGCGTACGCGAGGAAGTCGGCGAATATCGCGACGAGGTAGAAGAAGATGAGGACGTAGGCGCTCGCCATCGCCAGCTTGTGCCGCTTGAAACGCATCCAGATGAGCTGGCGTTGAGTCGCGACGACGAACTTGTCCTCGACCGGCGCGGCAACGTCGGCATCCACCGCGGGTGGTGCGTCGACCACCGCCGTGCCGCCGTTTCCGCGAAGACGACTAACCCGCATGGCGAATCCGTGGGTCGAGGACCATCAGGACGATGTCCGAGATCAGGGTGCCGACGACGGTCAGCAACCCGAGGAACAGGACGATCGCGCCAGCCAGGAACATGTCCTGCGCCTTGAGCGCGTCGAGCAGTCGCGGGCCCAGCGTCGGCAGGCCGAGCACCACGGAGACGATGATCGAGGCCGAGACGACCTGCGGAACGAGCAGACCGATCGAGCTCGCAAACGGGTTCAGCGCCACGCGCACCGGATACTTCCGAATGACCCGCCACTTCGGCAGCCCCTTCGCCTGCGCAGTGACGACGTACGGCTTGCCCAGTTCGTCGAGCAGGTTCGCACGCATGATCCGCATCAGATGGGCCATCCCGGCCGCGCCGAGCACGATCGCCGGCACGATCAGGTGCTCGAACATGTTGAACACCTTGCCGAAGCCCCACGGCGCCGTTTCGTACTGCGGCGAGAACAGTCCGTCGATGCTGATGCCGAACCAGTCGAAGCTGAAGTACATCAGGATCAGCGCGAGCAGGAAGCTCGGGACGGCGAGGCCGAGGAATCCGAGGAACGTCATGACGTGGTCGAGCGGCGAGTAGCGGTGCACCGCGGAGTAGACGCCGATCGGCAACGCGATGCACCAGCTCACGATGAGCGCGGCGCCCACCAGGACTCCGGTATATGCGAGATCTCCCTGCAACACGTCGGCGACCGGCCGGTTCAGGCTCAGGGACTGGCCGAGGTCGCCGTGCAGGAGGCGGCCCATCCAGCTCAGGTATTGCTGGAAGCCGGACTTGTCCAGACCGAGTTGCTGGCGAGCGTGGGCGATGTCGCCCGGTGATGCGCCCGCCTGGGCCAAGCGATTCACGTAGGTGGTGGCGAAGTCTCCCGGTGGCAGCTGGATGATCACGAACGAGACCACTGAGATCGCCCACATCGTGAAGACGGCCCAGACAAGACGGCGAGCGACGTACCGAACCGGGACCACCACCTTTGGCCTGGCGGAGATGTCATGAGCCGATATCGGGATGTTAGTGGGCCCGGTTGCGGGGTGTCAACGGTAGGCAGGCCGCCGATTGACGCGCTTCCCAGGACCGCGCTAGCGTCTCTTATCGGATTACGATATTGCAGTACAACATATGCAGCGCGACTTTTGAACCCCAGGAACGAGGTGGAGTTTTGATCGATCCGGCTCGGTTCGATCCGCAGGGCTTCTATACGGGGATGGCGGAGAGCAAGTCGATGCTGATCCGGCGCGACGAGGTGCGCTGGTCCGAGCGTGCCGAGGCACCGGATCGGCCGGTCGACGCACTGCTCGCATTCGGTTGCGCTGTCCAGCACACGCCGCATCTCATGCTCGAGGCCACTCGCGTCTTCGATGTGCTCGGGATCGACTACGCCGCGGTCACCGGAAAGCAGTTCTGCTGCGGCCGGCCGTTCGGCAACCTGGGTGGCGACGCAGCGGCTGCCGACCGCATATCGAGCAGGTCGTACGAACGGTTCGCGGCGTACGGACCCAACGTGACAGTCCAGTGGTGCGGCGCGTGCATGCTCCGCTACCTCGAACTGGGCGGTACGCAGCGCGACGCGCCTTACAAGGTTGTCCACGTGTCGAAGTACCTGTCCCGGCTGCTCCGCGAGCGCGGCGGCGCGATCCCGTGGCAGCGCGAGGTGCGTGCCCGCGTCGTGCTGCATCGACACCGCGAATCGCTGCCGCAGCAGGACATCGACACCGAGAGCATCCTCGACATCCTCGCGCTCATCCCCGGTGTCGAGTACGCCGGGACGATCGAGCCACCCAGCGCCGGCGCACCGTGCGCCGGGACCGGGCCGACATCGACCAGCATCCTGAACGGACTCTCAGCCGACGAATACCGTCGCGCGCAGGGCGAGCTCGAGGAGCAGGCGGCACGCGCGGGTGCGGCGACGCTGGTGACGCCCTACCACCGGTGCCAGCGGGAGTGGTCGAAGTTCTCCAGCCCGCGACTTGCGGTGCGCGAGTGGATGTCGCTGCTCGCCGAGGCACTCGGGGTGGCGTCCGAGGATCGGTTCAGCGCCTACTGGCACCTCGCGGATCCGGACCTCGTCACGGCGCTGTCTCGGCCGGAATGGGAGTCGTGGGGGCTCACCGAGGACGAAGCACTCGCCGCTGCGCGCCGCCACTTCACCCCGCAGCACGCCGCCGAGGTCCAGCAGTGCGACTGCGACAGCTGCGGCTGCGGAGCCGTGTCCGCCGCCGCTGCCCCGACCGCCACCCAAGCCGCTACCAACAACTGAGGAGAACGACCGTGACAACGACGGAGCAGCACGAGGATTACATCGGCGGCGTGACGACGCTCGACGCGCAGCGCATCGGGCTGGTCGCCGACAGTCACTGCGCCGAGCCCGACGGCAGCGATCTGCCCGACGAGCTGTTCCAGGCGCTGGAGGGTGTCGACGCCATCGTGCATCTCGGCCACACCGGGCTCCCCGGGAAACCCAACCGCGGATCGCTGGATCGGTTGGCCAAGCTGGCGCCGCTGCTCGCCGTGCAGGACTTCGCCGGCGACGGCGCGGGGAACGTGGTCCTCACCCCGGCCGACGGCGACCGCATCAAGGGCCTGACCCGGGTGCTCGAGGTCGGCGGAGTGCGCGTCGGGCTGATTCACAACCTGGAGCGGGAGCCGGGCGAGGCGGTGGTGACGCCGCCCGGCGGGCTGCCGGAATTGGACGCGAGCAAATTGGCCGACATATTGCCCAGCAAGTTCGGCGGACCCGTCGACGTAGTCGCCTTCGCGAGCACCCACCGGCCGGTGGCGATATCGGCGGCCGGCGTGCTGTTCGTCAATCCGGGCAGCCCGACCTATCCGAAGGGCCCGGGCCGGGTCGCCGGCCAGCTGTCGCTCGGCACCGTCGGCGTGCTGACAGTGCAGGACGGCGTCGTGACGTTCGAACTCTGCGAACTCGCTGGATTTGCGGCCGGCTAGGCCGTTGACACAACCTGCTATCTCGCTATCATTTCGCAATATCGAGATCCGTGAACACACACGGGAGGCAACGTACCTACCCGAGGGCGTGATCAGCGTTGGCCACCACCTATGAACCGACTCGACGAGACGTTCTCCGTGCCGCGGCGTACATCGGCGGGAGCGCCATCGTGCTGTCGGCATGCACGGGCGGCGGCGGTACGTCGTCGACCCCGTCGGATGCTGCGAACACGCTGCCCGGGGTCCAGGGCGGCGAGGTCATCACGGACAGGAGCAAGTTCCCGACCACGTTGAAGGAGTCCCCGGTCTTCGCCGCGCAGACGAAGGCCGGCAAGCTCCCCGCCGTCGCCGACCGGATCGGCCAGGACCCGCTGGTCATCAAGCCGGTGGACGGCATCGGCAAGTACGGCGGCGTGCTCCGGCGCGCGTTCGCCGGCGTTGAGGATTACCAGAACGGGAATCTGTTCTGTGCCGGCCCGGACAGTCTTCTGTACTGGGACTACGAGCTCAAGAACGTCGTACCGAATATCGCCCGGGACTACCAGTTGAGCGCGGACGCCACCGAGCTCACGATCTACCTGCGACGCGGGATGAAGTGGTCGGACGGGCATCCGTTCACCGCCGACGACATCCTCTTCTGGCGCAACGACATCACTCTCAACACGACGATCGCCCATCCGAACGCGTCGCTGCAGATCGCGGGCAAGCCGGTCAGCGTCGAGCGGGTGGACGACTACACGGTGCGCTACAAGTCCGCGGTTCCGTATCCCGCGCTGCCACTGTTCTTCGCGAGTGCGAACGACCTGGGCGGGGTGTCCTACGGGGGTGCGACCGGCGGCGGCGGCTATGCGCCCAAGCACTACCTGTCACAGTTCCACCCGGCGTACACATCGGAGGCCGAGGCCACCAAGTTGGCCAAGGACGCCGGCTTGGACAGCTGGCCGCTCTACCTGCTCAACCGCAACACCTGGTACCTCAACCCGGACCTGCCGACGCTCACCCCGTGGACCGTGAGCCGGCCGATCAACAACCCGCCGTGGGAGTTCACCGCCAACCCGTACAGCGTCTGGGTGGACACCGAGGGCAACCAGCTGCCGTACATCCCGAAGATCAGCATGAGCGAGGTCAAGACCCTCGAGGCCGAGACCGTCCAAGCGGCCGCCGGCGCCTATGACTTCCAGGACCGTGGCCTGCAGGTCAAGGACCTCACCGTGCTGATCAAGAACCAAGAGCGCAGCGACTACACCATCCACAAGAACCCCAGCGTGTCCCTCGACTGCGCGGTGCGGTTCAACCTTGCCTACGACAAGGACAAGGAGATCGGCGACCTGATCCGGACGGTCGAGTTCCGGCGCGCGCTGTCGCTGGCCATCGACCGGCACCAGGTCAACGAGACGTTCTTCCTCGGCACCGCAACGCCCACGGCGAGCCGGCCCGCCGAGACCAGCGTCTACTACCTGGGCAAGGAGTGGGACAACCGCTGGGCCACGCACGATGTCGCGCAGGCGAACAAGCTGCTCGACCAGATCGGCCTGGACAAGCGCGACAGCAGCGGCTTCCGGCTGACTCCATCCGGCAAGCGGGTCCGGCTGGACATCGAGAATGTGGAAAGCATCGTCGACTACACCTCGATCGGCGACATGATCAAACAGCAGTGGCAGAAGATCGGCGTCGACTGCACGAACGGGCCGATCGAGGGGTTGCTCATCGTCGAGAAGGTCGCGGCGAACGAGATCATGGTGCACATCAACGCCCTGCAAGGCGTCGAAGACCCCTTCGTCGCCGAGTACGGTCTCATTCCCTCACTGACCATCGGTGTCAGTGGTCTCATCGGCTATCCCTACGTGCAATGGTTCCTCTCCAACGGCACGCAAGGCGTCGAGCCGCCCGCCTCGGTCGGCGACCTGAAGACCGCGATGGACTATTACTACAAGGGGCTGCAGTCCGACGAGGCAGAGCGGATCCGGCTCGGCAAGAAGATCTTCCAGTTGCACGCCGACCAGGTGTGGTCGGCCGGCGTCTGCGGCTTCGGCCTGGCGTTCTACGGCCTCTACTACGCGAAGAACAACCTAGGCAATGTTCCCGGGCGCGTACTGAACAGCCTGCAGTTGAAGACGCCGTCCAACACGATGCCCATGACCTTCTACTACGAATAGGCAGCTTATGACGACGCAACCACGCGAAGCAGACGAGTACACGGTCAAGACTGAGGAGAACGAGCTCACCCTCGAGGAGATGTCCGCCGCGTTGCCGGACACGCCGGCCGTGATGGAGAAGGTCGGGCACAGCTGGTGGCACCTGATCTACGCCGCCCGGGGCGGGAACTGGGACCTCGCCGGCTACTACCTGCGGAGGCTGACCAAGCTCGAGAACACGCTCAAGGTGCTGCGACCCAAGCACCGGGAGCGGCTCGAGCGGTTCCAGCGCGAGGCGCTGCCCGACGTCGTGGCGGCGCTCGAGGCGGAGGACATCGGCAAGCTGGAGGAGGCGTTCGCGGCAGCGACCGACCTCGCGAATCAGATGCATGTCGAGTCGGGCTATCCGTACATCAGGTGGGTGCTGCCCGCGGAGGCCCCGATCGGGCTGCAGCTCAAACCGGTCGAGGCCGTCAGGTCCGTCGACGGCCGCTGACAGACTGCGAAATGGTGCCGCTCGTCATGAGCGGCACCATTTTTGTTTGTGTCGGTCAGCTGGACTTCCGGCGCGGCTGCGCCGGCAGCACCTCGTCGACGAGGTCGGCGACCTTCTCCCGTACTTCCTTCAGCGCGCGCCGGCCGACGGGCGTGATCCGGTAGTACTTGCGGACCTTGCCGCCCACGATGCGGTCGTCACGCTGCAGGAAGTTCGCCGCCTCCATGTTGTGCAGCAGCGGGTAGAGCGTGCCGGGTGAGAGGTTGTAGCCGTGCCGCGCGAGTTCCGCGGCGATGCCGACGCCGTAGACGGCCTCCTGCTCGGCGTGGTGGAGGACATGGATTTTGACGAAGCCGAGAAGCAGGTCTCGGAAGAGCTTCGAGTGCTCCTCCATCGTCTTGTGCGCCTCGACTGCCTTGCGGCTCTCGGCAGCCATCACCTTCGCCATTGCGCCCTCCGGAGGTGGTTCCTCACACGAGTCGGATCTCGTGATCGGTAACCGATACTAGCGAACAACTGGTCGGCAGGGTGCATGACACGAAGTGCTCGTCGCGTCCATCAACGACCTGCACAGTCATAATAACGACTGCCGATAGCGTGATACGATACTGCGATGTCGCCCAAATACAGCTGGATGAACGGTCACCTCGTGCCCTGGGCCGACAGCCGGATACATGTCGGAACCGAGGCGGTCCTGCGCGGCGCCAGCGTATTCGAGGGCATCCGCGCGTACCACACGGCCGACGACGATCTGTTGCTCTTTCGCCTGAGCGACCACATCAGGCGGCTCATCGACAGCTCGATGCGGTTCTTCCAAATGCGCCTGCCGTACGAGGAGGCGGATTACGCGGCCGCGATCGCCGCCCTGCTACAGGCGAACGGCGTGACATCCGACGCGCACATCCGCGTGGTCGCCTACTTCGACGAGCTGCGGCTGGGCAAGGAGCTCGACGCCGACGCGGGCGCGTTCATCCTCGCGCACGAGCAGCTGAAGCCCGCGCCGCCGACCACCCGCGCCACGCTCAGCGCGTGGCGGCGCTCGAGCGACCTGGCGATCCCGCCGCGGGTCAAGGCGAGCGGGAACTACCTGAACACCCGGATCGCGGCCACCGACGCCTATCGCAAGGGCTTCGACTCGGCGATCTTCCTCAACGATCGGGGCAAGGTCGCCGAGGGCCAGGCGATGAACCTCTTCCTGGTGCGCCGCGGGGAGCTCGTCACGCCGCGGATCACCGACGGCGTCCTCGAAGGCATCACCCGTGCGACCGTGATCGAACTCGGGCACGCGGCAGGCCTCCCGGTCGTCGAGCGCGAGGTGGATCCGTCCGAGCTGTACGTCGCCGACGAGCTGTTCCTCTGCGGCACGGCGTACGAAATCGCGCCCGTCGTAGAGCTGGACGGCTTCGTCATCGGCGACGGGCGGCCGGGGCCGATCACCTCGTTGATCCAACAGACCTACATGAGCATGGCGCGCGGCGAGACGCAGGCCCCCGAGGGCTGGTGCACATCCGTCCGGGCCATCGTCGGGGATGCCGCGGCGGACGCCCGCGACGAGGCGCCCATGGCCGCGCAGGGGGCGCACTAGTGGCGGAAGGTGTCTACCCGGTCGGCCGGGCGGAGGTGCCTGGCACCCGGACGACGCCGGCTGAGGTCGAGCACAAGACGGCGGCGGAGGCCGGTGAGCGGGGGTCGCTGTTCGAGGTGCTCCGCGTCGCGACCCGGCTCGGGCTGACGTCGTTCGGCGGCCCGGTGGCGCACCTCGGCTACTTCCGCAACGAGTACGTCGTCAAGCGCAAGTGGCTGAGTGAGAAGACCTACGCCGACCTGATTGCACTGTGCCAGTTCCTGCCCGGGGCCGCGAGCAGCAAGCTCGGCATGTCGATCGGCATCCTGCGCGCCGGCCCACTGGGTGGCCTGGTCGCCTGGCTCGGCTTCACGCTGCCCTCGGCGGCGGCGCTGACCGGCGTCGCACTGCTCACCGACAACGCCAGCCCGCACACGATCGACCTGCTGCACGGCCTCAAGGTGGTTGCTGTCGCGGTCGTCGCCCAAGCGGTCTGGGGCATGGCGAAGAACCTCGCGCCCGACAAGCCACGCGGGACGATCGCGATCGCTGCGGCGGCGCTGGTGTTCATCCTGCCGATCACGTTCGGCCAGCTGACGATCATCGCGGTGTCCGCCGTCATCGGGTGGCGATTCCTGGGCAGCGACAACGAGCAGAAACCGGTGGACGTCCCCGTCCCGGTGCCACGCTGGGTCGGCATCACGTGCTGGGTCCTGTTCATCGCTCTGTTGGCCGGCTTGCCGATCCTGCGCAGCGTCATCAACTCGCAGTCGCTGGCGATGGGCGACAGCTTCTACCGCTCAGGCGCGCTCGTGTTCGGCGGCGGCCACGTCGTGCTGCCGCTGCTGCAGTCGCAGGTCGTGCCGCCGGACTGGATCAGCAAGGACCACTTCCTGACCGGGTACGGCTTCGCGCAGGCGGTGCCGGGCCCGCTGTTCACCTTCGCCGCCTACCTCGGCACCGCGATGAACCAGCCGCCGAACGGCGTCGCCGGCGCTGCGCTGGCGCTCGTCGCGATCTTCCTGCCGTCGATGCTGCTGACCTATGGCGCGCTGCCGTGGTGGAGTTCGCTGCGCGGGCACCCGGCGGCCCAGGCCGCGTTGCGCGGGGTCAATGCCGCGGTGGTCGGCATCCTGCTCGCCGCGCTCTACAGCCCGGTGTTCACCTCCTCGATCCTGCGACCGGCCGACTTCGTGCTGGCCCTCGCCGCGTTCGGCCTGCTCATGATCTGGAAGTGCCCGCCGTGGATCGTGGTGCTGTTCAGCGGCATCGGCGGCGCGCTGATCGCGACGCTCGGCTAGCTTCGGGCACCGGCCGTCACGCGCTTCGGGGACGGCCCGACCAAAATCAGCGCCCCCGGATGGTCCGCCCGTTCCCGAAGCCGGGCCAGGACGGCGGCCGTCCGTGACGGCGATCACGCCCAACTCGCGCTACTCGGAGGTAGCCCAGATAGTAGGACGTCCAAGTAGCTGTCCGAGGGGGAGACGCGGTGTCGGCATTACCCGGGTCCGAACTGCTCGGCCTCGGCGCCGCCCAGCCGACCGACGTTCTGACCGGCAGCGAACTCGGCCAGCCGTTCGGCAAGAGCGCCGAGTGGATCCGCGCCCGCACCGGCATCACCGCGCTGCGACGTGTGGGCGCACCCGACGAATTGGCCGGGCTCGCCTCCCGGGCCGCAGCCGAGGCGCTGGCCGCAGCAGGTCTGCCGGGCGATGCCGTCGACCTCGTCATCGACGCGACCTGCAGCCGGCCGGCCGGGCTCGGCGATTCCGCTCCGTTCGGCGCGGATCAGGCACCAAGGGCCGGCCGGATGACGATCAACGCGGCGTGCAGCGGCTTCTGCTACGCGCTGCAGACGGCGGACAATCTCATCCGCACCGGCAGTGTCAGGCACGTCCTGGTGGTGGCCGCGGAGCGAATGAGCCAGTTGCTCGATCCGGACGACCTCGGTACCTCGATCATCTTCGGCGACGGCGCAGGCGCGGCGGTGATCGGCCCGTCGGAATCCGACCGGCCCGGCATCGGGCCGAGCGTGATGGGCAGCGACGGCAGCCAGCACGGCTTGATCCAGTGGGAAGCCGGCGGGTTCCTGCGCATGGCCGGCCAGGAAGTGTTCCGCTGGGCGGTCGAGCACATGCCCGGCGTCGCCCGGGCCGCGTGCCGTCGAGCCGACCTCGGGCTCGGCGACATCGACGTGTTCGTCCCGCACCAGGCCAACCTGCGCATCATCGACGCCATCACCAGGACGCTCGCACTCGAGCCACGCGTCGTGGTCGCCGACGACGTCAGCCTGTCCGGCAACACGTCGGCCGCATCCATCCCGATCGCGCTGACCGGACTGCTCGAGACCGGCAGGGCGCGCGCAGGTCAGCTGGCGCTACTCGTCGGATTCGGCGCCGGACTCAGCTACGCCGCGCAGGTCGTCCGCCTGCCCGATCACACGCCGAGCAGGCCGCGCAGGACGTTCCCTTCCGTGGACAGGTAGTTGTTGGTGTAGTTGAAGCGGTCGGACCTGCCGAACATCAGGTAGTAGTACTTCATGTTCTCCGAGTACCAATACGCGGAGGTGAAATCGCCCTGCGTCTCGGTCACTACGTCCGTCAGGATCGTGTAGCCGTTCGGCGTCAGGCTGGTCGCCTTCACGTTCTTGTAGTACTCGACGGCGCGGTCGACATAGACCTGCTCGCCGGTCGTCAGCCACAGATTGAACGCGGAGTCGACGTACTCGGGTCGTAGCTGGTTGCCTTTGGAGGTCGGCTCGAAGGTAGCGGGGTCGAGGCCCTCGGGCAGCACGCGGTACTTGCGCGTGTCCAACGCAGCCTTCCAGGAATCGTGGAACGCGCGCCCAGCGGCCAGGTACCCGCCCTGGCCGAGCAGCCCCGCATAGAACGACGCGAGTTCCGACTGCTCGGTGTCCACCTGCGCGCCGGTGTTCATATCGACCGTGGCGAACCACTTGTTGCCGTTTGCGGTGAAGCTCAGCCGCTTGAGAATCGCATCGGTCAATGTCTTGAACCGGGTCAGGTCGCTGCGGACTTGCAGGAAGTCCCATCCGTCGAAGAGGTACTCGTGGAAGGAATCGACCGGCGGGTTGATCGTGGCGTTCGGGACCGTCCACTCGCCGGTGAGAATGTCGATCCAAGTGCCGATGAGGTCCAGCGACGAGCGCCGGTCGAACACTGCTTTCTGCGCTCCGACGGAGGCTTTGAGGTACTTCGGATCGCCGGTCAGCCGGCTCAGATCGCCGAATTCGGCCACCGTCGACCCAATCTCCGCGCAGTTGTTGGTCGTGCCACTGACAGCGCCGGTGTGCAGGTTGACGAAGCGGTACGGCAGCCCGGTGGGTGATTGCGCGTAGACGGGGAAGAGCCGGTCGGCCATGTCCTTGGCTTTCGCGAGCAGCCGCGGGTCCTGGGTCGCGTGATAGCCGGACAGCAAGCCGCCGACCACGCGGATGACCGCCTCGAAAACTTCGACGGTTACGTCGATGTCGAAGCTGACCTCGTTGACGATGTAGTCGACGGCGGCCGCGAGCTCGTCGTCGAGTTCCATCAGGTAGAGGGTGTCCAGGACCTCGATTCGGGTGAGGCCGATCGAGTGATTAGCCGTGAAGAAGTTGGTGCCGGTACCCGAGAGTGGCTTGAGCTGGTCGAAATCCCCGGCGAGCTCCAGGTACTTGTTGTAGGTGAGGAGCAGCCCGTCCCGAACGTCGTTGGCGAGTTCTGGATAGAGCGCCGCCGATGACGTGGTGGCCGAGGTGCCGGCCCTCGGCGCGGCGTCCGCCACCCCCGGCAGCTGTCCGAATGCGACCGCCGCTCCGGTGGCGGTAAGGCCCTCCAGAAATGCGCGACGGGATAGCGAGCGGTGCCCCATGTCAACCCCTCCTTGGTGGGTTGGGCGCGACTCGATCCCCTTCCGGCAGGCATGCCGATTCGGTCGAACCCGGGCGAAACCGGATGAAATGGACAACGTTGTCACCACCGTGCCCCGGCGGACAGGTCCTGTCAAGGAGAGGGTGTGCGACCAGCGCCGACGCCAGGACACGCGGCCCCTACAGCGCACCGTAGGGGCCGCGTGCCGGCCGTCGTCATGTGCCCCAGCTCGTCACTGCCAGCGGCGCGGTCCAGCACCGCGGCTCGGAACGACCCGCGTCCCCCGCGGGCTGCCGGCGTTCCGGCGACGCGCACTAGGACGGACCCGGCCTCTCAGGTCTCTCCAGAGAGACCTGATAGGTATTAGCTTCTCAAGCAGAAAATAGCCGGTCAAGCATTTCTGGGTGAACTACGAGCGACCGCGCTTCATCTTCGGCTTCGGCGGCCCGCCACGGCCCCGCAGCCGCACGTCCGACTCGGTCAGCACGCGGTGTACGAACCCATAGGAGCGGCCATGGGTCGCGGCGAGCGAGCGAATGCTCTCGCCCTTCTGGTAGGCCTTCTTGAGATCGGCTGCCAGCTTGGTTCGCTGCGTTCCGGTGACACGAGCGCCCTTCTGCAACGCTGCCATCTGAGTTGATCTCCTCACTGTGGCGGAATTGGCGTGCTTTAAGATCGTGACCGAATTTGGGCACCGGCTTGTTACGGTCCCGCTCTCAGCCCGCGCGTACCGCTGCCGCGCCGATCGCCTCCAGCGCGTCGGCGACCGAGGCGCCCTGTCCGATCATCTTGCGCAGTCGCGGGATGCGACGCGTCTCGTTGATCCCGAACGCGCCGGTCAACCGCGTGCCGGTGCGATACACCGCGAGGTAGCTGCGTTCCGGCAGGTTGTCGACGAGGACGCTCACCTCGTCCGCAGCGGTGACGCCGACGAACTGGATGCGGCAGCCGTACTGATCCGACCAGAAGTACGGGACGGTGGCGTAGGCCGTCGCGGTCCCGGGCGACACTGCGTTCTGCGCGGCGATGCGGCCCTGCTCGGCGGCACTCGTCCAGTGCTCGAGCCGCATGTCGATGCCGAAGGTCGGGTTGTGCCACCGCGCGACGTCGCCCGCGGCGTACACACCGGGCGCGCTCGCCGCCAGCGTCTCGTCGCAGACGACGCCGTCGTCGAGCGCCAGCCCGGAGCCCTCGAGCCAGCCGGTCGCGGGGTCGACGCCGATGCCGACGACGAGCAGTGCGGTATCCAGCGTGCTGCCGTCGGAGAGCCCTACTCGCTCGACCCGGCCGCGCCCCTCGACCGAGGCGATCGTGACGCCGGTGCGCAGGTCCGTCCCCTGCAAGTCGTGCAGGCGCGCGCAGGCCTGTCCGCACACCTCGCCGGCCGCCCGGACGAGCGGTACCGGCAGTGCCTCGACCACCGTGACCGGAGCGCCGCGCTCCCGAGCGGCGGCGGCCGTCTCGAGTCCGACGAAGCCCGCCCCGACGACCACCGTGCGGCCGCACTCGCCGCGCCACGTCTCCCGAATGGCGCGCGCGTCGTCGAGGGTGCGCAGGGTGCGGACGCCGGCCAGTCCGTCGGCCGCAGGCATCGGGCGCGGGGTCGCCCCCGTTGCGATCACCAAGGCGTCGAACGGGATCCGCTGCGCGCCGACGCTGACCGTCCGGGCCGCCAGGTCGAGACCATCCGCAGGCGCCCCCAGCCGTACGTCCACGTCGAACTCGCCGGCCAACGCCGCAGCGGCACGATAGGTCGGATCGGAGGGCTCGGCCGGCCAGCAGGTGAGGTACTCCTTCGACAGCGGCGGCCGGTCGTAGGGCAGGTGCGGCTCGGCGCCGACGAGCGTGATGCGGCCGCGGTGTCCCGCCCGCCGGGCGGCCTCCACCGCAAACAGGCCGGCCCGGGATGCTCCGACCACGACTAGTCGATCCGACAAGCGGGTACCTCTTCTCCAACTACTGGTTACGGACTACAATATCGTAAACCGATATCTTGGAGGAAGGAACGGCGTGACTGAGACCAAGGAGAGCGAGGAGCGGGTCGTCGGCGATCTCACCATTCGGATAGACCGCTCACGCTGTGTGGGATTCGGCCACTGCATCGAGGAATCCCCGGAATCGTTTGCCCTTGGCGACGACGACCTCGTCGAATTCCAGGATCCGGACCAGGCGCGACGAGAAGCGCTGATGACCGCTTGCGAGGTCTGCCCGGTCGAGGCATTGACCGTCTTCGACAAGGCCGGGAACCAGCTTGTCCCCTGAGCGGCAGGCCGCCGACGCAGTTGTCATCGGCGCCGGCATCGTGGGTGTCTGCACCGCGCTGCACCTGCAGCGCACCGGGCGCCGCGTTGCACTCATCGAGCGCGATGTCCCCGGCGCCGGGGCATCCGGACACAACGGCGGCGTGTTCAATGTCGGCGAGTGCGTGCCGACGGGCACCCCCGGCATCGTCCGATCCGTGCCGCACATGCTGCGCGATCCGATGTCGCCGCTCGTGATCAGGTACCGCGACGTCCCGCGGCTCAGCCCGTGGCTGGTTCGCTTCGCCCTGGCCAGCCGACCGCAGCGCGTCGAGACGATCGCGAAGTCGCTCAAGAGCCTCACCGACCGCGCGATGGACGGCTACGAACCGCTCGTGCGTGACACGCCGGCCGAGAAGCAGATCCGCACCGGCGGGATCGTCTTCGCATACTGCACCGAGGACGCCTTCCGGCGCGACGAGTTCGCGCGCGACCTGCGCGCCCGCAACGGCCAGCGGTTCAACGTCCTCGACGACGTCGGAGTCGGCCAACTCGATCCGGCGCTGCGCGGGCGGTTCCAGCGCGCCGTGCACATGCCCGAGCCGCGCTTCACCCCGGATCCGCAGGTGTTCACCGAGACGCTCGCGAACGAGTTCGTCGCCGGCGGCGGCACGATCGTGCACGCCGACGCCACCGGGTTCGAGCGCAGCTTCGGCCGGGTCGATGCAGTCACCACGACCATCGGGCCGGTCGCCGCCGACCAGGTCGTCATCGCGGCCGGCGCGTGGTCGCGTCGGCTCACCCGCCGGCTCGGCCTCGACGTGCCGCTCGACGTCGAGCGCGGCTACGGCGTCGTGCTCCCCGATCCCGGCATCTCCGTGGCGATGCCGATCATCGTGACCGACTACCACGTGGCGTTCCGCTCGACGCCCGCCGGGCTGCAGGTCTCCGGCGTGGACGAACTCGCCAGCGTCACGGCACCGCCACGCTTCGCGGTGACCGAGCGGCTCATCAAGGGCGCGCGGACCGTGTTCCCCGAAGTGCGGGTCGAGTCGCCGATCCGCTGGATGCACCAGCGACCGTCCATGCCCGACTCGCTGCCCGTCATCGGCCGGCTGCCGCGCAGCTCGAACGTGGTGCTCGCGTTCGGTCACGGCCACAAGGGCCTGGGCCTCGGCGGCATCACCGGCCAACTCGTCAGCGAAATCGTCGACGGGCAGCCGCCCAGTGTCGACCTCGAACCGTTCCGCCCAACCCGATTCCGTCTCGGCCGAGCGAGGTCCAGCCAATGAGTGAACTCGACGACTTACGCGCCCAGGTTCGCGAGCTGTCCGACCGGGAGGCGATCCGCGACGTCCTGACGACGTTCGCCACCGCGATGGACGCCCAGGACTGGGAGCTGCTCGCGTCGGTGTGGACCGACGACGCGACCTTCGATCGGCGGCGGCAGGGCCCGCTCACCGCCGAGGACGGGACCGGCCGGGTATGGCGCGGCAAGCAGGAGGTAATGGCGCAACTGGTCGCGGGCGTCTCGCAGCACTTCACCTCGCACCACGTGCTGGCCAACCACCGGATAACCCTCGACGGCGATCGCGCGAAAGCCGTCACCTACATGCAGTCCGTGCACCTGGACGATCCGACGAAGCCGGCCGACCACGGCGGCAAGGGCGGCTGGTACCTGACCGAACTCGCACGCACCGCGGACGGGTGGCAGATCGCCCGGCTGTGGCACACGCCGGTGTGGTTCGCCGGCACGATGCAGCCGACCGGCCCGGTCACCGCCGAGGACGTGCAGGAGCTGCGGACGCAGCTGCGTGGCGCCGGCTCACCCGTGGGATAGGTAGACCGTCTTGGTCTCGGTCAGGAACTCGCGCGCGGACTTGCCGAGCTCGCGCGGGCCGAAGCCACTCTCCTTGGTTCCGCCGAACGGCACGTAGAACTCCATGCCGGACGTCCCGGTGTTGACCCGGACCATGCCGGTGCGGCTCGCTTCACTGAAGCGCAGTGCCTTGGTCAGATCGTTGGTGAAGACGCTGGCGCTCAACCCGTAGCGCGTGTCGTTCGCGACCTCGATTGCCTCGTCGAAGGAATCGACAGGCAGGACGGCAACGACCGGGCCGAACACCTCCTCGCGCGCGATCGTCGCGCCGGGCTTCACGTCGACCAGGACGGTCGGCCGCACGAAGTAGCCGTCCCGAAGGTCGCCGTTCGGCCGCGCGCCGCCGGCAACCACCCGGGCGCCCTCGCGATCGGCGATGTCGAGCAGGCCGACCACCGTCTCGAGCTGCCGCGCCGACGCGAGCGGACCCATCGTCGTGCTCGGGTCGAGCGGGTCGCCGAGCTGCCAGCCGTCGGCGAGTGCCTGGATGCGCTCGACGAGCGGATCCACGACCGCGCGCTCCACGACGACCCGGCTCGTGGCCGTGCACTTCTGACCGCTCGCCCCGAACGCGCCGATGGAGATCTGCTCCGCGGCCAGGTCCAGATCGGCGTCGGCGAGCACGATCGCGGGGTTCTTGCCACCGAGCTCGAGCTGCACCCGCTTGCCCTCGCGTGTCGCGACGCTCTGCACGCCGCGGCCGATCTCGTTGGATCCGGTGAAGGTAACCGCGTCCACGGCCGGGTGTCGCACGATGACCTCGCCGACCTCCGAGCCCTTACCGAGCAGCAGGTTGAGCACGCCGGCCGGCAGCCCGGCGTCGACGAGCGCCGAGGCAAGGTGCACCGCGGTCAGCGGGACGATCTCGGCCGGCTTCCACACCACCACGTTGCCGAACGCGAGCGCGGCAGCGAGCTTCCAGGCCGGCAGCGACATCGGGAAGTTCCACGGCGTGATCGCCGTGACGACGCCGACCGGAACCCGCTGCGTGTAGACCAGATTGCCCGGCTGGCGCGCCGGATACGTGTCGCCCGAGGGATCCAGTGCCTGCACGGCGTAGTAGCGCATGACGCGGGCCGCCAGCTGCACCTCGCGCTTGCTCTCCGCGAACGTCTTGCCTTCCTCGCGGCTGAGGTCGCGGGCAATGTCGTCGGCCCGCGCGTCGAGCAGATCACCCGCGGCGCGCAGGATGTCGCCACGTGCCACCGGGTCGGCGGTGCGCCATTCGTGTGCCGCGCTCGCTGCCGCGTCGATGGCCGACACCGCGAGCGCCGTGTCGGCGAGATGCACCCGCGCGACGTGCGTACCCGGCTGTGCCGGGTTGATGTCGGCTGTGTCTACCGGACCGCGGCGCCACTCACCGGCGATGTAGGACTCGAGTTCGGGAAGGGCGGTCACCAGCCAAAGCTACGGTCTCGGCACCGTTGAAGTCAATTCTCGATATCGCAGATTCATACCAAAGATACGGCGCGCCGTTGCCGATCCCGCTCGGCGAAGTCGGTGCCGATGGTCGCCAGGTAGGCGTGCATCCCGAGCGTGTAGAGGTCGAACACGGGCAGGCCGGAAACGCGGCGCACGGTGGGGCCGAAGGGCGCCAGGTTCGCGCACTCCAGCACGATCGCGCCGACGTCCGGGTGGTGGGCCAGGAGGTCGCGCGTCAGGGCCGCCACCTCGGCGTCGATCTCGTCGGGATCCGCCTCCGGGGCGTTGCCGACGAAGGTGTTGATGAACGGGCCGCTCTCCGCTGGCGCGATCTGCACGACTGGGATGTCGTGCGACGACCATCCGACTCCGTTGAAGTGCCGCTCCGTCAGCACGGTGCGTGCCGTGACGATCCCGACGCGTTGCTCGCTGTTGATCACGCTGGCCGCCAGCGGAACCTGCAGCAAGGACGACGCCAACAACGGCGTCGACACCGCGTTGGCGAGTTCGCGCTGATAGGCGGCGAGGAAGCCGCAACTCGTGAGGATGGCGCGGACACCCTCCGCCTCGAGCGCCTGCACGCCCTCGATGAACGGTTTGAGCAGCTCCGGGTCGGGTTCTGCCTGGGCGAGTCGCTCGGGAACGGCGCCGCGCACCACGCGATAGGTCACCGGCATCGGCCAGGTGGCGGCATTACCGATATCACCGAGGGCACGCGGGAATTTCGTGTCCATCATCAGCATGCCGAGCGCAAGTCCATAGACGGTGCGCCCACCCATCTGCATCATGCGGTTACGATATAGGACTGTGATATCGCGTGTCGATTTCGATGCTGCCCCGACGGCCACCGCTGGATGCAAGGTTGCCACCGCGGTCCTTGCGAACGTGCAATCCGGCGTGCCGGCGATGACCGAACTCCTGCGGGAGCTCGTCGAGATCGAATCGGCATCGGACGACCCGGCCGGCCTCGCCGCGATGGCCGATCGGCTCGCGGAGCTCTTCGCGCCGTTCGGCAGCCTCACCCGCCATCCGGCCGGGCCGTCGGCGAGCCACCATCTGGACCTGACGATCGACGGCAGCCAATCCGACGTCGGCGATGTGTTGGTCATCGGCCACTTCGACACCGTGTGGCGGCGCGGCACGCTGGCCGACATGCCGTTCACCCTCGACTCGGCCGGCGTCGCGCGCGGGCCTGGCTGCTTCGACATGAAAGGCGGCCTCGTGCAGCTCTACTTCGCGCTGCACGAGCTTGCCCGGCTCGGGATTCGCGCGCGGCGCCGGATCCGCATCCTGTTCAACTGCGACGAGGAGATCGGCAGCCCATCGTCCCGGGCGTTGATCGAGCAGTTCGCAGCAGCGGCGGTCGTGGCCTACGTGCTCGAGTCGCCGCTGCCGGGCGGGGCGCTGAAGACACAGCGCAAAGGGAGCGCGATGTACACCGTCGAGATCACCGGACGCGCCGCGCACGCCGGCATCGAACCCGGCCGCGGCGCGAGTGCCGTGCTCGAACTCGCGCACCAGATCCACGCCATCCATGCGTTGAACGACGCCGACCGCGGCACATCCGTGAACGTCGGCATCGTCAGCGGCGGGAGTCGCGTCAATGTCGTGCCCCCGTCGGCGGCAGCGCAGATCAATGCGCGCACCACGACGAAGGCCGAGGCCGAGCGCGTCCGCACGGCGATCAGCGCGCTGACGCCGACCGTCCCCGACACCCGGGTCGCAAGTCGCGCCGGGTTGTCCCGTCCGCCGATGGAGCGCACGCCCGAGATCGGGTCGCTGTTCGCCGCGGCGCAGCGCATCGCCGCGGAACTGGGCAGCCCTCCGTTGCAGGAAGGCGCGACGGGCGGCGCGAGCGACGCAAATCTGGTCGCCGCGCTCGGCGTGCCGACGCTGGACGGGCTCGGCCCCGAGGGCGGCGGCGCGCACGCGGACGACGAGCACGTCCTCGTCGAGAGCATGCCGCGCCGCGCTGCGCTGATCGCGGGCCTGCTGGCGGGAAGCTGACCATCTCGATGTCGCATATCGATATCGCTTTGTGTTAGCCTGCGGTCGTGGCCGAGCGTCCGCTGCAATTCCTGAATCCCGACGGTCAGCTCATCGAGAAATCGCCCGTCGATCTCGACCGGGCCGTCGCGCTGTATCGCGACATGGTGTTGGCGCGCGTCTACGACAAGAAGGGCGTGGCGCTCCAAAAGCAGGGCCGGCTGGCGACCTACGCGCCGTTCGAGGGGCAGGAGGCGGCCCAGGTCGCGAGCGCCGCGACGCTGGAGCAGGGCGACTGGATGGTGCCCTCCTATCGAGAGCCGGCCGCCATGTGGATGCACGGCTACCCGATGGAGCTGCTCATCGCTACGCGCCGCGGCACCGAGCTCGGCGGTTCACCGCCGGACGACGTCCGCGTGCTGCCCGTTTCGATCCCGGTCGGCAGCCACATGCTGCACGCCGTCGGGCTCGCCTGGGCGGAGAGGCTGCGCGGCACGGACCGCGTCGCCATCACCTACTTCGGCGACGGTGCGACGTCCGAGGGCGATTTCCACGAGGCGATGAACTTCGCCGGCGTCCTGAACGCGGGCTGCATCTTCTTCTGCCAGAACAACGGCTGGGCGATCTCGCTGCCGCGCGAGGAGCAGACGGCGGCCGAGACGATCGCGCACAAGGCGGTCGGGTACGGCATGCCCGGCGTGCTGGTCGACGGCAATGACGCGTTGGCCGTGTACGAGGCGACGCGCACCGCCGTCGAACGGGCCAGGTCCGGCGCCGGCCCGACTCTCATCGAGGCGCAGACCTACCGGATGGGGCCGCACAGCACGGCCGACGATCCCGGCCGCTATCGCAGCCCGGACGCGACCGAGGAGTGGCGCACCCGCGATCCGGTCGAGCGGCTCCGTCGCTACCTGGCCGACCAGGGCAGTTGGACGCCCGAGTGGCAGGCAGAGCTGGAACAGGACGGATCGGCGCTCGTCGAGCAGGCGGTCGTCACCGCCGAGACGTTGCCAACCTTCCGACCCGAGGAGATGTTCGACGGGATGTTCGCCGAGCTGCCGCCGGGCATTGCCGCCCAGCGGGCCGAGGCGGGGGCGATCTGATGGCCAGTCGCACGCTCGCCCAGGCAATCACGCTGGCGCTCGACAACGCGCTCGGCCGCAGCGACGACATCATCGTCCTGGGTGAGGACGTCGGTCGCACCGGCGGCGTCTTCCGCATCACCGACGGCCTGCGCGCGAAGCACGGCGCGCATCGAGTCGTCGACACGCCGCTGGCCGAGTCCGGCATCGTCGGCACCGCGCTCGGGCTTGCAGTCGCGGGGATGCGCCCGGTCGTCGAACTGCAGTTCATGGGCTTCTCGTATCCGGCGTTCGACCAGATCATCAGTCACGTGGCGCGGATGCGGCACCGCACCCGGCACCGCTTCACCGTACCGATGGTCATCCGGATTCCGTACGGCGGCGGCATCGGCGCGGCCGAGCACCATTCCGAATCGACCGAGACGATCTACGCACACATTCCCGGGCTCAAGGTGGTCGTCCCGTCCCGCCCGGCGGACGCGGCCGGGATGCTGCGCGCCGCGATCGAAGACCCGGATCCGGTCATCTTCCTCGAGCCGATCCGGATGTATCGCTCGGTGAAGGAGGAGGTGCCGGACGACTCGCCGCCGGCCCGACTCGACACATCGACCGTCGAACGGCTCGGCTCGGACATCACGCTCGTCTCGTGGGGAGCGATGATGAAGGAGACCCGCGAGGCGGCGGAGAAGCTCGCCGCCTCAGGCGTTTCGGCCGAGGTCGTCGACCTGCGCTGCCTCGCGCCGATGAACGTCGACACGCTCGCCGCGTCGGTGCGCAAGACCGGCCGCGCGGTCGTGATCCACGAGGCGCCGCGCTCGGCAGGTCTGGGCGCCGAGGTGATCGCATCGCTGCAGGAGCACTGCGCCTACGACCTCGAGGCGCCCGTCGCGCGGGTCACCGGTTGGGACACGGTCATTCCGCTCAAGATGGCCGAGCACCACTATCTGCCCAGCACCGAACGCATCGTCACCACCGCCGAACGGGTGCTCGCCTCATGACGGCCACCAAGTTCGCGTTGCCCGATCTCGGCGAAGGGCTTGTCGAGGCGACCGTCATCCACTGGCACGTGCCGGTCGGTGGCACCGTCGGCATGGACGAGACGCTGGTCGAGGTGGAGACGGCCAAGGCGGTGACGGAGATCCCCAGCCCGGTGGCCGGGACGGTGTTGCAGCACGGTGCGGGCGAGGGCGAGGTGATGTCGGTCGGCGAGTTGCTCGCGCTCATCGGCGATTCGGCCGACGAGGTCGCTGATGCGCCGCCCGCGGCAGCCGACCCGGCTGCCGCCGCACCGATCGTGGGCAGCCTCGTCGAGACGCAGGAAGAGCTGGCCCCGATCCAGGCGGCAGCCGCCCCGGTGGCACGCCGGCCCGCCGCACTGCCACCGGTGCGCAAGCTCGCGAAGGAACTCGGCATCGACCTGACGGCCGTGCGCGGCAGCGGGCGGGCGGGCCGGATCACCCGACAGGACGTGGAAGCGCACGCGCAGTCGAACGGGTCGCGGGCGAGCGCGCCCGCCACCGCCGCGGACGAACGCGTGCCGATGAGCGTGCTGCGTCGCACGATTGCCGCGAACGTGGCTCGGTCCTGGGCGGAGATCCCGCAGGTGACCGCCTTCGACGAGGTCGATGCGACGCGACTGCTCGCCGTGCGCAAGACGCTGCGCGAGACGCGCGGCGCGAACGTGTCCATCGACGCACTGCTCGTGGCCGCGGTGATCCCGGCGCTGAAGGCGCTGCCGGTGTTCAACGCCTCGCTCGACGGGGACGATCTCGTCTTCCATCACCGGCACGACGTCGGCGTGGCCGTCGATACACCGGACGGGGTCATCGTCGCGGTGATCCACGATGCGGGGACCAAGAGCATGCTCGAACTGGCCGCGGAGATCGCCCGGCTCAGCGAGGCAGCCCGGGCGCGGACCTTGCAGCGCAGTGAGATCACCGGACAGACGTTCACCGTCACGAACATCGGGGCCGCCGGTGGCAACGGCTTCGGGACGCCGCTCGTGCCGTACGGGACGGTCGGCATCCTGTCGGCCGGCCGGGCCAAGGAGCAACCGGTCGCGCGCGCCGGACAGGTCGCCATCGCGCCCGTCATGCCGCTCTCGTTCTCCTACGACCACCGCATCGCCGACGGAGCCCTCGGCCGGCGATTCCTCGCGCTGCTCGTCGACACCCTCACCGAACCGGCGCTGCTACTCGCCTGACGCCCGGTCAGCCGATGCTGACTTCGCCAGCACCTGTTGATCAGGTTTTCCTGCCGCAGGGACGCTGTACCACCATGCGCAGCGTCCCTCGAGCAGGAAAAGCTGATCAACCCCTGTCAACACTTCCTGCCGAGGTCAGCCGATGCTGAGCTCGGTATCGAAGTCGATCGACACGTTGCGCCGATAGATTCGCCACGCGCCCGCGTCGTTGCGCAGCTGGTCGAGGATGATTCCGCCGAGCGACCGCGGCGGACCGCCCGGCGGTTCGAGCACCGCGCGGAAGTAGTAGCTCACGGTCGCAGTCGCCAGGTCGTCCGCGAACCGGACCAGCAGGTTGGAGAGAAGGTGCATGCGGTGCGGCACATTGCGCACGATGCCCTCGTACTCCGCGCGCATCTCGGCGGGCGTGGCGAACGTGCCGCGCTGGTTGGTCATGACGCAGTCGGCCGCGAAGAACTGCATGAGGCCGTCGACGTCGCCGCGATCCAGCGTGAACGCGTAGCGCGCGATGAAGTCGCGCACCGATTGCTCGGCGCGCAGGTACTCGAGCGACGGCTCTGTCGCTGGCGGCCGACTGAGCAGGTCACGGGCGCCGTCCCAGGCGGGCCCGCGGTGCGCGTTCGGCAGGTATGCGGTCCTCATCGCTTGAGACATGGCCTCACTGTATCCAATCTCGATATCGTCGTATAGTACGGAAACTCATCCCGAACCCAACCGTTGGAAGTGGCAATGAGCGCGATCCAGTACGACGTAACGGACGGCGTCGCGACGATCGCGCTCGCCGCCCCGGAACGCAGGAACGCGCTGACCCCCGAAACCGCGTTGGAACTGGCGGCGGCAGTGGACCGCGCGGACGCCGACACCGGCGTCGGCGCGATCGTGGTCACCGGCGGGCCCGCGTTCTGCGCGGGCGCGGATCTCAGCACGTTGGGCGGCGTGGAGTCCGATCCGGTCGCCGACGCGAACGTCACCGCGATCGAGAGCATCTACTCCGCGTTCGTTCGGCTGGGCGAGGCGAAGGCGCCGTCGATCGCGGCGGTGCGTGGCGCCGCGGTCGGTGCCGGGCTGAACCTGGCGCTGGCGACCGACGTGCGCATCGTGGCCCGCGACGCCCGGCTGTTGTCCGGGTTCGGCCGGATCGGACTGCATCCCGGCGGCGGGCACTTCGCGCTCGTCACGCGGCTGGCCGGCCCGCAGGTCGCCGCGGCGCTCGGCATCTTCGGCGCGGAGGTCAACGGCGAGCGGGCCGTCGAGCTGGGTCTCGCCTGGGCGGCCGAGGCGGACGCCGACGTCGAGCCGGCGGCGCTCGCGTTGGCGCGGCGAGTGGCCACCGATCCGCCGCTTGCCCGGGCGATGCACGCATCGCTGCGTCAGGAGTCCGGCCCGCCAGGTGTGCCGTGGCACGTCGCCGTCGAGGTCGAGCGCGCCCGCCAGCTCTGGTCGTTGCGCCGCAGGGCAGGGTGATCAGTCGCGACGGTGCGGCGAGGCCGTGTCTGGACCGAGGAGTCGAGTGGCCGACGAAGGAGGCTGCGAGCGACGAGGGAAGACACGGCCTAAAGAGCCGCGCTGGCGCGCAGGGAAATCAGCGGGCGACGGCGCGGCGAGGCCGTGTCTGGACCGAGGAGTCGAGTGGCCGACGAAGGAGGCTGCGAGCGACGAGCGAAGACACGGCCCAAAGAGCCGCGCTGGCGCGCAGGGAAATCAGCGGGCGACGGCCGCGACCTCGTCGAGCGTTCGGTCGATCTCGTCCTCGGTGTTGAAGTAGTGCGGCGAGAAGCGGACGAGTGGATGCAGTTCCGCGCCGCGCGGATCTAGTTGGTTGTCCTCGGGGTCGGTGGTCGTCACATTGATGCCGCGCCCGGCGAGCAGCCGTTGGACCTCGTCTGGCGGGCGCCCCGCGACTGATGCGCTCACGATCGCGCAGCGCTCGACGCCCAGGTCGTGGGTCTGCACGCCGTCGAGATCGTCGAGCCCGTCGCGCAGGCGGTGGCCGAGGGCGACGGCACGGGACGCGGTCGCGGCCACGCCGAGCTCGAGCGCCTGGCGCACCGCGGCGTCGAGCCCGAGCAGGTTGACGTAGCTCGTCTCCCACGACTCGAAGCGGCGGGCGCCATCGACCCACGCGAACCGGTCGTCACCGAGCCAGCGTGCCGAGCGGATCTCGACCACGAACGGCTCGAGTCGCTCGAGCGCTCGCGGTCCGGCCCAGAGGAATCCGGTGCCGCGCGGGCCGCGCAGGAACTTGCGGCCGGTGCCGGTCAGCATGTCGCAGCCGAGGCTCGGCACGTCGATCGGCAGCTGTCCGGCGACCTGGGTGGCGTCGAGCAGGTACAGCACGTCGGCCGCGCGCGCCACGCGCCCGACTTCGGCCGCCGGGTTGACGAGGCCGCCGCTGGTCGGCACCCAGGTCAGGCCGATCAGCTTCGTCCGCTCGTCGATCAGGCTCGTCAGAGCGTCGACGTCGACCTGACCGGACGCGTCGTTGGGCGCAATCACCAACTCGGCGCCAGTGCGGCGCGCAACCTGCCAATAGGCGAAGACACTGCTGCCGTATTCGCTGTACGCCGTGATGACGCGATCGCCCGGGCCCAGCGGGACGGAGTAGAACGCGGCGTTCCACGCGTGTGTGGAGTTGTCGAACAGCGCGATCTGCTCCGCCGTGCCGCCGAGCAGTTGGGCGAGCGACCGATACGCGTCCTCGATCTGATCGGCGACCTGTGCCGCGGCCTCGTAGCCGCCGATCGCGGCTTCGAGGTCGAGTTGGGCGCGCATCGCGTCGAGCGTCGGGGTGCTGAGCAGTCCCGCGCCCGCGTTGTTGAGGTGGATGCGGTTGCGGCAGCCGGGCGTGATCGCGCGCAGCGCTTCGACGTCCATCTCACCGACCATGGCACACCACGTCGTGTTGCGTCACGCCGCGAGCGCGAGCGCGAAGGGGTAGATCTCGCCGGCCCCGGCCTGGCGCAGCAGCCGAGCCACCACCGTGAACGTCCAGCCGGTGTCGACGAAGTCGTCGACGAGCAGCACCGGCTGCCCGTTCAGTTGCGCGACAACCGAGTCCGGCACTTCGTAGGCATCCCAGACCTCGCGCAGGCGGAGCGCACTGTTGGTGCGCCCCGACGACGATCGCCCGCCGTGCGGGATGCCGCCGAGGTCGCTGAGGTGCCCGATCTCGGCCAGCCGCGCCGCCAGTCCGCCGACCATGGCCGGCCGGCGCAGCGAGCCCACGTGCACGACAGCAGTCGGTCGCTGCGCCCAATCCCAGGCGGCCAGCACCTGGATGCACGCCTTGACGAGGCCGTCCGGTACGGATCCGTCGGGTGCGTCGGCGCCGAGCAGCGCGCGCAGCGACGATCCGTAGCCCAGATCGGTGAGCCGAGCGATCACCCGGCCGGGCTCGGCCTGATCGATCGCCGGCAGCTTGCCCCTGACGTCGATGCCGAGGCCCGGCATCGCACTCGGCCACATGCGGCGCGGGTCGAACGCCACACCGGGCCGGCCCAACGTGGACGACGCGGCTGAGACCGCCGCTTCCGCGACCTCGGCGTTCAGGGTGAGCCCGCCGCAGTTGTCGCACCGGCCGCAGTCATCCGCGCGGGGGTCGTCAAGCTGCTCGCGCAGGAAGCGCATCCGGCACTCGCCGGTGGACTGGTATTCGCGCATCGCCCGCTGCTCGTCCTGCCGCACCTGAGCGACCCTGCGGTACCGCTCGGCGTCGTAGTGCCACTCGGCGCCCGTCGCGATCCAGCCGCCGCGCACGCGCTGCACCGCGCCGTCGACATCGAGCACCTTGAGCATCGTCTCGAGTCGCGAGCGGTTCAGCTCGACGCGGGTCTCGAGCGAGGCAGTGCTCATCGGCCCGTCCCCCGCTGCGAGCGTGCGCAGCGCCATCCGGACGTGCTCCTCGGCGGGGAAGCCGACCGACACGAAGTAGTCCCAGATCGCCTGATCCTCCGGACCGGGGAGCAAGATCACCTGAGCCCGGTCGACGCTGCGTCCAGCACGACCGACCTGCTGGTAGTACGCGATCGGCGAGGCCGGGGCGCCGAAGTGGATCACGAACCCCAAGTCGGGCTTGTCGAAACCCATGCCGAGGGCCGAGGTAGCGACGAGTGCCTTCACCCGGTTGTTGATCAGATCGTCCTCGGCGGCGAGTCGCTCGGTCTGCTCGGTCTGGCCGGAGTACGCAGCCACCTGGAAGCCGCGCTCGCGCAGGTAGTCGGCAACCTCCTGCGAGGCAGCGACGGTGAGCGTGTAGATGATCCCCGCGCCGGGCATCGTGCCGAGGTGCTCCGCGAGCCACGCCAGGCGGTGCGCAGTCGTCGGCAGGTCGAGCACACCCAGGTGCAGCGAATCGCGATCGAGGCTGCCGCGCAGGACGAGCACGTCGTCTGCATCGACCCGGCCGAGACCGAGCACGTCGGCGACGTCGTCGACCACCCGCGCGTTGGCGGTGGCCGTGGTCGCAAGCACCGGGATGCCGTTCGGAAGTTCGGGCAGCAGGGTGCGCAGCCGGCGGAAGTCGGGCCGGAAGTCGTGGCCCCAGTCGCTGATGCAATGCGCCTCGTCGACGACCAGCAGGCCACAGGT
The DNA here is from genome assembly GCA_035642535.1 of Jatrophihabitans sp. Taxonomy (GTDB): domain Bacteria; phylum Actinomycetota; class Actinomycetes; order Mycobacteriales; family Jatrophihabitantaceae; genus Jatrophihabitans. Next base: position 17,807 of record DASQSE010000048.1, on the reverse strand, counting down.
GGCCGCGAGTTGCGGCAGGACGTTGTCGCGGAAGTCGGGGTTGTTCAGCCGCTCCGGGGAGAGCAGCAGCACGTCCACCTCGCCGCGTGCGACGTCGGCGTAGACCTGCTGCCATTCGTCGATGTTCGTCGAGTTGATCGTCACGGCATGAATACCGGCCCGCTCGGCCGCCGCGATCTGGTTACGCATCAGGGCGAGCAGCGGCGAGACGATCACCGTGGGCCCGGCGCCCTGGGCCCGCAGCAGCGCGGTCGCGACGAAATACACCGCAGACTTGCCCCACCCCGTCCGCTGCACGACCAACGCCCGCCGCCGCTCGGCCACCAGCGCCGCGATCGCCGTCCACTGATCCTCGCGGAGCAGGGCGCCCCCGCCGGCCAGCGCGGCCAGATGGTGCTGCGCCTGGGCACGGAGTTCCGTCAGATCACGCACGCCGGTCATCCACCCTGTCTAACAGCGGCCGCCGACAATCACGTCGCCAGGATCGCCATCAATCCGCCGGCGGAGACGACGCAGGCCGCGACCGCGACTGCGGCGATGAGCCGCGGATACGCCGGCGAGCGCCCCTGCTCTACCCGGGCGATCGTCATCCGGTACCGCCAGTGCGCGCGAGCGAGGATCACCGCAGCGGCGGCAGACGCCGGAACCCCGAACGCGAGCAGCCAGGCGTGCCCTTCGGTCGCGCGCCGGACGAGCAGCGCGGCGACGGCGGCGAAGGCCAGGCCCGTCCGCGTCCAGGCCAGGTAGGTGCGCTCCGGCTGTAGCCCGACGTCGACGCTCATGAGCCACCGTGCGAGAACACGACGAAGACCAACGCCAGCACAGTGATGACGACCAGCCCGGCCGCGATCAGCCACGGCAACCGCGACGGCGGCAACGGCTGGTTGCGACGCACTGCCTGCTCGTTGCGCTGCCACCGCAGGTAGCTCACGGCGGAGACGAGGATCGCGAGCAGGATGAGCAGCACGCCGAGGACGTGCCGACCGGCCGAGAAGAACGAGAACTCGGGCACCAACTGCACCACGGCGATGCCGGCCGCGACCATCGCGAGGGCGGTGCGGATCCAGGCCAGGAAGGTGCGCTCGTTGGCGAGCGTGAACCGGTAGTCCGGATGCGCCTCCGGCTCCGGCGGCGGCTCCGCTCGCTCATCCATAGCCGCGATGATCGCAGCATCCGGTGCACACGTCGCGGGCCGGCACCATCCGACGATGATCAAGCACCAATGCGAGCCATAGGCGAGGTTTCTGCTTGATCATCGCGCGGCCGGGATCTCGGGGCGAACGCTAGACCGCAACGAGGGCGATCAGCCGGATCGTTTCCGGGCGGCAACGGGCCAGCCAGAGCCCGCTGCGCGCGAGCGCGGCGCCGCTCAACGACTGCCCGCCGGTCGGGCCGGCCGGATCCAGCGGCGACGGGTCGGCGGGGCCGGCCCAGGTCGGGGCATAGCGCAGCGCCGGGTCCAGGCCCGGCACGCGCAGCACGACACCACGGTCGGAACTCGACTCGTCGAGCTGGACGTGCGCAAGCAGGGCGCTGCGCCGGTCGGCGGCGATCACGCCGTGCGCGAGCACCGCTGGGTCGGTCAGGTCGAGGCGCACCGTGCGGCCGGTGTGCAGGACGGGGCGCCACTTCTTGTGCATCCGCACCCAGGCGGCGACCCGGTCGAGATCGTCCTTGCCGGCCAGGCTGAGATCCCACTCGATGCCGAACGCGGCGAACAGCGCGGTGCCGGCGCGGAAGTCGAGCGAGAAGGTCCGCGCGGTGTGATGCGCCGTGGGTGCGGACACGTGCGCGCCGAGATATTCGGGAGCGACCAGTTGCGTCGTCCAGCGTTGGATGTGCTGTCGGGCCAGCGCGTCGGTCTGATCGGAGGTCCACACCCGCTGCACGTGCTCCAGCACGTCGAGATCGATGCGGCCACCGCCGGAGGCGCAGGACTCGATCGCGACGTGCGGGTGGGCCGAACGCAGCGCGTCGACCAGCCGGCCGAACGCGATGTTCTGCGCGTGGACGACCGGTGCGCCGCCGCGCAGCGGGCTCCCGGCCTCGAGCAACGGCCGGTTGTGGTCCCACTTGAGGTAGTCGATCCGATACTCACGCAGCAAAGCGTCCAGCCGCTCGCGCAGGTAGGCCCAGGCGGCCGGATTCGTCAGGTCGAGGACGAGCTGGTTGCGCTTGAGCAGCGGGGTGCGCTCGCCCGCGGCGGCGAGCGCCCAATCCGGGTGGGCGCGGAACAGGTCGGAGTCCGGATTGATCATCTCCGGCTCCACCCACAGCCCGAACTGCATGCCGGCGTCGTGGACGGCATCGACGAGCGGCCGCAGCCCGTCCGGCCACACTGTCTCGTCCACGAACCAGTCGCCCAGCCCGGCGGTGTCGTCGCGGCGCGCGCGGAACCACCCGTCGTCGAGCACGAACCGCTCCACGCCGACCCGCGCCGCGCGCTTCACCAGATCGAGCAGCCGAGCCAGGTCGTGATCGAAGTACACCGCCTCCCAGGTGTTCAAGGTGACCGGCTGCACCGGCGGATGCGCGGCCAGCGACCGTTGCCAGGCGTGCAGCGCCGCGGCGACGCCGTCCAGCCCGTCGTCGACGGCCACGACGAAGACCCACGGCGACGTGTAGGACTCGCCTTCGCGAAGGACGAGCTCGCCGGGCAGCAGCAGCTCGCCGCCGCCCACCATCGCGACGTCGGCCGCAGACCGCTGCGCGAACAGCACCGAGTTGCCGCTGCACGCGACGCTCACCGCGAGCAGCTCACCGGACCCGAAGCCGAAGCCGGCCGGACCGGCGATCAGCATGGACGCCGCGTCCAGGCCCGGCCGGCCGCCGCGCGATTCGCGCAGCCAGACGCCGTCGCCGATCGGATGACGCTGCGGACTGCGCTCGCCCATGTGCCGGCCGGTGAAGTCGAGCAGCTCGACGGCGGTATCGGGCAGTGGGACGCTCACCTCGAGACCCTCGAGCAGGTACCCGGACGGCTGCCGGTTGGTCAGCACGTGCCGGGCACGCAGCGCGCCGCCGGGCAGCGCCTCCACCTCCGTGCGCAACACCAGCCCGGCCGCCGCGTCCACCGCCTCGATCGTCAGCAGCCGGTGCTCCGTCCGAACCGAAACCGGCTCGAAGGCGGTGGACCAGCCGCGGCCGGCCGCCCCGTCCGCGTCCAGCCGATGCCCGCGCAATCCGGGCCGGCCGAAGAAGCCACGTGCGTGCTCGGCCAGCAGCGGCACCCCGGGTCGGGAATCGGGGAGTTCGGCGTCTCCGCACCCCACCCAGCGGATCACCGGCAGCCGGAGCGGGTCGCCGTCCGTGTCGAGAATCAGCCGGGTACCTGGGCCGTCAGACGGAAAGCGCACGGCTCGATCGTCTCCAAATACATTGTGCTTCGCGATATCGGCGGCCAAGCTCAGCGACGTGGAGTTGGCCGACGTCGAAGCGTTCCTCGTCCTCGCCGAGGAACTGCACTTCGGACGCACCGCGGCACGCACGTACGTGTCCCCTGCCCGGGTCAGCCAGCGTATCCATGACATGGAGCGCGAAATCGGCGGGACGCTGTTCGAGCGCACCAGCCGTCGGGTCACGCTGACCCCGCTCGGCGATCGGCTGCGCGCCGAGCTGGCGCCCGCTTACGAGCAGCTGACCGCCGCGCTGGCCACCGCGCGCACCGCGGCGCGCTCACCGGCCGGACTCTTGCGCCTCGCCTTCACCTCAACGACCGCGGGGCCACCGCTCGACCAGTTGGTCGTCGCCTTCGAGCGGGCCCAGCCGGAGTGCACGGTCTCGCTGCACGAGGTGCAGATCTTCGATCCGCTCTCGGGACTACGCGCCGGGCAGGTGGACGTGCTCGTCAACTGGCTCGTCGTCGACGAACCGGATCTGACCGTGGGGCCGGTGATCGCGGAGGACGCGCGCATGCTGGCCGTGGCCGTCGATCACGAGCTGGCGTCCGAGCCGGATGTGTCGGTCGAAGTGCTCGCCGACTTCCCGGTGCCGAACTGGACGCTTGCGCCGGGCAGCTTCCGGAAGGCGATCGTGCCGGAGCGGACGCCCTCCGGTCGTCAGGTACTGGTGCATCCCACCCCGGTGCAGACCTTCGCCGAGGGCATGAGCTTGGTCGCGCGGGGGCAGGCCATCCACCCGACGATGGCCTCGATGATCTCCCGGTTGGGCGATCAGATCGTGCTCATCCCGATCCGCGACATGCCACCGGTGCCGCTCGGGCTGATCTGGTGCGCCGCACACGAGAACGCCCGGATCCGCTCCCTGGCCGCGGTCGCCCGCGACATCGTGCCCTAGGAAGCAGCCTCGGCGGGCGCGGTCTCCCCGACGACGGTCGCGCCAGGCACCTCCTGCATCACGACCCGCGTCCGGCGCTGCGCAGTGACGAGCACGAACGCGAACACGACGATCGCGGTGATCACGCCTAGGCCGGCGAGATAGCCGTCGGGCAGCCCGTCCGCAGATGTCGCGCCGTCACCACCGGCGACGATGGCCGTGACGACCGCGAGCACGATCGCGCCGCCGATCTGGAACGACGTGTTCACCAGCCCGGAAGCCAGCCCCTGCTCCTCGTCGGCGACGCCGGCGGTGGCCGCAGCATTCAGGGACGGGAACGCGAGCGCGAACCCGATGCCGATGAGCACCATCGTCGGCAGCAGCACGGACGGGTAGCTGAACCCGTCCCCGATGCGCAGGAACAGCGCGTAGCCGACGGTGAAGACGGCGAGGCCGGCGGCCAGCACCCGGCGCGGCCCGAACCGGTCGATCACCGGGCTCATGTTCGGCGCGCCGATCGCCACCACCAGCCCGCCCGGCAGGAACGCCAGCGCGGTTTCGAGTGCCGAGTAGCCGCGCGATTGCTGCAGGTACAGCGTGGTGAGGAACTGGAACGCCACATACGCGCCGAGGACCGCGAGTCCGGCGACGTTCGCGCGCGCCAGGCCGGGCGTGCGCAGGATGCTCAACCGCACCAACGGGTGCGCCGAGCGCTGCTCGATCGCGATGAAGGCGGCGAGCAGGACGACCGCGAGGCAGAATCCGACGACCGTCTCGGGCGCTGCCCAGCCGACATCCGGTGCCCGCACGATCGTGAACACGAGAGACAGCATCGCCACAGTCACACACGCGGCGCCCGGCACGTCGTACGAGTGCTGCGCCTGCCGGCGCTCGGTGTCCGGCGCGATCAGGCGCTGCGCCAGGAAGAAGAGCGCGAGCGCGACGGGTGCCGGCACCAGGAAGGTCCACCGCCAGCCGACTTCGGTCAGCAGCCCGCCCATGATCAGCCCGAACGAGAACCCGCTCGCGCCGGTGGTCGTGAACACGGCGAGTGCCTTGTTGCGCGCCGGCCCCTCCGCGAAGGACGTGGTCAGGATGGACATCCCGGCCGGTGCGGTGAATGCCGCGGCCACGCCCTTGACGAACCGGGACGCAATGAGCAGCGGGCCGGTGCTCACCAAGCCGCCGAGCAACGAGGCGACCGCGAACACCGCCAAGGCGGCGATGAAGACCCGACGCCGGCCGAGCAGATCGGCGGTCCGCCCGCCGAGCAGCAGCAGCCCGCCGTACCCGAGCACGTACCCGGAGACGATCCACTGCAGCGTCGACGTCGACAGTCCGAGATCCGCGCGGATCGAGGGCAGCGCGACGCCGACCATCGAGACGTCCAGGCCGTCGAGGAACACGGCTCCGCACAGCACGAGCAGCGCGCCCCAGGCGCGTGCGTCGAGGCGGGTGGCCGGCGGTGTTGCGGGCTTCGGCTGAGGTACGTCGCGGCACGGACCGCACAGACATTCGCCCGTCGGCTTGGCGAGCTGGCTGGCATGCATCGGGATTGGCCTCCTGTCAGCTGGCGAGCGGTGCCTCGCGGCCGAGGCGCGCGAGTTGGGCCGCCTGGACGGCGTAGTAGCGGTCGTTCTCGGCCTGGTCGAACGGCACTTCCCACACCTCGGCGATGCGGCCACCGGACATCCGCGCGTACACCAGGTAGCGCAGGTCGAACTGGTTGTCCGCGCCGGTGTAGAAGTCGCGGTGGATGCTGATCGCGCAGTCGTCGTCGGCGAACACGTGCAGCAGCTCGAAGCCGTTGCGGCCGGCGCCGAGCGTCATCGCGATCTCGCGGATGCCGTTCAGGAGACCGCTCAGCCCGCGCCAGTGGCCCGAGATCGGACTGCTGCCCGGCAGATGCCACACGAGATCGGAGGTGACGCAGGCGCCGAGCGCGTCCAGGTCAGGCTCGCCGAAGGCGGCGTAGAAGCGGCGCAGCACGTGCGCATTGGGATGTTCCGACACAATCCGAACAGTGCCGGTGCGGGCTGTGCCGATCAATGGCCGATCTCTGAACGCGCGTTTAGGCCGGCTCAACGATTGCTTCGGGCATGATGCCGAGGTGAATGACGCAGCGGCCGACATGCGGGCGCACGCGGGATTGTGCGGACACTGCGGGCACGCGGTCATCCGCCCAACCCGGCGCGGCACCGTGTACCTCCGCTGCGGGCTTGCCCAGACCGACAGCCGCTTCGCGAAGTACCCGCGGCTGCCGGTCTCGGAGTGCGACGGCTACGAGGCGGTCACCAGAGATCCGACGTGACGATGGAGGTCATCTGGTCCGTGGTCAGTGGCGGCTCGGGCGCCAGGACGTCGCGGCCCAGCGGGTCGCTCTCGTTGCTCACCCGCAGCAGGATGGCGACGCCGTCGGAGCGGATGACGTTGACGACATACGTCACGCTGCCAGCGGAATTCGGCGCCGTGTGACCGATCGCACGGAGCGAGCCGTCATCCAGGCGGCGGGTTGTGCACTGCTCAACCGGGTCACAGTTCGGTTCGTCGAGCGGGTAGACGTCACCGGACCGCCCCTCGTCTGTGATTGCACTCCTCAACGGGGCAGCCGCCCGATATGTTGCAGCGGGATTTAGGACCAAAGTCCCAGGTGAGAGCAAGCGCTTACTATTACTGTGCGATCTCGTGACAGTGACCGACGAGCAGTGCCCGAGCCAGCTTGAGGACACTCGATGCCAGCTTCGCGTCGATCACAAGTCGGCGCATGCGGCGCGCGACGGCGGCGCGCTGGTGTCGTGGGCCAATCCGGAGGCCGGCGACCACGCCAAGGAGATCGTCCTCGACTGGTACGGCGAATAGTCCGACTCCGTCCATTCCACCCGCCCGGACGGATCAGCGGGGCGGCGTTGCGATGCCGAGCCGCGCGGCGAGCCGCAGTGCCTCGGCGGTCGTGCGTGCCCCGAGTGCGGTGCGGGCCGCGGCGAGGCGCCGATCCGCGGTGCGTCGCGAGATGTGCAGTTCGCGGGCCGCTTCGCCGAGGGCGGCGCCGGACATCAGCAGTTCCAGCAGCGCCCGCTCCTCCTTGGCCAGCGCGGGGCCACTCGGCGGGCCGACCCGGTGGTCGACCTCGCCGATCCGGCGCAGGTCGTCGCACAGCTGGTCGATCACCTCGCGCGGGGCGTCCGCCGCGACCGCCAGACCGGCTCCGGCGACGGCAGCGAGCACCGCGTCCGCCGCGTCCGCCGCAGTCCGGACCCGGCCGACGCAGACGACGGAACCGGCCGTGGCGCGCCAACCCTGCACGATCTGCGCGCCGTCGGCGGCGAGCTCGGCTGCTGCCTCCCTGACCGCGGACTCCGGAGCCTGCTCCAGCACGACGAAGGTGGGCACCGCGGACCTGCTACACGGCCGCAAGTCGGTCGACGAGGCTGGCGGCGTGGCTGCGGCTGCTCGCGCCGAGCTTGGCCGACGCCGACGTGATCTGCGAGACGACGGTGTGCCGTGAGACGCCCAGCCGGCCGGCGATCTCGGCGTTCGTCAGACCGTCGCCGACCAGGTGCAGCACGTCGCGCTCGCGGTCGGTGAGCAGTCGGACGTCGCGGCGGCTGCGCGGCGCGGAACGGCGCAGCCCGGCGGCGCGCAGCGAGCGCCGCACGCGGGCGAGCAGCGGCAACATGCCGTGCCGCTGCGCGCGCTTCTCGGCGTTCAGTAACCGCTCCACGGCGTCGGCGGCCGCACGCCGCCGAGCTGCCTCCCCGGCGCCCCACAGGCAACGGAGCTCGCCGCGCCGGTGATAGGGCGCCCATCCCTCGGCCGCCTGCTCGAAGGCCTCGATCGCGGCCGCATCCTCTCCTGCGTGCATCAGGCAGATGCCGCGGACCTCGTCCGGGACGGGCGAGAGCATCGCCGGGTAGCTCGCCGTGACCGGAGGACCGGGATCGCGCTCCAGGTCGAACAGCGCCCACGCCCGCGACACGTGCGCGAACGCGATGTTGAGATCGCCCTCGGGGCCTGTGAGCAGGTTTTGCGCCAGCTCCAGCGCCTGTGTCGGCCGCCCGCCCCACAGGGCCGCCTCGGTGCGCACCCAGGCCACCTGCCGGTACAACGTCCAGTCGTCGGGACGCTCCGGCAACGCCGCGATCCGGCGCTCCGCCTCGTCGATGCGACCGATGTCGATCAGCGCGAGGCACTGCCGCTCAACGGTCGCCTCAAGGGTGCGTGCCTCGAGCGGAAGGTCGAGCAGCTGGTCTGACGTGTCGAGGACGGCCGGGTAGTTCCCGGCGTGGAAGTCGAGGTTGCTCACTGCGCTCAGGAACGAGCGCTCCCATACGCCGAGCCCGAGCTCGCGCGCCCGCCTGACGTAATCGCCGGCGATGCCCCGCGCGACGGCGGGATCGCCCATCGACTCGTGGTGCGCGACGAGGTTGTTCGCGGCGAGCATCTCGGTGCCGACGTCACCGGTCGCGCGTGCCGTCTCGGTTGCATGCTGCAGGGATTCCGCGGCGCCGGGCTGCTGCGCAGCGTAGAGCGCTGTGCCGTACAGGTACTCCGCGCGCGGTACGTCGACCCCGGTCGTGCGGGCGAGCTCGAGTGCCGCGGCCGCGGTGCGCAGCCCCTCGTCCGCGTCGCTGTCGATGAAGATCGGAATGCGGCTCGCCTCGATGCGCAGCCGCACCTCGACGTCGCTGCCGGTCCCGCCGACGAGCTGCAAACCGTCCTCCAGCGCCTGACGCAGTCCCTCGGTATCGCCGGCGTGCCACGCGGCGCGGGCCCGCAGCAGCGCGGCGCTGGCGCGCACCTCCGGCGGGCCGCGGCGCAGCTGCTCGAGCAGCCCGGACAGCGCCGGCCAGTCGTGCGCCTCCTCGAGCGCCTGCGCCGCCTCGACGCGTAGCGCGTCCGCCTCCGGTCCGTCCGCGCACGAGGCAGCGACGGCGAGGTGGCTGGCGCGCTCACCGGAGCGTTCCGCGTCGCCCGCGGCGCGCATCGCCGCCAGGTACGCAGCCGCCGGCTCGCCGGCGAGCGCGTGGTGCCGGGCGGCCTCGCCCGAGTCGGCCACGCTGCGCGCGACGATGGCGTGCAAACGCCGGTGCTCGGCGTCGTCGAGCTGGTCGAGCGCCACCTCGCCGAGCAGCGTGTGCGTGATCTCGATGCGGCCCTCGGGGCTCTCGTGCGCCAGGCCCGCCGCGAGCAGGCTCTTGGCGCCGGCTGCGCCGAGTCCCTCGACGGACACCGAACGACCGGCCAGGGCGAGCAGCCCGAACGCCTCGCGCCCCGCTTCGTCCAGCTTGCGCAGCCGCGCGGCCAGCGCCAGCCGCAGCGACTTGGACGGCTCCCCGGTCGCCGCGAGCTCGCGGAGCAGCAGCGGGTTGCCTCCCGTCCGGCCGATCAGCCGCGCCACGCCGGCCGCGCCGAGCTCTGGCCGCAGCTGCTCCAGCAGGCTGCGCGCGTCCGACTCGCGCAGGCCGGCGAGCTCGACCGTCTCGAAGCCGGCGCCGGCGAGCCGATCGAGCGCCGGGTCGGCACCCGAGTCGCCGCGGCGCACCCCGGCCACCAGACCGACCCGGCCGGCGAGCAGCTCCACGGTGTCGAGGCTGGGTGGCGCGGCCCACTGCAGATCGTCGAGCAGCAGCACGCCGTCTCCCACGGCGGCCTCGACTGCCGCGGCCACGACCGTCGGGTCGCCGGGCAGCCGTCGGCCCGTGGCGCGCTCCAGTGCGAGGTATTCGAGCCAGGACAGCGTCGACAGCGCCCCGCCCTCGAACACCCGTCGACCGCTCGCCGCGGCGACGGCCCGCAGCAGCGTGGTCTTGCCGATGCCGGCTTCCCCGACGACGACCGCGGGGGTGTCAGCGGCCAGCAGGTCGGCCAGGCGGGCGAACTGCGCGTCGCGTCCCACCAGCACGAAGTCGATCATTACACGGATTTGACCGTGGTTCCCGCTGGTGGCCCCAATCTGCGACTTTGGGGGGCGGCGGCTCAGGCGCGGCTGGTCACCACCCCGTCGACCGTCACCGGCTTGCCGGACGTGAGCACCTTGACGCGCACCGTGCCGCTGCGCTGACCGAACCGCGGCAGCATCTTGATCACCCGGTAGTGCGTGGCGTCGGCCGCCAGGTTGAGCTTGCCGATCAGCTTCGTGCCGACGTACACGCCGACTGTCCCGCAGCCCCGGCAGGTCTTCGCCACCACGCCGACGCGGTCGACCGTGCCGCCGCTTCGGCTCAGCGCGGCACCTCTCGTCGAACTCACCGTCGCGGTCTTGTCGTAGTACGAGTTGCCGGTGACGCGACTCCAGTGGCTGCTGGTCGACATCTTGCGATCGTCCAGCGCGACTGCGAAGCAGCGCGACGCGGAGTAGCCGATATTGCCGGCGTTGTCGACCGCCTCGACCCGCAGGCAGTAGGTGTCGCCCGCGGCCAATCCCGAGACGGTGGTTTCGACCGTCGCGGCCGGATCCCACCGTTGGCCGAAGTCGGCCCACTGCGAGAAGCCGCCGCTCGCGGACGCCACCTCGTACTGGCTCTGGTAGTACGCGATGCCTGAGCCGGCGTCGCTGCCCTGCCAGTTGTTCGCGACGGAGGACGCCGCGATCGCGACCGCGGTCGGCGCAGTGATCGTCACCGACGGCTTGACCGTGTCGACCGGCGGGTCGATGGCGGCCGGCGACCAGAAGGCGTCGTTCGCGCCCGCGACGAGCAGCGTCGGGGTGCCGCAGCTGTTGTTGGCCGTCGACATCGTGTAGATGCCCTGACCGTTGATCGAGATGCTGCCGTCGCCGTTGGTGTCCTGGTACGCGACGGCCGAGCCGTCCGGCGCCAGGCTCGGGTCGCCGAGCACGTCACTGGCGTTGACGGTGCTGGCGACCTCGCAGCGGTAGGTCGGCGCGGACGTGTAGCCGGACGTGCTCCACAACCGCGTTACGTGCTTCTCCGACGCCTCGGAGTAGCCGATCGTCACGAGCTTGCCGCCCCGCACGTCGGGCTGCGCGTACGCGGCGTCGATGAAGCTGTCCGGGCCGACCCACGCGGTGCTGGACGCGCCGGGCAGCGTGACCGTGTAGTCCTCGACCGAGCCGAAGTCCCCGCGGTCGGTCAGGAGCGTCGAGTTGCCGGCCCAGCTGCCGATCTCGAGATCCGCATCGTCTCCCGCGCCGTCGTCGACGCGCACCGGGTTCGTCCCGTCGATGTCGACGATGGTGGTCCCGTAGCTGGACGCGGCAGAGCAACCGAAGGTCTCGAACAGCTCCGAGAAGGTGTAGGCGATGTGCTGCCCGTCCGGCGAAACCTGCGCGTTGACGATGCCGCGCGGGTTGTTCGTCGGCAGGCCGCATGTCGTGGTGCCCTGGTAGGGGAACTGCGGCGGGTTGATCTTGCGGATGACGTGGCCGTACCCGTCCATCACCCACAGGTAGCCGCGCAGGTAGTGCTGCTGGTCGTTGGACGTCAGTTGCTGGTTGCGGACCGCCACGACGATGCCACCGTCATCCGACTCGGTCGGGACGAGGTAGCCGGTGCTACCGGTGCCGTCCGCGGCGGGCGTACTGCCGTCGGTCGTGACCTGCCGCGTGGTGGCGCCGTCGGTCACGAAGACGTTGCTGTTCTTGTCGTACATGACGCTGCCGGTCAGCGCGGTCGTCGCCGACGCGCTCGGCGCGGCGACCGACAGGATGCCGGCGATCGTGGTGGCGGCCAGCGTGCTGGTGAGCGCGCGGACTGAAGGTCGGTTGGGCATGGCTCCCCCGGTGTCGGTGTCGATCGAGGCATCCAGGGTCGCTGTCGCTGTGGATGGGTTCATCCCAAAGTTGCGCCAACCTGCGCGTGTGGTACGCACGTAGACGGGTTCGAACGGAGGTATTGGTGGCGGCGACGGGCACGGTCTCGGCCCGCACCGCCGCCTGCCTCGGCGCTGCGGTGGCTGCCGTGCTCGGCCTGGCGACCTGGGTCGGCGTCGCAGCGGTCGGCGCGGTCGATCGGGGCGCCGAGCGTCCCCCGATGGAGATGGTCCGCGCGGTTTCGGCGACCTACCAGCCCACCGCTGCGCCCACGACGCAGCGCGCCGCGCCGGCCCGGATCGGCGACTGGACGCCGCAGCGCGGTAACCGGATCGCCCGGCGCGCGCTGCACTGGCTCAACTGGCCGTACAGCTTCGGCGCGGGCGGCCCGTCCGGCCCGTCGTACGGCCACGCGGTCGACTCCGATTCGCGCAACGACGACAAGGTGTTCGGCTTCGACTGCTCCGGGCTGACGATGTACGCGGTCGCGCCGTGGCGCTCGCTCGACCACTACGCGGCAGCGCAGTACACGCAGGTCGGCTCCTTCCATCCCACGATCGACACGCTGCAGCCCGGCGATTTCGTGTTCTGGAGCAAGGACGGCACCATCGGGGGCATCGGCCACGTCGCCGTGTACATCGGCAGCGGCCTGGTCGTGCAGGCGCCGCACAGCGGCGACGTGATCCGCGAGACGCCGATCTACCAGGTCGAGCCCGGCACCATGGGCGCGACCCGCCCGCTCACCTGACTGCCAATCCGCTGCCAATACCCTGACGCCATGTACCGACCACCCCGCGACCGCACGCCCATCGTGATCGGCGTCGTCGTCGGGCTGGCCGTGCTCGCGGTGGTCATCACGTACTTCATGGTCACGGGAAACGACTCGGCGAACCGGGTTCCGGGCATCGGCTCCGACGTCAAGCGGGCCATCCCGGTGAACGGCGCGACGTTGTCCGCTGAGGTGATCACCCCGAAGAACGGCGCCGGCGCGCCACTGCTGGTGATCCCGGGCGCGTGGGGCGCCGAGGCCGCCAGGTACCAGTCGATCGGGCGACTGTTTGCACAGACCGGCTACCAGGTCGTCGCGTATGCGCAGCGCGGGCTCGGCGGCTCGACCGGCGAGGCGGATTTCGGCGGCCGCACCACGCAGCGCGACGCCAGCGCGGTGATCGACTGGGCGTTGCGGCACACGCAGGCCGACCCGCAACAGATCGGCATGTTCGGGATCTCCTACGGCGCCGGGATTTCGCTGCTCGCCGCGGCCGACGATCCGCGCATCAAGGCCGTCGCCGCGCTCAGCACGTGGACGGATCTTGCGCAGAGCTATGACCAGGACGGCACGCCGAACATCGGCGGGCTGGCCAGCCTGATCGGCGGCCACCCGAGCGGCCGCCACTACGACGCAACGGTCAAGCACCTGCGGCACACGCTGCTGGACGATCCCGCCGACCTCGGACCGGTGCTGCGTCGCATCTCCCCATCGCGGTCACCGGACCGCAACGTTCACCAGCTCAACAAGAACGGCACAGCGATCATGATCGCCAACGCGTTCGAGGACTCGCTGCTCAACCCGCGCCAGCTCATCCCGTTCTTCGACAAGCTCAGCACGCCCAAGCGCCTCGAACTCGCGGCCGGCGATCACGGCGGTCCGGAGCTCAGCGCGCTGTCCGGCGACCCGTCCAACCAGACGTACCTCGACGCCAAGGCCTGGCTCGACCACTACGTCCGCGGCACCCACAACGGCATCCAGACCGAGGATCCGATCGTGCTTCGGGACGTGCGGACCGGCCAGGAGCGGACCTACAGCAAATGGCCGACCGCGCGCGCCAAGGACCGCGTCACGCTCGCGCCGCCTGGCACCACCGTGCAAGCCGGCAACGCGCCGAATCCGGTCTGGACGCGGGCCATCCAGCACGCCGGTGCGGACAGCGGTGCGAGCAGCGGCCCGCTCCAGATCGGCGCGCAGACCTACGTCCCACCTGCGATAGACCTGAGGCAGCTCAAGGCCGCGGACGCGTTGGTGTGGTCCGGCCCCGCGCTGGCGGCTGATCTGCCGATCGAGGGCACCCCGAGCGTCAAGCTCGGGCTCTCCTCGACGAGCCGGACGGCCACGATCTATCTGCACTTCTACGACGTCGCGGACAACGGCAAGGGCACATTGATCGACTTCCAGCCCTATACCGCGCACGGCCTCAGCCCGGGCAAGGTGCGGCAGCTCACGATCGACATGCAGCCGACCTCCTGGACCGTGCCCGGCGGCCACCACCTGACGCTGGTCGTCGACACCTTCGACAAGCGCTACCAATCGCTCACGCCCGCCGGCAACTCGGTGACGGTCACCTCGACGCAGCTCGACCCTGCGTCGTTCACCGCCCCCATCGGCCGCGGCTGACTCGACCGGCGCCGATGAGTTCGCGGCGCGGGTAGCGTCTGTCCTGCATGACGACCACCCACACCCTCGAGACGGCCGATGTCGACATCGTCTACGACGTCCACGGCCCGCTGCCCACCGCCGACGGGCAGCCGCCGCTGTTCATGATCGGCCAGCCGATGGAGGCCGCCGGCTTCGCCACGCTCGCCGCGCTGTTCGCCGACCGCACCGTGGTCACCTACGACCCGCGCGGCCTGGGCCGCAGCGTCCGCAAGGACGGCCGCGTCGACCAGCGGCCCGAGGTCCAGGCGAGCGACGTGCACGCCGTCATCGAGGCACTGGGCGCCGGCCCGGTCGACATGTTCGCCAGTAGCGGCGGCGCGGTGACGGCACTCGCCCTCGTCACGGCATACCCGAACGATGTCACCACGCTGGTCGCGCACGAGCCGCCGCTCATCCCCGTGCTCCCGGACGCCGCGGCGGCCGAGCGGGCCCGTGCCGACTTCCGCGACGTGTACGAGGCCAAAGGGACGGGCGCCGGCATGGCGGCCTTCATCGCGATGACCTCCTGGCAGGGCGAGTTCACCGACGAATACTTCGCCCAGCCGGTGCCGGATCCCGCGCCGTTCGGGATGCCGAGCGAGGACGACGGCTCCCGCGACAACCCGCTGTTGTCCGATCGCTCTTGGGCGATCAGCGGCTATCGCCCCGACGCCGCCGCACTGACCACGACGCCGACGCGCATCGTGCTCGCCGTCGGCGAGGAGTCCGCGGGCACCTTCACCGCACGCGCGGCCGTCGCGACCGCCGAACTGCTCGGGCAGCGGGCCACGGTGTTCCCGAGCCATCACGGCGGCTTCCTCGGCGGCGAGTTCGGCTACGCGGGCCAGCCGGAAGCCTTCGCCCGCAAGCTGCGCGAGGTCCTGGACGACAGCGTCAGCTGAGCGCCTTCGCGATCGCGGCGGCCAGTTCGCCCGGCTTGGTGAACTGCGGCCAATGACCGGTCGGCAGGTCGAGGTAGTCGACGTTGCGCAGCTTCGCCAGCTCCTGCAGGTTGTCTTCGCCCTGCGCCATCCACTCCCGCAGTTTCGCGCTCGGGAACTCGCACGCGATGACCGTGGCGGGAATGTCGTAGCGACGCTCGTCGGAGAGCTGCACCTTGTCGCGCGTGACGTGCTCGGGGGTCGGGATCGCCCGCGCCCGGAACGCCGCACGCAGCTCGTCGTCGAGGTCGACCAAATCCTCGTCGTCGAACAGCGACCACGCCGGCAGCGGGACCTCGCCGTTCTCGGCCGGCAGTCCGGCGTTGATGGCGTGCCCGTCGCCCGCCGGCCAGCTGTCGACGTAGATCGCCCGGGCGACGCGGTCGGGGCGCGCGTCGAGCGCGGCGTGCACGATCGCGCCGCCGCCGGAGTGCCCGACGAGCGCGATCCGGCCGTCGGCCGGATCAAGGGCGTCGATCGCCTTGACGACGGCGTCGACGTGGTCGGCCAAGGTGATCTCGGAGCGATCGGTGGTCTTTGAATCCATGCCGGGCAGCGTCAGCGGGTGGGTGCGGTGGCCCGCCTGCTCGAGACCGCCGACGACCGCATCCCATGACGAGCTGTCGAGCCAGAAGCCCGCAACCAGGACGACATGCATCTGTACTCTCCTCACTTTGAGCGAATGAACCAAAAATGTGGAACGTTCGGAGATGTTAGTCTGATCAGCCATGTCGAGCAATCCGCCAGTGCCGGATTACGAGCTTCTCGACACCTTCGAGCTCACGACGCCCGGCCAGGTGCGGGCGGTCAGCGACCAGCTCCGGACCACGATCATCGGGCTGCTGCATGAGCGCGCAGCCAGCGTCACCGAGCTCGCCGCCGCTCTCAAGCGACCCAAGAGCACCGTCGCGCACCACGTGAACGTGCTGGCCGAAGCCGGACTGGTGCGCGTCGTCCGCACCCGGCGGGTCCGGGCCATCGACGAGCGCTACTACGGCCGCACCGCGCGGATGTTCTATGTCGGGCTCGGCAAACCCGGCGACGGTGGCGGCCCGCTTCCGCTGGACTTCAACGACTTCGAGGTCGCGGCGAAGGAGTCGGCCGGGGCCTACGAGGCCCACCAGCTGTGGTCGTTCATCCGGCACGCCCGGATACCCAGGGAGCGGGTGGCGCAGTTCTGGGCGGCGGTCGAACCGCTGGTGCACGAGTTCGACAAGCTGCCCCGCTCAGGCGACACGGTGTACGGGTTCGTCGTCGGCGTCTACCCGACAGACTTCCCGACCCTGCCTGCCCCGGAGACCGATGACTGACGTCAGCAGTGCTGGTTGTAGACCTGCAGCTTGACCGGCGTTACGCCGGGCTGCTGCCAGATCTGCGGGCTGCCGACGCCGGCCGGTTCGCGCAGGTGCACCGCGATCGTCTGCGTCGTGCCGCGCGGTAGTTCGAGGTCGATGCGGTAGATCGGATGGCCGAGGTCGTGCTCGACCGCCGCCGTGCTCGGCCGCCCGTTCAACGTGAGGCTGTTCAGCTGCGCGCCCGGTGTGGCGTACAGGTCGACCAACTCGTGGTTGTCCCCCGGCGCGGCGGACGGCGGCGGGTGGTCGAGCCGGTCCACGACGTACGGAGGCAGTCCGCTCGCCGGCGCGTTGTTCGTGAGCTTGATCGTGACCAGCACGTCGCGCGACGACCCGCACCCGGTGCGTTCGTAGTCGACCTCACGGGTCAGGTAGAAGTCCAGCTTGCCGGCCGCTGCGTTGTTGAGGACGACGGCCGAGAACGGATGGCGATCGCGCGGGATGGCGCCCGCAAAATGACTTTGCTGGATGAGCTTCTCGGTCGCGGGATCCTCCGACCACGCCAGCAGCCGCTGCTCGTTCCCGGCCCGGCTGGCCGCCTGCAGGATGCCGAGCCCGCTGCCGGCCCCGCTCGTCAGCTTGCGCGACGCGGCGCGCAGCACCGAGACGATGAACTGCTTGCGCTCGAAGTTGTCGGAGAACATCGTGTACTCGTCGCGCTGGGTCAGCGTCACGACGTTGCCCGCGTCGAGGGTCTGCCCGCCGCGTAACGCGGTCGGCCCGGTCACGTTCAGGAAGTAGCTCAGCACGGTCGGGTCGAGCGCGAGCACGCCGTCGACGTGCTGGCCACTCACCCGCTCCCACATCGTCTGCCAAATACGCGCCGCGTACGGGAAGTTCGGGCTGACGTTGGAGTTCACGAACATCGACGTCGGCAGCGACGGCCCGTACGCGGACGCGTAGCCGGGGCCGAACGAGAGGCCGGTGCTGATCACGTGGTTCTCGCCCGGCGGCTCGAGTGCGGCATCGCTCGCGAACGTGGTGAAGTGCAGCGCGCCGTGGTCGGCGCGCGCGATCGCGAACGCGCCGGGCAGCCCGCCCGTCCCGCGCAG
>DASQSE010000047.1:0-12926 GCA_035642535.1 Jatrophihabitans sp. | reverse complement strand
GCCGTCACCTAGGTAATCGGGGTTGGCCGGATCGCTGCTTGCGGGATCTACGTCGAGGCGCAAGCTGCGGGCGGGCGCCGTCCCGGTGGCCAGCGTCGTCTCGATCACGGCCTCGCGGACGTTGTCGCAGCAGGGCGTCTGGGCCTCGAACACGACCTTGCGGCCGTTCCGGTTGAGCACGGGTGCGCTGTGGCTCACGTCGTCCGTGGTGAAGCCCGGGATGCCGACAATCGGCACCGTGGCGTAGTCGCTCGGCGCGTGCAGCGGGCCACCTGGGCTGCTCAACGCTGCGACCCGCGCCTTGGTCGGGCACTCGCATCCGGCGTCGGTCCAGGTGATCTTCGTGCCGTTGCCGGACAGCCGCGGCGTGGATCCGTTGGACACGAAACCGGACGTCCGGACCGGGAAGCAGGCCGGCGCCGAAGTGTCGAGTACCGCGACGCCGTTGCCGTCCTTCTCATTCGTCGGGTCACGATCGCAGACGACGAGGGTTTCGGACGCCGCAGGGTCGGCGGGGACGATGTTGCTCGCCCGGGTCAGGAACGAGACGAACCGGCCGTCGTCCGAGATGCTCGGCCGGTCGCTGCGGCCGTCGGGTGGGACGCCGGTCGGGCTCGTGGGCTGCGTCGGGTCGGTTCCGGGGCTGCCACCGACGCTGATCTGGATGGTGTGCTGCGGATCGGCGAGGTCGCGGACGAAGACCTCGTCCTGCTCGTCGTTGTCGATGCTGGGCTCCAGGTTCGCGTCGCTGACGAAGACGTCCCAGCGGCCGTCGCCGGAAACCATCGACTGACTGGAGCCGAAGGATCCTGTTGTCGCCTCTCCCCCGGCATTCGTCAGCGACGTCCGCGTCGTGTCACCGGGCGCGACCGTCATGGCTGGGCCGGCCGCACCGTGCACCTTGCCGGCGCGCTGCGCGCTGCCGAGCTGTTCGGCCGTGATCGCCAGATTCGCGCGACGAGCGCCGGGGCCGGTCGGCGTGAATCTGACCGGTAGGTAGCAGACGTCCCCGCTGTAGATCCGGTTCGAGAACGCGCAATCCCTGAAGTCGTTCGACGGGACGACAGTGAAGTCCTCGGGATGTTGTCCGCCGGCGATGCTGCCGATATCGGAGGCGGAGCCCGAGAAGGTCAGCGGACCGAAACCACTGACGGTGATCGGGACGTTGGCCTCGATGCTGGTGCCTTGCTGCGTAGACCCGATGTCGAAGGTCCGGCCGGGTGCGTCGATCTGCGCGCTCGGCTGCCAGATGCGCACGAACGTGTCCGCGTTGAACGGACTGTCGTTGGCATCCGTCCCGACCAGGTCGTTGATCGTCGAGTCGAAGCTGATCTTCGAACCGATGTCGTCGATGACGATGCCGGTGAACGGACCGGCGCCCATCGAGCTGCCGGTGCAGGGCGAGGGCGGAGCACACGATGCGCTCGGTGTCGCGAGTGCGCCCTTGAGCGTGCCGCCGTCCGGGTCCCGCCCAAGATCGCGGACGACGACCTGGCGGTGCGTCCCGGGCGGGTCCAAACCGTCGTGCACGGTGGACGGAACGGGGCTGGCGTCGTCGTTGGTAATGGAGGTTACGAACGCGACGAACCGGCCGTCGCTCGAGATCGCGCCGTCCTCGCCATCAACACGATTTCCCGCGTTGTCGAGCGATATGACCTTCGTGGCGATGGTCTGTGGCCCGGTCCCGCTGTCGACTTTGGCCAGCAACTCCCACGAGCCCTCGCCCGTCAAAGCCGCGGGCGTGATCGGCGGCGCGAACCCGGGCGAGCTCGGCTCGAAACGGGCGAAGTGGAATGCGATCTGGTCGCCATCTGCACTGACGCTCGGGCTGTCGAGAGTGGCCACGAGGCCGCCGGACGGTGGGTCGCCCAGCCGGATAGTTGAATCATCCGGGTCGATGTCGAGCCGGATGGACGTGTTGTCGACGACATCTGTGCGCCTGATCTGGATCGTGTTGGTCAACCGCGTATACGCGACGTAGACCGCGTAGCGGCCGTTGAACACCGGTTGGGCGTAGGTGGTGCGCGGGAGCAGACCGGAGACCACCGTGTTTGTGTCCTCGAGCGGTCCGCCGGCGCATCCGACGAGGCAGATGCGGGCATACCGCAGGATCGTCGGGTTGCCGGACGACCCCTGGGGCGAATCCACCCAGATGAGGTAGCTGCCGCTTCGATCCAGCCGGGGCCGTTGCGCGGCATCGATGGTCTCGGTCGTGCTTCTCGAAGTCGCGTATATCCGGTGACACTGCGGCGGGCCACCGCCATTGGGTTCGCGGTTACAGCCGACGATCGTTGTCGCGCCCGGCCGAGGACCGTCCGCTCCGATGTCCGTGGCATGGGTGATGAAGGAGACGAAGCGGCCGTCATCCGAGATGCTCGGCTGTGAACTGCTGCCGTTCGGCCCTGTGACGGTGCCGTTGTCCGCGACGTGGATGCTGATCTGGGTCGTCGTCGCGTTGACGAGGTCGCGGACGAAGATGTTCGTCTGGCCGGGGCTATTCGCCATGTCGGCGCGATCGCCGGTTGCCTCGAACACGACGAACCTGCCGTCGCCGGACATCATCGACGGGCTGCCGCCGGCCGTCGTTACCTGAACGCCCACGCCGGATCTGGACACGATGGCCGTCGTGCCCTTCGACGGCGGCTCGTCCGCGGCCGCCGCGGCGTGCGGGCCGGCGATCTCGACACCGGAGCTGGACTGTCCCAACGCGAGCACGGCAAAGGACGTCGCCAGGACAGCGACGAGCGCGCGGCGTCCACCGACCATTACTGAGAACCCCCCGGTCCAAATGGACGTGCTGAGAGTAAGAGGAAATTACGCGCCGACCCATGGCGTGGGAACCACCGAAATCGGTGATTACGGATCAACCGGGCCAAATACTGCAGATGGGAACCAAGGCCCGCCCCAACGGGCAGTTTCGGCGACACCGGCGCGCTCCCCGACGAAGGCGCGGGCTGCACCAACTCATTGCCACACTCCCAGCCCATGGGAGCAGCGACCGCGCTCCCGGTTCGCGAACTGCGCGTCGAGCCGGGATCGACCACCACCGCCAAAATGCTCGTGCGCAACACCGGGCAGGTGGTGGATCAGTACAGCATCGACATCGTCGGCAATTGCGCAGAATGGGCGACGGTCGAGCCGAAGATCGTCAACCTGCTGCCCGGCGCAGACGTCGAGATCACCGTTACCTTTGCGCCGGCCAAATCACCAGAGGTGCCGGCCGGCGTCGTCCCGTTCGGGGTCCGGGTCCTGTCGCGTGAGGACCCACCTGGCTCGGCGGTCGCAGAGGGCAGCGTCGAGGTCGCGCCGTTCAGCGACGTGCAGGTCGAGCTCGTCCCGAAGCAGTCGACCGGTCGGCGCAGGGGCAAGCACCAGGTCGCCATCGACAACAACGGCAACCTGCCCACGACCGTCCAGGTCAACGCGCAGGACGAGCAGGAAGCCCTCGACTTCAAGCTCGACCACTCCGTCGCCTCGATCGAACCGGGCGCGGCTGCGTTCATCCGCCTGAAGGCGCGACCCGAGAAGCGCTTCCTCAAGGGCGCCGACCGGCAGCACCAGTTCGTCGTCACCGTGGTTCCGAGCAACGCCGAGCCGGTCGCCAACCGCGGCGTGATGACGCAGCGCCAGCTGCTTCCGGCGTGGTTGCTGCCCGCGTTCGCAGTCGCCGCGGTGGCACTCGTCGCGTTGCTCGTCCTCTACGAGACGCTCTTCAAGCCGCACATCGAGTCGGTTGCGAAGGACGCAGCGCTCAAGAAGGTCAACGAGGCGAACAGCTCGCTCGCGTCCCAGGCGAGCAGCGCGCAGTCCGCAGCCGCGGCGGCGAGCTCGCAAGCGGCGCAGGCCGTCGCCGACGCATCGCAGGCGAGCCAGAACGCCTCGATCGCCACCCAGGTGGCCGGCGGCGGCGGTGCCGCCACCAGCCAGGCGGCCGCGCCCGGCGGCGGCCCGCTCGACGGCGGCACGGCCACCGCATTCAGCATCCAGACCGATGCCACCAAGGCCGATGGCGTCAAAACGTTCACCGCGCCGGTGATCCTGAAGCCGAAGCAGACCCTGGTGATCACTTACCTCATCGAGCAGAACCCGCAGGGCGACTCGGGCATGCTGCGGATCATGCACGGTAACGCCGAGACGCTGCTCACCGAAGGGCTGGCCAACTTCCGCGACCTCGACCACCCGTTCCAGGTGGAGCCACTGACGTTCACCGCGGACAAGCCGTTGACGGTGACCTTGCAGTGCGACACCCCCGGCGGCAACGAATCCGCGTGCCGTCCGTCCCTGCTGTTCACCGGCCGGATCGTCACGGACAAGTCCACCTGACCCAGCACACGAAAGAGGCCGGCGAGCTTGCGCTCCGCCGGCCTCTTCGGATCAGCGCTCAGATCAACCCTTCGCGCATCGCGAACGCGACGGCGTGCGAACGGTTGCGCAGCTGGAAGCGGTTCGTCACGTCGTGGACGATGCTCTTGATCGTGCGCTGGGAGTAGGAAAGCTGGCGCGCGATCTCACTCGTCGACAGGCCGGCCGCGAGCAGCCGCAGCACCTCGGTCTCCCGGTCGGTGAAGCCGGCGATGTGCAGGCCGCGTGGCTCCAGCACCTGCCGCTGCAGCCGGGACACCCGGCCGAGCAGCCGCCCGAGCAGATCTGGCGGCAGCACGCCCTCGCCGGACACCGCCGCGCTGGCCAGCCGGACGAGGATGTCGGCGTCGACCTCGGAGCGTCGCGCGACCGCGCAGATGCCGTTCTCGACGGCGGCGAGCACGTCCGCGTCGTCCAGCTCGCCCGCGATGAGCACGACCTTCGCCATCCGTCGGCACTGCAAGCTGCGCAACGTCTGCTTGGTGTGCTCGTCGACGCGGTCCGTCGCGACGATCACCACGGTGTCCGGTGACGAATCCGCTTCGTCGACCAGCCGGATCTCCGGACGCGAGTGCATCGTGGTCCGCAGACCGTTACGGAGGATCGGGTCGGTCGCGAGCAACACCACCGGAATCCGGGTTGCGATCGTTGTCATCAAGTCCCCCCTGTTTTGACCGCCCGATTCGGAGTGCCGGAATGCACATGATCGCGGCGGTTCCTACTTGGACGCGTAGAACATGCCGTATGGAATGACCCAGGCGCATGGGACCGGTGTCCCAAGTCTGCACGCTCGGGCAGCCCGAGTTTCGGGGCGTCTTATCTCAATTCGGACATTTCGCGATCTTCATCCGTCACTACCGGGTGAGATACCGCGTGCAGCGCGTGACCAATCACATGGCGCGGCGGCGCGGCTCTTTGGGCCGCGTCTTCCCTCGTCGCTTGCAGCCTCCTTCGTCGCCCGCTCGACTCCTCAGTCCAGACGCGGCCTCGCCGCGCAGCCGCGACGATCACAGTGCACCGGGACGCTGGCCGAGGCCGGCCTCGCGCGCGCGGACGATCGCCTGGGCACGGTCGGCAACCCGCAGCTTGCCGAAGATCGTCGAGACGTGGTTGCGCACCGTCTTGCCGGAAAGCGACAGCACCTGGGCGATCTCGCTGTTGTTCCGGCCCGCCGCGATGAGCTCGAGGACCTCGCGCTCGCGTGCGGTCAGCTCGGGGAACGAGACGGTCGACGCATTGAGGCCGTTGAAGTAACGCAGCACCTGTGCGGCGATCGACTGCCCGAAGATCGCCTCGCCGCGCGCGACGGCCTGCACGGCGCGCACCAACTCGTCCGGCTCGGCGCCCTTCAGCAGGTAACCGCGCGCGCCGGCACGCATCGCGTTGAACACCGACTCGCTGTCGTCGAACATCGTCAGGACGAGCACGCCGATGCGCGGGTTCGCGTTGGTGATCGCGCGCGTGGCCTCGACGCCGCCTAGATCCGGCAGGTGCAGATCCATGACGACGACATCGGGCTCGGTGCCGGTGGCCGCTGCGATCGCGGCTTGACCACCCGCCGCCTCGCCCACCACCTCGATGTCGTCCCGCTGGGCGAGTGCCGCGCACAGTCCGAACCGGAACAACGGGTGATCGTCGACCACCAGGACTTTCAGGCCCGTCATGTCGTCACTTCCGGCAGTCGCTGCACCGCGGCCTCCGGCTGGACGGGCAGCCGAGCGACGATCCGGGTGCCCCCCAGCGCCGGGGCGTCGATCACGAACGTGCCGCCGAGTTCGGCGGCACGTTCCCGCATCGATCCGAGACCGAGGCCGCGCCCCGGACGACCGCTGAACCCGACTCCGTCATCGACCACTTCGACCCGTAACCCCTTGTCCCGGTTGAGCGTCACGGTGCACGTCCGTGCGCCGGAGTGCCGTGCGACGTTGGTGAGCGCTTCACAGACGATGCGGTAGGCCGCGACCTCGACGATTGCGGGCAGGCTGACGAGATCGCCCGAGACGTCGAGATCGAACGACACCTGCTGCGGCGAATCCTCGTCGGTGCGCATCCGCGTCGCGAGGATGTCGATGTGCTCGCGGATCGCGGGCACCAGACCGAGTTGATCGAGCGCGGGCGGCCGCAGCGTCTCGAACAACCTGCGCACCTCGCCGATCGCGCTCTGCAACTCCTGCTCCAGGTGCGTGACGAGCTGGTTGGCCTGCTCGGGGTCGGTGTGCATGACGCGCCGCGCCGCGTGCAGCCCGAGCGAAATCCCGGCGAGGATCGGGCCCACACTGTCGTGCAACTCGTGCCGCAGCCGGCGCCGCTCCTCTTCGCGCGCATACAGCACCTGGTCGAGGCTTTCCCGAAGATCGCCCAGCAGGCGCGCGGTGTGCAGCGCAGCGCCGGCGTGCTTGGCGACGTCGAGCAGGACGCGCCGATCGCGGCGGGTGACACCGCGCCCGGGGTCGCGCCCACTCACCACCAGCCGCCCCGCCGGATAGCCCTGGTAGGTCAGCGGCAGGGCGAGCAGCTCGCCGACCGGCGCCCCGAACTCCGCCGAGCTCTCGGTCCACGCGCTGTGCTCGATCTCGATGAGGACGTACGGAAGGCGCAACTCGGTGCCGATCAGCTCGGCCACGGCGGTAAGCAACTCGTCGGGTGCCTGCGTGTACTCCATCCGGAACGCGAGCGCCGAGACGACCCGGTAGAGCTCGGTCGTGGACCACCGCGCCAACCAAGTCGTCCCGTAACGCCATCGTGAAGGGACGGGCACGGAGATGATCGTTACGTAGCGGGGCGGTTCCGGCAATTAGAAGCGTTGTGATTCGCCACAAGATCCTCGGATCTGCCCGCGGCAGGCGGCTGCGCGTGCTGCGACATTCATCGGCGGCGCCCGCAGGGCTGCCCTTCGGGGCACCGGCATCACGGTCGCGTGGTTCTACGGTGATCAAGAGTGCTCCGGTCGGACGTCAGGCAGGTGACGCGTTGGGGAACGCTCCCCGTCGAGGCAGCGGCAAGCCGCACGCGGTCTACCGATACGTACCGCCCGAACAGCCTGTGGCCCGGGCGGTCACCTACATCGGCGACGTGCTGCTCGAGTTCTCGCTGCAGTTCACCGGATCGCTGACCGTCGTGTGCCCGCCCGCCGAGACGAGCGAACCGCTCGAGCAGCGGGCCACGCCGCGCATCGCCGGGGCGGCGCTGCAACGGCTCGCAGAGGGCCTGTTCATCAGCGCCGTCCGCGCCGACCGCCCCATGATCGAGAGCACCGGCGGGCACCGCTTCACGCACGCCGAGACCACCCTGGCCGGCCCGCAAACCCGCCGCTTCACCGGCAGCTGCGACATCGAGTTCGCAGGCGGAGCGGGCGCGGACGAGCCGGCGATCAGCGGCACACTCGGCTACGCGCTCGACGTGCGCGCGCTGGCGTCCAGCGATCCGCCCGGCGAGGCAGCCGGCGACTGGTTGGAGCGCCACGATCACTCGTTCGCGTCGATCGGCGCGATCGTGCTGGAGCCGGTTCCGGTGACCGCCGACCGTGCCGCCCGCCTGTTCGCCGGCTGACCGAGTTCGGGTTGCGTGCGATCGTCGCCGCGGCCGGGCTGATCGGTGCAGGTGGTGTCGCCCATCGCTTATGAGTTGTCCGCCCCTCGTGACGCTCCGGCGTCGCGAGGGGCGGACAACTCGCGGGGGATCAGGCCTGCTGCCAGCGATAGCCGTCCCACCGCCACCGCCCGTCGTCCGAGACGACGCCGACGTATGGATCAGCCGCGCCGGCCGCGCGCCAGTCGCTGCCGTCCCAGCGCCAATGACCGTCGGCGGACAACTGCCCGACATACGATTCGGCATGCTGCGCGTAGGTCGACTGCCACGCGGCGCCGTCCCACTGCCAATGGCCGTCCTCCGAGTACGTGCCGTACTCGGTCGGGTATTCACCCGAGGCGGTGGACGGATGCTCGCGGTCGTACTGGATCTGGGCGAGCGCGTCGTACGGCGACTGGTACTGGTACGGGATGCTGTACTGCTGCTCCCAGTAGACGATCGACTCCCAGGTCTCGCGGCTGACCTCACCGTTGTTGTCGTGGCCGAGTTGCGACTGCAGCTCACGCACCGCGTTCTCGGTACGCATGTCGAACGTGCCGTCCGGGACGTCCCGGTAGATGCCCAGGGCGTAGAGCCGCACCTGAAGCAGCACGACGCCCTCGCCGGAGGCGCCGAGCTTCAGGTCCGGCTCGTCACCGCTGAGTTCGTACACGAGCCGGAGTATCTACCGCGCGGGGTGGTCATCCCGATGCGTCGGTGCGAATGCGCACCCACCGCTTCTCCGCCGCGGTCGGCCTGCTGCCGTTCGCACTCGCAGTCGCCGCTGCCGCCGCCCGGCCGG
The DNA here is from genome assembly GCA_035642535.1 of Jatrophihabitans sp. GTDB lineage: Bacteria > Actinomycetota > Actinomycetes > Mycobacteriales > Jatrophihabitantaceae > Jatrophihabitans. The sequence goes on along the minus strand of DASQSE010000047.1, from coordinate 4,195 downwards.
CCGCGGTGCCACGGCCGAAGTCCGGGTCGTGCCGCAGGTCGATCTTGTCCGCAGGCGGTGCCAGGTCGGTGTCGGGCATCGGACGATGTGGTGCGCTCACCCACAGGACGAACGCGGCGCGGGCGGGCATGCCCAGGCTCGTCCAGAGCGGCCCCGGACCTTCCGGGTCGAGGTCGACGTAGACCGGCATTCCCGTGTCGAGCAGCGCGTCAGGCAGGCACGAGGCGGGTAGTGACTCGTTGTCGGTGAACGCGCGCAGCGCCGTGTCGAGCAGTTCATGCTCCTCGGCGATCTTCGGAGCACGCGCCGTGACGAGGTAGGACAGGAAGTACCGCTTCGCCGGATCGCGCCGGGACAGCACCCGGCCGTCGGTGTCGCGCACCTCCTCGTAGCCCGACATGAGCCGGCGGTCGTCGCTCGCGAGATTGAACAGGAACAGGTCGATCGCCTGCGACGGCTTCTCCGTCTGCCAGGTCGGCTTCGGCGGATCCAACCGCACGGCCGTACCTTTCGGCAGGACCCGGGCCAGGGCACGGCACAGCGCCTCGTCCACCTCGGCAATCATGCGCGAAGCTTCCCCACCCGCTCGCGTACGCAGTAGGGCGTCCGCACGTTCCGAACGATCTGACGGCGCTGCCCCTTGGTGCAGCACCGTCTGCCCGTCCCCCCACCCTGCTACTCGCTGTGCCCCGCAATCCGGGCTGGTTGATTGCGATCAACCCGCGCCAGCTTCGAACGGCACAGACGGTCGGCAGAGATACGGGAGACGCACATGCCAAGCAGTTACCTCTCACCCGGCGTGTACATGGAGGAGGTCTCGTCCGGCTCGAAGCCGATCGAGGCAGTCGGCACCGCAGTGGCGGCCTTCGTCGGCTTCGCCGAGCAGGGACCGCTCAACGAGCCGGTTCTCGTCACGAACTGGACGCAGTTCAAGACGACGTACGGGGACTTCGTGGACGGCTACTACCTCGCCCACGCCGTGTACGGTTACTTCCTCAACGGCGGTGGTACGGCCTACGTCGTGCGCGTCGGCGGTTCAGCAGCTTCGGTCAACGGCTCCGGGGCACCGATGGCCGAGCTGCCCGCGGCCGGCGAGGACCAGAAGCTGGCCCTCACGATCGCGGCCAAGGACCCGAGCCAGGGCGATCTGGCCATCGAGGTGCAGGGCGCCAGCGAGGGCGGGGACGAGACGTTCAAGCTGCTCGTCAAGCGCGGCGGCGACGTCGTCGAGACCTTCGACAACGTCACCACGCGCCGCGGCCCGCAGAACGTCGCGACCGTGGTGCGCCAGCAGTCGCAGCTGATCAACATCGAGGACACCAAGGGTCGGCAGCTCGCGGTTCCGCGGCACGGCGAGCTGGCGCTGCAGGCGCCGCCGCCGGCGGCCGAGAAGGTGCAGCCGGGCGCCTACGTCGGCAACTCGGCCGACCGCACCGGCTTCGGCGGCCTCGAGGCGATCGACAACGTGACGATGCTCTGCGTGCCCGACCTGATGGCCGCACTGCAGAACGGCGCGCTCTCCGTCGATGACGTCAAGGCCGTGCAGTTGGCGATGATCGCCCACTGCGAGCTGATGGCCGACCGGGTCGCGATCCTCGACACCCCGCCCGGCCTGAACGCGCAGAAGGTCAAGGAATGGCGGATGGACGTCACCGGCTACGACAGCAAGTACGCCACCATGTACTGGCCGTGGATCAAGGTCGCCGACCCGGTCGCCGGCAAGCAGGTCTTCGTCCCGCCGTCGGGTCACCTGGCCGGCGTGTGGGCGCGCAACGACTCCACGCGCGGCGTGCACAAGGCGCCGGCGAACGAGGTCCTCCGCGGCGCGGTCACGCTCGAGCTGAACATCACCAAGGGCGAGCACGACACGCTCAACCCGATCGCGGTCAACGCGATCCGCTCGTTCCCCGGCCAGGGCATCCGGGTCTGGGGCGCACGGACGCTGTCGAGCGATCCCGAGTGGCGTTACATCAACGTGCGGCGGCTGTTCAACTACGTCGAGAAGTCCATCCTCAACGGCACCAACTGGGTGGTCTTCGAGCCGAACGACCCGAAGCTCTGGGACTCGGTGAAGCGCACCATCACGATGTTCCTGCGCCGGGTATGGCGCGACGGCGCGCTGTTCGGCCGCACGCCGGCGCAGGCGTTCTTCGTCAAGTGCGACGAGGAGAACAACCCACCCGAGAACCGCGACGCCGGCATCCTCACCGTCGACATCGGCATCGCGCCCGTGAAGCCGGCCGAGTTCGTCGTCTTCCGCATCTCGCAGTTCTCCGACGGCGCCGGACTCGAGGAGTAGGCCGCCGTGATCGCGACACCACATCGAACTGAGGGAGGTTCAGCATGAGTAGCGGCGGACTCGGCCCCAACGACGCCATCACCGCGGCGAGATTCTCGATCGTCATCGACGGCTACCAGATCGCGTCGTTCTCCGAACTCGTCGGCATCACCACCGAGGTGGTGCCCGTCGACCTGCTGGAGTCGACCGACAAGGAAGTCCTGCTCAAGAAACTGCCCGGGCAGCGCAAGCCACCGACGATCACCATGAAGCGCGGCAAGAACCAGAGCATGGAGCTGTGGCTCTGGCACGAGGCCGTGCTGATGGGCGACATCCTGGCCGCGCGCAAGAGCTGCTCGCTCGTCATGTACGCGACCGACGGCACGCCCGTCGCCCGCTACTACCTCGAGCAGGCCTGGCCGTCGAAGCTGGAGATCGGCGCCCTCAAGGCCGGCGCCAGCGAAGTGCTGATGGAGACGGTCACTCTCGTCTGCGAGCACATCCAGAGAGTCGCTCCATGACGGCTGTGGCGGGCCTGCCCGAGACCGATGCACCGCTGCGGACGGAGTACCCGTTCACCCTGCCACGCGGTTACGTCGACCAGCACGGGCGCCGGCATCGCGACGGGGTCATGCGGCTCGCGACCGCGCGGGACGAGCTCACCACCCAGAACGATCCGCGCGCCCGGCAGAACCCCGCCTATCTCACCGTGCTGCTGCTCGAGCGCACGTTGACCAGGCTCGGCGAGCTACCGACCATCGACTCCTTCGTGATCGAGAACCTGTTCGCATCCGACCTGGCGTTCCTCCAGGACCTGTACCGGCGCATCAACCAGGACGGGCACACCGAGGTTGCAGTCGCGTGTCCGCACTGCGGCGAGGAGTTCGCGGTGGATATCGCCGGCGATGCACCGGGGGGATCGTGACGTACGCGGCCGATCGGCTGTGGAAGGAGGTCGCGTACGTCGGTTACTACCTCCACTGGGGCTTCGCAGAGATCTTGGACATGGACCACAAGACGCGGCAACGGGTGATCGCCGAGGTCGGCGAGATCAACGCCCGCGACGACGACACCGACGACTGACAGACGACAGACACGAATCGAGACCGACAGGGAAGAGGGACGTTCATGCGGTGGCCCCAATTGGGTCGGCAGAGGCGCCGCAGCGACATGACTGCCAGCGGACCCGGCGCGCAGGACGCGCCGGCCACTTACTCTGCTGCGCAGCAGCCCGCGTGGTCCGGCCTCGCGCCGATGACGCCGACCTGGGGCGCGCAGCCGCCGTTGACCGCGGCACCGACGGCACCGACGGCACCGACGGCACCGGCCGCATCGCCGGTCGCGGCCATGCCTGCGCGGCAGGTCCGTGCGATCCCCGCCGAGGACGCCCCGCAGCCGGGCCGGGTGGTCGGGCTGGCCGCAGTCGTCGCACCGCAGCCGGCCGTGCCTGCACCGGCCGCCGAGATGCCCGACTACTTCCGCGAGCAGCCGCCGCTGCGCCACGTCACCGCGCGCCCCCTCGTCGAGCACCCCCCGCTCGTGCAGGCGACGGACGAGTACGTGGGCGCTCCCACGCAGCCCCTGCGAACTGCTCCCGACGTGTCTCCGCAGCCGTTCCCGTCGCAGGTGGCGCCCCGGTCCGAACCGGCGGTCGAGGCAATGACCGATGCCGGCGCTCGGTTTCGCGAGGCGCTGGCGAACCTGCACAACAGCGGCCACCCGCGCTACATCTCGCCGAGCGAGGCGGCACCGCAGCAGGCCACTCCCCCGGCCGCGCCGCCACCGCAGCCTGCGCGACAGCCGGACGAACCGCCCCGCCTGACGCATCGCCGCAACACGCTTGCCGAGAGCCGCAGGCTCGGGCTCGGCGCGCCGGTGCGTCGCGGCGCCGACGGCGATGGCGGCGATGGCGGCGAG
>DASQSE010000046.1:0-12110 GCA_035642535.1 Jatrophihabitans sp. | reverse complement strand
GGTCGGGGCCGAGACGGCGCCGGTGTCGCCCGGCTCGGCGGATGCATCGGTTTGCAGCACCAGCCCTGCCGGTGTCACGGACAGCACGTGGTAGCCGGTGAAGGGCAATGAGCTGCGGCTGCCCGTGCGCCAATCGACGATCGTCTTCGTGCTGCCTGCCGCGTCGTCCGCCGCGTAGGCCGGCAACGTCGCGGTGGTCGGCCCGGTCGTACCGAACAGCGTGACCCCGGTCTGGTTCACGACCGCGGAGCCCGGATCGAGGGTGGTGAGCGTCATCGCGCCGAGGCAGCGCGCGTCGACATCTCCCGTCGCCGGGTCGATGCGCAGCAACTCGCTCGGCACGTTCTTCGTACCGTCAGCGGAGGCGTGCGGGTACATCTGGACGATGCCGCGAGCCGGATCGGCAAGCGGCGCGCCGATCGCCGTGCCGCTGCATTGCGCCGGCCGATTCGGCGGACCGTCGCCGCTCGACGAGCAGGCCGCGGCGATTAGCCCGGCGAGCAACAGCGCGCACCCGACAAGCCGGCTCACGGCGGGCTGTTCTTGTCCGGCGTGATCCGGTAGTACGTCGGCGGGTGCGGCATGTTGACGTCCACCGGCGGGCTCCACCTGTCCCAGTGGTAGGTCGAGTTGCCGCCGTACAGGATGGCGTGTGCGGACGTGGCGTTGCCCCACGAGCCGTTGTCGTCGGTAAGGCTGCGGTCGCCCGCGTGTGGTTTGCCGCCACTCCAGGATTGATCCTGCCCATTCACCGCGGCGAGCACCTGATCGGCGCCGGTGCCGGTGTCTGCGTTGCCCTTGTCCTCGCCCCAGGTGTTGATCATCAGATTGGTGAGGTCGCGCGCCGCGTGCGGGTTGGTCGATTCGCCGTAGTCGGCGAGCGGTCGCCCATGGGCGTCCAGCATCGAGTTGTACTGGCCCGGGTGCTCGAGCCCTTGTGCGCGCGCCGCCATCCACTGCTCGCCGGACTGCGTGTCGAGCGCAGCCTGGGCCATCTTGCGCGGATCGTCGCTGACGGCCGCCAGCCGGTCCTGCAACTGCTGGATCGCGTGCGCCTCGGGCGTGTTCGGGTCCGTCGGGCCGCTGAGGTCCCCATCCACGGTGAGCATCGTCGAGGTGGCCAGCGCCATCGGGCCGAGGATCTCGGGTTGGACTGCCGCGCCGACGCCGAGGAGGCTGTTGAGTCCGTCGGTGCCGAGCTTGTCGATCCAGTCCTGGGTGGCCTGCTTCTGCTCTTCGATCAGCTGGGCCGCATAGTGCGCCTTGTCGTGCTGGTTGGAGGTCTGCGCCGTGTCGATGGCCGCGGCGGCGCCGGCGCTGCTCACCCGCCCGTTGAGCAGCGAGGCCTGCTTGAGCATCTCCGCGTGGTTCGCGCCGGTGGCGTGCTCGACGTACTTCGCGCCCTCTTCGAGCGCGGCGGCGTGCAGCATCCCGTAGTTGCTCGGCCCGGCGCCGGAGACCATCTTGAGGAAGTTCGCCATGTCGTTGTTGTCGAGGATGACGCCCTGGTAGGGCTGGCCGTCGGGGCCGATGAGCGTGCCGAGACCCGACGCGGCCGGCCCGTTGGGGTTGGTGTCGTCGTGGGCGAACGTGTCGATGTGCCGGGTGGCCATCAGCGTCAGCGCCGTCTTGACGTCGCCGTTGGCCATGTTGTCCAGCGCCCGGTAGTCGTGCGCGGCGTCCTTCATGACCGCCAAGGTGGCGGCGTTGCGCTCGGTGTGACCGGTCGGGTCGGGCGCAGTGCCGGAGGTGATCACTGCGGCGGCGCCGTGCCCGTCATGCCAGTTCAGTCCGAGCATGCCGCGGCGGTCCGCTGGATCGAGGAGGACGTCGGCGGCACCCGCTGAGTTGTGTGACGCCAGGGTGAGGGTGTCGGAGATGAACGAGTCGTTGTTGACGGGGTCGTGGTTCTTGTCGAACTTGCCGTCGAAGCCGTCGGGCAACGACAGATGGCTCGGGTCGACGCCGTCGGGGGCGTGCCCGGGCGTCTTCATGTCGTTGTAGGTGTTCACGTCGATCGTGTTGAGATCCTGCTTCCATCGGATCGCGGCGTCGCCGAGAGCCTTGGAGAACGCCTCGGTGGGGTGCTGCATGTCGGGTGAGGCCAGGCCGAGCAGCTTGCTGAAGCCCGAGTCGACGCCGAGGTTGGCGATCTCCCAATGTCCATTCTTGTATACCGCCTCGAGCGAGGTGCGATCGTGCGAGTCGCCGGCCGGCGTCTGGTCGACCGGCGTGCCGAGGTCGGAGTTGAGGATGTCGAGGACGCTCTGCGGTAGCCCGTTGAGCCCGCCGCGTCCGTCGCCTTGTCCGTAGGTGTCGCCCGGCGTGTGATAACCGGGCGGCCGGCCGAAGTCGTCGGTTTGCTCGGCGCCGCGGGTCATGTTCATGAAGGCGTTGGCGTAGGTTCTGCCGGCCGTGTTGCGTAACGGCCCGTCCCCGACCATCGCCCAGATCTGGTCGGAGTGCGGGGCTGTCTGCTGGTAATAGTCCTTCAGATATGCGAACTCGGCGTCGCTGACGTGCCCGCCGTTCGCATCGACGGCCGCGTTGATCAATTGCAGTTTGAAGGTGTCGTCCTTGAACTGGGCCGCGTTCTTGTGCTTCGCGGCGTCCACGGTGGCCTTGCCGTCCTTCGTGCCATCACCAAGGTCGACGTCGCCGGGCCCTTCGTCCAGTGCGTCGGGCGGGATGTAGCCGAGGTCGGCCATCGACTTGAGCGAGCCGTGCAGCGTGGACTCGTAGCTGCTCACGTGTCGTTTCACGACGCCGCCGTGCGTCCGGATCGCGGAGACTTCCTTGTCGATGTAGCTCTGCCGAACGGGCTGCCAGTCCTCCTCCGGCAGATGATGGCCGGTGCCCTGCCAGAACGTCTCCCACTCGGTGTCGAGTTTGCCGATCGTGCTGTTCAGCGCATCGACCTCCGACGTCGCCTGCTTGGTCGCGCTCTGCAGGTCGGTGCCGACGGCGGAGAGGATCTTCGCGATTCGATACAGGTGATCGGTGCGGGTGGCTTGGTTCTTGATGTGGTTGTCGGCCAGTGCCGTCTCACTCGTGTAGTCGATCGGGCTGGTGTCCTGGACCGAGTAGCCGGACTTGGTGTAGACCGACGCGCGCTGGCTCGCATCATGCGCGTCGCCACTGTGCCCGGCGGCCCGGTAGAAGGCAGCCGCGAGGGACTCGACCTCACCGGGGTCGCCGTGCCGCAACTGGCTGAGCAGCTTCCAGGGATTCACACTCGCGCGCGCGGCAAGATCATCATCCGGCAGGATTCCCATGATCGAAAAGGTACATCCGGCACAAAACGAGTCAACTGTCAGAGCGCCTTCAGGATGTCCTCTACGCGTACCTTGGCGTCGCCGAACAGCATCTGCGTGTTGTCCCTGAAGAACAGCGGATTCTGCACGCCCGCGTAGCCGGTGGCCATCGAACGCTTGAACACGATGACGTTCTTGGCCTCCCAGACGTGCAGCACCGGCATGCCGGCGATCAGGCTGTTCGGGTCATCGATGGCCGCCGGGTTCACCGTGTCGTTCGCGCCGATGACGAGCACGACGTCGGTCTGCGGGAAGTCGTCGTTGATCTCGTCCATCTCGAGGACGATGTCGTAGGGCACCTTCGCCTCGGCGAGCAGCACGTTCATGTGGCCGGGCAGGCGCCCGGCGACGGGGTGGATGCCGAAGCGCACCTCGACGCCCTGCTCGCGCAGCCTGCGCGTCAGATCGGCCACCGGGAACTGCGCCTGAGCCACCGCCATGCCGTACCCGGGCGTGATGATGACCGACCTGGCGTCGGTGAGCAGTTCGGCTGCACCCTGCGCGTCGACCTCGTTCGGCTCCCCGTAGTCGGTGTCCCCGGTGGCGACGACCTCCAGCCCGAAGCCGCCGGCGATGACGGAGATGAACGAGCGGTTCATCGCCTGGCACATGATGTAGGACAGGTACGCACCGGAGGAGCCGACGAGCGCGCCGGTGACGATCAGCAGGTTGTTGTTGAGCAGGAATCCGGACGCCGCCGCGGCCCAGCCGGAGTAGCTGTTCAGCATCGACACGACGACCGGCATGTCGCCGCCGCCGATGGACGCGACCAGGTGCCATCCCAGCGCGAGCGCGACGCCGGTCACGGCGATGAGCAGGCCCAGGTCCGGGCTCACCACGAAGCCGATGGTCAGCCCGGCGAACGCAGCCAGCGCACCGAGGTTCAGGTAGTTACGGCCGGGCAGCATCCACGGCGCCGACTTCATCCGCGCGGACAGCTTCAGAAACGCGACGATCGAGCCGGTGAACGTGACCGCCCCGATGAACACGCCGATGAACACCTCGGCGTGGTGGATCCGCAGCAGTTCGCCCGGATTGCCGATGCCGAGCGCCTCGGCGAGACCCGCCTTCTGGTCGGTCTTCGACTCGACCTCGTAATACCCGTTCCAGCCCACCAGCACGGCCGCGAGCCCCACGAAGCTGTGCAGTAGGGCGATCAGTTCGGGAATGCCCGTCATGACGACGCGCAGCGCCCGCCACATGCCGACCACCGCGCCGATGCCGATGGCAACCACCATCAGCGCGATGCCGCCGGCCGCCAGCCCGGACTGGCCGTGCGGGCCACGGACGGCGAGCCCGATCGTCGCGGCCACGGCGATCGTCATGCCGACGATGCCGAAGTAGATTCCGGGCCGCGCGGTCTCGTGCCTGGATAGCCCGGCCAGGCTCATGATGAACAACACGGCTGCGACGAGATACGCCGCCTGGGCAACGCTTTCCGCATTCACGTCAACATCAATCCCTCGTGAACATGCCGAGCATGCGTCGCGTGACGGCAAAGCCGCCGAACATGTTGATGCTGACGAGCAGGATCGCGACGAATGACAACGTGGTGACGACCGCGTCGTGATGGCCGATCTGTAGCAGCGCGCCGACGATGATGATCGCCGAGATCGCGTTAGTCACCGACATCAGCGGCGTGTGCAGCGCATGGTGGACGTTCCCGATCACGTAGAAGCCGATGACGATCGCGAGCGTGAGGACGAAGAAGTTCTCGATCAACACCAGCGGCGACAATGCGGTAATCACGAAGAGGATCACGCCGCCGATGGCGGTGATCGTAAACCGCCGCGCCATCGTCATGCGCTTCTTCTCCGGCTTCACCGGCGGCGGTGCCGCCGGCTTGACGGCCGGTGTCGCCGATACCTGCACCGGGGGCGGCGGCCAGAGTTTCTCGCCGTTGTGCACGACCGTCACGCCGCGTTGCACGACGTCGTCCATATCGAGGACGAGCTGACCGTCCTTGTTCGGTGTCAGCAGCTTCATCAGGTTGACCAGGTTCGTTGCGTACAGCTGCGACGCCTGACCGGGCAGCCGCCCCACGAGGTCGGTGTAGCCGATGATCGTCACGCCGTTGTCGGTGACATACGCCTCGCCGGGCCGGGTGCCCTCCACGTTGCCGCCGTTGGCCGCGGCCATGTCGACGATCACCGAACCGGGCTGCATGCCTGCGACCATGGCGGCGCTGATCAGCTTCGGCGCGGGCCTGCCCGGGATCAACGCCGTCGTGACGATGATGTCCACGTCCGCGGTCTGCTCGGTGTAGAGCGCGACCTCGCGGGTCTTGTAGTCGTCGGACATCTCCTTCGCGTAGCCGGTCGCGCTCACCTCCGTCTCGGGCGACTCGATCGACAGATACTCGCCGCCGAGGGACGCGACCTGGTCTGCCACCTCGGGCCGCGGATCCGTCGCGCGCACGATCGCGCCGAGGCTGCTCGCCGCGCCGATGGCTGCCAACCCCGCCACGCCGGCGCCGACCACGAGCACCTTCGCGGGCGGCACCTTGCCCGCCGCGGTCACCTGGCCGGTGAAGAACCGGCCGAACTCGTGCGCGGCCTCGACGATCGCGCGATATCCCGCGATGTTGGCCATCGAGCTGAGCACATCCAGCGACTGGGCCCGCGAGATGCGCGGCACCGCGTCCATCGCGAGCGCCGTGATCGGGCGGCTCGACAGCTGCTCGACCAGTTCCGGGTTCAGGGCCGGCGCGAGCAGGCCGACCAGCGTCGCGCCCGCCGGAATGCGGGCGATCTCGGCTTCATTCGGCGAGTTGACCTCGAAGATGACGTCGGCGCTCCAGACGTCCTCGGTGGAGCCGATGCTCGCCCCCGCCTGCTCGTAAGCGGCGTCGGGGAAGCTGGACGCCTCGCCGGCGCCGCGCTCGACCACCACCTCGTAGCCGAGGGCGTGCAGTTGCTCCACGGTCTTGGGAGTGGCGGCCACCCGTGTCTCGCCGGGCTTCGATTCTCGGATCACTCCGATGCGCACTTCGAGCTCCGTTTCTGGCGGGGTGCGATGCGAGGTTCCCGCGAAAATCTAGCCAACTCGGTCTTTGCGCGCTTCGGATCGTCCGAAAGACCTGTCCTGGCTGTGCGTCTGGTCACGCCAATCCCCGGGAGATTGCTAGGCTGAGAAGCGAATCCCGAGCGAATTGAGATGAGTACACCTGTGTCCGAGGCCGTGTCCACACCCGAAGGCATCACCAACCCGCCGATCGACGAGTTGCTCGAGCGCGCCCAGTCGAAGTATGCACTGGTGATCATTGCCGCGAAGCGGGCCCGCCAGATCAACGCCTACTACAGCCAGCTCGGTGAGGGACTGCTCGAGTACGTCGGCCCGCTCGTCGAGACCGCGCCGCAGGAGAAGCCGCTCTCCATCGCGCTGCGCGAGATCAACACGGATCTGATCGAGTTCAAGCCCACCGAGGCTGCCACAGCCGCCGACGCCTGATTCCGCGGCACAATGACCCGGTGAGCCGCCTCGTACTGGGTGTCGGCGGCGGCATCGCCGCCTACAAGACCGCCGACCTCCTGCGCAAGCTGACCGAGTCCGGGCACGACGTCCAGGTCGTGCCGACCGCTGCCGCGCTGCACTTCGTCGGCTCGCCGACCTGGGCGGCGCTCTCGCATCACCCCGTCGCCTCCGACGTGTGGACGGCGGCCGAGGACGTCCCGCACGTGCAACTCGGCCGGGACGCCGAACTCGTCGTCGTCGCACCGGCGACCGCCGATCTGCTCGCCCGCGCCGCGCACGGCCTGGCCGACGACCTGCTCACGAACACACTCCTGACCGCACGCTGCCCGGTGCTGTTCGTCCCGGCCATGCACAGCGAGATGTGGGAGCACCCCGCGACGGCCGAGAACGTGGCCACGCTGCGCAGGCGCGGCGCCATCGTCCTCGAACCGGCGACCGGCCGGCTCACCGGCGTCGACACCGGCAAGGGCCGGATGCCCGAACCCGACGAGATCGCCCGGCTCGCCGAACTCCTGCTCGCCAATCCCGGCGCGCTGCCCTACGACCTTGCCGGTCGGCACGTCGTCGTCAGCGCGGGGGGCACCCGTGAGCCACTGGACCCGGTGCGGTTCCTGGGCAATTCGTCGTCCGGTAAGCAGGGCTACGCGGTCGCCGCGATCGCGGCCGCCCGCGGCGCCCGGGTCACCCTGATCGCTGCGAACGTGGAGTTGCCGGCGCCGGCCGGTGCGGAGGTCGTCCGGGTCGGGAGCGCTGTCGAACTGCGCGACGCGGTGCACAAGGCCGCACAGGACGCCGATGTCGTCGTGATGGCGGCGGCCGTCGCCGACTTCCGGCCCGCCGATGCGGCCGCACACAAGATCAAGAAATCTGATGCGGCACCCGCGCCGATCGTGCTCGAGCAGAACCCGGACGTGCTGGCGGAGTTGGTCGCGAACCGCCGTCCGGGCCTGCTCGTCGTCGGATTCGCCGCAGAGACCGGCGACAGCAGCGCGTCGGTGCTCGACCATGGTCGCGCCAAGCTCGCGCGCAAGCGCTGCGACCTGCTCGTGGTCAACGCGGTCGGCCCCGGCAAGGCGTTCGGGCAGTCCCACAACGCGGGCGTATTACTTGAAGCGGACGGCACCGAGACAATCGTCGACTACGGCCCCAAATCCGTCCTTGCCGCCGCATTGTGGGACGCCGTCAGCCGTCACTTGGACGGAATCTGATCGTTCTCCACACCAGCAGTGGGCTTCGGTCACGTCGCAACGGCGGTGCCCGATTAGACTCATGCAGAATCCGTAGGACGAGAAACCGGGAGTAGTTGGTGAGTCGGCGCCTGTTCACGTCCGAGTCGGTTACCGAGGGCCATCCTGACAAGATCGCTGATCAGATCAGCGACTCGATTCTGGATGCGTTGCTCGCCGAGGATCCGGCGAGCCGGGTCGCCGTCGAAACGCTCATCACGACCGGCCAGGTGCACGTCGCCGGTGAGGTCACCACCGAGGCGTACGCCGACATCCCGACGATCGTGCGCGCGCGCATCCTCGAGATCGGCTACGACTCCTCCCGCAAGGGATTCGACGGCACGTCCTGCGGCGTGGCCGTCTCCATCGGCTCGCAGTCGCCGGACATCGCCCAAGGCGTCGACAACGCCTACGAGGCGCGCGTCGAATTTCTGGACGACCCCCTCGAGCGGCAGGGCGCCGGCGACCAAGGGCTGATGTTCGGCTTCGCCGTCGACGAGACGCCCGAGTTGATGCCGCTGCCCATCTCGCTCGCGCACCGGCTCGCCCAGCAACTGTCCGCGGTGCGCAAGGACGGAACGGTGCCCTACCTGCGTCCGGACGGCAAGACGCAGGTCACCATCGAGTACGTCGACGATAAGCCGAAGCGGCTGGACACGATCGTGATCTCCAGCCAGCACGCGTCGGACATCGATCTCGACACGCTGCTCAAGCCGGACATCGAGGAGCACGTGATCCGCCCGGTGATCGCCCCGCTGGGCATCGACATCGACGGCTACCGGCTGCTTGTGAACCCGACCGGCCGGTTCGAGATCGGCGGCCCGATGGGCGACGCCGGACTGACCGGCCGCAAGATCATCGTCGACACCTACGGCGGCTCTGCCAGGCACGGCGGCGGCGCGTTCTCGGGCAAGGATCCGTCCAAGGTCGACCGCTCGGCCGCCTATGCGATGCGCTGGGTGGCGAAGAACGTGGTCGCGGCCGGGCTGGCCACCAAATGCGAGGTGCAGATCGCGTACGCGATCGGCAAGGCCGAGCCGGTCGGGTTGTTCATCGAGACCTTCGGCACCGAGATCGCCGACCCGGCCAAGATCGCCGACGCCATCATGCAGACCTTCGACCTGCGTCCCGCGGCCATCATCCGCGATCTGGACCTGAAGCGGCCGATCTATGCGCAGACCGCTGCCTACGGCCACTTCGGCCGTGAGTTGCCGGACTTCAGCTGGGAACGCACCGACAAGGCAGAGCAGCTGAAGAAGCTCGTCGAGGGCTGACCGACCGAAACCGTCTGGCCGGGCTGGTAGAACGCTCGCGTGACCAGCCGACGGACTGCCCCGAAGGCGGGGCCGCAGCCGGCGGCGCACGACCCTGTGGCGCGGCTGTACGTCGACGTCCCGCTGCCGCACCTCGACCGGCTCTTCGACTACCGCGTGCCGGCCGAGCTGGACACCCAGGTGCAGGCCGGTTCGCGGGTGCGGGTGCGCTTCGCCGGGCGGCTGGTCGACGCCTACGTCGTCGAGCGCGGCTCCGACACCGCGCACGAGGGGCCGCTCGCCTTCGTCGAGCGCGCGGTCGGCGACGAGCCGGTGCTGACATCCGAGACCACCGAGCTGTTCCGGGCGGTGGCCGACCGCTGGGCCGGCAACTTCGTCGACGTCGTCCGGCTCGGGGTCCCGGCGCGGCACGCCCGCGCCGAGTCCGCCGCCGCCCAGCCGCCCGGCGCGCTCCCGCCCGCGGCAGAGGCAGCCGACTGGAGCCGCTATCGAGCCGGCCCCGCGTTCCTCGATGCGATCCGGACGGGTCGGGCAGCGCGCGCAGTGTGGTCGGTGCTGCCCGGCGAGGACTGGCCGGCCCGGTTCGCCGAGGCCGCCCGCATCGCGCTGGACGCGGGGCGGGGCACCATCGCCGTCGTGCCCGATGTGCGCGATCTCGATCGCCTCGATGCCGCGTTGCAGGTCGTTCTCGACGCGGGTCGGCACGTCGCCCTGACCGCCGACCTCGGCCCGGCCGAGCGCTACCGCCGCTGGCTCGCGGTGCGCCGCGGCGAGGTGCGGGTCGTCATCGGCACCCGAGCCGCGGCGTATGCCCCGGTTGCCGATCTCGGGCTGGTCGCGGTCTGGGACGAGGGCGACGACCTGCACGCCGAGCCGCGCGCACCGTATCCGAACACCCGCGACGTACTCGCGCTGCGCTCCGCGCACACCGGCGCGGCGATGCTGGTCGCGGGCTTTGCCCACACCGCCGAGGCGCAGTTGCTCGTCGAGTCGGACTGGGCGCACGAGATCGCGCCGCCGCGCGAGGTGCTGCGCGGCGCGATGCCACGGGTGCGGCCGGTCGCCGACGACGTCGAACTCGCGCGTGACCCGGCCGCCGCGGCTGCCCGGTTGCCGAGCCTGGCCTGGCGTAGCACCCGCGAAGCGCTGGAGGCCGGGCACCCCGTCCTGGTCCAGGTGCCGCGCCGCGGTTACGTGCCCGCACTGGCTTGCGCCAACGACCGCACCCCGGCCCGCTGCGCGAGCTGCTCCGGCCCGTTGTCGGCGACGTCCGGGCACGCGGTGCCGACGTGTCGCTGGTGCGGGCGGCCGGCCGGGAACTGGTCCTGCCCCGCGTGCGGCGGGCACCGGTTCCGCGCGGTCGTCGTCGGATCGGGGCGAACGGCTGAGGAACTCGGCCGGGCATTCCCCGGCGTCCCGATCCGGACGTCGGGCGGCGACCATGTGCTCGCCGAAGTGCGTGCCCAACCCGCGGTCGTCGTCGCGACTCCGGGCGCGGAGCCGCTGTGTCCAGGAGGCTATGGCGCAGCGCTGCTGCTCGACGGCTGGGCGCTGCTGTCGCGCGCCGATCTGCGCGCAGCGGAGGAGACGCTGCGCCGCTGGGCGAACGCCGCCGCCCTCGTCCGACCCGGCGCGCCGGTCATCGTCGGCGCGGACGCCGGCGTGCCGACCGTGCAGGCCCTCGTCCGATGGGATCCCGCAGGCGCCGCCGCTCGCGAACTCGCCGAGCGCGCCGAGCTCGGCTTCCCGCCGGCCTGCCGAATGGCGTCGCTGACCGGGCCGCCCGCGGCCGTCGCCGAGCTGGTTGCCGCCGCGCAGTTGCCCGAAGGCGCGCAGGTCGTCGGGCCGGTACCGGCCGGCGACGGGATCGAGCGGCTGCTCGTGCGGGTGCCGCGCCGACACGGCGCCGAGCTCGCGCGGGCGCTGAAGACCGCCGCGGCCGGGCGGTCCGCGCGCCGGTCGGCAGAACCGGTCCGCATCCAGCTCGACCCGCACGAGCCGATCTAGCGAAGGTCGCGCTCGTTAGACTCGGAAGCCGTGACCGTGCAGCCGATCCGCCTCTTCGGTGATCCGGTGCTGCGCACGCCCGCCGAGGTGGTCGTCGACTTCGACAAGGAGTTGCGCACACTCGTGCACGACCTGGCCGAGACGATGCTCAACGCCCCGGGGCAGGGCCTCGCGGCACCGCAGATCGGCGTCGGGCTGCGGGTGTTCACCTACCACGTCGACGATTCCATGGCCGGCCACTTGGTCAACCCGGTGCTGCACTTCCCGAGCGACGAGGAGCAGGACGGGCCGGAGGGTTGCCTGTCCATCCCCGGCCTCACCTTCGACTGCCGCCGCAAGGCGAACGTCGTCGCGCACGGGCAGAACGTGTACGGCGACCCGATCACCGTCGAGGGCACCGCGAGCCTCGCCCGCTGCGTCCAGCACGAGACCGATCACCTTGACGGCGTTCTTTTCGTGGACAGGCTCGACGCGGACCAGCGCAAGCTGGCGATGAAGGCCATCAGGGAAGCGGAATGGTTCGGGCAGCCGGCCCCTGCCGTCAAGACCTCACCACACCCGACGCTCGGTAAGGCGCTGTAACCGCCATGCGCCTGGTGTTCGCGGGCACCCCACAGGCGGCGGTGCCTGCGCTTGAGGCGCTTCTCGCCTCACGGCACGAGATAGCGGCCGTCGTGACACGGCCGGACGCGCCGGCTGGGCGCGGCCGCCAGGTGAAGCCGGCACCCGTGGCCGCGCGCGCACAGGAAGCGGGCCTGAAGGTCCTCGCGCCCGCCAGGGTGCGTGACCCGGAATTCCTCGAACGGCTGAGGCGG
>DASQSE010000045.1:0-7569 GCA_035642535.1 Jatrophihabitans sp. | reverse complement strand
CACCTGCCGGGCGTAGGCGTCCTCGAAGCTCAGCGGGGGTTGCCGCCCACCCCAGGACAGCGCCACATAGCGGGCGTCGCCTTCTTTGAGCAGCGTGCGCGCGGCAGCGCGGCCACCCTCGAACCCCAGCCGCAGATCCGTAGTGAGCAGCAACTCCCGATCCCAGCCCTCCGCGGTGCCCCGGCCCTGGTGATACACCTTGTCGGTGTAGTCCCAGCGCAGCCTGGTGCGCCCATAATCGGGGATCGGGTCGCACTCGACGATCACCTGCACTTCGCCCTTCACGCAGCGGATCGTGCGCAGCAGCACGTGCTCGGCCTCATAGTCGGTCGGCGTGCGCCGCTGCTGCTTGCCGAAGCCCGCCTCGTGCCGCCACGGCCCCATCAACAACGCATCCCGCACGATGATCCAACCGGTATCCGTACCCCACGACGTCTCCAACACCATCGTCCCCGGCAGGTACCGGCGTGCGGTCGGTACCGACACATCCGCCGGCGCCGCCCGGAACGTGCCCGCATGCCGACCCAGAATCGCCCCGAAGATGCTCGGCGAATCCATCCGCGGCAGACACATCCAGTCGATGCAGCCACTCGGCGACACCAACGCGTTGACCTCGCCATCGGAAAGGAACCCGTAGGCGCCGATCGAGACGGGGTGCGGATCGGGCGTCAAGTCGCCGATGGACGCGTGCATGCGAGATCCCCTACTGCCGCTCGCCGGCGGACATCGCCACGGTGACGACGACTGCCGGCGTGCGGCTCGTCTCGCCGACCTCCACGCGCACCGAGTCGGGCGAAGCGGGCGGCGCGTCGGGGATGCTCGGCACCTCGGCGGCGGCATTGTTCGGCACCGCAGGCGGCTGCGAGCTCGGGCGTGCTGGATCCCTGCGCCGGCGCAGGTTCGCAAGCAGCGGCGTCGCATAGATCTCCTGCGCACTCACCGGCATGCCGCGCCGCAGTTTCGCGTGGACGAGATCGGTCGCGGCGACGATCAGCACTGCGGCCGCGAGCCAGATCGTCAGCGTCAGCAGCGGGCCGCCTTGATCGTGCCCGTCGAAGTACGTGTCGGAACGGACGAGATGCACGGCGGCGTTGTTGGGCACCCATGGGGCGATCTGGCGGTACACGTCCGGCAGCATGCTGGTCGGTACGGCGACCCCGTTGATGGCGTTGCCGACGACGAACAGCGCGCCTGCTGCGAGGGCGGTTCCGGGGAGTCCGAACAGGCAGTGCAGCGCGACGACCGTCAGGACGAAGGCGCCGGAGATCATGACGGCGTCGCCGAACAGCGCCCACGGCGCGCCGGTGAGCGCCCCGAGCGCCGCGTCGAGCATCACCGTCGCGAGCGCGGCCGCCAGCACCGCGTAGGCCACCGCCCCGGCGACGCGGATCCAGATGCGCGCCCGGCGACCCATCAGGAAGAAGCCGATCGCCCCGACCACTGCGGGGACCAGCAGCCCCAACTCGAGCGCGAACGAACTGATCCCGCCGCGATCGCCGTCCGGGAGGGGTACGACGTCGACGAGTTGCGGGTCGTGGCCCTGTGCGTGCGCCACACTGCTGAGCGCGTTGGTCACGGCCTGCTGGAGTGGCAGCCCCGCGGCACTCGCGGTCAGCAGCCGGACCTCGCCACCCGGGGCCTCGACGAGCGCCCCGCTCGTGGTCATGTGCTCCAGGTGCTGCCGCGCGCGCGTCTCGGTGGCGACGGGCCGGACATCGAAGCCACCTGGTGCCGCGGCATCGAGCGAGTGGCGCACCTGCTCGGCGACGCCGGTGGGGGCGACCACGTCGATGCGGACGTCGTGCGGGTGCGGAGCGTGCTGCGCGTATCCGAAGGAGAGCACGAACAGGCAGCTGAAGGCCGCCGCCGCGGCGCCGAGAATCGTCATGCGGCGGAGCGCAGTGACAGTCGCCGAACGGCCGCTATGCCGGTTCGTCGCTGAGCGCGACCCGGTACGAGCCATTGACCGGTTCATATCCGTCATCCCTCTCTGGGTTCTTGAGTGCTGGCAGGCAGGGCATGTACAGCTCGCGTGCCAGGCACCCGACAAGCACGTCTGCGCCGAGCACGAGTGCCGCGCCGGCGAGCGCGTCGAGCAGGTAGTGGTTGCCGGTGGAGAAGACGACCAACGTGGTGACGGCCGGGTATGCCCAGCCGAGATGGCGCCACGGCCCCCGGAACGCGCGCTGGGCTACCAGTGCCACCCACAGCGCCCAGCCGACGTGCAGGCTGGGCATCGCGGCATACACGTTCTCCAGCGGGCTGTGCCCGCGCTGCGCGCGCGCCATGCCGTAGACGTTCTGGCGCACGACGACGTCGACGATGCCGTGTTCGGCAAGTCGAGGCGGCGCGACAGGTACGAACCAGAACGCCAGCAGGGCTGCGAAGCTCGCCACCACCAGCGAGCTTCGCGCCCGCGCATACATCTGCGGCCGACCGAGGTAGAGCAGCGCGAGCACAACGACCGTCACCGCGAAGTGCAGCGTGAGGTAGTAGTAGCCGGCTGCGGTGGAGAGCCAGCTCAGCGTCGCCAGCGCCCGGTTGAGCCCACGCTCGGGACTCAGGTGGACGACGTGCTCGACGGACAGCACTTCGTCCGCGTTGGAGCGGGCCTGCGCAGGTGTGGCCGGCGCCAGCGCTCGCGTCGCCTCGTAGGCGAAGTAGAAGGCCAGCACCGCGCCGACTTCGACCCACCACATGTAGCGGCGCATCAGCACCCGGGCTGCGCGCGCACTGAATCGGCGCGCACCGCGAAAGAGCAACGCGTTCGTCGCGACCCGGGTGGGTCGGACTGCGGATGCCATGGCATCCACCCTGAAGCCGCGCGTGGGTCACTCGCGCTGGCGATTCCGCCAGTCGTGTTGCGACCGGCTTGCCGTCAGCTGCGCGACTGGCGATTACACCGGCGCGATCATGCGGCGTCCGCCCATAGCTTCGGCTCTGCATGGCGAGTCGCGTCCCGATGTCACGGGCGGCCGGGGCTGTCTCGTCTCGGTTATGAGAGTGATTCCGCAAATTCAGGAAGGTGATTGTTGTGCGAGTGTTCGTGGCAGGCGGCAGCGGAGCGCTGGGGCGTCGACTGGTGCCGCAGCTCGTGGCCCGCGGCCATCAGGTCACCGCTACGACGACGAGCGCGGCCAAGTTGGGTTCGTTGACGGAGCTCGGCGCGCACGGCGTGGTGATGGATGGGTTGGATGCCGGATCGGTCGGTGAGGCGGTCGCCACCGCTGTGCCGGACGCGATCGTGCACCAGATGACCGCCATCTCCATGACGCACGCCGGCAAGCCGGACATGAAGCACTTCGACCGCTTCTTCGCCACCACGAATCGGCTGCGCACCGAGGGGACGGATCATCTGCTGGCCGCTGCCGAGGCAACCGGCGTGTCCGCTTTCGTCGCGCAGAGCTTCGGTGCCTTCAACGGCATCCGCGAGGGCGGCTGGGTGAAGACCGAGGACGACCCGCTGGATCCACTGACCGGCACGGTGCTGCAACCGATGGTCCAGGCCGTGCACCATCTCGAGGACGCTGTCCTCAAGTCAGGTGGCGCAGTGCTGCGCTACGGCTCGTTCTACGGACCCGGCGCCACTGACGATCAGGTCGAGCTCATCCGCAAGCGGCAGTTCCCGCTCATCGGGCGCGGCACCGGATACAGCTCGTGGGTGCACCTCGACGATGCGGCGCGCGCGACCGTCCTGGCCGTCGAGCACAAGGCGAGTGGGGTGTTCCACATCGTCGATGACGAACCGGCGCCGGCAAGCGAGTGGCTGCCGTATCTGGCTGCGAGCGCTGGCGCGAAGCGACCCATGCGGCTTCCCAAGTGGGTGGCAAAGCTGCTGGCCGGCGAGCTGCCGGTGATCATGATGACCGAGGGGCGCGGCTTCTCCAACGCTAAGGCGAAGCGAGAGCTCGGCTGGGAGCTGACCTACCCGTCGTGGCGTCAGGGCTTCAAGGACGGGCTCGCCGCCTGACAGCGGGCAGGCTCACGCGACCAGTCGCAATGTCTGCGGTGCTTCGTGGATCGTCACCGTCTGACCCCAGGTGAGGGCAAGACGGTCGGATTCGATGCCGTCGCCGAACGCGACGAGTTGGTCGGACTCGATCGTGATGCTGAGCGCAGTGTTCGCGAGTTCGCCTTCGGTGTGCTCGGTGCACGTGGCAGGTGAGGGCCAGGCCTCGCGCACGAACCAGAGCAGCCGATGCTCGACCGGACGTGGCAGCACCAGCGCGCTGTGTCGCTCCAGCCAGACGGATCGGCACCAGCCGGTCGAACCCGTCCCGGTCGCGACGATGAGCCCCGACGAGGCCTGGTGCTCGACCGGCCCGTCGGGCGGTGCGAGCTGGTAGCGCGCGGTCTGGTGGCCGGGGTGGCCGAGGTAGATCTCGTTGAGCGCGACGAGCCGTTGGCCGTCGTCGGCGACCGCCTCGACCATGATCCGCTCCTCTATCTCAGCGCGGGCATGCAGCAACTCGCCTGCTTGGTCGGGGGAGTGGATGACCAGCACGCCTGGGTTGCGATCCGGCTCCGGGTCGATGCCGATCACCGGTTGCCCGGCGAGGTATTTCGCGACGTTCGCGACGAGACCGTCCTGGCCGACGACGACGACGATGTCGTCCGGCGCGAAGAGGAACTGTTCGAGGTCGGCGCGTTCGATGCGACCGCGCCGCCAGTCGAGTGGGATCGCGGCGGTGACGGACTGGATGGCCGCTTGCGTTGCCCGGTGCCGCTCCTCGACCTCGGCCAGGTCGCGTCCTCGCCCGGCGAGGAAGAACGCGACCTGGCCGCGCGTGCCGTGCCGCGCGATGAGTTCGTCGAGCTCGGTGCGCCGATGCACGAGCACAACCCGCGGCGGCAGGCTCATGACGTCGCCGCTCCGCGGCCGATCCGGGCAAGCACCGGCGCGATGAGGTCCGGCGTCAGCACCAGACTCTCGATGTCGGGCAGGTTGCCCGCCAGCTCCTTGAGCGCGAGGGCGAACAGCGTCGCTTCGGGCACGTCGCGGTAAGCGTCGAGCCGGGCCGCTTCGGCCGCACCGCTTGCCAGACCGGTGATCCTGGTGGCCTCGGCCTGCACTTCGGTCAGTCTCTGCTCGCGTCGGGCCTGTGCCTCGGCGGCGATGCCGGCGGCGGCCGCGTTCTCCTCGGCCTCCCGGCGCGCGTTCGCGCCGCGTTGGGCAACCAGTTGCTCCTCGCGTCGGGCAAGTTCGATCTGCGTCTGGAGTTCGTTCTCGCCGATCGCGCGCTCGCGTTCGACAGCCAGTGCGCGGCGTTCGAAGGTCGCCTTGTCGGCGTCCTGCTGGACCTGTTCGCGCGTGGGAGTGCGCAGCGCCTTCTCCATGTCCGGCTCGGGGCGGACGGCGACCACGCGCACGCCGATCACCCCGATGCCCGTCTCGGCGAGCCGCGAATCGCCGGCCAGCCCGCGGCTGATCGCCGCGCGCACCGGAGCGACGCCGGCGGCGAGCACCGCGGGAAGCTCAGCTGCGGCGATCAGGTCGAGCGCATGCTGCTGCGCCGACTCGGCGAGCAGGCCCGCGACCTGATCGAGCGGAGTCGCGCGCCATCTGCCGTTCTCGGGATCGATCGAGAAGTCGATTCGTTCGGCCGCGACGTCGGGTGCGCCGAGCCGGTAGGTGACGGTCGCCTGCACCGTCACGTCCTGGAAGTCCGCAGTGCGGGCGTGGAAGAGCAGCGGCAGCTCGCGGTCATCGACCGGAATCTCGGAGAGCACCGCGCTCAGCGGCCGGAACCAGAACGAGGTTCCGCTGCCGGCGTGCACGAGCTTTCCGTTGCGGACGTGCCGGACGTGCGCCGTCGCAGTGCCGCGCAGGTGTCGTACGAACGGGTAGCGGGCGATGTCTGCCATCTGGATCACCTTCCTTATCGTCATGTCGACGATAACTGTGGATCCTGGTTCTCGTCAAGTTGACGATTACTCGGCTATGATGGTGACGTGCCCTCGTCGGTTGCCGTCACCGTGGATCTTGTCGTGCTGACGATCCGAGACGACGCGCTGTGCGTGCTGTTGGTGCGCCGCGGTGTGGCGCCGTACAAGGGACGTTGGGCGCTGCCCGGCGGTTTCGTCCACGCTGACGAGGATCTCGCCGCGGCCGCCGCTCGCGAGCTGGCCGAAGAGACCGGCCTCACGCCGACCGATCTGCACATCGAGCAACTGGCGAGCTACGGCGCCCCGCACCGGGATCCGCGGATGCGCGTCGTGACCGTCGCATATCTGGCGCTCACCCCGCGGCTGCCCGCCCCACGCGCGGGGTCGGACGCCGCCGACGCGCAGTGGCGCCCGGTCGGCGAGCTGCTCACGACCGGCCAGCGGCTCGCCTTCGACCACGCGCAGATCTTGCGTGACGGTGTCGAGCGTGCCCGGTCGAAGCTCGAGTACACGCCCCTCGCGACCGCCTTCTGCGCACCGCAATTCACCGTCGCAGAACTGCGTCGTGTCTACGAGATCGTGTGGGGCGTCGCGATCGACGCACGCAACTTCCACCGCAAGGTCACCAGGACCGAGGGGTTCCTGCAGCCCACCGAGGCGACCACGACGCGCGACGGCGGACGTCCGGCCCAGCTCTATCGACGCGGCAACGTCACGCTGCTGCACCCGCCCTTGCTGCGCGCAACCGCTGACTGAGATCGGCGAGTCGGGTCGCGTGACGATCTGCTTGCCTCACGCGGCGATGAGGTCGTCGGGCGCGAATACCCGGATCCGATCGTGGGTGGCCAGGTGCACCGGCCACGGGCACAGCTGCGGCCCGTACGACTCTCGGACGGCCCGCGCCCAGCGGCGATCGGGGTCGGTCATCTCGCTGGTTCCCGGGCGGGACAGCAGAACTGCGACTGTGCTGGCCGCCGTGTCGCCGAGCACCTCGCGCAGGATGCCCGCCAGGTTGCCGAGCAAGCGAGGGTCGGGTCGCGCCGGCACGTCGTCGATCGGCAGGACGACGGGGCTGAGTCGGCCGTCCAATTCGATGAAGACGTGCCAGAGGCTGCGCATCCCGAAGCCACCGCTGCCCATCATGTTCTGCCACAGTTCGGTGAGTTCGGCCGCGTTGCGGACGTACGTTTCGTGCGGTGGTTTGAGTGCCATGGACGACGAGTGTGTCGGCTCGCGATCCACCGGACGCGGTTATCCACAGACCGATCGCAACGAAAGCAAGTGGGTCGCGATCGAGCGCAATGATCACCGCTATGCAAACACGTTCGCCGAGGTGGCGTCGGTGGCTACCCGTCCTCGTCGTCGGATACCTGATTTCGGTCCTGGCAGCGCTGCGCCGCGGTGCAGGCTCGAGCTCCGGGCAAATTGACTGGCCTGCCGTGACGGTCGGTTACGGCGGTCTCGTCGGCATCGCGGCCGCGATGATTGCCGTCGGAGCCGGAGCGATGCGCTGGATGTGGGACGCGATCCCGCGCCCTGGTGATCGCGCGGCTGGGCGGTGGGAAGGGCGGTGTCCTACGCTCAGCTGGGCGCGGCCCACCTTGTCTTCGTACAGAGCACCCGGCGGTTCGGTCGGAGCGGCGCCGCGGCGAAGTGCCAGCCGGATGCGCGGGGCACTCCACA
>DASQSE010000044.1:0-20498 GCA_035642535.1 Jatrophihabitans sp. | reverse complement strand
TCGCGCGGCGTGCGCTCCACGAACGCGGTCGTGTCCATCGTCGTGCTGTTGGTCAACGTGTAGCCGAAGACGCCCTGCTGCACCGAGTTCATCGCGACGTCCATGACGTCGCGGGTGTCGACCCACAGCCCGGTGCCGCGTTGGGTGAACCAGAACGGGTCGGTCATCAGGTACTCCGCCGGCCCCATCGCGGTGTCCCTGATCTTGCCCGAGTCGAGCGGCCACGGTTGCCGGGTGTACGGCCCACCGTCGGCTGTCTGCGCCTCGCCTTGGCCATACCAGTGACCGGATGCGGCGGTGCGGTAGTGGGTCGCCACCTGGTCGGGCGCCATCGGCCCCTGCACCGACCACGTCATCCGGTATCGGTCCGGCTGCGGCGTGATCCGATAGGCCACGGTGTCGCCGGGCGCGGTGCTCGCCAGCGTGAGGTCGAGAACCCCGTCGTGCCAGGTCGAACTCTGGACGGACGTGGCGGTGGCCCAGCCCGACGCAGTCCGGAAGTCGACCGGCCCGGATGATCCGGCCGCCGCAGCGACGGTCTGCAGTACGGTGCCGCCGTCGCGCCGCGTCGTCACCTGGAACGGCGAATTCGTGATCACCACTGCATAGCCGGGTGTGTCGGCGCCCGCGGGCACTGTGAGCGCGAGGCTGTCGCCGTTGTCGTGGAACTCGACCTGACTGCCGGTCGCCGCAGCCGGCGCAGCGGCGAGCAGGCCGACAGCGAGCAAGGCGGTGGTCAGCATGCGGACCGAACAGGAAAGCGGGAAGGCGTGCCTGCGCGATGACCGAGCGCTCATCTCGGGTCCTCTCCGACGCCGCGGCCGAGCCGGCTCCCGACTCATCGGTGACCGAAACGGTGCGAACGGCGGGGTCCCACTTACGTCCGATTTGCGCCTTTAGCGGCTTTTGTACTTGAGCCGAGCGTATGGCCGCCGAACCGGAGGGGTCAAGCGCTTGCGTGGCGCCGCTGCGGTAAGACACACCGCAGGAGCGCCCGCTGCATCGCCACGCACGAGCCGCGCGCGCAGGAACGAGTCCGGCATGATGCCGGCATGGCAGAGCAGGTGACCGAGGTTCCGCGGATCGCGTTCGTGTACCAGGAGGCGCTGCGTGGACTCGTGCAGCAGCAGGCGGCCGTCGAGAGCCTGCACAACCGCGCGGCGACACTGGTCTTCGCCGCGTCGTTCGCGGGCTCGCTGCTCGGCAGCCGGGCACTCGCCGACGGAGTCGGGGCATGGGACTGGGTCGCCATCGTGCTGCTACTCCTGATCGGCGCGTTGACCGTCGTGCTGCTGTGGCCGTACTACGACCTTTCGTTCCGCTTCGACCCGGAGGACCTGCTCGCGCGCTACGTCGACGCCGATCAACCGGCGTCGATGCAGGACATGCATCGCGCGTTGGCGCTGCGCATCAAGGCCGACTTCGGACGCAACGGGCACATCGTCCGGCGGCTGCGTGAGACGTTCCAGGTCGCATTGGTGCTGCTGCTCGGCGAGATCATGGCCTGGATGTTCTCGATCGCGGGGTAGGCCGCGCCGCTACAGCCACGCGTCTTCCTCGGCCAGGGCGGTCGCCGCGTCCACGACCCTGTCGACCGTCGCGGGGGCGTCTGCGTGCCAGATCGCCTCGATCGTTAGCGTGTAGTCCGCGCCCGCCGCGTCGACGAGCGCGACGCCGCGTGGCTGCTGTTCGCGCAACGAGTCGTTGATCAGCGCCACACCGCGCCCGCGGGCGAGGTAGCCCCAGACAGTGTTGCCGGTGGCCCGCTCGTCCAACTCGGGTTCGAAGCCCGCGGTCCGGCAGGCCGCGACGACCGCGTCGTAGAAACCAGGGGCCATCTCGCGCGGCCAGACCTCGAAGCGCCGATCCCGCAACGTGGCAAGGTCGATGCGCGCGGCGCCGGCGAGCGGATCCTTCGCGCTCAGCGCGATGCGCAACGGCTCACGTCGTACCGCACGGCGCCGGAACCCGCGCGGGTACGACATCATCGGGGCCAGCGCCAGGTCGAGCCGTTCCGCGAGCAGCAGGTCGGGAATGTCGCCGCCGAACACCTCGCGCGCGTCGACGCGCAACTGCGGATAGGTCTCGCCGAGCCGCGCGAGCAGTCGGGGCGTGGTGTCCCACGCGGTGGTCAGCGTGTACCCGAGCCGCAGCCGGCCCGCTTCGCCACGCGCCGCGGCCTGCACCCGGCGGGTGGCGCGATCCACCGAGGCGAGAATGCGCCGGCAGTCGGCCAGGAAGACGGTGCCCTCGGCGGTGAGCTCGACGTGTCGCGGGCTGCGCCGCAGCAGTGTGACGCCGAGCGATCGTTCCAGCGACCGAACGTGCTGGCTGACGGCCTGCTGGGCGATGAACAGCTCGGCGGCCGCCCGAGTGAAGCTCCGATGGTGTGCGACAGCGACGAACGTCCGGACTTGCCGGAGATCGAAGTCCGAATCGCGGGCCACGGCCGAGCAGCCTATGCGACAAGGGCTGCTTGTCGCGCAACATCAATGTCTGCTTGCCCGCGCAGTTTTCGCGTCCATACGCTTCAGGTCGCCGGCCGCCACGCCCACGGCGGATCCTCACACTTTGGGAGAACCGGATGAGTGCGGCGCAGTCGCCGGGTCAGCCTGACCACCGCATGCGCGTCGACCTCGTGTCGCCGACGCACAAGCGGGTCCTGCTCGTCGTCGCGAATCCCGCGGTCTCGACGACCCTCGGCTGGCCGGTCGGGTTCTGGGGCGCCGAGCTCACCCATCCGTACTTCGAGCTGACCGAGCGGGGCATCGACGTCACCATCGCCAGCCCGGATGGCGGCAAAGTCGAGATGGACGCGCTGAGCGATCCCCGCGACGCGTCGAAATGGTCGGCGAACGACCTCATCACGATGGGCTTCGTCAACACCCCGGACCTGATGGCCCTGCTCGACGAAACCCCGAAGCTGGCCGAGCTGGAGCTCGACGACTACTACGCGATCATGGTCGCCGGTGGTCAGTCGCCGATGTTCACCTTCCGCGACAACGCCGATCTGGCCGCGGCGATACGCCGCTTCTACGAGGCGGCAAAGCCTGTCGCGGTCTACTGCCACGGCACGGCTGCCCTGATCGATCTCAGGCTGTCCGACGGCTCGCACCTGGTCGACGGCAAGACCGTCACCGGCTTTGCCAACATCGAAGAGGAGTTCAGCGACGAATTCGTCGGCCGGCGGGTGATGCCCTACCGCGTCGAGGACGAGTTGCGGCAGCGTGGCGCGAACTACGTGCAGGGCGGGCTGTTCAAGGCATTCGCGGTGCGCGATGGCCGACTCATCACCGGCCAGCAGCAATACTCGGCCAGGAAGGTCACCCAAATGGTGATCGAAGCGCTCGGCGTCTGACCGCCGGCCTGACGACATCGGAGGATGACAGTGACGCAACGCGCGAACGCGGTCATCACGGTCCACACGTACGAGCCCAGCGCCTACGACGAACCGGCAGCCGGACCGGTCCTCACGCGGATCCACGTTGAGGAACG
Source organism: Jatrophihabitans sp. (assembly GCA_035642535.1). Classification (GTDB taxonomy): domain Bacteria; phylum Actinomycetota; class Actinomycetes; order Mycobacteriales; family Jatrophihabitantaceae; genus Jatrophihabitans. Next base: position 17,003 of record DASQSE010000044.1, on the reverse strand, counting down.
CTTCAGTGGAGACATCGAGGGCGATGGCGTGGTCGAGTTCCTGCAGGCCGCTCGAGCGGACGGATCGGCGTCGTTCGTGGGGATCGAACGCGTCACCGGCACGATCGGCGGCAAGCAGGGCACGTTCCTGCTGCAGGACGCCGGCACGGTCGAGGGCAACATCGTCAGCGGCGAATGGTTCGTGGTGCCGGGCTCGGGAACGAGTCAGTTGGTCGGCCTGCGCGGCAAGGGCGGATTCCGCGCGAACCTCGGCGAGGGCGCGCAGGTCCATCTCGACTACTGGTTCGAGTAACCGCCAGGCCGCTCAGGACTGGTCGCGGGCGCGCAGCGCCGACAGGAACGAGGCGTAGCTCCAGCTCAGGTTCCGGACGCTGCTCTCGAATCCGGTGTCCGCGTGGAACTGCTCGCTGAGCTCGAGATGGTCGCTGTGATAGACGATCGCCTGGAGCATCCGGTCCCCCGCGGCGCGCAGCGCGGTCGCGACTTCCGCCGCCGGCGCTGCTTGTGCCTGCTTGGGTGAGAAACGCGGTCGCGCGCGGATCGTCAGGGACCTGACGGTCTCGGAGCACAACCGCTGCGAGCCGGTAGTACAGCTCGGCGTAGTTCGCGGTGCACACCACCCATGGGTGGCCACGGGTCGCGCCCGGTTCATCGGCGCTGACGTGGAATCCGTCGTAAACGTCACCGGGATAGCGGCCGATCAGCGGACCGATACCGAGCTGTGCGTCAGCGCGGTTGATCGGGTAGAGGTTCCCCTCGGTGAAGGTGTGTCGCAGCGCCGCTGCGGTGTTCAAGAGGACGGGATCGGTCGGCGGAATCGCGCCGTAGATGCACGCGGCGATCACGTCTGCGTTCGGGTCGTAGTCGGCGCGGGGGTTGCCGGGCTCAAGGATCGATACATACCGGTCGTTGTCGACGTGATCGGCGATCCGGTCGGCCAGCCAGGTCGTGGCGGTCGCGAGGTCGGCTGCCGGTACACCTGCGCCCTTGTCGTCCGCACCGATCGCCCGCAGGAACCGGAGCTGCACCGATCGGGTGAAAAGCGACTGCCCGTCGACCTCTTCCCACACGTTGGTGTTGTGCTGCTGGTAATGCGCAAGGACGAAAGCGAGGTCCGCGCGGAGCAGGTTTCGTGCCGTGTTCTTCGCCGACTCGCTCAGCTGATCGAACAGGGCCAGCAGCGCGAGCCCCTGCAGCGCCGGGCCGTCGTTCTGACGGGGCCAGCCCTCGACCAGCCGACCGGAGATCGTGTACTTCGCCCGATCCAGCTCCGTCGGCGCGGCGGACTGGCACAACGCGGCGAAGCTCACGTAGTCGTCGAGAACGTCGGAGAGCGTGCTGGGCAGCGCGGGAAGCGATGCAGCCGCGAGCTCGAGCGCGACGATCGCAGCGTCGCGAACCCAGTTGAACACGTAGTTCTGGCTGATCTCGGGCAGGGCGTCACGGAAGCTCGGCGAAGCAATGACGCAGCCGGGCTTCGAAAGTGCCTGTTGCGGATCGCTCTCGTTTCCCCCTAACACCGCGGGGTCGATGAACGGGTATCCGTCCGTGGCGATGTTCCGCATCAACAGGGGGACGAAGTAGTCGCGCAAACGCGTGAGTTCGACGCCGTTGGCCGGCGTGGTCACCCTGCGGTTGAGCGGTCCAGTCATCGCGGCCCTCCCCCTCGGCGAGCGTGATCCGGGAGGGAGATCGTCGCACGCGCGCGGCGACCCCACCAGGCAATGGCCGGCGACGAACTGCTGCACTCGCTCGGTGCTGCGCCAGTTGCGAGCCGATCTTCGACGGCGACTGCAGTCTCATCCGTGTTCAGAACAGCTGCGTGAAGCCGTAGATCGCGAGCCCGGCGAGCGCGCCGACGACCGTGCCGTTGATCCGGATGAACTGCAGGTCGCGGCCGACTTGCAGCTCGACGCGTCGGCTGGTTTCCGCGGTGTCCCAACGCTGGATCGTCGTGGAGATGATGTCGGTTAGTTCCGCTGCGTAGTGCGTGACGACGTGGTCGACGAGCCGTTCCAACGCGTCGTTCACCTTGGCCGCGACCGAGAGGTCATAGCGCAGCACCTCGCTCACGCGCACGGTCAGCGACTGCACGGAGCGGCGCAGCTCGGAATTCTCGTCGGCCGCGCGGTCGAGCAGCAGTCGCTTCATCGAATCCCACAAGTTGTTCAGGTACTCGTGGACACGCGGATCCTCGAGCAGTTCGTCGCGGGCCCGCTCCACCTTGGCGATCTGCTCCGGGTCCGTGCGTAACCGCTGGGCGAGGTCACGCAGTTGCAGGTCGAAGCCGTAGCGCAGCATGTGGTTCTCGTCATCGATGACGTCGCCGAGAAGCGACTGAAGCAGGCTGAAGCCCTTGTTGAACACCCGGTCGTCGAGCCATTCCGGCACCCACTCCGGGGATTCCTGGCCGAGCCGACCGCGGAATTCGGCGCGGTTGTTGTCCAGGAACTTGCGCGCGCCGCGCAGCAGTGTCGTCAGCGCCGCCTGGTGTTGCCCGGCGTCGCAGATGGCATCGATCAGCCTGGCGAGCAGCGGCGCGACATCCAGTTCGCGCAGCCGGCGCTCTGCGAACGCGGCCGTCGAAGCGCGCAGCTCGTCGTCGCGCAGCACCGCGGCGAGCCCGCTGACGCCACGGCTCACCTCCTCGGCGAACCGACGCGCGTGGTCGGGCTCGCCCAGCCATTCACCGACGCGTCGAGGCACCTCGGCCGCCGCCATCCGCTCCCCCACGATCTCGGGAGTGATGAAGTGCTCCTGGACGAAGCCGGCCAGCGCATCACCGATCTGGTCCTTCTTGCGCGGGATGATCGCGGTGTGCGGGATCGGGATCCGCAGCGGATGCCGAAACAGTGCTGTGACTGCGAACCAGTCGGCCAACCCGCCCACCATCGAAGCCTCGGCACCGGCCTGCACGTATCCCCAGGCGCCGGCACCGTTGCCGACAGTTCGCGCCAGCGCGTAGATCCCCGCGGCGAGAACGAGCAACGCGCCGGCGGTCAACTTCATCCGCCGCAATGACCGAACCCGCCCAGCTGCGACCTCGGGGAACGGTGACGCCGGTATTCGGGACGGCAGGGTGTCAGACACGTGTCCACACGTACCCATACGGACTGCACCCCACGCAAGACCCCGGCGGGCCGGCGCCGCATTGCGAGCGGGCAGGATGAGCGTATGGACCACCGTTACCTTGGCAGCTCCGGCTTGCAGATCTCCGAGATCACCTACGGCAATTGGCTGACGCACGGCTCGCAGGTCGAGAACGACGTCGCCACGCAGTGCGTGCGTGCCGCGCTCGAGGCCGGCATTACGACCTTCGATACCGCGGACGTGTATGCGAACGGCCGCGCCGAGGAGGTGCTCGGCGCGGCGCTGAAAGGCGAGCGGCGCGCGTCGCTGGAGGTCTTCACCAAGGTCTACTGGCCGGTCGGGCCCGACCCCAAGGGCAAGAACGACACCGGCCTGTCGCGCAAACACATCATGGAAGGCATCGAGGGCTCGCTGCGCCGCCTCCAGATGGACTACGTCGATCTCTATCAGGCGCACCGCTACGACAGGTTCACGCCGATCGAGGAGACGATGCAGGCGTTCGCCGACGTCGTGCGTGCCGGGAAGGCGCTCTACATCGGCGTCAGCGAATGGACGGCCCAGCAGATCCGTGCCGGGTACGAGCTCGCCGAGCAACTCGGCATCGAGCTGATCTCCAGTCAGCCGCAGTACTCGATGCTGTGGCGCATCATCGAGGGCGAGGTCGTCCCGACCTGCCGTGAGCTCGGCATCGGACAGATCGTGTGGTCGCCCATCGCCCAGGGCGTGCTCAGCGGCAAATATCAGCCAGGTCAGCCGCCGCCCGCAGGATCGCGGGCCACGGACGACAAGGGCGGCGCGGACATGATCAGCCGATGGATGTCCGACGAGGTGCTGACGCGCGTGCAGCAACTGCGCCCCATCGCGGCCGACCTGGGCCTCACGATGGCGCAGCTGGCCGTCGCGTGGACGCTGCAGAACGACAATGTCGCGGCGGCCCTGGTTGGCGCGTCACGTCCGGACCAGGTCGTTGAGAACGTGCAGGCGAGCGGCGTGACGATTCCGCAGGATGTGATGAAGCGCATCGACGAGGTGCTCGGTGACGTGGTCACCCGCGACCCGGAGCGCGTCGCGAGCTCGACGCCGACCGAGCGACCCGTCTGAAACACACTGCGCGACCATCTACCGCGGTTGCGGCATTGCCAGCTCCCGGCGGTGGTAGAAGGCCTCGCGCTCCTCGGCGACGTACGGGGCCATCGCATCGCGTCGGTGCGCCTCCGCCTCGGAGGTGCGCCAGGCGTCGCACGATTCCCTCGAATCCCAGAACGAGACGCCGACCACCTCTTGCCCGTCCTCGGACCAGTACGCGTACGCAGCCCGCATGCCCTGCGGATACGGATCGGGCCGCCACGCGCGCTCGAAGTCGGCCAACGCGTCCGCCGTGATCCGGCGGGTAGTCATCCAGACGAAATGCTCCTGCATCGCTGCCTCCCCGATGGAGCGATCCGGCATGGTCGCAACCAATGCCGTTGCGACTACCTTCAGGATCTCTCCGTAGGCGCCGGATCGGTATGCCCGAGCGACCACCAATCGAAACTCGGCTGATCGACCGCAGCTCAACGCGGCGGCCTGAGCACTGCAAAGGGATCGGTGACCGTCAGCTCCCGGCTCACGAACTGGTACATCGCGGCGGGCCGTCCGCCCGCCAGCCCGGAAGGTGCGGTGCGGTTGGTGGCGGCGATGACGTGGCGGCGGGTGAGCACTCGCGCGAGATTCGTCGGGTCGATCTCATAGCCGAGCGCCGCGCTGAACAGCTCGCGTAACTCGGAGATGGTGAACTCGAGCGGCGCGAGCGCGAAGCCGATGTTCGTGTACGACAGCTTGGCTCGCAGCCGGGCGATCGCGGCATCGATGAAGAAGTGATGGTCGAACGCCGTCGCCGGCAGCTCGTCGACCGGGTGCCACGCGGCGTCGGACGGCAATGCGGCGTGCACGTCGGACGGGACGAGGCCGAGGTACGCGGTGGCCAGCACCCGCGCGCGCGGATCGCGGTGCACCGCGCTGTGCGTTGCCAGTTGCTCGATGTAGGCGAGCTCACGGACGTCCACTTTCGTCGCCAGATGGCGGGCGATGGCTTCCCGGAGCCGTTCGGTCGGTTCGACGCCACCACCCGGCAGCGCCCATCTGCTGCGGTAGGGGGCACGGGCCCGCTTCCACAGCAGCACCGACAACCGGCCGGCACGCACCGAGAGCACTGTTGCGAGCACCTCGTGCGGATAGCTCGGCCAGTTGATCGAGTCACTCCGCGCGGCAGCCGGCACGGCGGCCATGATAATGTCCATACTGTTATCGACTAACAGACGAAAACCTCGTTTGAGAGGGGCGACATGCCCACCACGACCACCACTTGGCGGGACGAAGTCCGCGAACTCGCCCAGGCGCGCGACGCGATCGTGTTGGCGCACAACTATCAGGAGCCGGCGATCCAGGATGTCGCCGATCACGTCGGCGATTCGCTTGCGCTCTCCCGGATCGCCGCGCGCACCGACGCATCGACGATCGTCTTCTGCGGTGTGCACTTCATGGCCGAGACGGCCAAGCTCCTCAGCCCGGACAAGACAGTGCTCATCCCTGACGCGCGCGCCGGATGCTCGCTCGCCGACACCATCGACGTCGAGCAGTTGCGCGCGTGGAAGCAGGAGAACCCGAACGCCGCAGTCGTCGCCTACGTCAACACCTCGGCCGCCGTGAAGGCCGAGTCGGACATCTGCTGCACGTCGTCCAACGCCGTCGAGGTGGTGGCGACGATTCCGGCTGACCAGCCGGTGCTCTTCCTGCCCGATCAGTTCCTCGGCGAGCACGTCCGGCGGCGCACCGGCCGCGACAACATCTCGGTGTGGCTCGGCGAGTGCCACGTGCACGCCGCGATCACCCCACGCGACATTCGCACGACGGTCGCGGCCCACCCCGATGCCGAGTTGCTCGTCCACCCTGAGTGTGGCTGCGCAACGTCGACCGTCTGGCTGGCCGGCGAAGGCGAGCTGCCGCCCGAGCGGACCCACATCCTGTCCACCGGTGGGATGCTCGCCGCGGCGCGGAAGATGACCGCGCCCACCGCGCTTGTCGCCACCGAGATCGGCATGCTGCACCAACTCGGCAAGGCCAACCCGCACACCCGGTTCGTGCCGGTCAATCCGCGGGCGTCGTGCCGGTTCATGAAGATGACCACGCCCGAGTTGCTGGTGCGCTGCCTGCGCGAAGGGCGTGACGAAATCACCTTGCCGCCGGATGTGGTCGCGCCCGCCCGGCGCGCCGTCGAGCGGATGATCGCCATCGGGACTCCGGGAGGTGGCGAGTGACCCGCGCCGTCGACGTCCTCGTCATCGGCTCGGGCGTCGCGGGGCTGTCGACCGCGCTCGGACTCGCCGGGGTAAGGCAGGTGCTCGTGCTGAGCGCCGGCGACGGCAGTTCGCCCTGGGCGCAGGGTGGCGTCGCGGCGGCGTTCGGCGCCGACGATCCGCTCGACCATCAACACGACACCGAGATCGCCGGGGTCGGAATGTGCGACGAGCGCAACACCCGAACGCTGGTCGAGGAGGGCCCGCTGCGGGTTGCGGAGCTCATCGGCCTCGGTGCCGCACTCGACCGTCGGGCCGACGGCTCGTTGTCGCGCACCATCGAGGGTGGCCACGGCCGGGCGCGGGTCGTGCACGCGGGCGGTGACGCCTCCGGCGCCGAGGTGCATCGCGTGCTCTCGCATGCAGCGACCGAGCGGGAGATCGAGTTTTTGGCAGGCCGAGCCGTAACACTGACGACGTCGACCACCGGGGCGGTCACCGGCGCGCTGGTCGAGATCGCAGGCAGGCTCATCGAGATCAGCGCACGGGCGGTCGTGCTGGCTACCGGCGGCATCGGCAATGCCTACCTGGCGAGCACCAACCCACCCGCGGTGCGCGGCGACGGTATCGCGCTCGCGCTGCGTGCGGGCGCGACGCTGGTCGACATGGAGTTCGTCCAGTTCCACCCGACCGCGCTCTACACCGGCGCGACTCGCGGCCAGCTACCACTTGTCACCGAGGCGGTCCGCGGCGAAGGTGCAGTCCTGCGCGATGCCGCCGGGCGCCGGATCATGGCCGGGCGGCACCGGCTGGCCGACCTCGCGCCGCGCGACATCGTGGCCCGGGAGATCGAGGCCGCCATGCGCCGGGACGGCACTCCGAACGTCTGGCTCGACGCCACCGGCGTGGCGGCCGACGTGCTGCGCCGGCGCTTCCCCACCGTCCTTGCGTCCTGCGCACGGATCGGCCTGGACATGACCCGAGAGCCGATCCCGGTGGCCCCGGCCGAACACTTTCTGTGCGGCGGCGTCCGGGTCGACCGCAACGGCGCTACTGACGTACCTGGTCTGTACGCCGTCGGCGAGGTGGCGGCCACGGGCGTGCACGGCGCCAACCGCCTCGCCTCGAACAGCATGCTCGAGGGCATCGTGTTCGGTCGCCGCATCGCCGCGGCGCTCACCCTCGACCTGCCGCCGATCGAGGTGAGCGCGCACGGCGAGGCCATGCCGGCCGATCCCAAACCCGATCTCGTGCGGACGATCCTGTCCAAGTACGCCGGCATCCGCCGCGACGCAGCCGGCCTCAACGCCGCCACCGACGAGTTGCACGACCTTCCGCCCGCGCCGCTGGCCCTGGTCGCACGCAGCGTGGTCGCCGCCGCGGCTGCCCGTCGCGAGAGCCGCGGCTGTCACTGGCGCACCGATCACCCGCACGCCGACCCACGCCGGCAGCAGCGTCAATCGGTACGACTCGATCATGACGGCCGTCTCGCCGTCACGACCGCCGACGCGCCGGTGCGCCGGTGACGTGATGCGTGCCGGCGCCATATGTCGCTCGGCCAGTGCCGGGCTGAGTACGTCCCGCCAGGCGCGCTCCGCCTATTGATTCAGGATTGCCGCGCCGTTGCCGATCTTCATCGGTGACGTTTGCGGCTGAGATGCCGCGCCGCCTGATGAAGGGGACGACGTGCGGCATCTGATCGGTACCTGCCCGGCTGCTCCTGGCCGAGGAGCGAACTCGCTATGACATTGCCGCGTCCTGCCGCATTCTGCATCGGCGTGGCCGCTGTTGCCGTGGCCTCGGTGGCCTTTGCCATCGCCCCTGCTGCGAGCTCATCGGCAGGCGGCCACGAGGCCCGATTGGCCGCGCCGATCGGCTCCGCCGCCGCCCCGACCGGCACCGCCAGCGCCACCGGCACCGGCACCGCCACCGCCACCGCCACCGCCCCGGCAACGAACCGGCCGAACATCGTGTTCGTGCTCACCGACGACCTGTCCACGGACCTGGTGCGGTACATGCCGCACGTCCGGCAACTGGCCGCCGAAGGGATGAGCTTCACCAACTACACGGTTACCGACTCGCTGTGCTGCCCCTCCCGCACGTCGATCTTCACCGGCGAGTTCCCGCACAACGACGGCGTGTTCCTGAACGAGGGACCCGACGGCGGGTTCGGCGCGTTCCAGGCCAACCGCGACGAAGCCAAGAGCTTCGCGCCCGCGCTGGAGGACGCCGGCTACCGCACCGCGTTCCTCGGTAAGTACCTGAACGCCTACCACCCGAATAGCTCGGACGGCACCGTCGGCAACATCGGCGACGGCGGAAGCTACATCCCGGCGGGCTGGACCACCTGGGCCGGGCAGTCCGACGGCTACCCCGAGTACCACTACGTCGTCAACTACAACCATCAGATCCTGCACTTCGGGCGCGACCCTGCCGACTACGGCGTGTACACCCTCGACCGGTTCGGGCAGCAGTTCATCACCGACTCGGCGGCCGCGGCCCAACCGTTCCTGCTCGAGGTCGCGACGTTCGCCCCGCACAAGCCGTACACGCCCGCCTACGAGGACCGGAACTCTTTCCCGCGCGTGCGCGCGCCCCGCAATCCCGCATGGAACACCGCCCCGGCCAACCCGCCGTCCTGGCTGGCCCGCAAGGCGCGCCTCAGCGCTCGGGGCGAGAAGACCATCGACGCCAATTACCGGCTGCGGGTGCAGTCCGTCCAGTCGGTCGACCGGATGGTCGGACACCTGATGGACACGCTGCGAACGGCCGGGCAGCTGTCCAACACGGTCTTCGTGTTCAGCTCCGACAACGGCTACCACATGGGCCAATACCGACTGCACGCCGGCAAGATGTCGGCGTTCGACACCGACGTCAACGTGCCGCTCGTCGTTGCCGGACCTGGCATTCCGGCCGGCGTGACCAGTCGCCGAGTCGTGCAGAACACCGACCTTGCCCCGACCTTCGAGGACCTGGCCGGGATCACCCCGCACGCGAGCATCGACGGCAAGTCGCTGGTATCGCTGCTACACGGCCGCCCGGGCAAGCACTGGCGCACCGTGGCCCTGATCGAGCATCACGGCGTGGACTTCAAGAAGTACCCGCACGACCCGGACTTCCAGCCGCCGAACGCGGGCGGCATCCCCACATACGCGGCGCTGCGCAGCGCGAAGTTCACCTACGTCCGTTACCAGGACGGCGAACGCGAGTTCTACAAACGAGCCAGCGACCCGTACGAGCTACACAACATCGTCGCGCGGCTGCGGACCTCGCGAATCCACAAGCTGAACGCCGCGCTCAAGGCCTTGCAGTCCTGCAGCGGCACAACACGATGCTGGGCGGCGGGCCACCTGGCCGGGTGACCACTTGCCGCGGGCAGGCTAACCCGGGACCTCGGTCTGAGGACGATCTTGGGCGGGCGGTGGCGACCGGCCGGTCGACCGGGGCCGGGGCAGCGCCGGGGATTCGCGGTGCCTCGAGGGCCGGCCACGAGTCCGGCGCCACACACGTCGGCCTCGGCCGCAGTCGCCACCGCTGCTCGCCCGGGTGAAGCGATTAATCGTACCTCGCGAATATGTACATTTCGGGCGGTTAGCTTTCGCAGGCGAGCCCGTCACCGTCGCCGTCCAGGTCCGGTCGGTAGCCGGGTTGCCCACGATGCAGCGGAGCGGCGCCCGTGGCCCGGGCGGCGTCGCAGGTCGGGTAGTACGTGCCCGTGCCAGTTGGTGGGTCGGTACTCGGGCCGGAGTCGCGGTGCAGCGTGATCGGGGCGCCGATACGCGGCAGCGGCTGGTTGGGGCAGCTGGCCAGCACGCGGGCGGCCGCGGCCTGCTCTGCTGCGGTCATCCAGAGCCGGTACTTGGTTTTGATTGTCACCTGCCGGGCGACGTACTCGCATCGGTAGCTCTTGTTCGGCGGCAGCCAGGTGGCGGCGTCCGCGTCGCCTTTGGCCTCGTTGAGCGGGCCGTCGACGGCGAGCAGCACGCCGGGGTCGTTGGCGTAGTCGACCCGCTGCACGTAGGACAGTCGCTGCGCGCCGGTCTGCCACGCGTCGCCGAGCGCGACGACGTGGTCGATCTCGACGGCAGTCGAGGTGGTCTCGCCGCGGAGGAAAGAGATGTCCCGGCCGGAGTAGGGGTCGTGCAGCAGGCCGGTGGCGACCACGCAGTTGCCGTCGCGGTAACCGATGCGGGTCAGGTCGCGGGCCAGGATGTCGTTGCGCGTGTCGCAGCCGTTGTGCCCGAGCCGGTCACCGTTGTCGTCGGTCCAGGTCGGGCCGAACTGATCACGCGTGTAGCCGGTCATCGGCGCGCGGCCTTTGACCGGGATCGCGGCGAGCGCCACCAGCGCCGTGCCCGGGGGCGCGTCCTGCGTCTTGTGAGGGTTGGGACGCGGGTGCGGACGGTGGTGCCCGGACCGCGTCGAGGTGGACGTGCCTTCGCGGCCGGCGCCGCCCGCGCTGCCCGCACTGCCCGGACTGCTCGGACTACTCGAGGCGGTGGTGCACGCCGCGAGCAGCACCGCGGCGCAGACCAGCGCTGCCAATCCGGCACCACGCTGGCCGAGTGTGTCGCGAGTGGTCACGGTCGCGGGGGTCGGGCTTCTCGCGCGGCGTATGACAAGGTCCCCTCCCGAGCGACTTCATGGCGCGTTGGACTCGACGGCCGCAGCTAGTGTGAAGCGTCCGTAAGGTCCGCAGCAGGGGCATTTCGTCCCGCGCCGCGCGGCGATGGTCCAGTCAAGATCCACCGTGGAGGCGCACCGGCGACGCGATCGAACCGGCCGGACCGCCGTGCCTGCGCTTTCGGTTGAGGCGGCGATAGATCGGCTAGGGCGAACATGCCGCTATTCACGCTGTCGCGCGCTGCGATCCGCAATTGAGCTGTTCCTCACCAGCCCCATGCCGTGATCAACAGGGCCGAGTGCACGTTCCAGCCTGCTTGGGTTCTGACGGTGGTTGCAACGGCCTGGGTGGTCTGGGGTGTTGCGATGTGGCTGGGTGGGCGGCGTGCGGTGTCGGGCGAGGTGCGTGAGGTTTTCTGGCGGGCGTGGTCGGCTGGGGCCGATCGGCTCGGTTCGGTGGTGACGTAGGCTGTCGCGTTCGAGTTGTATCGGGCTGTGGCCGTCATCCGCTGGGCCGGCGGCACGCGGGCCCGCGTGCTCGACACGTTCGCCTACGAAACCTCCCCAAGACCGGCGGACCGCGGCCTATCCCAGGCTCGAACGCAGACGTGCGGCCCCGGGCATCGAACTCTGACCGCAGTCGATCCCTTCCGGCGACAAGATTCGCCAGCACCTCAACGAGCCCAACGAGGTCGCGGCCCTAGACACGACCACAATCCAGCAGCCGAACGACAACCCGAACAGCACGGAAACTCCGCCGATCTGTACGGTCCCGCCGATGTCCGGACGTGTGTGTCGCACTTTCCGTGCGCATGGTGTGCCATACGGTGGCGCGCGTGGCACGTGGCTTCTTCGGTCCGACCCCTGAGTTCGACGGCTTCATCGCTGAGTACATGAGCCCGGTGATGCGCGAAGCGGGCTTCAAGCAGGCCGGGTTCAAGTACACGCTTCGCGGCGAGAACGAGTCCGCCGTTGTCGTAGGAGTACGCCTTTACACCCCGATGCCGGTGGCCGGGTTCATGATCAGGTCCGTGCCGGTCAGCTCCCAAAAGCGGAGCGTCCGGGGGCAATCGCGAATGAACACCTGGCGTAGAGGTCCGAGCTGTCAATCGCGAGTGGTTCGGAGGTCCGCGCGCCTGCTGGCCGTGGCCCCGCCGTCTGTGAGCAATGTCCGACCTCGGGTCGACGCTGTGAGGACCTGCTGGCGGTGGCAAGCTGCGAAGAACCACTCGTCGCGTTCGGCGACGATCCGGTGAATCGGGCTCGCGTGCTGTGCCCTGCGCGCTCATGCCGACGAAGATGACCTGAAGACCGCGGTGCACGCCACCCTGGACAAGCACCCTGAACTGCAGCAACGCGGCGGTGTTCACCTGCACCTGCACCCGCGCGTTCGAGTGATCGACACGAGTGATGGCGCCTGGACGATCACCGTGCCGCCGCCGTTTCGAGCAGCGTGAGACGGCGAGTTCGGCGGACTCGCCGGCGATACCTCACAGTATGGGTGGCTGGTCTGGACCGACTACAGCAACGAACGGGAACGCTAGGCCGAGCACGGCTGGCCCGGGGACGCGAGCACCGCAGGCTCCGGGGCACGGTCGCGGACTGGTGTTGGCTGATCGGCATGGACGGGAACCGAAGTGAACTCGACCCGGTCGAGCTGCAGCTTCAGGTGACCGTCCGGTGCCGCCGTAGCGAACGCATGCGCTGCGCTCCGGATGCGCACGCCCGGTCACACCGCTCCGCCCGGGTTGGCCCGCGACCTCTTGCTGCGCACTTTGTTGATTTCGAATTCTGACCTGCCGGCGTCGGCGACGTTGGCCGGCGGGGCGGGTCGTTGTTGGTCGGGCTACCGCGTGTTGGATTGAGGGCGTACGGTGTCGGCTGCCGACGGCAGCATCGGCGACCTTGCCTCTCTTTCTAACCCAGGCGGGGAGCCGCAGGGCCACGGGGTACCGCGCGGGAGATCGGCTCCCGCGACCGGGAGGCGGGCGTGGGATGGCCGGACTCCGCACTACCGCGTGTGATCAGTGGCGCGCCGCTATCGCGTTGCAGGACGAATGGGACCTGGCCCGGGTCGAGGAGTTGCGTGCCGAGCTGAGCGGCCACCTGGATGCGGGTCGCCGGGTGATACATGTCGACCTCGGCGAGGTCACATTCCTCGACTCGACCATGCTCGGCGAGCTAGCCACCGTCAGCCAGCGGTGCCGGGAAGGACACGGCTTGCTGATCTTGACGAAGGTGCCGCCGCGAGTTCGGCGAGTTATCGAGGTCGCCGGCATGGATGCGGTGCTGCTCACCGACGGCAGCAGACCCCCTGACGGCGACGCCCCGTCGATTTGATGCGTGCGGCCGGGTGAAAACCGGTCGGCTAATCGCAGCCGCAAAGCGGCCTCGCGCATCGTTGGTGAACCAGATCCACGGCACGCACGCGCCGCGAAATCCCAGAAACGCACGCCGCGTTCATGTGCACGGTTGGGCCGATGTCCGGTAACTCGAGGGCCGTATGTCCATGCATCGCCGTACATGATCGACCGAACCGCCAGGGCCAGGCGTGCGAGGACGGATGTAGCGGATCGCCGATTCCGGCGCGGCGCGGGAGGTTGTGAGAGGTTCGCTGCTCTGTGGTTATGCGTGGCCTCCAGGCTGCTGCCGGGAAGGGCGCCATTCTGGTCGCGCCCCAGCCTCAACCTGGCCCACGCTCGCCGTTAGACACGTAGTGAAGTCCCGCCGACCAGCCCGTCCTGTGGTAACAACCCGCGCATATCAGCCTGACCGCGCGTCGCGAACGACACGCTCACCACCAAAGGCAGCGACGAAACCGAGGCGCCCGCTCGGCGACAACAAATTCCGCGCCGGCGCCTCACCCTGCCCGTTGACGGGACGGCACTACATATCAGCCGGCTATTTGACCGCTGCGACTGTGTATGTGTCCAGCGAGACGTTGCCTTGCAGGCCGTACGGTGCCACGGCACCGGCGACGGTGCTGGGGTCGGGCAGATTGGGGTAACCCAGGGCTCTCATCTGGTTACGCAATGAACTGGCTACCTGGATCTGGATCGTGTTGGTGCCAGGCTTCAAGGTGGAGCTCACATCGATGCGTCCAGCGATGAAGTCGTAGCCGGTGATCTTCTGCCCGTTGACCCAGATTTGGGCCAGGGCGCCACCTGTGGAGGCGATGTTCAGGTACGCGCCGTTTGAGCCACTCCATGTGCTCGGCAAGTTGAACGTGGCGCTGTATGTGCCCACACCCGATACCGTCTTCGGATCCTGGGCAGCGAAGCTCATGTCCTTCCAGGCGATGAGCGCGGTGGCGGCCACAGTGATGTCGGTCTTGTTCGTGTCGTAGTAGACCTCCTTGGTGGTGTAGCCCGCGCGCGCCTCGGTCAAGGTCACCTTGTCCCCGGGAGTCCAGCTGTTGAGCACCAGGTTCCACGGTGAGTTGGTGAGGTCGACGTCGGCCGGTACGGAGATCTTCTTCGTAACTGTGGAGCCGTCGGCCAGGGTGGCGGTGTAGGTGCCCGAATCGGTGGCGAGAATAGCCGCGCCATCGGCGGTCACGACCGCCTGAGCCGCGTTCGTCGTCTGCACTGGCGCGGCAGTCTTGTTCTTCAGGTCGATGGCGATCACCGTGGTCTGGCCGGGCGCCAGGGTCAGGTCTAACGAGGTCCGTCCGCGGGAGGTCTTGTATGTGGCGAGCGGCTCGATGTCGCTTGTCCAGGTGTTGATGCTGTAGGGCTTGCCGACCGCGTCGACGCTGATGTTGGTCGTGGCGGTCTCGGCGTCGATCGGATTGTTGTAGTAGTCGCCGCGCTTGTCCATGTCGTTGTATGCCCACAGGTACACCGTGTCATCCGTCTTGCGCATGGCCGTCAGGATGGACTGGTTCGGCTCGGCATACTTGGCCCGGGGCTGCACCCCGAGTTGCTGCAGTGCGTCGTAGACCCCGGTCTTGCCGTAGTAGTAGGTCTGCTCGTAGTCCGGCGCGAAGGGGTCGGGGTTGGTCGCACTCTGCGGCACGTCCGCGTTGACCAGTTTGACGTTCGGGAGTTTCTCCATGTTCGCCATGACCTTCGCCAGGGCGGCGTCCGTTCCATCGTTGCCGAGGGTGTGGACCGCGGCCTTCACGTTGAGGTAGTTCCTGGTAGAGCTCAACGTCTCGGTCAAGCCGTTGACGATGACTATGGGCAAACCCTGTTGTGCAAGCTCGTTGATCGCCTTCGCGCTCTCCAACCGTATGGAATCTTGGTAGATGACAACCGCTTGGTAGCCAACGTTCTCGGGAATCAGGCCGCCGGTCTTGCTGTATTTGACGCTCTTGTTCTCCAGGATCTCGGGTGCGAAGTAGTCGTAGGTGTAGCCGTTGTCCTGCAATTCCAGATCCTTGAAGTACGCGGCCTTGCGATGCCGCATATTGTCAATGGGCGGCCGGCCGTTGTTGTAGGCGTAGTCGGTCCGCAGGACCGCCAGGTCCAGCTGCGGCCTGCCTTGCTGCAACACCGCCTGGGTACGCGCGATCATCGGCATGTAGTCGCCGTACTGCGTGGACTCCGGCTGACGCGGACCCCACCGTTCCGAGAACCGGGCGTACATGCCTTCGTGGCCCGGCCAGTAGGTGCCGTTCCATGGGTCCGACGGGTCACTGGAGTCGGCACCCGGGCGGCTGGAGTGGCCATGGAACACCGTGTGACTGATGCCGGACGCGAACTGAGTGTTCATGATCTGCATGAACCGGTCCTGGCCCCAGGTGTAATTCTCGCCGCCGAGGGCGCCGGTCTCACTCGAGTAACGCAACCCATGAGTGTGCGCTGCGCCTGCCAGGCTCCGATGCGCATCCAGCTGGTTTCCGTACTCAAGCGATTCGGTCTCGACGTAGTCCACCCCTTGGGCAGGCGTGGTGATCTCATAGTTCACGCCGTAGGAGATCTCTGCCCGCAGCTTCATGTTCATCTCGTCATGCAGATAGGCGCGCAGCGGCTTGAGAACATTGTCGGTGTACATCTCGGTGATGGTTTCGAAGAAGTCGTTTCGGACCTTCGTCACCGTCACTGCGTCGGCGCCCACGGTCGGGAACGAGGTGTCGCGTGCCCGACCACCAATCCTGATGACGTACGGCAGGTACGGCTCCAGGCTGTAGCCACGGCGCGTCTGGAACTCGCTCATCAGCGTGGAACCCCAGAATTCGCCGCCGTTGGCGTTACTGGTCGAGATCTCCAGCGAGTCCATGTAGATCTCGCCGCGACCGTTGGCAATGATGGCTTGCTTCAGCTCCGGGTCATTGAACACGTGATTCCGGTAGTAGTCGATGAAAGCCTGCATGCCGGCTGGATCGATGTAGTTGATGGTCACGTTGGTCGTGGCCGAGGGCACCGGCGACTGCCCGGTGGCCTGCATCCAGAACGCGTAAATGTCCCACGTCCCGGCGCCCGACGGCGTCCAGTTCAGCTCAAAATCCTTCTGACCGGTGGGGTCCTGCATCGTTGCCGGCGTCACCGGGGCGCCGTCGACGGTCACCATGCCGGTCAGCACGACCGAGTCATCGGTGTAGCTCATCGTGCCGGAAATGCTGCCATCAGCAGTGACCGAGCCCGTGTTGTCAGCTGCCCGGCGCTTCGCGACCACCGAGATCAGATCCTGCCGCACCGGTCCGGCCACCGTCATCGCCGAGCGCCGCAGCGTCCCGCTGAACGCGACACCGCCGGTCGTGCTCTGAATGGCATACCCCATCGCCTTGCCTGCCCCGGGGTCGTCATATTTCAGGTTCTCGATAGGCAGGTTCGCGTTCGCCCAGTGCGTGCCACTGGTCATGGAAAAGCTCATACCGTACTTGTTGGCCTCCTCAATGAGCAGCTTCGTGTCGTGCCACCACTCATCAGACCCCCAGCTGTAGATCTGCTGCGGGGTCTTGCCCGTGGTGTTGTTCACGAAGACCGTGTCACTGAGGTTGGCGTCCAGGTTGGGCTCCGGCATGCAGACGATCTCCACCCCGCCGATGCCCATGTCGTGCAGCGTCTTCAT
>DASQSE010000043.1:0-50297 GCA_035642535.1 Jatrophihabitans sp. | reverse complement strand
CGGTAATCCGACCGCACGATCGGCACGCTCGCGCAAACCGGCGAATAGCTTCGTCACACCCGCTTCGGGACAAAAGGCCGCGGCTCGTCGGGACCTCTTGCCCTGCTCCGATCCACGGCGCTGGCGATTGTGTGTTGACGGCTGCTGCGGGAGGATGCCCCGAGGTTTTCGACTCGCGGATGCCGGTATCTGTTCAAGTCGAGGGGCTTAGTCATGCGACGTACGGGGCGCCGCCTGTCCGAAATCGTGCCGTCCACCCGCCGCGGGCGGGTTCTCATCGTGTGCTTTGCTGTCCTTGCGATGTTGGCGGCGGTGCCCGCCGTGGCGCTCGGCACGACGACGGTCGGGACGACGCTGTGCGGTCGTAATCAGCATCTGCTGGTTCACAACGCCCGCGGCCAAGCGTTCTACGTCCGCAACCCGTACTGGCACGGCATCGGTGAGACCTGCATCAGCAACGCGCGCGGCGGGGCGAACTTCACCGTTCGACGCGTGGCACTGCCGGACGGCAGCGGCAAGGTGAATGGGTATCCCGACATCCTGCGCGGCTGCATCTGGCTCATCTGCACTCCGCACACCACCATGCCGCTTCGGACGCGAGCCGTCCGCAGTCTGCATCTCACCTGGCACACCCGGCAGGGCGTCCCCGGGATCTGGAACGCGGCAACGGACATCTGGTTCGGCAAGCACCGCGACGGGCCGGACGGACGCGCCACTCGCGACGGCGCGGAGCTGATGATCTGGCTCAACTCCAGGCACGTCGGTGGTCACACCGACACCGCTCCGGTCGTCAAGATCGACGGCATCCGTTGGCACTTCTGGCACTGGCACACCTGCGACCGGGTATCCGGCACCGGGGCCTGCTGGAACTACGTCTCATATCGGATGGTGCAGCCGCGCTGGAAGGTGGACGAGCTGAACGTCAAGGCGTTCATCCAGCATGCGGAGCTGCATCATCTGGTCCGGCCCGACTGGTGGTTGCAGAGCGTGGGCGCGGGCTTCGAGATCTGGCGTGGCGGTCTGGGCCTGGCAACCACCCAGTACAACGTGTCCCTTCGCCGCAAGTAATGAAGTCGGCTCAGCCGAGGAGCACGAGGCGCAACTCGCGAGCACCGGCTTCGGTTACGTTGACCGGCACGCCCCAGTCCTGCCGGGCGAGGTAGCACGCCGGGTGCTCGCTCGTCTCGTCGCAGGACGCTGCCTGGGCTGTCACATGCAGGACGCCGCTGCCCGGCGCAAGCTCGAGCATCCGGCTCAGCTCGGTGGAATCGCCCGCACCGCTGAGTAGCAGCTCCGGCGGGGAGGACGTCACCGACAACCGGGTCGCCGGGCCGTACCGGTCGTCGAGCTTGCGACCCGGCGCCGGCCGGAACACGACGGCCAGCAACACCTGCCCGGCGCCCAGCTCGGTGACCGGCCGCGCGACGGTCAGCGGCGCACCGCTCACCAGCTCACCGGCCGGCACCGGCCGCACCAGCCGGTGTGCCGCCGACTCGACGACGATCAGCTCGCCGTCGATCAATACGGCTCCGGACGGCTCGGCGAGTCCGCGCGCCAAGGTCGTGACCGTCTCGTCCGTCGGGTCGTAGCGCCGGACGGCGCCGTTGTAGGTGTCGAGCACCGCAACCGCTCCGTCCGGCAGGACGGTGACGCCGAGCGGATGCTGCAAGCGAGCGCCGGCAGCCGGGCCGTCCACGTGGCCGAAGTCGAACAGCCCCTCGCCGACCGCCGTGCCGATCGTGCCGTCGGCGGCGAGCCAGCGCAGCGCGGACGACTCGGAGTCGACGAACCACAGCCGGTCCCCGTCGACGGCCAGCCCGGAGGGTTGGGCGAGCCACGCGTCGGCGGCCGGGCCGTCGCGCAGCCCCTCGACCGTCGTGCCCGCGAGGATCTCCACCGCGCCGCTGCGCGGGTCGAAACCGAGCAGCAGGTGCACGCCCGCAGCCGCGACGACGACGCGCTCGATGGCCGGCCACCAGGCGACGTCCCATGGCGAGAGGACGGCGGGGACAGGCCCGGTGATCGTCCGGGCATCAGCCAGCGCGTGCGGCAGGTCAATCGTCGTGATGTGGCCGTCGCCGAGCCGCACGCCGCGCAGGACATGGTTGGCGGTGTCGGCGACGACGACGTCGTACGAGGCGACTCCCTCCGGCAGCAGCGTCAAGCCGTTGGGCTCGGCGAACGGCGCGCCGCGCTCGCCCGACCCGAAGCGCCGCAGCACCTCGTCGGCTGAGCCGTCTGCGTCCAGCTCGACGAGCTGGTGATGCCCGGCGTCGGCGACGAGCAGCGAGTCAGCGTCCCGCCCGGTCCGGGCGGCCGGCAGCCGGATCGCCTTGGCTGGGAAGCGCAGGACGGACGACTGCGGCGGCACCGGCTGATACGGCCCGTCGCTGCGTCGCAGCGTCCCGCGCGCTGCATGCTCCGCGACGAGCCGGCGGAGCATTTCAGCCAGCGCGCTGACCTGCCCCTCGCCGGCCGCCTGCGCGACGACATAGCCCTCCGGGTCGATGAGGACGAGCGTCGGCCAGGCCCGTACCGCGTATTGCTGCCAGAGCCGCAGCGCGGGGTCGTTCAGGATCGGGTGGTGCACCTCGTAGCGCTCGATCGCGGCGCGCAGCGCACTGGGCTCGGCCTCGTGCGGGAACTTCGGCGAGTGGACGCCGACCACGGTGAGGACGTCGGCGAACTCCGCCTCGAGCGGACGCAACTCGTCGAGCACGTGGAGGCAGTTGCCGCAGCAGAACGTCCAGAAATCGAGCAGCACGAACCGTCCGCGCAGTCCGTCAAGCGTGAGCGGCTGCGCGACGTTGAACCAGTCGCCAGGGATGAACTCAGGTGCGCGAACGTGCACGGATCACCTTCCGTCGCGTTCCAGAGACACGAATACCCCCGCCGCCGCAACCCGAGTGTGGCGTCAGGGGTATTCAGTACGGCGCTTAGAAGCGGAAGCCGTTGCGGGCGGCCGCGGCGTAGAGCTCCTGGCGCATCGACGGCGACGCGTTGCGCAGGGCACGCTCGAACTCGCGCTCGCTCCGACGCTGCCGTAGCTTGCGGGCGATGGTGTGCATGGTGCTGCTCCTCTGTGAACCTTCTGTTAGTAAGTCTATCGGCTCCAACAGAACGAATCACAGGTGTTTTCCCGCGAGTGGCTAACATCACGAGGGTCTAGAGCAGTGCCATCCCTGGATCTGTCAGGACAGCGGCGACGTCGGCGAGGAACTGCGAGCCGAGCTGGCCGTCCACCAGCCGATGGTCGAACGAGACCGCGAGCTGGGTGACCCAGCGCGGGGCGATCTGCTCGTCCACCACCCACGGCATCCGGCGCACCGCTCCGAACGCGAGGATGGCCGATTCGCCCGGATTGATGATCGGCGTCCCGGTATCGACCCCGAACACGCCGACATTCGTGATCGTGAAGGTTCCGCCCGTCATGTCGGCCGGCGAGGACTTCCCGGCGCGCGCGGTCTCGGTGAGGTCGGCGATCGCGTCGGCGAGCTCGCGCAAGCTCATCCGGTCGGCGTCCTTGATGTTCGGGACGACCAGGCCCCGGTCGGTGGCCGCCGCGATGCCGAGGTTGACGTAGTGCTTCAGCACGACCTCGCCGGCCGCGTCGTCCCACGTCGCGTTGATCTCGGGCGTCTTCCGGGTCGCGAGCAGTATCGCCTTCGCGACGAACACCAGCGGACTGAGCTTGACGTCGCGGAACTCGCGCCGCGCTGCGACGCGGTCGCGCAACTCCATCATCGCCGTGACGTCGCAGGTGACGAACTCGGTGACGTGCGGCGCGGTGAACGCCGAGGCCACCATCGCCGCTGCCATGTGCTTGCGAACACTCTTGATCGGGACGCGGGTTTCGCGCTGGCCCGTTGCCGGGGCGGCCGGTGAGGTGTCGTCGGCGGCCGACTGCACGTCGTCGCGCGAGATCGTCCCGTGCGGGCCCGTCGGGGTGACCGAGGTCAGGTCCACGCCGAGCGTCTTGGCCAGCTTGCGGACCGGCGGCTTGGCGAGCACGCGGTGCCGCTGCGGCGTCGGCTCCGGCGCGTCCGCGTGCGACGGCGGCGGTGCCGGGTGCGGGGATGTGCTGGACGGGATGTTGAACGACGCCTGCGCGCCGGCCGAGGTGGCTTCCGGGCGCCGTCGGCGGCGACGTCCGCCGGTCTCCTCGCGCGGCCCGTAGCCGACGAGGGTCATCTCCTTCTCCTCGCCGGTCGCACCCTCGCCGGGGATGCCCGGCACGGCCGGCACCATGTCCTCGACCTGGCCGGCGGGGGCGGCACCGCCGGTGTCGATCGAGATGATCGGAGTGCCGACCGGCACCGTCTCGCCCTCAGCGGCGTGCAACTCGGTGACCACGCCGGCGTAGGGCGAGGGCAACTCGACCGCGGCCTTGACCGTCTCGACCTCCGCGATCGTCTGGTTCACCTCGACGGTGTCGCCGACCGCGACCTCCCACTTGAGGATGTCGCCTTCGGTGAGCCCCTCGCCGAGATCAGGCAACTTGAACTGCTGAACGCTCATGCGCCTCAGTACTCCATCACCTTGTCGACGGCGTCGAGCACCCGGTCGAGGTTCGGCAGCCACTCGTGCTCGAGCCGACTGGGCGGGTAGCAGGTGTCGTAGCCGGTCACCCGCAGCACCGGGGCCTCGAGCGAGTAGAACGCGGCCTCGGTGACCCGCGCGGCGATCTCCGCGCCGACGCCGAAGCTCTGCGGCGCCTCGTGCGCGACGACGAGCCGTCCGGTGCGCTGCACCGAATCGAGCACCACCGGCATGTCGAGCGGCGAGACCGAGCGCAGGTCGACGACCTCGAGTTCGATGCCGTCCTCGGCGGACACCTTCGCCGCTTCGAGCAGCATCGGCATGATGCCGCCGTAGCCGACCACCGTGACGTGCTCGCCCGGCCGCACCACGCGGGCAGCGTAGAGCGATGTCGGCTCTTCTGCTATCTCGGCCTTCGCCGCGTGGTAGAGCCGCTTGGGCTCGATGAAGATCACCGGGTCGTCGTCGGCGACCGCCTCCTGGATCATCCAGTAGGCGTCGGAGGGGTTCGCGCAGGCGACCACCTTGAGACCGGCGGTGTGCGCGAAGTACGTCTCGACAGACTCGCTGTGGTGCTCGACGGCTCCGATGCCGCCGCCGGACGGGATGCGGATCGTGATCGGCATCCGCACCAGGCCCGCGGAGCGGTTGTGGAACTTGGCCACCTGATTGACGATCTGGTCGAAGCCGGGGAAGACGAAGCCGTCGAACTGGATCTCGCACACCGGCCGGTAGCCGCGGATCGCGAGGCCGACGGCCGTCCCGATGATCCCGGCCTCGGCCAGCGGCGTGTCGATGACGCGGTCCTCGCCGAAGTCCTTCTGCAGGCCGTCCGTAATTCGGAAGACGCCGCCGAGCTTGCCGACGTCCTCACCCATCACGACGACCTTGGAGTCGGCCTCCATCGCCTTGCGGAGTCCCTCGTTGAGGGCCTTCGCCATCGTCATCGGACTCGTCATCGACCGCTCACCTCCCCCGACTTGTCCGCCTTTCGATACGTCCGCATGTCACGAGGGGCGGACAACTCGTGGGTTTGGGTGAGTCGTCGGTCGAGTCGTCGGTCGGTCATGACGACATCGCCTCGACGAACTCGGCGAACTCCTCGCGCTGGGCACGTACCTCATCGGGCATTGTCACGTACACGTTGTCGAAGACCGACTCGGGCGTCGGATCGGGCAGCGCGCGACAGCCGGTGCGAATGTGCTCCGCGAGCTTCTTCGCCTCCTGCTCGACCTCGTCGAAGAACTCCGCCGGCGTCTGCGCTTGCCGGGTGAGGTACGCGCGGACCCGCTCGATCGGATCCTTCAGCTTCCACGTGTCCAACTCGCTGCCGAGTTGGTAACGGCGCGGGTCGTCGTTGGTCGTGTGTGGATTCATGCGATACGTAAATGCCTCGATGAGCGTCGGCCCTAACGCGTTGCGCGCGTCGTCGAGCGCCTTGCGGGTGACTGCCAGGCAGGCGAGCACGTCGTTGCCGTCGATCCGGATGCCGGGGAAGCCGAAGCCGCTCGCGCGCTGATAGAGCGGCACCCGGCTCTGCCGCTCGACCGGCTCGCTGATCGCCCACTGGTTGTTCTGGCAGACGAAGACGACGGGCAGGTTGCCGGCCCCCGCCCAGACGAACGACTCGTTGACGTCGCCCTGACTCGATGCTCCGTCGCCGAAGAACGCAAGGACGGCGGTGTCCCGGTCTGGATCGCCGGTGCCGACGACGCCGTCGCGGACCAGGCCCATCGCATAGCCGGCGGCGTGCAGCGTCTGCGCACCGATGACGATCGTGTACATGTTGAAGTTGTGCTCGCCCGGGTCGAAGCCGCCGAGGTTCGTCCCCCGGAACAGGCCGAGCAGCGCGAGCGGGTCGACGCCCCGACACCACGCGAGGCCGTGCTCGCGATATGTCGGGAAGACCATGTCATGCGACTTGACGGCGCGACCGGCGCCGATCTGCGTCGCCTCCTGGCCCAGCAGGCTGGCCCAGAGACCCAGCTCGCCCTGGCGCTGCAGGGCGATGGCTTCGGTGTCGATGCGCCGGACGAGGAAGAGGTCGCGGTACAGGCCGGCGATCTCGTCGTCCGAGATGTCGAGGGGGTAGTCCGGATGCTCGACGCGCTGCCCTTCGGGCGTGAGCAGCTGCACCATGTCCGGCTCGGGGTGCACAGCATGAACGTGTTCGGACAAGCGTCACTCCTCGGTCGAACGCCGGTCGGGGTCACCGAGCCGACGCGCCAACTTCGCTCGGGTAGTCCGTTGGTACAGGGGTGGCGCACCGCCTGAACTACCCAGGGGTTCCTACCATATCCGTGATGCGGCTCACGCGCTGTTCACGAACGGAGCGAATCGGTGGCGGTGCGGTCCGAGGTGGCGACGGGGATCGACTCGTAGCCGCGCAGGACGCGGGTGGTGCGGCGCGCCGGCGTGCCTGCCAGCGACAGGCCGGGGAAGCGCTCGAACAGCAGGCGCAGCCCGACCGCACCTTCCAGGCGCGCGAGGCTGGCGCCCAGGCAGTAGTGGATGCCGCTGGAGAACGCCAGGTGATCGTGCGCGTTGCCGCGGGTGACGTCGAAGCGGTGCGGGTCGGCGAAGACCTCGGGGTCGCGGTTCGCGCCGCCGAGCGGGATCACGATGAACGCGCCTGCCGCGATGCGGCGCCCGGCGATCTCGGTGTCCGCGCCGCAGATGCGCACGGTCACCTGCACCGGCGAGTCGTAGCGCAGCACCTCGTCGACCGCATTGACCCAGCCTGCGGGTTCCGCCTGCAGGGCGTGCAACTGATCGCGGTGCGCGGTGAGCTGGACGACGCCGTTGCCGAGCAGGTTGACGGTCGTCTCGAACCCGGCGCCGAGCAGCAGCAGCGCGGTGGTGCGCAACTCGACGTCGGTGAGCCGCTCCGGCCCGTCCGCGACGGTGGCCAGCTGGCTGAGCAGGTCGGAGCCGGGGTGGCGGCGCAGCTCGGCCAGATGGCTGTCGAGCCAGTCGTGAAACGCGCGCAGCGCACGCACCGCCGCCCGGAACTGCCGCCAGCGCAGATCCGGGTCGAGCGTGACCGCTGCGTGGTTGCCCCACTCCAGCAGCTGCGCGCGCATCTCCTGCGGTACGCCGAGGATCTCGGCGATGACGGCGACAGGCAACTGCCCGGCATAGCGCTGCATCAGGTCGAAGCTGTGCGCGCCGGCGAGTTCGTCGAGCAGCGAGTCCGCGACCTCCGCGATCCGCGGCTCCAGCGCAGCGACCGCCCGCGCCGTGAACACTCGAGAGACGAGGCGGCGGTAGCGGGAGTGGTCGGGCGGGTCGACGGCGAGCATCGACGGCGGATCGACCGGGCCGAGCGCGCGTGGATCGAGCGACGCGGCATAGAGCCGCGATACGAGAGTCGGCAGCGCGGCGCCCGCGACCACCCCGAAGTGGTCGCTGCGCAGGATCTCGTTGGCCACCTTGTGCGAGACGGTCGCGCTCGCCATCCGTCCGGTGACGAGCGGACCGCGGGCGCGCAGCTCCTCGTACGCCGCGAACGGGTCGGCGCGCAGCTGCGGATCGACGGCGGTGCGGGCGATCAGGTCACCGTGCCTGGCGGCCCGGCGCAGCAACGTGCCGGGCAGGCCGTAGCCGAGGCTCCACCGGGTGAAATCGCGCGCGCTCACCGGACCAGCATGCCCACGGATCTATACGTTTGTCTAGATCGGGTGATCAGTGCAATGCGTCCAGGTCGATGCGGGCCGCAAAGGGCGCCTCCGTCGTGAAGCTCCCGGTCACCGGGCCGGCGTCGGCGTAGCCAGAGTCGTCGCGGACGAATGATCTCCACCACGAGCACGGCTCCGGACGCGCGCAGCAGCCCGCCCTCGTGCACAGCACGGTCCGCTTCGCTGCGCGTGACGACGACCAGGGCCCGGACGGTGCCCGCCCAGCTACCGCCAGAGCTGGTCGCCATCTAGAGGTCGACCTCGAGGCGCTCGTCTTCGCCGAGTTCGGCGTACTCGGCCGCCGTAAGGAGCCGGCGGGACTCCAGCAGCGCATTCGCCATATTGGGCACCGCCAGCCGTCGAGACTCCCGTAGATGGGGCACGTCCCGATTATGCCTGTGGATAACCGCCCAACTCGCCTGGCAGCGGGTCGTCGTGGACGATCCGCAGCCGGGAGACGGCGCGGGTCATGACGACGTAGAGCCGCCGAAGCCCGTCCACCCGGCTGGGCTCGCCGGCCACGATCGCCGCCGGCTCGACGAGCACCACCGAGTCGAACTCGAGGCCCTTGGCGGTCGAGGCGAGGACGACCGCGACCCGCGGGTCGGTGCCCTCGTCCAGCGGGTGCGCGTCGATGTCGGCGCGACGCAGCTCGGCGAGCACCGCACCTGCCTGCGCATCGGGGACGATCACGCCGATCGACCCTTCGACAGCAAGGCAGGTCCGGGCCTCGTCGACCAGCGCCGCGCGCGGCGCGAACCCCAGCGCGTCGGCCCCTTGGCGCACGGACGTCGCGGGCGGCACGTCGGCCGCGATGTGCGGTAGCAGCCGGTTCGCCAGGTCGAGCACCTCGCCCGGCACCCGATAGCCGACGGTGAGCGGGCGCACCGCGGCGACGTGGCCCAGATGCTCCAGGGTCGTCGCCCACGAGCCCGGCGCCCATGGCGTGGTGGCCTGGGCGAGGTCGCCGAGCACGGTCACCGAGCCGAGTGGGCAGCGCCGCGCAACCGCCCGGCACTGCATCGGCGACAGGTCCTGAGCCTCATCCACGACGGCGTGAACGAACGTCTCGGTGCCATGCAGCACGGCGTTCAGTTCGTCGATCAGCACGACGTCAGCGGAGGTCCACTTGATCGACTTCACCGATTTCGGTGCCGGTCGATGCAGCGCCGCCCGCTCCGCGTCGGTGAGCGTCGTCCTCGAGCAGCGCAGCAGGAAGTCCGCGTCGGCGTACAAGCGGGCGAGCAGCGTCGGCGCCGACAGCTCCGGCCAGACCGCATCGACCCAATCACGCACCGCCTGCGAGCGTGCGACGCGCGCCGTCTCCGCGTCCGTGGGCGCGCCGCCGGAATCCTCGCGCTGCCGGCGCACGTCCTCGGCGACCTGGGTCCGGAGCCGCTCGCGGGCGACCGACCAACGCAGCCCGGTGCTCAGTGCCCGCCGCGCGTCGTCCACGTATCGGCGCAGGTGATGGGCGCCGACCCGGTAGCGGCGGGTCCCGACGATCGCGACGACGTCGTCGGCGGGCTTGGCGATGTGTGAGAGGACGGCGCGGCGCAGCACGTCCGCCATCCGGGCGTCGCCCTTGAGCACCGCAAGCTCCGCCGGCTCGGACGCCCGGGCGGCGTGGGTGAGCAATCCGGCGATGGTGCTTTGCGTGATGCCGCCCTCGCCGAGCGACGGCAGCACCTGCCCGATGTAGTGCAGGAAGGCGTCGTTCGGGCCGACGACGAGCACACCGGAGCGACGCAGCCGCTCCGGATACGTGTAGAGCAGGTAGGCCGCGCGGTGCAGCCCGACCGCTGTCTTGCCGGTGCCGGGCGCGCCCTGGATACACAGCGAGGTGTCCAGGTCGGCGCGGACGAACTCGTCCTGATCCGGCTGGATCGTCGCCACGATGTCGCGCATCGGGCCCACGCGCGGCCGCTCGATCTCCTCGCGCAACAGATCGGAGGCCAGGCCGAGCGCTTCGCCCCGATCCAGGTGCTCGTCCTCGAACGAGGACAGCGCGCCGTGGTGAAAGCCGAACCGGCGGCGCAGCCGCACCCCCATCCGGTCGTCCGGCGTGGCGCGATAGAACGCACGGGCAAGAGGGGCCCGCCAGTCGATCACCACTGGGTCGCCGGCGTCGTCGCGGACGTGCCGGCGGCCGATGTGGAAGACCTCGACACCCGGCCGCCCATCGTCGTGATCCCGATCGATGCGGCCGAAGAACGGCGGCGCTTCGGGCTCGGAGTTGAGCGCGTCGAGACGCTGGGCGCGTACCCGGCCGAGTGCGTAGCTCGCGAGTTCGTCGACGCCGTAGTCGGCGATGTGGCTCGCTGCCTCCTTCATGCTGGCGAGGCAGGAGCGGGCTAGTTCGAGATGGGACCGTTCAGCGACAAGAGAATCGTCGGCCACGGTTTGTCGACGCTACCGGCCCGTACCAACCCCGTTTAGACACAACATCAAATCGGTGTGGCCCCCTGGGCTGACGAATCGCTGAGACCAGGGGTAGGCTGCCGCCCGCGAGCAGGTTGACCGGCACGCCGTGGGGCACGGCGTGCGATCCGGGGGCACCACGAATGGCCGAAGGGTGCGGTCGTAGATCCCTGCCGCGCTGGGAAGGAACATGGGTCGATCCAGGGCAAGCCAAGCCCGCCTTCTGCTCACCGCCGCGGCCACCGCCGCAGTCGTGACCGCAGGCGTCACCACCGCCGGAGGCTCCGCTGGGGCCGCTCCGAAGTCGCCGAACGGCAACCTCGCGGCCGGCGTCGTCACCTCACACCACTCGCTCGCGGGCGCCGCGGGCAAGCAGCGGGCCATGCCGCGCGCGCTGGCCGGCGTCCCTAGCCACGGCAGGTACGCCTTCCTGCTCAAGCTCACCACCCGCTCGACGCACGGCGCGTTCGTGCAGGCCCGCTCCGGCGGGACTGCGGCGGCCGCGCGCAGCGCCGCCCGGGCGCAGCTGTCCACCGTGACCGCCGCGCAGAACCGGGTGATCTCCGCGCTGCCTAACGGCTCGCGGGTGCTCTACCGGATGCACGCCGTGCTTGCCGGCGTCGCAGTGACGACGGACGTGAAGAACTACCACGCCCTCACCCGGCTGTCCGGCGTGAGCGCGGTGTACCCGATCGCGCCCAAGTCGCTGTCGAACTCGTACTCGGTGCCGCTGCAGCGAGCGCCCGAGGCCTGGCAGGCCTACGGCGACCTCGGCGCCAACAGCACCGTCGCGATCATCGACACGGGTATCGACTACACGCACGCCGACTTCGGCGGCGTCGGCACCGTCGAGGAATACCAGGACTCGAAGGCCCAGCTCGGCGAGCCGGTCTCGGCGGGCGAGTTCCCCGGAACCAAGGTCGTCGGCGGCTACGACCTCGTCGGTGACGACTACAACGCCGACCCGAACGACCCGGCCTTCAACCCGGTGCCGGCACCGGACGCCTGGCCGCTGGATTGCAACAGTCACGGCACGCACGTCGCAGGGACCGTCGCGGGTTACGGCGAGGACGCCGACGGCAACACCTACACCGGCGCCTACAACGAGAGCACCCCGTTCGACCAGATGCGGATCGGCCCCGGCATGGCGCCGAAGGCAAAGCTGTACGCATACCGCGTCTTCGGCTGCGCGGGCAGCACGAACGTCGTGGCGGACGCGATCGACATGGCCGCCGACCCGAACGGCGACGGCGACACGTCCGACCACGTCGACGTGATCAACATGTCGCTCGGCTCGGACTACGGATCGCCCGAGGACGGCGACTCGATCGTCACGAACGACGCCGCAGCGCTGGGCATCAACATGTCCGTCGCGTCCGGCAACGGTGGTGACCTCTACGACGTCGGCGGTTCGCCGGGTGACGCCGAGCGCGCCATCGCGGTCGCCGCGAGCCAGGACGCGTACTCCCAGGTCGATGCACTGACCGTGGGCGCGCCCGAGTCGATCGCGGGTGACTACGCGGCCGAGCGCTCGATCGCCTACGACTGGGTGAACGACCCCGACCTGACCGGCGACGTCGTACAGCTGACCGAGCCGGGCAACCTCGACGGCTGCGACCCCATCACCGAGCCGTTTGCGTCGCAGATCGCCGGGCATATCGCGTTCGTCGAGTGGACCGACAACGACGCCAACCGGCGCTGCGGCTCGGCAGCCCGCGGTGCCAACCTCGTCGCGGCCGGCGCCACCGGCTTCATCTACGCCGACGACGAGGACAACTTCGCCGCCGGCATCACCGGACGTGCCGAGATCCCGGGCGTGCTGGTCGCCAAGACCGGCGGCGACGCGATCCGCACCGAACTCGAGGCCGAGCACACCGTCACCATCAGCGGCACGACCGGGAACGGCTTCGCGCAGTTCGACACGTCGCTGAACGACACGATGGCCGGCTTCTCCTCGCGCGGCATCAACGACGCGGGCAACGCCAAGCCGGACGTCACCGCGGTCGGCGTCAGCGTGTTCTCCGCGGGCAACGGCACCGGCAACGAGGGCCTGAACGACAGCGGCACGTCGATGGCCACGCCGATGGTCGCGGGCACCGCAGCGCTCGTCCACTCGCTGCATCCGGAGTGGAACACCGAGCAGGTCAAGGCGGACATCATGAACACCGCTGACCAGGACCTGTTCCTCGGCACGAACCACACCGGTGCGAAGTACGGCCCGAACCGGGTTGGCACCGGGCGGATCGACGTCAAGTCCGCGCTCGACAACAACGTGCTCGCCTACTCGGTCGACAACGGGCCGGGCGACACCGACAACGGCACGGTCAGTGCGTCGTTCGGGCCGCTGGCGATCACGCCGTCAAGCACGCCGAGCACGTTCACGAAGACGATCCGGCTGCAGAACACGACGCTGAGCTCGGTCACCTACGGCGTTTCGTTCGAGAACCGGACGACGATCCCGGGTGCGGCGTTCTCGGTGTCGCCGGCGACGGTCACCGTCGACCCGCGGTCGAACCAGACCGTCACGCTGACACTCACGATCCACTCGAACCAGCTGACCAAGACGATCGACCCGACCGTCGACCGCGACCAGGCCGGCCTGCCGCGTCAGTACCAGGCGGATGCGAGTGGCAACGTCGTGTTCAGCACTGAGGGAGCGCCGACGCTGCGGGTGCCCGCCTACGCGGCGCCGCGGCCTGCTTCGGCGATGACGCAGGCGTCCTCTGTCACGCTGCCGGACGGCGCCGTGCAGACCAGCCAGTTGTCGCTCACCGGCACGCGGGTCAACCAGGGTTCGGGGCTCACCGCCGTCCAGTCGACTGTTGCCGGCTTCGAGCTGCAGGCGACCAGCGGCATGGCGCCGAACTGCTCGGACACTGTGACGTCCGGGTGCGTCAACTTCCCGGACGAGCGGTCGGCCGATCTGAAGTACGTCGGCGCGACCTCGGACGCGCCGCAGTTGAAGTCGGTCGGCCAGAACCCGCTGACCGACGGGTTTGCGTACTTCTCGATCACCACGCAGGGCCCGTGGCGCACCGCCGCGTCGTCGCAGGAGTTCGACATCTACATCGACAGCAACGGTGACGGTGTAGCCGACGCAGTCCTGTTCAACACGCGGCTGACCGACACCGACGTCCTGGTGACCGAGCTGTTCGACCTGGAGGCCGGTGAGGTCACGGACGTCGAGCTGCTCAACGCCAGCTTCGGTGACACCGACACGGCGCTGTTCAACAGCAACACGCTGGTGATGCCGGCCTGGCTCGGGGCACTGCCCGGCCTGACCGCGGACACTTCGCGGATCAGCTACTCGGTGTTCTCGTTCTCGCCGTACCAGGGCCCACCGGTCGACGGCGTGGGTGACGTCGCCGAGGACGGCACGCTGGTCGACCCGCTGTCGATGAACGTGCTGAACCCGGGTATCGCGGTGTTCGGCTCGTACAACGGCGACTCGAGCCCGCTGCTGTTCGCCGACTCGCCCGGCTCGGTGCTGCAGATCCGGCGAGCCGCGAAGTCGTACGCCACCGACCACGGGATGGGCGCGTTGCTCATTCACTTCCACAACGTGGTGGGCGACAAGGCACAGGTCGTGTCGTTGAACAAGAACACCGCATCGGTGTCGCTCGATCTGTCGCCGAATCCCGTGGTGCACGGCCGCACGGTGACCGCCAAGGTCACGGTCAGTGGTGCGGCGGGCACGCCGACGGGAACGGTGGTGCTGCGGCGGACGGCGCCGACTTCAGACACGGTCGCGACCGGCACGCTGTCGGGCGGCAAGGTGACCTTCAAGTTCAGCGTGGCGAACGCGGGCAAGCGCACCTACCGGGCGAGCTACCAGGGCGACGCGAACTACGCGTCGGGGAAGTCGCCGACCGTCACGCTCAAGGTGACGTAGCCACACACGGGAGGGAATGACACCAACCCGCCGGGGTCCGGTCGCACCGGACCCCGGCGGGTGGTGTGTCGGGCTTGTTCCATACTTACCGACTGTGATTAGGTTCGGCGGCCGGTCAATCCGTCGCGCTAGGGGCAGAAATGAATAGGCGTTCCGCCAGCCGGGTCTGGCTGCCGTTGTTGGCCACCGCGGCTGCCGGGGCGCTCATCGCATCGGTGACGACGCTCAGCCCGGCCGGTGCGGCGCCGATGCAGCGTCGCGACCTGCATCGTCCGTTGCGGCTCGAGTCCCACGTCAAGAACACCATGAGTCACGGGCTGCCGCGCGCGCTCGAGCAGGGCACCGCCGGGTTGCCGGCCACGGTGCCGAACCACGGGCGCTATGCCTTCCTGCTCCGGTTGAACCGCGCCTCGACACTGACCGCCTATCGCCAGAACGCGACGCGCGGGAAGTCGACCGCGGCAGCGGTGGCCCGGACGCAGTACGCGCGGATCAAGGCACTGCAGACGGACGTGATCAACGCGCTGCCCGGCGGATCGCGCGTCCTCTACAAGGCGCACTCGGTGCTGGCCGGCGTCGCGGTCATGACCGACGTCCACAACTACGGCGCGATGCACAGCATCCGCGGCGTGCAGGCCGTCTACCCGATCAGCCCCAAGTCGGTTTCGAACTCCTACGCGATGCCGCTGCAGCACGCCCCGCAGGCGTGGCAGGCGCACGGCGACCTGGGCGCGAACAGCACGATCGCGATCATCGACACCGGCGTCGACTACACGCACGCCAACCTCGGCGGCTCCGGCGTCCCGGCCGACTACACCGCTGCGAAGAACAACGACGCGAAACCGGTCGACACCAGTGCGTACGACCACAACAAGTTCGACGACTCGCCGGGGCCCAAGGCGTTGCCCGTCGGGTTCCACGACTTCGTCGGCGACACGTACAACGCCGATCCGACCGACCCCGACTATCAACCGGTGCCGCACCCAGACGCCAATCCGCTGGACTGCGACGGGCACGGCAGTCACGTCGCCGGGATCGCGGCCGGTTACGGCGAGAACCCGGACGGCACGACCTACAACCACGACCCGTCGGACTACACGTCGCTCGGCTCGCTGAGCACGTCCGCCTACCAGGACACGTTCCGCATCGGCCCCGGCATGGCGCCGCTCGCCCATCTGCTGGCGTACAAGGTCTTCGGCTGCGCGGGCTCGACGGACGTCGTCGGCAAGGCGATCGACCGGGCCGCCGACCCGAACCAGGACGGCGATCCCTCCGATCACGTCGACGTGATCAACATGTCGCTCGGCTCCGACTACGGCTCGCCGCAGGATGGCGACTCCGTCGCGTCAAACATGGCCAGCAAGCTCGGCATCACCGTCGTGACTGCGGCAGGCAACGGCGGCGACTTCTACGACGTGGGCGGTTCGCCGGGCAACGCGGTGCGCACGATCGACGTCGCGGCCAGCCAGGACAACTACAGCCAGGTCGACTCGCTGCACGTCTCCTTCAACGGCACCCCGCAGCCCTCGATGGCTGCCGAGCGTTCGGTGCTCTACGACTGGGCGAACGACCCGGACCTCGTCGGCGAGGTGTACAAGCTCACCAAGGCGAACAACCTGACCGCGTGCAGTCCGCTGACCGGCGCGGATCTCAACGGCGTCAAGGGAAAGGTCGCGTTCGTTCCGCAGTGGCATGACGCGGCACCGGAGTGCTCGTCGATACAGCGAGCCACCAACCTCAAGAACGCGGGCGCGACCGGCTTCATCTTCGGCAGCGATTCCGAGGTCTTCAGCGCCGGCATCAACGGGAGCGCCGCCATCCCATGCGTGCTGATCAGCAAGAGCGCAGCCACGGATCTCGCGAACGGGCTCGCGACGGCCCCGCCGGTGGTTGTCACCTCCACCTCCGCCAACGACTTCCCGCAACTCGTGGCCGGCGTCAACGACACGCTGGCCAGCTTCTCGTCCCGCGGCACGCGTTTCGCCGGCAACGTGAAGCCGGATGTTACGGCGGTCGGCGGGACGGTGTTCTCGACCGGAATGGGTACCGGCAACGAGGGCCTGAACGACAGCGGCACCTCGATGGCCACCCCGATGGTGGCCGGGCTCGCGGCGCTGGTGAAGTCGATGCGCGCCGGCTGGAAACCCGAGCAGGTCAAGGCCGACATCATGAACACCGCCGGCCAGGACCTCTTCAGCGGCAAGAGTCACAGAGGCAACACGTTCGCGCCCAACCGGGTGGGCGCCGGCCGGATCGAGGCCGACCGGGCGCTCGACAACCGGGTGCTCGCCTACAACGCCAGTGACTCGGGCGCGGTCAGCGTGTCGTTCGGGCCGGTGGCGGTCACCGGCAAGACCACGCTGACCAAGAAGGTCAAGGTGGTGAACAAGTCGGCCCGCGCGGCAAGCTTCACCGTCGGCTACCACGGGATCACGACCGTGCCGGGCGTCAAATACGTACTGTCCGTCTCGTCGCTCAAGGTGTCCGCGGGCAGGAGCAAGACCTTCAGCGTGAAGTTCATCGTCACCCGTCCGGGCCAGCTCACCAAGACGCGGGACGCCACGGTCGCCAGGCGGATCAACGAAGGCACGGACTCCAACGGCAAGCCCATCCTGCTTCCGCGTGAGTTCCTGGCCGACGCGAGTGGCCGGATCACGCTGAGCCCGGCCGGCAGCTACCCAGGTCCCGCGCTGCGGGTGCCGGTGTACTCCGCGCCGCGGCCGGCATCGAGGATGTCGCAGCCGCACACCGTCGCGCTGCCGGGCAGCGGCGTTCAGTTCGGCCGGATGCGGCTGTCCGGTCACGGCGTCAACCAGGGCTCCGGGTCGACGAAGATCCGATCGTTCGATGCCGGCTTCGAACTCCAGGCGACGAGCGGGCTCGCCCCGACCTGTAAGCGGGCCGGGGCCGAGGGATGCGTCCACTTCCCCAACGAGCGGTCGGCCGACCTGAAGTACGTCGGCTTCTCCTCCGACTCGCCGCTGGTCAAGGCGCTCGGCAGCCCGCCGATCCAGGACGGGCAGGCCTACTTCGCGATCACCACGCAGCGGCCGTGGCGGACGCCGGTCGGCCCGCAGGAGTTCGACATCCTGATCGATACGAACGGCGACAACCGGCCAGATGCAGTCATTTACAACACGCGGTTGCGGGCCGAGGACATCTTCCTCAGCGAGTTCCTCGACATAACACACCGGAACAACCCGTGCATCCGCGACGACGAGCTGATCAACGACCGGCTCGGTGACACGGACACCGCGTTGTTCGACAGCGACACCATGCTGCTGCCGATGTGGCCGGCGAAGCTCGGCAAGGTGCAGAACGCTCCCTGCTTCAACGGCGGCACCAGGGACCTACCGGCGCTGCCGAAGTGGAGCAGTACGCACACGCGGATCCACTACGGCGTGCAGGCGTACGGCAACCTCGGTGAACTCGTCGACAGCGCCGGGATCAGCCGGCGGGGACATCTGACCCTGACGACCGATGTCATCCACCCGGGCGTCGAGGCAGTCGGCTTCCCGGGCGTGCTGAACTCACCGACCATCGGCCTGGTGTTCAACCCGGACCAGCCCGGCAAGGTCCTCACCGCGCGGCGAGACGTAGCGCGCTACAACGCCGACCACGGCAAGGGCCTGCTGATGGTCCATTTCCAGAACAAGGTCGGCGCAAAAGCGCAGCGGGTCACCTTGAAGAGCAAGCCGAAGGTGACGATCAAGCTATCGACGTCCAGCGTGCCGTTGCACAACACCCTCCACGTGACGGTGCGAGTCGCCAACACTGCCGGTCATCGGCCGACCGGCAAGGTGACGCTGCGCCGCGCAAACGGCTCGGTGGTCAAGGGGGCGATGCTGCGCCGTGGCAAGCGAACGTTCAGCCTGGTTGCCAACAGCCGCGGCACGTTCAAGCTGCACGCAACATATGGCGGCGATGCCAACTACGTGAGCGGAGCCTCGAAGTCGGTGAGCTACAAGGTCACGTAGTGACCGCGGCCGATCCGATCGCGCGGGCCCGCCGGCTCGCCGATCGGCCCGGCCGTGCACTGCTGGGCATCACCGGCGCGCCGGGAGCGGGCAAGTCACGGCTGGCCGCCGTGCTGGCCGCCGCGCTGCCGGGCTCGGTCGTAGTTCCGATGGACGGCTACCACCTCACGACCGCCGAGCTGGCCACTCGAGGCTGGGTGGCCGAGCGCGGCACGCCCCGGACGTTCGATGCGGACGGGTACGTGGCGATGCTGCGTGCGCTGCGCAGCGGCGCGCCGGTATTGGCGCCGACCTTCGACCGCTCGCGCGAAGAGCCGGTGCCCGCGGCGATCCCCGTTCCCGTCGACATCCGGCTCGTGATCACCGAGGGCAACTACCTGCTCGTCGACGAACTGCCCTGGTCGGCGATACCGGGCCTGCTCGATGAGATCTGGTTCGTCGAGGCGTCAGAAGAGGTTCGCTTGCAGCGCCTCGTAGCGCGACATGTCGAGTTCGGGCGCGCGCCGGAAGAGGCGTGGGAGCGGGCGATCACGGGTAGCGACGCCGACAACGCCCGGCTGGTCGCGGCCACGCGATCGCGCGCGGACTTCATCGTCGCGACGGGTTAGTGCCTGCCCGCCAGGTAGTACGCGCGCGCGACGCCGCGCACGACCCCAGGTGCGGTGTGCTGAGCTGCGAACGGGAACACGTGGACCGTCCACAGCTGCCCGGACATGTCGATGCCTTCGTGAGCGGACGGGACCGGTCCCCACACATCGCCTGCCGCGCCGCACTCCCAGTAGCCCGTCCAGGTCGGATGGCGCTGCAAGATGCCCCAGGCGCCGCCCGAGCGCGGCTTGCAGCGCATTCCGTGGGCCAGTTCGAGAGCGAAAAGTCGGGGGTCGGTGCCGGCGCCGGTCCGGTCGATGGGCGCGCCGGCGGCGAGGCGATAACGGACGAGCGTTCGTTCCCATACGTCCTGCAGGCACAGCGCCTGCGTGGCGGCGGCCCGGTAGCACCCGAACGGTCCTTCCGCGGACGGCGTGCACGCGGCCGTTATCAGCGCTCCGACCGCGAAGCGGCTGATCCCATCGCACACGATGGCGGAGCCGCCGTCCCGCACCGTATAGCCGGGAGCGGGCCGGCCGGACCGCAGGACCGGGTGCAGCGTGATCTTCTTCGTCTGCGTCGGACGCGGGATGGGAGGCGGCACGTGCACCCTCGCCGAAGTAGTCGGCTGCGGCGTCGGCGCGATCGGCGACGACGGTGCCGATGATGAATGACCCGACGACGACGGCGCCGGGAAGGGAACCGACGAGTGCCCGATTGGCGTGTGGCCGCCGTCAGCAGTGAGCCGGACGGCCAGCACGGAAACCGCGACGGCGACGACGACGGCCGCAGCCAGCAGCGGAGCGATCCAGCGGAATGCGGGACGCCGCGCCGGGTCGGGCGACGCCGGCGGCCGGGCGGCGTTGGGAACATTGCGCAGCGCGGTGTCGACAAGTGCCCGGCGCAGGGTTTCCTCAATCGGCCGTTGCGGTTCGTCCCCCGTCATCGCGCACCTCCTAGCATCCGTTCGAGGGCATCGAGCCCGCGGCTCGCGGTCGACTTGGCGGTGCCGACGGAGATCCCCAGCGCGTCGGCCACCTCGGCCAGCGAGAGTTCGGACCAATAGCGGAGCACGAGGACCTCGCGCTGCCGGCGCGGCAGGCTGCGCAGCGCGCGGATCACATGCTCGTATTCGGCCGCGACGAGCATGTTCTGATCCGCGGCCGGTCCGTCGGGCGCCGGCGCGAACGGATGCTTGCGCGCGACGAGCCGCTTGCGCGCGACGCTTCGTGAGCCGTTCACGACGGACGTCCGCAGGTAGGCCGCCGCGCTGTCGACGGATGCGGGCGGCCGACGATACAGGTTGAGGAACGCCTCCTGGACGACGTCCTCGGCGCCGCCTCGATCGCCAACCAGCAGCAGGGCAAGGCGCACGAGGGCATGCCACTGCGTCTGATACAGCGTCTCGAAGTCCAGCGCGGCGCTCGTCACGCGTCCTCCCTCCGCGGTCGTTCTCCATCTATGACGCGGCACGGCCGCGAAAGGTTGATCGACGGGCAGGGTCAAGAATGACGCAGTGGATTCTGATGCGCAGGCCATCCAGCAGATGTCGACGCGCGAGGTGTACCGGTCGCCGTGGCTGTCCGTGCGAGAGGACGTCGTCCGCTTTGCGTCGGGAGCGGTCGGCTCGTACTCGGTGGTCGACAAGCGTGACTTCGTGCTCGTGCTCCCGTACGCCGACGGCGGCTTCTGGCTCGTCGAGCAGTACCGCTACCCGGTCGGCCGACGCGAATGGGAGTTCCCGCAGGGCGGCTGGGCGCCGGGGCAGGACGGGACGCAGCAGGCGCTGGCCGCCGCGGAGCTACGCGAGGAGACCGGCATGATCGCCGAGTCGCTCGTCCACCTCGGCCGGTTGCACACCGCATACGGGTTCTGCTCGCAGGGCTACGACGTCTTCCTCGCCACCGGCCTCACGCCGGGCGAGACCGAGCGCGAGGCGACCGAGCAGGACATGATCCACGAGTGGCGCTCGCTGCCCGAGCTACGCGCGATGATCCGCACCGGCGAGCTCGCCGACGCGCACAGCCTCGCCGCCCTGTGTCTCTACGACCTGCAGAGTCCGCCGGCCTAACGCACTTGTCCGCCCTTCAGTACGCGGACACGTACCGAAGGGCGGACAACTCCAGGGGTGCCGACAAGTTGTCCGCCCTACCACGCATGGATACGTACCGAAGGGCGGACAACTCGCGGAAGATCAGGCGTCCAGGCGGAGGCGGAGGGCGTCGTACTCGTCGCGCATCGACGTCGGCAGCGCGTCGCCGATCTTGTCGAACCACTCCGCAATGAGCGGCAACTCGGCCTGCCACTCGTCCACCTTGACGTCGAGCGCGTCGCGCAACGCGTCCTCGGCCATGTCGAGACCGGTCACGTCCAGCGAACCCGGCGCCGGCACCCGTCCGATCGGCGTGTCGATCGCGGCGGCGGTGCCGTCGATGCGCTCGAGCGCCCACTTGATCACGCGGATGTTCTCGCCGAAGCCCGGCCAGACGAACCGCCCGTCGGCGTCGCGGCGAAACCAGTTGACGTAGAAGATCCTGGGCAGCTTGACGGCGTCTGCACCCTTGCCCATCGAGATCCAGTGCGCGAAGTAGTCGCCGGCGTTGTAGCCGATGAACGGCAGCATCGCCATCGGGTCGCGGCGTACCACGCCGACCTTCCCGGTCGCCGCGGCGGTCGTCTCCGACGACAGCGTCGCGCCCATGAACACGCCGTGCTGCCAGTCGCGCGCCTCGGTGACGAGCGGGACGGTGTCGCGCCGGCGACCGCCGAAGAAGATCGCGTCGAGTGGCACGCCCTGCGGGTCGTCCCACTCCGGCGCCCGGGTGTCGCACTGGCTGATCGGCGTGCAGTAACGCGAGTTGGGATGCGACGACAGCTCGCCGTTGCCGGGCGTCCAATCCCGCTTCTTCCAGGAGGTCAGCCGGGCCGGCGGCTCGCCCATGCCTTCCCACCAGATGTCGCGGTCGTCGGTGAGCGCGACGTTGGTGAAGATCGAATTGCCCTTGCCGATGGTGCGCATCGCGTTCGGATTAGTGTGGAAGTCGGTGCCCGGCGCGACGCCGAAGAACCCGAACTCCGGATTCACCGCGTAGAAGCGGCCGTCGGCGCCGACGCGGATCCAGGCGATGTCGTCGCCGATCGTCTCGACCTTCCAGCCAGGCAGCGTCGGCTCCAGCATCGCGAGATTCGTCTTGCCGCACGCCGAAGGGAACGCCGCTCCGATGAAGTACGCGCGGCCCTGCGGGTTGGTGACCTTCGCGATGAGCATGTGCTCGGCCATCCAGCCCTCATCTCGCGCCTTGACCGACGCGATGCGCAGCGAGTAGCACTTCTTGCCCAGCAGCGCGTTGCCTCCGTAACCCGACCCGTACGACCAGATCAGCCGCTCCTCGGGGAACTGCACGATGTACTTCGTGTCGTTGCACGGCCACGGGACGTCCTCTTCGCCGTCCTCGAGCGGTGCGCCCACCGAGTGCAGTCCGGGAACGAACGGCGCCTGGACGCCGTCCTTCGTGAACAGTTCGAGCGCTTTGGTGCCGCACCGGGTCATCACGTGCATCGACGCGACGACGTAGGCCGAGTCTGTGATCTCGACGCCGAGCATCGGCTCGTCGGCGGTGAGCGGGCCCATGCAGTAGGGCAGCACGTACATCGTGCGGCCGCGCATACAGCCGCGGAACCGCTCGGTGAGGATGGCCTTCATGTCGTCCGGGTCCATCCAGTTGTTCGTCGCGCCGGCGCCGCGCGGATCGCGGCTGCAGATGAAGGTCCGGTCCTCGACGCGGGCCACGTCGGTCGGATCGGAGGCGCACCAGAACGAATTCGGCTTCTTCTCCGGATTGAGCCGGACGAACGTGCCGTTGGCGACGAGCAGGTCCGTGATCCGCGTCCATTCGTCCGGCGAGCCGTCCACCCACTCGATACGGTCCGGCTGGGTGAGTTCTGCGGTTTCCCGAACCCAGGCCAGGAGCCCGGCGTGCGTTGTAGGGGCGGTATCGAGACCCGGAATGGCGCTGATCGTCATGCGAACTCCTCGCCGGTCGTAGGGAAGGCCGACGCGCCGGATGGCAGGATCCGGGCGACCAGTGGATTGAGGTGACCGTACGGTAACAACTGGGAACGCTTACACAACTCATCGCGAGAGTGCGTAACTGCTCACACCTGCCGCAGGGCGGTGCGGAATCGGTCCTATTGCGCGGGTTTATGCCCGCGCGGCGTGCCTAGACGCCCTTGCTGACCGTGGACATGTTGAAGTCGGGGACGCGCACTGCGGGCATCGCGGTGCGGCGGAAGTAGTCGTTCCACTCCCGCGGCAGCGTGTGCTCGGTGCGCCCCACCTCGGTCAGCCGGCCGAGCAGGTCGATCGGCGACTCGTTGAACCGGAAGTTGTTCACCGCGCCGCGCACCGTCCCATTTTCGACGAGGTAGACGCCGTCGCGGGTGAGACCGGTGAGCAGGAGCGTCTGCGGGTCGACCTCACGGATGTACCACAGCGTGGTCAGCAGCAGCCCGCGCTCCGTCGACGCGATCATCTCGTCCAGGGATCGTCCGTCGCCGCCGGGAGCGCCTTCGAAGATGAGGTTCTCGACGCCCGGGCACGGCGCGGTGTCCGTCTTGCGTGCCCACGCGCGGGTCCGCATCAGGTTCGTGAGCGTCCCTTCGTCTATCCACTTCGTGGCCGACACCGGCTGGCCGTTGTCGAACACGGACTGCATGTCACCGGACGACGTCACGACGTCGAAGGGCGTGCACTCGAGGCCGGGTTCGGCGGGGTCGGAGCGCAGCATCAGCGGCATCGACGAAAGCTGCTCGCCGATCCGCGTCCCGCCCTCGCCCTTCGCGTAGACGTTGCGCCCCTCGTCCGCATTGCGCGCCGAGGCTGTCCAGTACGCGTAGATCAACAGGTCGGAGACGGCGGACGGCGGCAGGATGGTCTCGTACTGCCCGGCG
The DNA here is from genome assembly GCA_035642535.1 of Jatrophihabitans sp. GTDB lineage: Bacteria > Actinomycetota > Actinomycetes > Mycobacteriales > Jatrophihabitantaceae > Jatrophihabitans. The sequence continues at coordinate 26,253 of DASQSE010000043.1, read as the reverse complement.
GGTAGATCGATGCGCGTCGCAGCCCAATCCAGCCGCTGCTCGAGCCCGTCGACGACGGCGTCCACGTTCACGTCGGTGAAGTCCCGGGTGTGCACGCCGGCCCACGCGGAGCGGGTGTAATCGGCGGACTTGCCGTTCACCTCCAAGCGTCCGTCCGGCTGGTCGAAGCGACGACGCAGACCGGTCGAAGTCCCCAGGAAGTACGACGTCATCTGGTGCTCGGCGAAGCCGAACATCAGGCGATTGCCGGTCCGCCATCGATCGAACGCGGCGCCGAGCGCAGGCGCTGCCGTGTCGAATACTGCGACGGACGTTTCGGCCGGCGGACTCGTCCAATCGTCGGCGTGCTGGTACGCCTCGACGAGCGGGCTCGCGTCGTCGGCGGCGTCGGCGGTGCGGCCGGCCGCCTCGGAGGCGCGCACCAGGTCGCCCACCTCGTCGACGGTCGACAGCGCACGGGTGACCACGCCGGCGCTGGTGCCGCCCGGCTTGTCGAACGTCGAGACGACCGTCATCGACCGCGAGCGCATCTGCCCATTCGTGGTGAGCGAATTCGCGGCCCAGCGCAGGTTCGTCTCGCTGTGCTCGCTGACGATGACGACGCAGCCGTCGGCGGTGGACGCGGCCAGCGCGGTGTCGACGAGCTGTTGCGGTTGCGCACTCATCGTCCGCCCTCCGCCCGGGTGTTGAGGATGTTGATATTGCGGAACAGCGCGGCGGGGCAGCCGTGCGAGACGGCCGCGACCTGGCCGGGCTGGCCCTTGCCGCAGTTGAACGCGCCGCCCAGCACATAGGTCTCCGGACCGCCGACCGCCTCCATCGAGCCCCAGAAGTCGGTGGTCGTCGCTTGGTACGCGACGTCGCGCAGCTGCCCGACGAGCCGGCCGTTCTCGATGCGGTGGAACTGCTGGCCGGTGAACTGGAAGTTGAAGCGCTGCATGTCGATCGACCACGAACGGTCGCCCTTGATGTAAATGCCGCGCTCGACGCCGCTGATCAGCTCCTCGGTGGAAGGTCCGTCCGGCGCGGGCTGCAACGACACGTTCGCCATCCGCTGCAAGGGGATGTGCCCCGCGGAGTCGGCGAACGCGCAGCCGTTCGAGCGCTCGAAGCCGAAGTCGTGCGCCATGTGCCGGTTCAGCTGGTAGCCGACGAGTATCCCGTCGCGCACGATGTCGAAGCGCTGGCCCGCCACGCCTTCGTCGTCGTAGCCGATCGTCGCGAGGCCGTGGTCGACGACGCGGTCGCCGGTGACGTTCATGACCCCGCTGCCGTACTGCAGCTTGTTGAGCTGGTCGGGCGTCGCGAAGCTGGTGCCGGCGTAGGCGGCCTCGTAACCGAGCGCCCGGTCGAGCTCGGTGGCGTGCCCGATCGACTCGTGGATCGTCAGCCACAGGTTGGACGGGTCCATGACGAGGTCATAGCTGCCGGCCTCCACGCTCGGCGCCTTGGTGTGCTCCATGAGCAGCCCGGGCAGTTCGTCGATCTCGGCGTCGAAATCCCAACCAGTGCCGGTCAGGTACTCCCAGCCGCGGCCGACCGGCGGCGCGAGCGTGCGCATCGAGAAGAACGCGCCGGCGCCGCGATCGACGTTGACCGCGGTGAACTCGGGATGGATGCGTACCCGTTGCTGCGTCGTCATGGTGCCGGCCGTGTCGGCGTAGAACTTGTTTTCGATCACTTGGAGCAGCTCGGCGTCGACGTGGTCGATTCCGTCGGCTGCCATCAATCGTTCGGAAAGCTCGGTGAGGCGTCCCACCCGATCGGCGACCGGCACGTCGAACGGATTGATCTCGTACGGCGAGATCCAGGTGGCGTCCGCGTACACCTGCTCGGGCGCGAGCACGACCGGTTGGCTGCTCAGCACCCGGCTGACCTTCGCGGTGGCGACGGCCTGTTCGGCGAGCGCGGCGGCGGCCTCGGCGGTGCGGGTGATGCCGCTCGCGAAACCCCACGTGCCGTCGTGGATCACCCGCACCGCGAGGCCGACGTCCTCGCCGTCGGTGGCCGAGTCGAGTTTGCCGTCGCGCAGTTGCAGCCGGCCGACGCGGATGCGTTCGAGGCGGAAGTCGGCGTGCTCGGCGCCCAGCGCCTGCGCCCGCTCCAGTGCCGCCGCCGCGAGCCCGCGTGCGGGCATGGCCAAGAACGACGGATCGATGTCTGGCATGAGCCGACCCTACTGACCCCCGCCCGGTCCGGCCGCATCCATATCCACGCGAGCTGCCCGACTCTCCCTCGCGGACGCCACGGGAGTTGTCCGCCTTTCGGTACGCGTGCACGTCGCGGAGGGCGGACAAGTCGTGGGCGCCTCGGGAGTTGTCCGCCTTTAGGTACGTGTGGACGCCGCGTAGGGCGGACAAGTCGTGGGCGTCGCGGTGCGCGAGACTGGCAGCGTGCTTACTGCGCCGGTCCGGGTGTGCTTCGTCTGCTCGGGCAACATCTGCCGCTCGCCGACCGCCGAGGTGGTGCTGAACCGGCTGGCCGCCGAGCGGAACCTGACCGACCTCGTCCGCGCCCAGAGTGCCGGCACCGGTTCATGGCACGCCGGCGACGACATGGACGAACGCTCACGACAGACGCTCGAACACGCCGGCTACGACGTGCCGCGACACATCGCCCGACAATTCGGGCCGACCGACTTCGATGCCTACGACGTCGTCGTCGCGCTGGACGGCAGCCATCACGGCGTCCTGTGGTGGCAGGCGGCGGAGGCGCGGGACGCCGATGCGGCGCGCGCCAAGATCGTCATGCTGCGTGCGTTCGACCCGTTGCTGGACGCAAGCGAGGAGCCGGACGTCGCCGATCCCTACTACGGCGGGCGTGGCGGCTTCACCGAGGTGCTCGAGCAGGTCGAGCGCAGTTGTGCCCAGCTACTCGTCGCGATCGAGCAGGCCGTCGAGACAGGTACCGAACTCGCTCAGCAAGCGGAGAGTCCGCCGCGGTAGCCCTTGACGAAGTCCTGGACCCGATCGAGACCCGTCGTGCCGCGCGCGCCGAACGCTTCCGGCTTGCCCACCTGATCGAGCATCGACGACGCCGCTTCGTCGAGGTCGGCCGGCGACAGGATGAACTTGTGCTCGGTGTCGAAGTCGGTGAGGTTGATGTCCTTCGCGTAGGCGCCCGTGTAGCAGACCGCGGCCGTCAACGCGCCCTGGTCGTCGAGTGGCCGGTTGAACAGTTGATGCCGGACGGCCATCCCCCACCCGATCGCGAACAGCACGCCGAGCGCGAAATCACCGGGCTGGTTGTCGACGAGCCTGACGTTGCCGTTGGACGAGTCGACCTCGAGGCCGGGCACGCTGTTGTAGGCGTGCTGCGCGAACGACTGGTCGAAGTACACCTTGTTGTCCTGCGGGCAGTAGCCGAACTCGGTGGGCGGTGACGCGCACGGCGGCTTCGGTGCCTCGGCGATCTCGACCGGTGTGAACGGCTTGCTGATCTGCTGCGCCGCGTTCGTCCAGAAGCGGTTCAGATCATTGATGAAGAAGTTCTTCGAACCCGGCTTCACCACTTCGCTGAAGTCGACGTTGCCGCCGGCCTCGTAGTCGGTCTGGCTCGCATACGGGCGCTCGGTGAAGGTCCGTGATTCGTAGTAGCCCTTCGAGTAGCAGTACGAGGCGCCCTTCTGGATGCCGTCCGCCACCGCGGACAGCCGATCGAAGCCGTTGCCGTGCCCGCTCGCAACTTCCGAGGACGAGCCAGGTGTGCGGTCGCGCGCGTCGAGGAAGCCGACGAGCGCGTGGTCGACATCCGCCGCGGTGACATCGCGGAAGTGCGCGGCATTGCCCTTCATCGCCCACGCCGTCCACGCGCCGGCGGCGCAGTCGGCCTGCGACTCGGTGAAGATCGTCGGCAGATCCCGGTTGAAGATGCCCAGCCGGTATTGGATCGCGTGCCCGAACTCGTGCGCGAAGATCATCGCGATCATGAGCGGCCCGTACTTCTGCTCGAGCTGCGGGAACAGGTGGGTGGGCGCGCGGTCCCAGGCGATCGAGTCGTCGAGCGTGCAGAAGGCGCCGTTGTCGACGACGAAGCCCGGATCGCGGCCCGCGCATGCCTCTTTGCTGGCCTCGCCGGCGTCGTGCGTCTGCGCGACTTTCAGCCCGTCGACGGACCACAGCCCGCCCTTGAGCGGACGGAACGGCTTGCCGCCGGAGACTGTCGGGAACTCGGTCGTCCAGAAATCCGCGACGTCGCTGATCGCGTTCTTCACGGTCTGGTCGAAGGCGCCGTGGCTGTCGCCGTGGACAGTCATCTGGGCGGGCGGCGCGTTACCGGTCCGCGGCTGGCCGTTCACTACCGTCGCGCAAGCGGCGAGGACCAGCGCCGCGCACGCGACAAGGGCTCCCGGCCGGAGCCAAGTCGTCGAGAATCTGCGCACGCCCGCCCCTCCTCCTCGGTCGTACCCAGAGGGAGTGTAAACCGCGAGGTGCAGCGGCGCGGAGCACACGGATTTGTAACACTGGCTCTCATGGGACGGCATTCGGCACCGGACGAGATCGAGAGCGTCACGATGACGTTCACGCCCGTCGCCCCGTCGGCGCTGCGCGCCGGCCGGCACGCCCGCTCTGAGGAGGACGAGGCCGCGACGGACGTTTTCGAGCGGCCCGTTACGCGCCAAGCCCCACCCAGCGCCGAGCCGAGGCGGCCCGAGAAGGGGCTGGCCGACCAGGAAACCACCCGGATTCCGCTGTTCAAGGAGCCGCTGCCCGAGGCCGAAGCCACGCCCGTCGCCCGCGTCACGGACGCGCAGCCCGCCGCACCCGCCGCGTCTCGCGAGCCGCCGCACCAGGCCAAGGCGCCGGCGGCCAAACGGCGGGTGGACAAACCGGCGGTGGAAAAGCCGCCGGTGGAAAAGTCGCCGGTGGAAAAGGCCCCTGTGGACCGGAGCCACCTGTCGACCGCCGCCGATCTCGCGCTGCTGCGCAAGCACTCGGCGCTGCGGGCGCGCGTGATCGCCGCCGTAGTTGTGCCGTTCGTCCTCTACACGGTGGTGATGTACCTCGTGACGTGGTGGGACGTATACCTCATTTGGGTGTGGATCCCGCTGGTGACGGCCGGCATCCTCGCCGGCAGCTTCCTCGACGCCGCGCACCGCCGCATCAACAGATCCGGCGGAACTACCTGATCGTCAATCCGTCGCGGACCGCGCCGTAGGCGTCGAGGTAGTGGACGATCCGCCGGTGCGCGAACTGCGCCTCTCGCCGCTGCCGCGCGGTGGTGTCGCCGGACGCCAGTGCCCCCGGGATGTCGATCAAGCGCAGCGCGGGCTTGTCCTGCATCCACGTCGGGATCGCGACCGCCGCGGTCGTCCGGAAATGGTGCGGACGCACCTCAGTAAAGGTGACCTCCGGCATGATGCCCTCGCGGCTGTCCGCGATCGGGTCCTCATGTCGTGAGATCTGATTGCCCATGCAGTAGAAGACCCACTTGCCGTTGATCTTCTCTGCGGGCTGGATGACGTGCGCGTGATCGCCGAGGATCATGTCGACGTACGGCGAGCGCAGTAGCCGTTTGGCCTGATCGCGCTGCTCCTGCGTCGCGAGGTGGTCGTACTCGATGCCCCAGTGCATCGACACCACGACGATGTCGGCGCCCGCGGCCTTCATGCGCTTCGCGTCGGCGAGGATCTGCGGCACGTTGATCAGATTGGCCTCCCAGCGCTTGCCGGGCGGTGGCTCGAGGCCGTTGAAGTTGAACGAGTAGGCGAGCTGGCCGATCTGCACACCGTTGGCGAGCGTGATGATCAGCGGCGTGCGCGCCTCGCGCCGGGTGCGCGCGCTGCCGGTGTGCTTCAGCCCCGCCGTGTCCAGCTCGTCCAGCGTGCGCTTCAAGCCGGCGTAGCCCTGATCGATGCTGTGATTGGACGCGCTGGTGCACGAGTCGTATCCCAACCCGACCAGCGCCGTGAGCACCTGCGGCGGTGCGCTGAATTCCGGCCAGCCGACGAACGGCCCCTGCGGCGGCGCGAGCGGCGTCTCCATTTCGCAGGTGGCGAGGTCGGCGCTGCGCACGTCCGGCGCGATGCTTGCGTACATCGGCCCGAAGTCGTAGCCGTGCCGCCCCTCGGCCCGCGCGTCCCGGTGCGCCTGGACCCACAACGGCGGATGGATGAGCACGTCCCCCGAGCCGAGGATGGTCGCGGTACGCGGGCCGGCCGCGCTGGAGGTCGGCGGGGGATGCGCGATGCCGGTGGGCAGCGCCGGGCTGCTGGTGCGCGGGAGGCCGGATGGCGCGCCACCCCCGCCGGCCGACGTGCACGCGGCCAGCGCGAGCAGCCCGACCGCGAGGAGGATCCGCCGCATGCCGCTAGCCCGCCAACTCCGCGCGGCGCGGGGGGTTCGCGCCGGCCCGGGTGCACGTGATGGCCGCGACGCGCGCGGCGTGGTCGAGCAATTCGTCGAACGAGCCCGCCGCGATGCCGGCCGGCGTCAACCGGTCGTCGCGCGCCAACGCGTCGAGCAGGCCGCTCATGAACGCGTCGCCTGCGCCCACGGTGTCGACGACCTCGACCGGCGGCGCCGTCCGGGTGGCACTGCCCGCCGCGGTATACGCGGTGGCGCCCGCGCCACCGTGCGTGACGACGACTGCCGACGGGCCGAGGCCGAGCCAGTGCGCCGCGACCGTCCCGATCGGCTCGCCCGGCCGCAGCCAGGCGATGTCCTCCTCGCTCGTCTTGACGAGGTGCGCGAGCGGGACGGCCGCCTCGACCTGCGCGCGCGCCGCGGCCGCATCCGACTGCAGCAGCGGACGCACGTTCGGGTCGTAGCTGATTGCGACGCCGGTCGCGCGCAAACCGGCCACTCGCCGCGCGATCGCCGCGTCGCCCGGCGGCAGCCACGACGCGAGCGAGCCGAAGTGGAATGCCGCGATGTCGTCGGGGACGCACGCCAGCTCCGCGTCCGTCCAATTGAAGTTGGCCGTGCCGTCGATGCCGAACCGGTACTGCGCCGCGCCGGCCGAGTCGAGCTCGACGAGCGCGACGGTAGTGGGCTCGGCCGCGTCGACGGAGAGCGACAGGTCGACGCCGGAGCGCAGCGCGTGGTTGCGCAGCACGATGCCGAGCGGGTCGCGCGAAATGCGGCCGACGAAGCACGCGGGCTGCCCCAGCCGCGCCAGCCCAATCGCGATGTTGTACGGGCCGCCGCCGGGATGGGCGAGCCGGGGCTCGTCATCGCCTTCCTCGGCGAGATCGATGAGCGCTTCGCCGACCACAGCGATCGTGGCGGTCACGAGCAAGACGCTACCGCCGGCTCGTGCGTGTGCCATTACCCCCCGCTTCGGGAACGGCCCGACCACCTGCGCGGCCGAAAATTGGTCACGCCATTCCCGAAGCGCGAACTAGCCTGGGCTCGTGCCACCTACCGATCGGTTTGTGACGTTCCTGATCACCGCTTTCGTGATCATCGTGATCCCCGGCCCGAGCGTGCTGTTCACGATCGGCCGCGCCCTCACTGTCGGCCGGCGCGGTGCGTTCGTCACGGTCGTCGGCAATGCCGTCGGCTCGGTGCTGCAGCTTGTCGCCGTGGCGGTCGGCATCGGCGCGCTCGTGCAGCGCTCGGTCGAGGTCTACACGATCGTGAAGATCGCCGGCGCGGCGTACCTCGTGTATCTCGGCGTGCAGGCGTTTCGGCACCGGCGCGCGCTGAGCGAGGCGATCGGCGCGCCCGAGCGCGGCGACATCCGGCGCCGGCATTTCCTCGACGGTGTGATCGTCGGCGCCACGAATCCGAAGACGATCGTCTTCTTCACCGTGGTGATGCCGCAGTTCACCGAGCCATCGGCCGGGCACGTCCCGCTCCAGATGCTGGCGCTCGGCGCATTCTTCCCGGTGATCGCGGTGCTCTCCGACAGCGTGTGGGCGTTCGCTGCGGGTACCGCGCGACTGTGGTTGGCGCGCTCGCCGCGCCGGCTGTCGGCGATCGGCGGCGCCGGCGGGCTGGCGATCGTCGGCCTCGGGGTGTCGGTGGCGGTGACCGGCCGCAGGCCTGACTAATGGCTCTTCGCGCAAGCGCTCATCGCTAGCGATTCAGGTAGCGCAGCACGGCGGCGGCGGCGTTCGCGCCGCACATACCGTGCACACCCCCGCCGGGGGGTGTGGCCGCCGAGCAGATGAAGACGCCCGGGATGCCGGTGTCGTACGGGTCGAGCGCGACGCGTGGCCGGAACAGCACCTGCACGGCGTCGTTCGCCCCGGCCGAGATGTCGCCGCCGACGAAGTTCGGGTTGTACGCCTCGTAATCGAGCGCGCTGCGCACCGCCTGCCCCACGATCCGCGCTCTGGTGCCCGGCGCGAAGCGCTCGAACTGCGCGAGCACGGCCTCGGTGGCGTCTCCGGGATAGCCGTGCGGCACGTGCGCGTACGCCCAGACGGGGTGGACGTCGCCGGCCGAGCGCGTCGGGTCGGCGAGGTATTGCTGCGCGACGAGCACGAACGGACGTTCCGGCATCCGCCCCGCGCTCACCTCGGCCTCGGCGGCAGCGACCTGCTCGAACGTCCCGCCCAGGTGCACGGTGCCGGCCTGCCGGCACGCCTCGTTCGTCCACGGGATGCCACCCTCGACGGCGAGGTCGACCTTGAACACCGCAGGCCCGTACCGGTAGCGGCGATACGCGCGGGCGACGCGCGCCGGCAACCGGTGGCCGGCGACCTCCAGCACGCCACGCGGGGCCAGGTCGAGCAGCACGACGTCCGCGTCGAGTTCGACCAGCGACTTCACCTCGCGGCCGGTCTCGATGCGGCCGCCGTGTTCGCTCAGATCCGCAGCCAGCGCGTCGGTGATCGCCCGCGAGCCGCCCTTCGGGATCGGCCACCCGTCGTGGTGCGCGGAGAGGATGAGAGCGACGCCGACCGACCCGGTCGTGGGGCGGGTCAGCGGCCGGAAGACGTGCGCGGCCACGCCGCCGAACAGCGCGCGTGCCGGGGCGTCGCGGAAACGATGCACGACCCAGGACGCCGGCTGGAGTGCGTCGAGCCCGAACCGGGCGAGCAGGAGCGGATGGCGCGGCAGGTGCACGATCGGGCGCAGGAAGTCGGTGCGCAGCCGGTCGAAGCTCTTGGCCTGCGCCGCGAACAACCGACGCCAGGCTCGGCCGTCCGCGCCCAAGCCGGCCGCCGTTTCGTCCACCGAGCGGACGAGCACGCCGGCCCGGCCGTCGTCGAGCGGGTGGGCGAGATCGACTTCCGGCCAGCACCATTCCAGCCCGTGCCGCTCCAATCCGAGGCCGGACAGGAACGGCGAGCCGACGGCGAACGGGTGGATCGCAGAGCAGATGTCGTGCAGGACGCCCGGCACCGTGAGCTCCTCGGTGCGCGTGCCGCCGCCGATCGTGTCGCGTGCTTCCAGCACGGTGACCGCGACCCCGGCACGCGCGAGTGCGACCGCGGCCGCGAGCCCGTTCGGCCCCGACCCGACGACGACGGCGGACGCCACGCCTCCAGACGATAGCCACTCTATTGATCCGGACGGTGGTGGGAAGCGAATCCCCTGTGTCAACAACTCGATCGGGGGTCAACGATGACTGATTCGACCCGGCGGCGATTCCTCGCCGCCGCAGGACTCGGCACCGCAGCCGGCGTGGCTGCGGTCACGGTCGGCGCGGGGACGGCCGCCGCGGCCGAGGACGACACCCTGCCGGCCGACGCGAACGGTCCGATGGCGGCATACATCCACGACGTCCGTAAGGGCGAGGTGGCGATCATGATCGAGGGACGCGAAGTCGTGATCAAGGATCGGCGGCTCGTCGCCCGGCTCGCCACCGCGTTCGCCCGCGCCGGCCGAGGGTGAGGGGAGAGATCATGTCTTCGCACCGTGAGGCCCCCGAGATCTCGAAGGACCCGTCGGCAGACAACACCGACGTGTACGCGTTCGTGAGTCCTGACGCGCCCGACACCGTCACCCTGATCGCCAACTTCCTCCCGTTCGAGCTGCCGTACGGCGGGCCGAACTTCAACGAGTTCGCCGACGACGTGCTGTACGAGATCAAGATCTCGAACTCCGGCGACGCGCGCGCCGACATCTGCTACCAGTTCCGGTTCCGGACCAAGATCCGCAACCGCGACACGTTCCTCTACAACACCGGACCGATTACGTCGCCCACGGACGCGACGTGGAACCGGCCGCAGACGTATTCCGTCACGCGGGTGCGCCGGTCGCGGTACGGGGATTGGCGGGCGCGCGTGCTCGGCGAGGGCCTGACCTGTCCGCCGGTCAACGTCGGCGTGCGGAGCACCCCGAACTATCCGGCGCTGGCCGCGCAGACGTATCACGACCTCGGTGGCGGACGGAAGGTGTTCGCCGGGCAGCGGGCCGACGCGTTCCACGTCGACCTCGGCAGCATCTTCGACCTCGGCGACCTGCGTCCGTTCCAAAGCGCGTTCAACGCCGGGATCCCGCCGATCCTCGGCAACATGCCGGGCGTCAACGGGCTGCGCGGACTCAACGTGCACACCATCGCGTTGCAGGTGCCGATCTCGGATCTCACTCGAAGCCGCACGGTGCCGACCGACGTGATGTCGCCCGACGCCGTCATCGGCGTGTGGTCCACGGCGAGCCGCGCGTCGACGCGGGTCGTCGACCGACGCAATGGCGAGATCCGCAACCTCGGCGCGTTCGTCCAGGTCTCGCGACTGGGCAACCCGCTCGTGAACGAAGTGATCAACCCGATGGCCGAGAAGGATCTGTGGAACGCGCTCGAGCCGTATCAGGACGCGCGATTCGCCAAGTACGTGCTGAAGCCGGAGCTGGCCGCGCTGATCGCGAACGTGCTGTATCCGGCGGCGTTCCCGAACCTGGCGGCGTACGACAAGCCGCGCGCCGATCTCGCGGCGATCCTGCTGACGGGCATCCCGAGCGGCGTCGTCCCCGGCTTCCAGAACTTCACCGGCCCGGTGCAAGCAGACCTGGTCCGGCTCAACGTCGCCGTGCCGCCCACTCCGCCGGGCAGCGCGAACCCGATCGGGCTGGTGGCCGGCGATCCGGCCGGATTCCCGAACGGGCGGCGGCTCATCGACGACGTCACGGCGATCGAACTCAGGGCAGTTGCCGGCGCGACGATCCCGCTCGTCGACCCGAGCTTCACCCCGGACGCGGCCGCGCGGCTGCTCAACGACGGCACGTCGAACGACAACACGCCGTACGGCGATCCGCTGCTGGACTCGTTCCCGTACCTGTCGAACCCGAACAGCGGCTACACGACCCAACCCGGCCAGCCGGGCGGTGACCTGTGACCGGAGCGAACGCGGTCGTCCTCGACATCGGCGGCGAGGTGGGTGCACTCGTCGTCAGGGCGTCGGACGAACTGGCCGGCGCGGAGCTGGAGATCTGCCCGGTCGGCCGGCGTGGCGAGGTGCCCGACGAGGGTGGCACGTGGTGGATCGGCGAGTGGCGCGGCCAGCACGGGCGCGAGCACGTCGCGTCCGCGCATGGTCCTGCCTGGCCGCACGTCGGCGTCGTCGCGCGGGCGACGCTGGGTCGGGTCGAGCACGCCGCGGTGTTCCCGGCGCTGCGCGACGGCAGCTACGAACTGTGGGTGCGGCCGGACGGACCGACGGCGCTGGTGGCGACCGTCAGAGGCGGAGCTGTCGTAGCGGCCGAGTGGCCGCGCGGTCAGGGCTGATAGGGCCCGCGCGGGACGGAGCGGCCGCCGGCGCGATAGAGCGAGCTCGGCAGCGGGTGCCCGACCGCCAGCTCGGTGACGCGCGCCGCCTCGACCACGGCCGCGAGGTCGAGGCCGGACGCGATGCCGGCGTCCTCGGTCCAGTAGACGAGCTCCTCGGTGGCGATGTTGCCACTCGCGCCGGGTGCGAACGGGCAGCCACCGAGTCCGCCGACGCTGGCGTCGAGCTGCGTGACGTCGGCGAGGATGGCGGCCAGCGTGTTGGCCTGACCGGTGCCGCGGGTGTCGTGGAAGTGGACGCCGACGTCGAGGCCGGGCGCTTCGGCACGCACCGCGTCGAGCAGCGCGACCGTCCGCTGCGGGGTGACCGTTCCGATCGTGTCGCCGAGGCATAGCTGGTCGGCGTCCTGCCGCACCGCGGAGCGCACGACCTCGAGCGTGCGCGCCGGATCCGTCGGCCCGTCGAACGGGCAGTCCCACGCGGTCGCGATGATCACCTCGAGCGAGCCGCCTGCGCCGTGGGCCAGCTCGACGATCTCGCCGATCGCAGCGGCCGCGTCCGCCGTCTTGCGGCCGGCGTTGGCGAGGCTGTGCGAGTCGGCCGCGGAGACGACGTACTCCAGATTCGGCACGCCCGCGTCGATGGCGCGCACCGCGCCCCGGACGTTCGCCACCAGCGCCGAGAAGTGGACGTCCGGCCACTGCCCGAGGTGCTTGGCAACTTCGTCGGCGTCGGCGAGTGCCGGCACCGCCTTGGGCGAGACGAAGCTGGTGACCTCGACGCGCTGCACCCCGGTGGCGACGATCGCCGCCAGCATGGCGAGCTTGCCATCGAGCGGGACGGGCGCCTCGAGCTGCAGTCCGTCGCGCATGCCGACCTCGCGGATGTCGACGCGCTCGGGCAACTGCAAGGTGGTCATGCTTCGAAGGTAGCTTCTCGGCCCCAGGCCGCGGGGGTTAGACGGTCCAGAGCGCCTCGGTGGGCGACATGCGCGCGGCGCGCAGCGCGGGCAGCAGCCCGGCGATCGCGCCGATGAGCAGCGCCGCGCCGAGCCCGCCGGCCCAGGCCAGCGCCGGCACCACGACGTCCCATCCCTTCGTCGACGCGTAGATGAACGTCGCCAAAGCGCCCAGCCCGACCCCCATCCCACCGCCGAGCAGCCCGAGCAGCGTCGCCTCGGAGAGGAACTGGATCCGGACGTGCCCGCGGGTGGCGCCGAGCGCCCGGCGCAGCCCGATCTCCGAGCGCCGCTCCAGCACCGAGATGACCATGATGTTGGCGACGCCCACCGCGCCCACGAGCAGCGACACCGCGCCCAGCCCGAGGAACAGCCCGTTCAGCGCCGCCTTCGCCTTCGCCCGCGCGACCAGCGCGTCGGACGGCTTGCTGACCTCCACCTCGTTCGGCGCCTCCGGATCGGCCGTCGGCGCGAGCACCGACTGCACCCCGGACACCTGATCGGTCGCGGCGCGGACGTAGATCGTCGACGGGTGGCCGTCGAAGTCGAGGAACGTCGCCGCGGCGCGGAACCCGATCAGCACCGACGTGTCGATCTCCGGCGCGAGCGTGGCCGGCGCCAGGATGCCCGCGAGGTAGAACCACTGCCCACTGATCCACACCCGCTCACCCGGGTAGATCCGGTCGATGCCCAGCCGGCTCGCCGCCTCGGCGCCGAGGACGGCCACCGGCAGCGACGCCGTGGCCGCGTTCAAGTACCGCCCGGCCACCACCGAAGTGCCGACCGTCCGCAGCAGATCGAGGCTCGCGGCCTGCACCGTGATCGCGTTCGTGTTGACGGAGGGGATGCGCTGCGAGCGGTACGCGTTCGCGTCCGTCATGCCGGTGTACTGCACCTCGGTCACCGGCCCGATGCGCCCGATCATCCCGGGCGACTCCGTCGGCAACTCGGCTGTGTCGCCGAAGAAGCTCTGCCCGTTCTGCACCGTAAGCAGGTTGGTGCCGAGCGCGTCGATCTCGCGCAGCAGTCCCGCCTGCGAGGACGCCGAAAGCCCGAGCACCGCCACGATCGCCGCCACCCCGAGCGCGATGCCGAGCGCGGAGAGTCCGGCGCGCAGTTTGCGGGTGCGCACCCCGACGAACGCCAGGCGCCAGAGGTCCGCCGTTCTCATGCCGTCACGTCCCCGACGACGTAGCCGTCCCGGACGTCCACCCGGCGCGGCAGCCGTGCCGCGACGTCGCGGTCGTGGGTGATCAGCACGATGGTCGTGCCGCGCCGGTTGAGCTCGACGATGAGATCGAGCACGGCGGCACCGGTCGCGGTGTCGAGGTTGCCGGTCGGTTCGTCGGCCAGGACGATCGCCGGTTCGCCGACGAGTGCGCGGGCGATCGCGACCCGCTGCCGCTGGCCGCCCGACAGCTGGGTCGGCCGGGCGTGCGGGCGGACGTCCAGGCCCACGACGCGCAGCGCCTCGCGGGCCCGCGCCCGCCGCTCGGCCAGCCGCATGCCGGTGTACAGCAAGCCGTCCGCGACGTTGTCGAGCGCGCTGGCGTGCTCGGCGAGGAAGAACTGCTGGAACACGAACCCGATGCGACCCGCCCGCAGCGCCGACAGTTGCCGATCCGGTAGCGCCGCGACATCCCGCCCCACAACGCGCACCCGGCCCGAGCTCGGCCGGTCCAGCGTGCCCATCAGGTGCAGCAGCGTCGTCTTGCCGGACCCGGACGGGCCGACGACCGCGACGAGTTCGCCGGCGTCGATGCGCAGCGTGACGCCGCGCAGTGCAGTCACCGGCGGCCGGCTCGGATACACCTTCGTCACCGCGTCCAACTCCAGGACCGCGCTCATGACGCCGGCACCACGATGCGTTGGCCCGCCGACAGGCTCGTGCCGGTCACTTGCACGAGCCCGTCGGCGTCGTCGAAGAGTCCGAGCGTGACCGGGACGAGATGCCGCGCGCCACCGCCGCCCGCGACCTCGACCGCATACCCGCCGCTGGCGAGCGAGAGCAGCGCGTTGACGGGCACGACCAGCGCATGCCGCGCGCTCGCCGTGACGATCGAGACGAGGACGGGTGCCTGATCGAGGTCGCCTGCCTCGGCGGGGCGGCGCAGCCGCACGGTCACCTCGATCGTCGGTGTGTTGCTCGAGCCGTCGCCACCGTCGGTCGGTGTCGTGGCAACGGAGCCGATCCTGGTGACGACGCCCGGCGTGGTGCTCTGGTCGGGCAGGGTGACCGTCACCGCGTCACCGCGCTTGACCTGCGACTGCTGCGCGACATCGAGATCGACGGACACCACGCGCCGGGTCGAGGTCGCGGTGAGGACGGCCGCGCCGGGCGGCGCCCCGGAACCCACCGACGCGGACTCCGCGGTCACCCGGATCGGGTGCGGCAGGAACACGACCTGGCCGCGTAGCAGTGTGCCGGTCTCGTCCAGGCCATAGTGCTTCTGCAGCCGCTCAACGGCCTGTTTGGTCCGCCAGCCGAACTCGTTCGAGGTTGGGTCGAGGTGCGCCTTCGTCGCGTAGCCGAGCGCCACCAGCGCGGCGTTGAGCTGTCGCACGTCCCGCCCGCTCACCGCGTCGGCGGTCGCGCCCTCGGCGAGATCGCGATACGCCGGTGTCGATCCGTAGAGCAGAACGACCGGCGTCCCGTCCACCCGGTACAGCACGCCGCCCTGCCGCAGTACCCGGCCGAGCGCCGGCAGCCAGGTGACCGTGCCCGCCATCTGGTTGACCACGCTGTATGAGCCGTCGTAGGTCAGCGTGCCGTCGACCTGCGTCTGCGAGTCGAGCGTCCGTCGGGTGACCGTCGTCAGCTTCGTCGCCGCGGCGTTGTCGGTCTCGTCGCCCGCCGCCGACCGGAACGGGTGCGCGGTGTAGGTCGCGACACCCGCCGCGGCGAGCAGCAACACCAGCCCGGACACCACCACCCGGCGCCGACGCGATCGAGGTTCCTCCGCGGCGAGATCGGGCGCTGCAACATCGGTGTCCACCGCGACCATCAGCTGCTTCCCGTCTGGGTGCCGGCCTTGCCGGGCCCGCCATTCGGCAGGTACTTCTGACACGCTTGCTGCGCGGCCTTGAACGTCGGCGAGTTGGGGTCGAGATCGCTGCCGTGCCCGGACTTGATCTGCAGCCCCCCGTCCGGCGACGGATCCGGGAAGTCGGAGATCCCGTGATCGCGCATGCACTTCGCGAACTTCAGCAACGCCTCGTAGTTCTGCTGCTGCTGCTCCGGAGGCGGCGTCGGCAGCAGGTGCTGGCACGCCTGCTGGGCGGCCTTGAACGTCGCCGAATCCGGGTTGATACCGGTGCCCGGGCCGGCGCTCAACTCCAGCCCGCCGTTGGGATCCGGGTCGGGGAACTGCGGCACGCCGTGCGAGCGCATGCACTTCGAGTAGGCGAGCGGGTCGGCGTGCTGGTCGTCCGACGCGGATCCGGACGGGCTGCCGGACGTGCCGATGCTTGCGACGCCCGGCCCGCCGGAGCCGCCGGACGAGCAGGCCGTCAGCAGCGCGGCGGCGATTGCGGCGGGAACGAACCACCGCATTCTGCGGGTGCACACAGGTGCGTTCGGTGTCATGTCTTCGGTTGTAGGCGCCGCACGGTTTCCGCGAGGTATCGGCCGCATGCCACCGGAGGGAGCACAGCTATGCGCATTCTCGTGGTCGACGACGACCAGGAACTCGCCGAAACGGTCGCGGTCGGGCTGCGCCGGGTCCACATGGCCGTCGACGTGGCCTTCGACGGCTCGGCGGCACTCGAACGCACCCGCGTCAACGAGTACGAGGTGGTCGTCCTCGACCGCGACCTGCCCGAGGTGCACGGCGACGACGTCTGCGCGGAACTGGTCGCGGCCGGCTCGCGCAGCCGGGTGCTGATGCTCACGGCCGCGGACGGGATGGCGGATCTCGTCGACGGGTTGTCGCTCGGCGCCGACGACTACCTGCCCAAGCCGTTCGACTTCCCGGTGCTGGTGGCGCGGGTCGGCGCGCTCGTGCGGCGCGCCCAGCCGGCGATCCCACCGATGCTGCGGCACGGCGACGTGATGCTCGACCTCGCGCAGCGGCGCGTCACCCGCGGCGCACGACAACTCGAGCTGGCGCCCAAGGAGTTCGGCGTCCTGGAGGTGCTGCTCGCCGCGGGCGGTCGGACGGTGTCGGCCGAGGAGTTGCTCGACCGGGTGTGGGACGAGAATGCCGACCCGTTCACGCACGCCGTCAAGATCACGATCAGCCGGCTGCGCGGCAAGCTCGGTGACCCGCCGCTGATCGAGACCGTCGCCAAGTCCGGATACCGAATCTCATGAGCTCCCCGCGCTGGGCCGGCGCCCGACACCTGCGGCCGCGCACCGTGCGACTGCGCCTGACCGCGCTGTACGGCGCGCTGTTCCTGATCGGCGGCGCCGCATTGCTCACCATCACGTACCTGCTCGTCCAGCACTCCAGCGACAAGGTGCTGACCTACCGCTCTCCGGACGGGCGCAGCGTCGCCGAGATAAACGTCCCCGCGAAGCCGCCCGTCGTCGGCGAGGGCAAGGTGCAGACTCCGAACGGCGTCAAGACGCTCAGCCCGCAACAGATGCTCGCCCAGGCGAATCGGATGCGCCGGCTCGCCGAGCAGCAGCACGCCGACACGATGCACAGCCTGCTGCTCGACTCCGGCATCGCGCTCGCCGGAATGACGGTCCTCTCGATCGGGCTCGGTTGGGTGGTGGCCGGGCGGGTGCTGCGTCCGCTGCGCACGATGACCAATGCGGTGCGGGAGATCTCGGCGACGAACCTGCACCGCCGGCTCGCGATGCGCGGCCCACGCGACGAGCTGACCGAGCTCGGCAACACCTTCGACGGGCTGCTCGGCCGGCTCGAGACTGCGTTCCAGGCGCAGCGGCGGTTCGTCGCCAACGCGTCGCACGAGCTGCGCACCCCACTGGCGCGACAGCGCGCGATCGGTCAGGTGGCGTTGGCCGATCCGGATGCCACGGCCGAATCGCTGCGCGCCGCGCACGAGCGGGTGCTCGCCGCGGGCGCGCAACAGGAGCGACTGATCGCGGCGCTGCTCGCGCTCGCGCGCGGCCAGTCCGGTGTACTGCACAGCGAGGCGGTGGATCTCGCCGAGCTGCTGCGGCGGGTGCTGGCCGGGCACGAGCTCGAGGCGGCCGCGCGCGAGATCCACGTCGACGCCGCGCTGACGCACGCGCCGGTGCTCGGCGATCCGCGGCTGCTCGAGATGCTGGTGGTGAACCTCGTCGAGAACGCGCTCCGGCACAACCTCCCGGGCGGCCGGATGACGACTTCGACTCGGACGGACGGTGCGCAGGTCACGCTGCGGGTCGGCAACTCCGGCTCGGTCGTGCCCGCGGACGAGGTGGAGCGGCTGCTGTTGCCGTTCCACCGGCTCTCGCCCGACCGGACTGCGCACGGCGACGGGCTCGGCATCGGGCTGTCCATCGTGCAGGCGGTGACGAGCGCGCACGACGCCGCGCTGGTGGTGCGGCCACGCCCCGGCGGTGGGCTGACGGTCGAGATCACGTTCGACGCCGCGCCGGGCGGGAATGCCGCATTGCCCGCGGCTGCTGCTATCGAGGAGAACGCTATCGTCGCGCACTGAGAGCGAGCACCGTGAAGATTCCTGGCGCCGACCATCCGATCACGATCGACAAGACCGACGAGCGAATCATCGTCCGGGTGGGTGATCGCGTCGTCGCGGAAAGCACGACTGCGCTGCGGCTCGACGAAGCCGGGCACCGGGTCGTCTACTACCTCCCGATCGAGGATGTCGACCAGTCGGTGCTGCGCCGCTCGGAGCACGCCACGTACTGCCCGTTCAAGGGCGACGCGTCGTACTACGACGTCGTGACCGAGGACGTCGAGATCGCCAACGCGATCTGGACCTACGAGCAGCCTTACGACGCCGTCCGAGAGATCGCGGGACACGTCGCGTTCTATCGGCACCTGGTGGAGATCACCGCCGAGTAATGCCCGCCTCGAGTTCAGATGTCGCAGCGCAGCTGCGCGCGGCGGGCTGCGTGTTCGCCGAGGACGAGGCGCGGCTCTTGCTCGACGCGGCGCCGTCTGCACCGGAACTCGCGCAGCTCGTCGAGCGCCGGGTCGCCGGCGAGCCGCTCGAGTACATCCTCGGTTGGGTCGAGTTCTGCGGGCTGCGCGTCGCGGTGCAGCCCGGGGTCTTCGTGCCCCGCCGGCGAACGGAGTTGCTCGCACGTCACGCGTCCGCACTGGCGCGCGACGGCGATGTCGTCGTCGACCTGTGCTGCGGTTGCGGGGCGGTCGGTGCGGCCGTCCTCGCCGCATTGCCGGGCGTCGAGCTGCATGCGGTCGATCTCGATCCGGTCGCCGTGCAGTGTGCCCGAAGCAACCTCGGCGACCGCGTCCACCTCGGTGACCTCTACGCGCCGTTGCCGGCCCGGTTGCGCGGCCGCGTCGCGGTGGTGGTTGCCAACGGTCCGTACGTACCGACTGCGGCGCTGGCGACAATGCCGCCGGAGGCCCGGCT
This sequence comes from Jatrophihabitans sp., assembly GCA_035642535.1. Classification (GTDB taxonomy): domain Bacteria; phylum Actinomycetota; class Actinomycetes; order Mycobacteriales; family Jatrophihabitantaceae; genus Jatrophihabitans. The sequence goes on along the minus strand of DASQSE010000043.1, from coordinate 7,159 downwards.
GCACGAGCCGGCCGTCGCGCTCGACGGCGGGACGGACGGACTGGACGTGCTGCGGCGCGTGATCGCCGAGGCCGCGGACTGGCTCATGCCCGGTGGCAGTGTGCTCGTCGAGTCCAGCCGAGCTCAGGCGCGACTGCTTGCCGCGGACATGACGCGTGCCGGGCTGCAGCCGCAGGTAGTGGGCGATGACGACACCGGCGCGACAGTCGTGATCGGCCTCAAGCCAGCCACGCACCGCCGCGCATGAGCGTCCGGTCACGCAGCTCGTTTACCTCGCGCCACGCCTGGATGCGCAGCGGGCGAAACACCAGGAAGAGATAGCCGGCGCCGGCCTCGCGCGGATCCCAGTCCGACTGCGCTGCGTATGCCTCGGCGATACGGGCCGGCACCTGCCCGACCGGGTGGCTGTGCTCCAGCTCGGCGTCGATCATGACGACGTCGCGGGTCGGGCCGAGCGCGAGCCGCGCCTTGCCCGCTGCGCTCACGTTGCGCGCGGTCTGCGAGGTGTCCTCCAAGGCGAGCACGATCCGCTCGTCCACCCAGGCGAGCGAGAGCGGCACGAGGTAGGCCTGCGCCGCCCCGGCGTCGGTGACCGACGCCGAGGCGACCCAGATGTCCGCGGCCTTGGCGGCCAGCTTGGCCAGGGTGTCCGCCTTGCGGTGTGCCGCCGAGCGCGGTTCCTGCGTTGTCATGGGGCGGTGCTCAACCCGATGACGTTGCCGTTGCCGTCCGTCACGGTCGCGACCTGCTTGCCGCCCCCGACCTCGTGCGGTGGCTGGCGGATCGCAGCGCCGGCCGCCTCGAGTGATTTCAGCGTGGCGTCGATGTCGTCGACCTCCCAGTAGCAGATCGGCCCGTCCGTCCCGTTCGGGTCGAGGCCGATCTCGACATCGCCCGCGCGGTAGCCGACGTAGTACGGCTGATCAGCGTACGGGTCGGTGCCGAGCAGCGTGGTGAACAGCCGCTTTGCCGCGTCCAGATCCTTCGCCGGGAAGACCACGAGTTGCATGGCCGTCTCCTTCCGTTGTCACGCCGGCGCCGTTTCGCCGGTCAGGTCTAATGACCACCGACCGCAAAGGAATGTGACCGATGGACGAGCGAGACTGGCTGGCCGGGCAATTCGAGGGACACCGCACACACCTGCGCGCGGTTGCCTACCGGATGCTCGGCTCGGCTGCCGAGGCGGAGGACGCGGTGCAGGAGGCTTGGCTGCGGCTGAGCCGGACCGACACCAGCGACGTGCAGAACCTCGGCGGCTGGTTGACGACCGTCGTGTCGCGGGTCTGCCTGACTATGTTGCAGTCGCGTCGGACGCGCCGCGAGGCGCCGTTGGAGGCGCACGAGCACGCTGCTGCCGAGGGAGTCGACCCGGAGGCCGAGGCCGTGCTCGCCGATTCGGTCGGCTCGGCGCTGCTTGTCGTGCTGGACACGCTCACGCCGCCCGAGCGGCTGGCGTTCGTCCTGCACGATCTGTTCGGCGTCCCGTTCGACGACATCGCCTCGATCGTGGGACGCAGCCCTGCCGCGGCGCGTCAACTCGCCAGCCGGGGTCGGCGCCGCGTGCAGGGCGCGTCACCGGAGCCGGACCAGGCGCGGCAGCGCGAGGTGGTCAGGGCGTTCCTCGCGGCGTCACGCGCCGGCGATTTCGAAGCGCTGCTCGCGGTGCTCGACCCGGATGCTGTTGCGCGCGCGGACGCGACGGCTGCCGCGATTGGTGCCGACGCAGAGGTGCGCGGCGCGGCTGCGGTCGCCGGTGCGTATGCGGGCCGGGCCCAGGCCGCACGGATGATGCTGGTCGACGGCGTGCCCGGTCTGGTGTGGACGCAGCGCGGCACGCCCAAGGTCGTCTTCGACTTCACCGTCGTCGGCGACAAGGTGACCCGTATCGAACTGCTTGCCGACCCGGATCTGCTCGCCGAGCTCAAGATCGAAACTGGTTAGGTCGGCATGTCGGCGAAGCGGCTGTAGCGGCCGTGGAAGGCGACGGCCACAGTGGCCGTCGGACCATTGCGGTGCTTGGCAATGATCAGGTCTGCTTCGCCGGCGCGTTCGGTCTCCGGCTCGTACAGATCGGGGCGATGTACGAGCAGCACGACGTCACTGTCTTGTTCGATGCTGCCTGACTCGCGCAGATCCGAAAGCAGCGGCCGCTTGTCGGTGCGCTGCTCAGGGCCGCGGTTGAGCTGCGACAACGCAACGACCGGCACGTCGAGTTCCTTTGCCAGCAGCTTCATCGAGCGGCTGAACTCGCTGACTTCCTGCTGGCGCGACTCGACCCGCTTGCCGCTCTGCATCAGCTGCAGGTAGTCGATGATCACCAGCGCGAGTTCATGCCGCTGCCGTAGCCGGCGCGCCTTCGCGCGGATCTCCATCATGGTGAGGTTCGGCGAGTCGTCGATGAACAGCGGTGCGTCGGCGAGTTCGGATGAACGCAGCGCGAGGCGGCGCCAGTCCGAGTCGCTCATGTGCCCGGAGCGCATGTTGTGCAGCGGCACGCCCGCCTCGGCGGCGAACAGCCGCATCATGATCTCGAGCTTGCCCATCTCGAGGGAGAAGATCGCCGTCGCCTTGCCGTGCTTGATCGCAGCCGACCGCGCAAAATCCAGCGCGATCGTGGAGTTGTGGGTGGGGATCATCGTGCGGCCCGCAAGGTACATGTGGTCGTCGTTGTCGACCTGGACGCATCGCACCGGTATCGACGGCACCGGCCGAACGTCGATGATGTAGCGCCCTGATGTGCCTGGACGGGTTGATCGCACCTGTCGTGCCGCCTTGCGATCTAAGCCGAACACCCGGTCGCTGGTCGTGAACGCGACCGTGTAGCACGTCGAGCTCTCCGCGCTTCGGCCGCGAACGGACTTCGTTCTCAGCGTCGCTCGATAACCAAGTCCAAGGGCAAGCTCACGGACGTCTTCGGCCAGACGTCGGTTCGTGACAGCGAACTCAACATTGCCGTGGGCGCTGGCGTAGCCATCTGTATCGAGTAAGCCACGAAGCAGGCTGCGCCGCTGTGACTCGCTTGCACGCAGGTAGCGCGCCGGGATGTGCTTATCACCAAGCACACCGAGGGTTCGTAGCTTGGCGCGCAGCGTGCCTGAGGCCACATAACAAGCCCGACACCTGCCCCAGCCAGCGACGGACCCCCCGCAGTCGGGGCAAGTCGGAGTTGGCGCGGGCGCTGATTGGAACCGGACCCTTCCACCACAGGACCGTCCGCAGGTTCGTACCTGCGGGAGTGCGGGCCTGAAGGTGTTGCCGCAGACCTCACATCGACGGGACGCAACAACCTGCTTAGGTAGCCGAAGGGAATAACGGAGGTGGCCCGCCGTCGGGACGACGAGCACTCCCTCAGCACGAATCTGTTCGCGAATCTGTAGATCGGCGCAGGTGAGCGTGGCTGAATCGGTTGTGCCGTCACCGAGCCACGCGCCGAGTGTGTACGGCGGGACCGGCAGAGGTGCATCGGGCAGCGTCAGAGGGGCCGCGCAGGCGATCGCGTGATTTGCTCGCTTGTCGGCCGTGTCGCAACGAAGCGTCGCTGCGATCTCCGCCGTGGTTACCTTCCTCGAACCGGCGGACGAACGACTCGGGATTGGCGAAGCTACCCGCTCGGCGATTGCGGCTGTCAGTGCGCGACGCGAGTACACAGGTGCGTTCCACAGATATTGCCTCCGTGGCCCGCGCGCTCGACGCGGCTCTCGACCGATCGACCCGATTTCCCAAGCGACTTTTTGCACGGTCGGCCGGAAGTCTTCGCCTAGTTCAGCAACTAGTTCCCGCACGCTCACTCGGGCGTCGGTTTCGGAGGCGCATTGAGCGGCGACTGCCGCCGCTCGCTCGCGGCAAGCGATCGGCAACGACCAGCTGATCGGCGCGATGGCGCGGCGCGCCGACCTGGTCGTCGTTAGCCACTCGTGCTCGCCGTCCGCCGTGATCACACTCCCGTCCGAGAACTCGATCTCGAAGCAGGGCCGCCCGGTCATGACGTCGGTTGCGGCTACGACCTTTGTTGGACGGCCGTCCGCGCCGATGAGCTCACCGCCGACCTGGACTTCGCCCATCGTGGTCCAGCCCGTCGGCGTCGGCAGCGGCGTGTCGAGAGCGAGTGCCTTGCCCGTGCCCGGCCGGCCGGCGACCGTCACCATCTGCCCGGGGTGCAGGCCGTTGGTGATCTCGTCCAGCTGTGCGAAGCCGGTGGGGATGCCGGTGCCGATGCCGCCCGTCGCCGAGATCTTCTCGATCTCGTCGAGCGTCTCCTGCAGCAGTGACTCGATCTGGACGTAGTCCTCGGACGTGCGCCGCTCGGTGACCTCGTAGACCTCGGCCTGCGCGCGGTCGACGATGTCGTCGACCGTGCCGAGCACGTCGTCCGCGCCGCCGGACGCCGCGTCGTAGCCCATCTGGACGATGCGCGTGCCCGCCGTGACCAGGCGTCGCAAGATGGCGCGGTCGGCGACGATCGCGGCGTAGTAGCCGGCGTTCGCAGCCGTGGGCACCATCGAGATGAGGGTGTGCAGGTACGGCGCGCCACCCACCCGGTTGAGCTGTCCGTTGCGGGTGAGCTCGGCAGACACGGTGACGGCGTCGGCCGGCTCACCGCGTGCGTAGAGGTCGAGGACGGCGTCGTAGATCAGCTGATGCGCGGGCCGATAGAAATCGCCGGGCTTGACGACCTCGACGACGTCGGCGATCGCGTCCTTGGACAGCATCATGCCGCCGAGCACGGATTGCTCGGCTTCGATCGCCTGTGGCGGGGTGCGGTCGTACTCGCCGGCGCCGCTCGCCGGCCCCCGGACGTCGTCCATCAACGTCATCCGGTCCAGCCCCTCCCCCCTGGATAATCGTACTGCTGTTCGCACATGCCTCGACTATCCAGACAGGTCTGACAGTTCTCAGCGGGCCCGGATTTCGACGGCAGAGAGGACGCTAGAACTGCTGCCCGAACGACACAACGCCACCTTGGGACAACGCAGTGGAGAACCTGTGTGAATCGCCGGACGGTCCGGTGGACGACTTCTGGATAGCTTGTGGATAACGCGGACGGGAGCGTCTACATCCCCCGAAGTAACCGCAGGTCGGTTGTCCACTGCCTGTGGACGAAAAAAGTATCTGTAACGATCAAAAACCGCGCGTCATGTCCGCGTATGGCAACGCGCTTTGATCTTGACGTTGGGTGAGCCTGCGCGTTCCCGTCCATGATCAACAGGCCTGAACCGTCGCGAGATGACGATTCGGGCCTGTTGATCACACAGCCGAGGGGAAGCGGCTATACGGCGTTGACGGTGAGCGGGATCGTGGCCGTCACATCGGGGTGCAGATCCACCGTCACGTCGTGCGTGCCGACCGACTTGATGTGCTCACCGGTGTGGATGCGTTTGCGGTCCAGCGCCGGCCCGCCCGCGCTCTTGACGGCGTCCGCGATGTCGCCGGCGGTGACGGAGCCGAACAGTCGGCCGTCCTTGCCGGCCCGCGCGCTGATCGTGACGCTCAGCTTCTCGAGCTCGCTCTTGATCTCGCGCGCGTGGCCGAGATCGCGGATCTCGCGGGAGTCGCGGGCGCGCTTGATCTGCGAGATCTGCTTCTCGCCGCCCTTCGTCCAGCTGATCGCGGCGCCCTGCGGGACCAGGTAGTTGCGCCCGTAGCCGTCCGCGACCTCGACGACGTCGCCGGCCAGCCCGAGCCCGGAAACCTCTTGGGTAAGGATCAACTTCATCGCGTTACCTCAGCGGGCCGTCGACGTGTACGGGAGCAGCGCCATCTCGCGGGCGTTCTTGATCGCTTTGGCGATCTGCCGCTGCTGCTGGGCGGTGACACCGGTGACCCGACGCGCGCGGATCTTGCCGCGGTCGGAGATGAACTTCCGCAACAGGGCGGTGTCCTTGTAATCGATGTAGTCGATCTTGGCCGCAGTGAGCGGATTCTGCTTCTTCTTCGGCTTGCGAATTGGAGGCTTTGGCATGTCCGTGGTTCTCCGTGGATGTCTGAGTCAGTGAAATCTAGAAGGGCGGTTCGTCCGAGAAGCCGCCGCCGCCGGTCGACGGCGAGGCCGACCCCCATGGGTCGTCGGCAGGTGCCGAGCCGCCGCCGCCGCCTTCCGAGCCGGACGAGCCGAATCCGCCGCCCGACGTGGAGCCGCGCTGCGTCCGATTGACCTTCGCGGTGGCGTAGCGCAGCGAGGGGCCGATCTCGTCGACCTGCATTTCGACGACGGTGCGCTTCTCGCCCTCGCGGGTTTCGAAGCTGCGCTGCTGCAGCCGGCCCTGCGCGACGACGCGCATGCCGCGCTGCAGCGACTCGGCGACGTTCTCGGCCGCCTGCCGCCAGATGGAGCAGCGCAGGAACAGCGCCTCGCCGTCCTTCCACTCGTTTGTGTTGCGGTCGAACGTGCGCGGTGTCGACGCGATCGTGAAGGACGCGACCGCGGCGCCGGACGGCGTGAAACGGAGTTCGGGATCTGCGGTGAGGTTCCCGACGATGGTGATGACGGTGTCGCCGGCCATGGCTTACCGCTCGTCCGGGCGCAGGACCTTGGTCCGCAGCACCGACTCGTTGAGGTTCAGTTGCCGGTCGAGTTCCTGGACGGCCGACGGATTGGCGGTCAGATCGACCACGGCGTAGATGCCCTCGGTGTGTTTGTTGATCTCGAAGGCCATCCGGCGGCGGCCCCACACGTCGACCTTCTCGACCGTGCCGCCGTCCGTCTTCACCACCGACAGGAATGCGTCGAGCGACGGGGCGATGGTGCGCTCTTCGAGGGTGGGGTCGAGGATGACCATGACTTCGTAATGGCGCATAAGCGTGCCATTCCTCCTATGGACTAGTCGGTCACGGACGGTCCGTGACAGGAGGGTCGATCAAATGTCGAGCCACACGGCGCGGCGACCGGAGCAAGATTACAGGTCGGCCCGGCCCAATCCGAAATCGGCCGGTGCCGGCGGCTCAGCTCTCGGCCGAGCCCTCGTGCTTCATCAGGTAGAGGCGGGCGTAGGTCGCGGCCACGAATGCCAGCGCGATCACTGCGATGATCGCCAGCACGACCCAGACCTCGCCGCTCGAGGCCGGCTCGCCGGCCGCGAGGTCGATCGACTTGTGCGGCCCGGTGCTGTTCTGGGTGGCGCCCTGTTTCGCATCGCCGGCCGGCGCAGCCTGCCCGACGCCG
>DASQSE010000042.1:0-19961 GCA_035642535.1 Jatrophihabitans sp. | reverse complement strand
GGCGTGGCGGGCTGCTGTTGCGGGTCCTCGGCGGTCACGAGGTGACTCCGACGCTCTCGACGTCGCTGACCAGCCACTTCCCGTCGACGTCCTCGACGGTGAGCGCCAGCTCGGACGGAGTCGGGATGTCCGGCGCGGTCGTCCGGAAACCGTTCATGGTCACGAGCACGACATATCCGTGGTGACCGCCGGAGTTCACCACGTCCTCGAGCGCGACGTTCGTGACCTTGGCGCTCATGTCGAACTTGCCGTTCGTGATCGTCTTCAGCGTCGCGCTCTTCGTACGGCGCAGATCCGACGCGAACGCTCCGGTGGCGCCGGACAGGGCGCGCTGGAAGTCGGCTTCGAAGGACGCCCGCCGGAAGGACAGCGCGTTCTGTGCCTCGACGCTCGCAGCGCGCATGGCGTCCTGCTCCGGGCCGCTGAAGCCGCCGTTGATGTGATCCTCATCCGGGCGGAGGGCGAGGAAGTAGACGAGCAACAGCGCGACCAGCACGGCTCCCGCGATCGCGGCGATGATCCACGGCGCAGCGGACTCGCGTCGAGGCTGTGACATGCGGTAGTGAACTCCGATCGTCTCTTCCGCCGGTGGCCGGGACCGGTCGCGTCGAGGGTACGCGCGGCCTTACTCGGGACCAGCTATAAATCAGTGCAGTGCGTCCGTCACCAGTCCGAGCCAGGACGCGTCGCCGAGCGTGCTGTTCGTCGGGAGCGGCGGCCCCACGCGCAGGGTGTTCTGCGTGACGGTCCGTGGGTAGGCGTAGCCGCCGCCGGTCAGGCTGATCGGGTCGCCGCCGGGCACGTGCGCGGCGCCGCGGACGTCCTTGCCGCCCTTGCCGGTGGCCGATGCGGTGCAGCGGACCGTCACGTTCGGCGCCTGCGGGCTGGTCTCGAACGGGCTGCGCACCCGCGTGCTGCCGTAGCCCTCGCGGGTCTTGCCGAGCGGGTCGAGGCCGCAGTCCTGCGGGTCGGGGACGGCCTGTAGCACCAGGCCGAGCCAGCCCGTCCGGTCGTGCAGCGTCGTCGGGCCGCCGGCGGCGGTCGCGGGGTACAGCTCGAAGATCTCCTCGATGCCCGGTAGGTGCCGGACGAGGATGTCGCCGACGGTGGCGAGGTTCGCGAGCGTCACGCCTAGATCGGTCTTGTTGTTCCGGATGAAGGCGTCGATGGTCGAAAGATCGTTCGGCCCGGTGTTCAGCAGGTGCTGGAAATCGGGGTTGCTCGTCTTGAGCTGCTGGGAGAGCAGGTTCAGGTTGTGCGTCCAGATCTGCAGCGGCTGTTGCTGGTCGAGCTGGGTCTGCAGCACCGAGGACGATGTGTTGATCAGGTCGATCGTGGCGTTCAGGTTGTCCGATCTGATGGCCGCGGCGATGAACCGGTTCTGCGCGTCGAGCAGCCGCGCGAGGTCTTGGCCGCGGTTCTGGAACGCCTGACCCAGCTGGTCGATCGTCACCCGCAGGTCGTCCAGCGGCACCGACCTGAAGAGTCGATCCAGATCGGTCAGCAGCGCCTCCGTCGCGGTCGGGATGCGGTTGCGCGCCATCGGGATGTTCGCCCCGCCGGCGAGGTAGGGCCCCTCGTTCTCCTTGGTGCCGGGTGCGGGCTCCAGATCGACGTACTGCTCCCCCACCACCGAGCGGTTGGCGACGATCGCGGAGACGTTCTTCGGGATCCCCGGCGACGAACAGCTGTCCAGCTTCAGGTCGACTCGGGTGCCGTTGGGGATGACCTTGAGCGCGCCGACCCGCCCCACGGTCACGCCGCGATAAGTGACCTCCGCATTCGTGAAGATGCCGCCGGAGTTCGGGAAGTCGGCGCTCACCGTGCATTCGTGGCCGAAGATCGCCTTCGTCAGCCCGACGTACTTCGCCGACACGTAGGAGATACCGAGCAGAGTGATCACGACGAAGATGATCAGCTGGATCTTGGTGCTACGCCTCAGCATCGCCGCATCACCGCCCTGCGCCGATCAGCATCGGGGGCAGCTTCGCGTCGGACGACGTCTCGGAGTGCCTCGTCTTGCTCGACTTCTTCGGCTTGGAGTTGATCGAGCCGGGCAGCTTGCAGAAGATCGTGCCGAGCGGCGGCGGGACCAGGCCGCACAGCTGGTCGTTGAGGCTCAGGTCGAACACCGCGTCCAGGTTGGCGTAGTCGCCGCGGATGAACTGGCGGGACAAGCCGAGCGGGAACGGGTAGGTGCCGGCGATGCGCAGCGCGCCCGGCAGGTTCGATCCGGCGGCCGCCAGCCGGGTGACCACCGGGTCCAGCGCCTTGAGCGAGGCGACCAGTTGGTGCTGTGTCGCGTTGACGACGCGGGTCGCGACCGTGCCGAGATTGGACAGGCTGCTCAGCAGCGTGACGAGCTTGCCGCGCTCCTGGCTGAGCACCCGCAGCGCCTTCGGGAAGGTATCCAGGGCGGCCTCGATCACGTGCTTCTGCTGGTCGAGCGTGCGGGCGAGTTGGTCGATGTCGTCGAGCGCGGTGGTGATCTCGTCCTTCTGCTGATCCAAGGTCCCGGTGAACGTGGTCAGGTCGGTGATCAGCGAGCGGACCGCCTGCCGGCGCTGTGGCGTGCCGAGCGCCTGGTTCAGCTCGTGCGCGATGTTCTGGATCTGCGTCAGCCCGCCGTTGTTGAGCAGCAGCGACAGCGCGCCGAGCACCTCTTCGACCTCGGGCGCGGAGGTCGTGTCGATGAACGGGATCTGGGAGCCGTCGTGCAGCATCGCGGACGCCGGGTTCGTCGTCGGGGCGATCAACTGGACGTACTTCTCACCGAGCAGCGACGTCTGCTGCACCTCGGCGTGCGAATTCGTCGGCAGGTCGTCGACCGACCCGTTGACCTTCATCTCGACCTTGGCGCACCAGTTCGTGCTGTTGCCGTCCTTGCACCGGGTCAGCGAGATGTCGGTGACCTTGCCCACGGCCACGTCATTGACCTTGACCGCGGATTGCGGCACCAGGTCGAGGACGTTCGCGAAGTACGCGGTGATCGTGTACGGGTGGCTGCCGAGATTGGCTCCGCCCGGCAACGGCGCGCTGTACAGCCCCTTGAAACCGCAGCCGCCCAGGGCGAGCGCGCTCGCCGCCAGAACGGTGACAACCCGGCGCGCGCTCATGACCCGGCTCCGATGAGGCCGGGGATTCCGATGCCCGGCAGGTTGTTGCCGCCGCTGCTGCCACCGCCGCCGAGCAGCCCGCCGGTGCTGCCCGAGTCGCCGGGGCAGACGGCCGAGAGGTCGATCGGCGCGAGCGTCAGGACGCTGCACAGGATCTTCTGCGCGCTGTCGTTCTTGGTGCTCGACAGCGAGGCGAGATTGCTCCGCGTGGCGATCGCGCCGATGTCCGGCTGGTAGGTGTGCACCAGGTTCGCCAATGCGATCGGCGCGACGGAGAGGGTCTCGTTCAGCGAGGACTTCTCCTTGACGAGGATGCCGGTGATGTCCTCGAGTCCGGTGATGTCCTGGTGGAACTTGTCGCGGTTCTGCCGGACGAACCGGCTGACGTCATCGAGCGCGAGCGTGAGATCGTGCAGCGCGGCGCCGAGATCCGTCCGCTCCGAGGCGAGGTCGCTCGCCACTTGCGCGAGCTGCTGGTTGAACAGCCGGATCTGACCGTCGCTGGCGTGCAGTGCCGAGGTGAACTTCTGCAGGTTGCGGACCACGCCGAACAGGTCGCCGCGGTTGTTCGCCAGCGTCTGCGCGGCCGCCGAGAGCTTGGAGATGGTCTGCCCGAGGGCCTGGCCGTTGCCCTTCAGGTTCGCCGAGGCGACCTTGAGCAGCGTGCTGAGCGGCCCGTGCTGCCCACCCTTGTTGGCGCCCTGCGGACCGAGCGCCCTGGCCAGGGTGTCCAACGCCGCGTAGACGTCGTCGAGTTCGGCCGGGCCCTGGGTGCGAGTCAGCGGGATCACGGCGCCGGTGGCGAGCGCCCGGCTGTCGCTCGACTTGTCGAACAGCGGAGTGAGCTGGATGTACCGGTCGCTCACCAGCGAGTTCGCCACCTCGATGGCGTGCGCGTCGGCCGACAGCTCGTACTTGTCGTCGTAGACCATCGTCACGGTGACGTATTGACCGCCCGGCTGCACGCCGGTGACGTGCCCGACGTTGACGCCGAGGATCCGCACCGGCGTGCCCTTGTACACGCCGATCGCGGACGCGAACTGCGCGGTGACCTTTTTGTCCGAGCCGCCGCCGAAGAAGGCGAAGTACACGCCGACGGCCACAATGGCGAGCACGACCACCGCGACGACGGCGCGGACAGCGTTGGTAGGCAGCTTGTTCATCAGCAGGTGCTCGTCTTCAGGGCGACGCTGAAAACGCCGCACACGCTGAGGTTCTGGATGTAGTTGTCGAACCACCGTCCGTTGCCGATGACGTTCGTGAAAACCCGATAGAACGGACCCAGCAGTGACAGCCCGCGATCGAGGCTGTCCTGGTTCTTCTTCAGCAAGTTGAGGATCTTGTCGAGGCTGTCCAGCAGCGGCCCGATCGTCTTCTCGTTGTCGGCGACCAACCCACGCAGCTGGGCGGACAACGTCTGCGTGTTGATCAGCAGCGCGTGGATGGCGTCGCGGCGGTCGTTGAGCATCTGGAGGAGCAGGTTGCCGTCCCGGATCAGCTTGGTGAGGTCCCTGTCGCGCGCGGCGAGCGTGCCGGTGACGGTGTTCGCGGCGGCCAGCAGGTCGTGCAGTTGCTGGTCGCGGCTCGCGATCGTGTTCGACAGCCGGGACAGCCCGGTGAGCACCGGACGCACCTCGTCCGGCGTGCCCTGGAAGTCCTGCGCAAGCACCTGGAAGGACTGCGCCAGGCTCTTCGTGTTGATCTGGTTCACCGTCCTGGTGAGGTTCTCGAACGCCGGATAGATGTCGTAGGGCGTGGTCGTCCGCCACATGGGGATGGTGTTGCTGCTGTCCTGGCCCTCGGTACCCGTCGAGTTGATGTTCAGGTACTTCGCGCCGAGCAAGGTCTTGAGCTTGATGTCGACGGTGCTCTCGTCGCCCACGAAGCCGTTCTTCACGGTGAAGGTGGCCTTCACGCAGCCGGGCCGCGGGCACGGCCAACGGCCGTCCGGGCCGCGCACCGGCTCGCTGACCGAGACGCTCTGCACCTTGCCGACCTTGATGCCGGCGATCCGGACGTCGTCGCCGGTGTTGAGGTTGACCGCCTCCTTGAAGTACGCGGCGTAGGTGGTGCCCCCACCGATCAGCGGCAGCTTCGACGCGTTGAACGCAGCGAGCACCAGCACCAGCAGGAACACCAGGCCGATCGCGCCGATCGGCGTCGGGTTGCGCGAGGAGAACGAGCGGCCGATGCGCGGCGTCTTGCGCGTCTGCACCGGTGGCGCCCCGGACTCGGCGCGCGGCTGCTGCGAGGTGGCGTCGCTCATGAGTTGCACCTCGGATGGCTGCCGTTGACGACGTCTCCCAATGGCAGCGGATTCTTGCCCGGCACCCGCGGACCGGGTAGCACGAGGTATCCGCTGCTCGAGCAGAGGTAGAAGTTGAACCAGGAGCCGTAGCTGGCAGTGCGGATCAGCGCGCCGACGGTCGGCGGCAGCTGCCTGATGACGTAGGTGAGCGTGCCGCTGTTCGCGTTGAGCGTGTTGACCAGGCCGGTGATCGACTTGACGTCCTCGGCGAACGGCCCGCGCACGTGCTTCAACAGCCCGGTCGTCGACTGGGCGAGCCGATTCACGCCGACGATCGCCTTGCCGATCGTGTTCCGGTCGTCCGCCAGCCCGCCGATGAAGTTGCGCAGCTGGATGATCAGGTCACTGAGTTCCCGGTCGTGCTTGGCGACGACCTGCAGCGCGCTGGTGAGGTTGTCGATGACGTCGCCGATCAACTGGTCCTTGTCGGCCAGGCTGTTGGTCAGATCGGCCACGGTGGACAGCAGCGCCTGGATCGCACCGCCCTCGCCCTGCAGCGTCCGGATGAGGTTGAAGGAGAGCTGGTTGATCTCGGGCGCGCTCAGCCCCTTGGTCAGCGGCGCGAAGCCGTTGAACAGCACCGTGAGGTCGACCGCCGGGAACGTGCGATCGCAGACGGGCCCGTGCGGCGTGTGGGCGCAGGCAATCGTGCTGTCCGGCTTGAGCGTCTTGTTCGGGTCGCCCGGGCCCTGCTCGATGTCGAGGTAGCGCTGCCCGACCAGATTGCGGTAGCGCAGGTGCACCTCCGACGACTGCGGCAGCAGGTGCGACTTCTCGACGCTGAACTCGACGTCCGCGTAGCCGAACTGCTTCTTCTTGCCGGTGAGCTTGTCCGCAATCTCGTAGGTGTCGAGCTTGATGTTCTTCACAGTGCCGACGCGCACGCCCGCGATCCGCACATCGTCGCCGATCTGCAATCCGGTGACGTCGGAAAACTCCGCGCTGTACGTGTTGGTGGAGCCGAAGGACGAGTTGGCGATCGTCGCGCCGAGGACGTACGTCAGCACCGCAGTGACCACCAAGAAGATCACCAGCTTGATCAGCGGCCCGACCCAGTTCCTCATTTCACCCTCACCTGCTGCCCGCGTAGTAGCGGCGCTGCGAGGATGGTCGCGACCCCGGGCACCTTGTCAGGTGTCGTATGCAACTGGGATGCGATCAGCGAGTTGACGAGTGCGTTCTCCTCCGGCGAGTTGAGGGCGTGATCGGTCTTGCTGGACGAGCGCACAGCGGGCTGGCAGTTCGGGTTCTCGGCCGCCCTGGTCAGTGCGCCGCCGTTCACGCCGTCGCGCAAGCACCGGTACTTGTCCGGGATCTGGAACCGGCCGTTGGGGTCGGTCGGCTGCGGGTTGTTCGGCAGGCCGAAGCAGTTGGGGCCCTGGCCAGTGACGAGGACCGGCGTGTCGTCCGTCTTGCCGTTCTTCTTGTACGCCCCCATGTTGTTCGCGTCGATGATCACGCCGAGGTGGATGCGGTGGTCGTAGATCGTCGTGGCCTCGAGCTTGTAGAGGTTGTTGATCCCGGCGAGCAGGCAGGTGAACTCCGGCGAGTACTCGTCAAGCAGCGAGTAGACCTTGGTGGTCTGCCCGGTGACCTCGATCAGCCGGTCCTCGTTCTCGTTGAGGAAGTCCTGGAGGACCCGGGAGGCATCCGTCCCGTTGACGAGCAGGTCGTGCAGTGCCGCCTGCCTGTTGATGACCGTGCGCGCCGAGGTCTGCAGGTTCTTCAGCGTCGAGAAGATGTCGGGCGCAAGGTTGTTGTACTCGAGCGCCACCTTGCCGAGCTTGCCGAGGTCGTCGGCGAGTTGTTTGGTGTGCGGGTTGATCTGCTTGAGGTAGTTGTCGAAGTTGACCAGCGTCTGACCCAACTCGGCGCCGCGGTTGTGCAGCGCCTGGGCGAGCGCGGTCAGCGTCGCGTTCAACTCGGCCGGCTTGACGGCGGTGAGCAGCGGCAGCACGTCGCCGAGCACCTTCTCCGTCTCGAGCGCGCCCCTGGAACGGTCCTGCGGGATCGTGTCGCCGCCCTTGATCGCGGGACACGTGGCTGACGTGCCGCGCGCGCAATCGGGCGGGATGATCAGCGAGACGTACTGCTCGCCGAACAGCGTCTTGGGCAGGATCCGGGCCTTCACGCTCTTCGGGATCTGACCCACCCGGCCGGGCTCGAGCGCGAGCTTCACCACCGCGCCGTCCGCCTGCGCCGTCACCGACTTCACCGAGCCGACGATCACGCCGCGCTCCTTGACGTCGGAGTCGATCAGCAACTCGTTGCCGGTGTGATCGGTGCGCAGCGTCACCATGACGGTGGTGGTGAACGCCTTGTTGTAGATCGCGATCGAAAGCGCGACGAGCCCCGCGACGACGGCGATCAGCGTGACGCCCAGCAGGCGCCGCTTCACAACCGCGCCGAGCGATTCTCCGGCCATGGCGCCTACCCCGCGATCCTGACGGTTTGCGAGGACCCCCAGATCGCGAAGGACAGGAAGAAGTCGAGGATGTTGAGCATGACGATCGCAACGCGGACGGCGCGGCCGACTGCCACGCCGACCCCGGCCGGCCCGCCGGAGGCGGTGTACCCGTAGTAGCAGTGCACCAGGATGATCATGACCGCGAAGATCAGGACCTTGAAGAAGGACCAGATCACGTCGCCGGGCGGCAGGAACAGATGGAAGTAGTGCGAGTACGTCCCTGCTGAGTCGTGGTAGTAGTACACGACGATCACGTACGACGCGAGGTACGACGACAGCAGCCCGATCACGTACAACGGGATCACCGCGATGAAGCCGGCTATGATCCGGGTCGTCACCAGGAACGGGACGCTCGGCACCGCCATGACCTCGAGCGCGTCGACCTCCTCGCTGATGCGCATGGCGCCGAGCTGCGCGGTGAAGCCGCACCCGACAGTCGCCGACAGCGCGAGGCCCGCGACGAGCGGGGCGATCTCGCGGGTGTTGAAGAACGCGGTGATGAAGCCGGAGAACGACTGCACGCCGAGTTGATCCAGCGCCGCGTAGCCCTGCAGGCCGACCTCGGTGCCGGTGAAGAAGCACATGAACGCGATGACGCCGACCGTTCCGCCGATCACCGCGAGCGCCCCGCTGCCGAAGACGACCTCGGACAGCAGTCGCATCGTCTCCTTCTTGTAGCGCTGCACGGTGCGCGGCATCCAGGCGAGCGACCGCACGTAGAACGACATCTGGTCGCCGAGCTGATCGAGGACGCCCAGCGGGGCGTTCACGACGCGCCGGGCGTTGGCGACGAGGTCGGTGGCTGCCATCGCTTACGAGCCCTTCGCCGGGACGACCTGGAAGTACACGGCCGTGATGACGAAGTTGACGGCGAACAGCAGCATGAACGTGATGACGACGGACTGGTTCACCGCGTCGCCCACGCCCTTCGGCCCGCCGCCGGCGTTGAGGCCCTTGTACGAGGCGACGACGCCGGCGATCACGCCGAAGATGAGCGCCTTGATCTCCCCTGTGTAGAGATCAGGGAGCTGCGCGAGCGCCGAGAAGCTGGCGAGATACGCCCCTGGTGTGCCGTGCTGCAGGATCACGTTGAAGAAGTAGCCGCCTGCCACGCCGACGACCGAGACCACGCCGTTGAGCGCGACGGCGACGAGCATGCAGCCGAGCACTCGGGGCACCACGAGGCGTTGCACCGGCGAGATCCCGAGCACCTCCATCGCGTCGATCTCGTCGCGGATCTTGCGGCTGCCGAGGTCGGCGCAGATCGCCGAGCCGCCGGCGCCCGCGATGAGCAGGGCCACGACGATCGGGCTCGCCTCCCGGATGATCGCGAGCACGCTGGCCGCGCCGGTGAAGGACTGCGCGCCGATCTGGCGCGACAGGGTGCCCAGCTGGAGCGCGATGACGGCGCCGAACGGGATCGTCACCAGCATCGTCGGCAGGATCGTGACGCTCGCGACGAACCACGCCTGCTGCACGAACTCGCGAGCCTGGAACGGGCGCTTGAACGTCATTCGGCCGACGTCGAGGAACAGTGCGAACAGCCGCCCCGACTGTCGCACGCCGCCGACGGGCGACAGACTCGGCATCAGCGCGGCCCCGGGCGGGGTGCGGTGAGTCGCGCCTCTTCTTCCTCCCGCTCTTCCTGGTCCAGCACCTCCTGAATCGCCTTCTGCGCCGGCAGCGGAAGGGTGTGCAGCATGTCGAGCACACGCTGCTTGCGCCGGGCCGCGGCCCGGCGCTCGGGCAGCCCGGGGCTGGGCTGAATCTGCGGCGGGATCGTGCCGTGCAATCCGCCGCCGGGCAGTTGGTCGGCGTGCCCGCCACCGTCATTGGCAGCCGCGAGCTCAGCGGCAACCAACGCCGCGTCCTTCTCCTCGGACATCCCGATCGGCCCCTCGCGGCGGCCGTTGAGGAACTGCTTGACGACCGGTTCCTGGCTCGTGAGCAGCACCTCGCGCGGGCCGAACATCACGAGCTCGCGCCGGAACAGCATGCCCAGGTTGTCGGGCACCGTGCGCGCGGTGCCGATGTCGTGCGTGACGATCAAGAAGGTGGCGTCGGTCTGTGCGTTCAAGTCGATGATCAGCTGATTCAGGTAGGCGACGCGCACCGGGTCGAGGCCCGAGTCGGGCTCGTCGAAGAGCACGATCTCCGGGTTCAGGACGAGCGCACGCGCCAACCCGGCGCGCTTGCGCATGCCGCCGGAGATCTCGCCCGGCAGCTTGCCCTCGGCACCGGCCAGGCCGACCATGTCCATCTTCTCCATGACGATGTCCTTGATCTCGCGCTCGCTCTTCTTCGTGTGCTCACGAAGCGGGAACGCGATGTTGTCGTACAAGGTCATGGAGCCGAACAGCGCGCCGTCCTGGAACAGCACGCCGAACAGTTTGCGGGTCTCGTAGAGCTTGCCTTCGGAGCAGCGGGCGATGTCGACGTCCCGGATGACGATCGAGCCCTTGTCCGGCTTGAGCAGCCCGATGAGGGACTTCAGGAAGACCGACTTGCCCGTTCCGGACGGGCCGAGTAGCACGGAAACCTCGCCTGGCGGGAGGGTGAGGGTGACGTCTCCCCAGATCGTTTGCCGGCCGAAGGACTTGGTCAGATCGTGGACTGCGACCTCCACACCCACGAGCAAGTCCCTTCTCGAGTCCGTCAGTGCGCCAGCCTCACAATGCATCGGACGTCACTAACCTAACGAGACCGAAACTGGTTGGTAACGTCTGTCAGCGACATAGCGTCGCACATTCCTGGTTTGCCAGCGGCGCCGGGTTTGTCCGGTACGAATCCGTGACCTTCGGGATCTACGAACCCTGTGTTGCGGCCGGGCGTGCGCTGAGTGGAGGGCCTTCGATGGCGCAGTTGCAGGACCTGCTCGGCGCGGAGCCGCCGGCGTCCGTCCGCGCCCTCGACGCCGATGCGCAGGCCGCGCTCGCCTCGGTAGTCGCGGATGCACGGCAGCGGCAATCCCGCGCGCTGGAGGACGCCCTGGCAGCAGCCATGCGGCACGTCCCGTTCCCGGTCCGCGGCATCGTCAAGAAGGTGCTCTTCGGATGAGCGCAGCACAGGCCGAGCTGCGCAAGCTCGCGCACACGCTGGACGTCGGCGCGGAGCGTCTCGCGATGGTGGCCGAACTGCCCGCCGACGATCTGCGGGCGCTGCGGCGGATGGTCGGCGAGGCGATGTTCCAGGCCGACCGCCCCGCGCTGGTGCGCGTGGCGGCGCTGTCGAGAGCGGTGCCACCGGCGGTGGCGGCGAAGCTCGCGCAGCTCGTGCTGCCGCCGCTGCTGGCCGCCCGGACCTCCGAGCTGCTCGAACCGCACCGCGCCGCGCAGCTGGTCATACGAATGCCGCCGAGCTACCTGGCCGACGTCTCGCGGCACCTGGACGCGGCGCGCGCGCCGGAAGTCGTCGCGGCCATCCCGCCGGACCGGGTCGCGGATGTCGCCGCTGAGCTGGCGCGGCGCGAGGAGTGGGTAGTCATCGGCAGTTTCGTCGCGCAGGTGACCGGCGCGGCGCTGGCCGCCTCCGTCGCGCGGCTGACCGGCGAGCAGTTGCTGCGCGTCGGCTTCGTCCTCGAAGACGTCTCCCGACTGGACGAGATCGGCGGGCTGCTCAGCGACGCGCAGGTCGACGAGTTGCTCGTAGCCGCGGGATCGCTCGAGCTGTGGGCCGAGCTGGCCGAGTTGCTGGGCAACCTCTCACCCGCACGGCTCGCCCGGTTGGCCGAGCGCTACGGCCTGCTCGCCCCGTCCATCCGCTCGTCCTTCGAATCCTCATCTCCCCCGATGATCAAGCAGAAACTCGACCCATAGCCTCGATTTCTGCTTGATCATCGCCGGGGGAGGTGGTTGAGCTACTTGACGCTGACGGTGGCGCCGGCGCCCTCGAGGGCTTCCTTGGCCTTGTCGGCGGTCTCCTTGTTGACCTTCTCCAGGAGCGGCTTGGGCGCGCCGTCGACCAGGTCCTTGGCCTCCTTCAGGCCGAGGCTGGTGAGCGTGCGCACCTCCTTGATGACCTGGATCTTCTTCTCGCCCGCAGCCTCGAGGATGACGTCGAACTCGTCCTTCTCCTCGACAGCAGCGGCACCGGCGTCGCCGCCACCGGCGGCAGCAGCCGGGCCGGCCACCGCCACCGGAGCGGCGGCGGTGACGTCGAAGGTGTCCTCGAACTGCTTCACGAAGTCGCTGAGCTCGAGGAGGGTCATCTCCTTGAAAGCGTCGAGCAGCTCGTCGGTGCTGAGCTTCGCCATGATGGCGTCCTTTCTGTTCTCGCCGGTTGAGCCGGCTGGTGATTACTCCGCCGGCTCGGCGGGGGCTTCTTCTGGTGCCTCGGCCGCAGCGGCCTCGACGGGTTCGGCCTCGGCCGCAGTCTCTTCAGCCACCTCGGCAGGAGCAGCGCCCTCGGCGGGCTTCTTCTCCTCCAGCGCCTTGGCGAGGCGGGCCATCTGCGACAGCGGGGCCTGGAACAGCCCGGCAGCGCGGGTCGGCAGCGCCTTGAGGGCGCCGGCGAGCTTGGCCAGCAGTACCTCGCGGGATTCGAGGTCGGCGATCTGGTTGACCTCGGCGGCAGACAGTGCCTTGCCCTCGAGCACGCCGCCCTTGATGACCAGCAGCGGATTCGTCCGCGCGAAGTTGCGCAGGCCTTTGGCGACGTCGACCGGATCGCCCTTGACGAATGCGATCGCCGTCGGGCCCTGCAGCAGGCTGTCGTCGATCGCGACGCCGGCGTCGGCGGCCGCGCGCTTGGTGAGCGTGTTCTTGACGACCGCGTAGGTCGTGTCGCGGCCCAGCGCGCGCCGCAGGTCGGTGATCTGCTTGACGCTCAGCCCGCGATACTCCGTGATGACCACGGCCGCGGACGAGTTGAACTGCTCGATGATCTCTTCGACGGCGCTGACCTTTTCGCTGTTCGGCGACAGCCGAGAGGTGGTACGAGTCGGCATCTGCTACCTCCTCTCGTTTCGTCAGGCTGGTCGGGCCTGAGAACGAGAAACGCCCCGGCGCAGGGCGCACGGGGCGACTGATAAGCCGTACCGTCCAACCTGCGCGGGCCGCTCCGGCGCTCCGGAGGCGTTCAGTCGCGTGCGCGCACGCGACGACCAGCGGTCTTTGGGTGGATCGCGCTCAGCTTACGTGAGCGCGGACATCGCCTCCAAATCGGCCGGCGCTCGCCACCCAAGCAGCGCCGAAGTTGACGAACGGCGCGGCGATGTCGGCGTCGACGGTGGCGAGCGCGTCAGCGAGGGCAGCGGCCGAGTCGAGGCCACTCGCCAGCTTCGCGTGGTAGGCCGCCATGGTCTGCTCGGCGACCTCGTCCCCCACCCGGGCCACGCCAGCAATCACGCTGCGGGTGCCGAGGTGCAGCAGCACACTCGCGAGTCCGAGCGCCTCGTCGCCGGGCCGGATCGTCGCCAGGCCGACCTCGCAGGCGGAGAGGACGACATGTTCGGGCGCATGGGCCTTCTGGTCCAGCTCGTGCGCGAACACCGGACCGTCCGCCATCCGCAGTGACGAGAACAGCGGGTTCTCGGGCTGGTGCACGCCGTGGGCGGCGACGTGCAGGATCGTCGCCGACTGCACAGCCGAAAGGAGCGCGTCAGTAGTCGCATCGGCGACGACCTGCGCCGCCGACCACGCATCGCCGACCGCGGCCGCCTCTGCACCACCGCGCGCCAACTCCGGGCCGGCGAGTGCGCTGACGGCGATCGGGCCGGACGATGCGCCGGTCGCCGACGCGAGCCATTTCGTCGCGGAGGGTGCGACGACGAGCGAGCGGCCGCGCAGCGACGGGAGTGACGCCCACGGGAGTTGGCCCAGGACGCCCGTCGATACGAGCACCAGGGGGCCGTCGAGGTTCAGCGGGGCGAGCAGCGCCGCGTCGAGTTCGCGCAGCGACCGTTTCAGGGACGCACTCACCGCTACGCGGATGCCGCTCGGCAGCCGCGGGTGGACAAAGACGTCGAGGTCGGCGCGCGCCCGCCTGACCTGCTCGAGCACCGGCGGCGCCGCGCCGAGGTCGACCACGCGCAGCCGGTCCCCGAGCACGACAGCGCTCAGTGCGTCGCCGGCTTGGACGAACGTGACCATCGTCAGATCGCGCTCTGCGACAGCGGCATGCACCATGTCGAGCGATGCGGGCTTGAGCACCGAACCCGAGCCGGAGACCGTCCAGCTGCGCGAGACGATCTTGCGCTCCAACTCGCGGCGGTTGCGCAGCAGCGGCTCGGACGCCGCGCTGTCCTGCTCGACGGCGCGCAGCGAGTCAAGGGTCTGGCGCAGTTCGGCGAGCAGCTCCGCGGCGACCGGATCGTCCGGCGGCCGGACGAGCGGCAACCGGCTCGACACCGCGCGGGCCCGCTCGGCCGCAGCAAAGATCGATGCCGCACGGCCACTCTGCAGCGCCAGCGAGATGTCCAGCTCGGTGAGCCGGCGGCCGTGCAGTGCGGACGCCGTGCGCAGGTCGATGGATCCGAAGCTCGCCTGATAGCGGGCGAGTTCGTCGAGCGCCCGGCGAATGCGTCGGGAGGCAGCGGGCGACTCGCCGCGCGCAGCGTCGACCAGTGCGTGCACGTAATGGAAGTGCATCCGGCCGGTGATCGGGTCGTCGCGCCGTGGTGGGCCGAGCGAGGCGAGCGCGGTGGCCGCGGCGTCGGGGTCACCTGCGGCGACGCGCGCTTCGCTGAGCAGCAGCCCGGCGAGCCGGCCGGGCAGCCGCAGATCGGCGCGCCGCAGTTCCTCGCGCAGCCGTCCTGCTGAATCGAGCAGCCGCGGCCCGTGCCGTCCTGCCGCGAGGTCGGCCTGCAGCAGGACGAGCTCGGCGCTGCGCCGCCAGGGTTCGTTGCCGCGGCGCCGGAACCGGTCCCGCGCCCGCGCTGCGAAGGTGCGTGCCGCTGCCACCTCGCCGCTCGCGAGGGCGCAGCGGGCGCGTTCGAGTTCGGTCTCGGCGAGGTCCTGCCCGACCCGCTCGGCGGCGAACAGCCGGGCCGCCCTGGCCAGCGAGTCGTCGGCTTCCCGGACGAGCCCGCTCTCGACCAGCACCCGGGCCCGGTCGAGCAGCCCGACGCCACGCGACACGTCGACGTCGGCGGCGTCGGCCTCGGCCATCAGGGACAGCGCCGCGGGGAGGTTGCCCGCGAGGAACTCCGCGTATCCCAGGTTGTGCGCCGCCTTGAAGATCCATTCCGGCCGGTTGGCGCGCCGCGCGTGGCGCAGCGCGCGATTCAGGGCCGCGCGGGTGCCGACGAGTTCGCCGCGGAACAGCCGGAGGCTGCCTGCGTTCAGCAGGATCGCGAACTGGTCGTTCTCGTCGGCGTTGTCCAGCAGCCGCTCCGCCTCGGTGAGCTCGTCGAGTGCTCGATCCCACTGCCCGCCGCGCATCAGCACCACCGCGGTCTGGCTGTGTATCCGGACGAGCAGTCCCGCGTCGCCGAACTGCTCAGCCCGGGTACGTGCCTCGTCGAGGCAGGCAAGTCCGCGCTCGATGCCACGGACCTCGGCCTCCGGCATGGCCCGCGAGATCCACAACGCCGCTTCCAGCCGCTGCGCGTCGACGCCCGCCACTTCGGTGGCCGTCGCGACGGTGCGCTGCGCTTCGTCGAGCAGCCGCAGGGCGCGCGCCGGTCGACCGTTGTTGTGCTCGTCCACCGCGCGTACCCGCAGCGCCGCAGCGTGATTCAGCGCCGGCTCCACACGAGAAGCGTCGCAGACGCGTCGAGTGAAGTGTCAGATCTCCAGTGCGGGCGTCATCACAGGTTGGCCGCCCTCCGGGCGTCCGAACCGGAACTGGACCAGACCGCGTGTGACGTCCTCGACCACGAACCGGCCGTCGTCGTCTGCCGCGGTGTGCATCGAACCCCCGGCGGTGCGTACCTCGACGTCCCGGACACCGCCCGGCGTGATCCAGCCGTCGAGGCGCGCCGTCTCCGCGGACGTCGACGTGATCGTGACCATCGCGGTGAGGCTCTGGCTCGTGAACGTCACCGTGTCCGCGCTCGTCTCGTCCGCGCGCACGCCGACGAGACCGGACGACCGCTCGAGCTCGGCCAATTCGGCATTGAGCGCGTCGAGCGTGATTCCGAACGCGATGCGATCCAGCAGCTTGCTCGGCACCGGATCGAGCTTCGTATACAGCGCGGCGATACGCGCCAGCGCGGCGATGTCGGTGTCATCAATCGGTTGCGCCGCCAGCGTCTCCAGCTGGCGTTCGTCCGGCGCGGTCATGTCGTCCTCCAGGCGGGGTCTGCCGCCAGCTTCTGTCGCAGCTTCGCGAGACACCGGCCCCGAGTTGGGCCGATGCTGCCTACCGGCATACCCAGCGACTTCGCCACTGCGGCGTAGTCGGGGCGATCGGCGAAGGCGATGACGCGCAGCAGTGCGCGACAGCGGTCTGGGAGTGCGGCGATGTGCTGCCACAGGCGGCCGTCCTCGTCAGCGGCGAGGGTGAGCTCTTCGGGCATTTCGCGGCTCGGCGCGACGATCTCGTCGGGCTCGAAATCCCGCGGCTCGGCGCGGTCGGTCTTCCGGACGACCCGCCATGCCTCCCGGCGGGTGCTCACGATGAGCCACTGCAGGACGGCCTGCGGATCGGCGATCGTCTGTGAATTGCGGACGAGCGCTAGCCACGCGGTCTGCACGACGTCCTGCG
The DNA here is from genome assembly GCA_035642535.1 of Jatrophihabitans sp. Taxonomy (GTDB): domain Bacteria; phylum Actinomycetota; class Actinomycetes; order Mycobacteriales; family Jatrophihabitantaceae; genus Jatrophihabitans. The sequence continues at coordinate 3,424 of DASQSE010000042.1, read as the reverse complement.
CGGCCTCGTAGTCGAGGCGCTGGGCCCGGGCGGTGTGCCAGAGGATGGGCGTCACGAGCGCGACGAGATCGGACATTCGCGCCTCGTCGCCGGCGCGGAACTCGTCGAACAGCCGCGCTGCTCGGGAGGCCAGCGTGTCGGGGACGGATTCGGCGGCGATCATGGCCGGCACACCTCGGTCGCTGCCGTGAACGCGGCCCAGCCGCGGTCGAGGCAGGTCGACGGGTCCGCGGAATCCATCGAGCCGCAGGTGCCGCTCATCAGGTGCTCGGCGATCCGGCCGGCGAGTATCGGCGCCGCGAACGACGTGCCGCTCCAGGTGGCGAACCCGCTCACGAAGTTGTCGGTGTCGAGGGTCGAGCGGTCGCCCCAGAGGAAGCTCGGCTGCGCCGGCCCGTTGACGTTCGTCGGGAAGGTGCTCACCAGCGCCGCGCCGGGGCACTTCATGGTCACCCAGTCGCCGTCGTTGCTGAACATCGCCGTCGTCTCGTCCGGGTTCAGCGCACCGACGCTGACGACGGGCACGCAGTCGTGCTCGGGCTGCGTGATCACGCCGCCGGGGTGCGGGGCGAACGCGGCCGGGTACATGGGACGGCTCGTCGAGTCGTTGCCGGCTGCGACGACGACGGTGGTGCCGCCGCGCGCGAGACGGAGGATCGGCTCGAGCAGGAGCAGGTCGTAGGCGGAGTCGATCGGCTGCTCGTGGTAGTAGCCGAGCGAGAGCGACACCACGTCGACCATTCCTGAGGCGTCTCCGTCGCGCTGGGCAGCCTCCTGCTGCGCGGCGAGCGCGTTGAGCGCTTCGAGCACCACGTGCTCCTCGGCCACGCCGTCCGAGTTCATCACTCGGATCGACAGGATGTCGGCGTCGGGGCACAGCTGGTGGATAAGACCGGCGACGAACGTCCCGTGCCCGACCTCGGCACCGAGTTCGCCCTGGATGGGGTCGACGACTCCATCGTCGATATCACTGTCCGCGCCGGCGCCGAGCACACCCAGCGGGACCGTCCCGACCTTGATCCCGCGCCGGACGACGTCTTTGGTGAGCCACGGATGCTGACCGACGCCGGTGTCCAGGACGGCGACGAGCGGGCGGCGACCGTTCACTTTCAGCTGCCGCGTCGGACGGTGCCCGACCCAGTTGACCGGCGCGAGCCCGCCGAGGCCGGCAATCGCGTACTCCGCGCTCGGTTCGCCAGATCCGTGGACGTACGGGGAGCCGTGGACGTACGGGGAGCCGTGGACGTAGGGGTTCGCGAACATGAGGTGGTTCAGGCCCACGTGGTTGGCGTCGAGCGTGCCGAGCCCGACGTCGGCGCGGTAGGTCTGCAGGATCTGCCAGGCGTCGGGTGTCTCCACCTGGCCGTCCAGCGGGGTGATGCGGTGGACGGTCGCGAAGAGGCTGTCCGCGTCGGCGTGGCCTGCGTCCTGCGCGTGGGCGACGAGCCGGGCCCGGCGCTCGGCGTGCCCGGCCGGGGGCTCGAGCCGGAAGTGCAGGCGGTTAGCGATCGCGTCCAAGCTGCCGCGGGCGGACTCGCCCGCCACTCCGCTCACGAGCACCTTGTCGGCGGTATAGACCGTCGAGCGAAGCCGGCCTTGGTCGCCGACCTTCGCCGCATCGGCGGGATCGAGTATGCGGGCGTTGTACCGAGCGAGGATTTCCGGTGCCACGCCGAGCACCGGATCTTCCGACTGTGCACGGACGCCCTGGGGGCCGTTCGGCTCGTTCATCGTCACCCCTGATCGCGTTGACTCCCGCGCCGAGCGTAGGGCCTTCCGAGGGTGGCGCGGGACGTGTCAAAGCTGAGGAGAGCGCAACCTGCCCGGTGATACGTCGCGTCAGAGGTATCAGCGAGATCGTCTTCGGACTCCTGCCCATCGACGATCGACGGAGGAGGGCAGATGGCGAGCGAGATGCCGAGCAGCGGCGCCGTCCTTGCCGGGGGGAAGAACGGCGCGCCTCAACTGGACGAGTCGATCGTCTCCCAGCGACCGGCCGCGGATGATGCGCTGAGGGGGTCCGCGGCCGGTCCCTGGCCAGCCTGGGCAGGTGCCCAACTTTCCGCGGCGGTCGCGATCGCGGAGTCCGCGTCGGACCGGATGAGCGTGGCGGCCCTGCTCTATCGCGAGTGGTTCAACCCGATCGCCGGTGAGATCGACGGGCTGCCTGCGAATCGGCCGCTCGCCGGCGTCTACCGCACCGCACACGCGGGCAGCACGACGCGGGTGCGATCAGGCGGAGTCTCGGTCGTCGGCCGCCACGACGTGATTCGGACCGGCGGGTGGTGGCGCACGTGGGGCGAGGATTGGACGCCGCCGCGCAGCCGGCCGGGCTCAGTCCGGCTGATGCTCACGCCGCGCCCGGATCGGCTCGCCGAGTTCGTCACGACCGTCACCGGGCGGCTCCTCGACGAATGCGGCCCGTGGTCGCTCGCCTGTGCAGTCGATCCGCGGCGCATCGCCCGAGTCGGTTGCGCGGTACTGGACCTGCAGTCCGTGGACGCCGTCCCTTCCGACCTGCTCGACGAGCTGACGCCGCTGCTGCGCCCGATTGCGCCGCCGCTCTGCCTGCCGCTGGCCGCGGGCGTCGGCGCTGCCGAGTACCCCGACAACGGCATGACGTTCGGCGAGCACCGCTGCCACCTCGTCGCGCTCGCGCTGCGGCACCCGAGCAGCGCGCGCAACCCGCTGCGCGCCGTCGCCGCCGTGTTCGCCGCGCACGGCCTCGACCCGACGCAGCCGCACCAGAGCCGTCAGGTGTGAATGTCGGCGGCGGTCGATCCTGCCGGTGTCGTCACGACGGACGAGATCGCGCGACCTAGCGCGACCCAGCCCTGATCGCGCGTGAGGGTGCCGCTGTCCATCGCGTGCTCGGTCAGCGACCCGATGAAGTTGATCCGGCGGTCGCCTGTGTTGTCGATCTCGGCCCACTGGGTGGCCATGAACCCGAAGAAGATCTGCGGCAACGCCGAGGTCCGCAACGGATGCCCGACCCCGGTGCCGAGCCGGTACAACTGCTTCGCCGTCCAGCCGAAGGCGCACGTTGCGCCCGAGGTCCAGGTCTTGGGGCAGCCGTCGGCAGAGCCGTTGAACACGAGATCGGCAGTGGTCGTGCCCAGGAACGCGGTTTCCCACGTCTCGGCCTGCGCCTCCGTGCTGGCGAAGCCCGGTTCGATGTCATTCGCCCCCTCGAGGATGACACCTGGGTGCGCAGCGACGCCGTCCACGAACTCGCCCCACGCGACGCCTCGATCATGCGCGCTGAGCGCCGCGAAGTCGCCGCCGTTGTTGGTGCCGAGCGCAACGACACCCGCACCGCCGGCTGAGACGAAGCCGTCGAGGTATGCGTTGACCGCAATCGTCAGGTTCGAGTAGCTGATCCGCCGGTCGATGACCGTCAGTGCGACGCCGGTCCCATCGTTCA
>DASQSE010000041.1:0-43410 GCA_035642535.1 Jatrophihabitans sp. | reverse complement strand
GTCTCGACTTCGCGGGCCCGGGAGCGGACCGCGCGGGAGGCCCAGTCCATGGTGCGTAGTTCGTCGGTGAGCGCGCCGCGGATCCGGATCGCGGCGAAGCGGGCGAACGGCACGCCGCGGGCCGGGTCGAAGCTGCGGGCGGACAACACCAGGGCGACGCTGCCGGCCGAGACCAGGTCGTCGCGGTTCACGTGTGCCGGCAGCCGGTGCATCAACTCGCGCACCAGGTGCCCGACCAACGGCAAATGCTCGGTAACCAACTCGTCACGATTGGGCTGGTGCTCGGTGAGCGCCACGTTGGTGGCGTCGGTGGCTCGAGCAGTCACGGCGGACCTCCTGGGGGCCTCGCGCCCGGTCTATCCCGACAACCGGGTCCTCAGTTGATCCCCCGCGGATCACGTCCCACGGCCTCCCGCAAGGCCGTCCTGTGTCCTTGATCATGTTAGATCGAGGTAAAGTAAATCTTGCTCGGTCCGACGCCGCAAGTGCTGGTCTGCAGTTTCCGGCCTCTCGTTGACAAATCGGGTCGGACGTCGAGGCGCGGCGGGACGAACGTCTCCCTCGGCGGGCCGAACAGCCCGAATCGCGGCTTCCGTGTCCCGATTCTCGGACGATTCATGTCTGCGGCCAGGCTGCCGATGTAAGCAGCATGCTGCAGATGGAGCGGGAGCCAACCATGCCTCAAGAGACGGCCGCGTACACCGCCGTGTCCCATGCCCTTTGGGTCCAGCGCGAGACGTTGCAGACACTGCTCTACCGGCTGCTGTGCGAGAAGCTGGTGCTGACCTCCGGCTCCAGCCGCTGGCTCGCCCGCGCCGACGACGAGATGCGCGCTGCGGCCGAGCAGCTGCGCGGCGGCGAGCTGATGCGTGCCGCGGAGGTCGAGGAGCTCACCCGCATCCTCGGCCTCGACCCGAACGCCAGCCTGGCTGAGATCGCCGCAGCGTCCGACGAGCCGTGGGCGACGCTGCTCGACGACCACCGCACCGCGCTGCGTACCCTCGCCTTCGAAGTCCAGAGCGCCGCCGACGAGAACAGGCAACTGCTGGCCGCCGGCTCGCGGGCCGTCGCGGAGACCCTCGCGGAGATCACGAACGTCGTCAGCCGCTACGACGCGACCGGCAGGGTCGTGCACGCGGACGCAACGCCGATATTCCTCGACGAACAGGCCTGAGCCATGGCGAGCACGTTCGGAGAAATCACCCAAGCCAGCACCGCGCTGACTGCGGCGCGCTATGGGCTCGACGTGGTGTCCCAGAACATCGCCAACTCCGACACGCCCGGCTACACGCGCCAGGTTGCCCAGCAGGGAACCGTGGACGCGGTGCCCGGCGTGCCGAGCATCTACACCGCAGCGGCCGGGGTCGGCGGAGTCCGGATCACCGGAACGGCGCGCCTCGCCGACGCGGTCGTGGACGCCCGGCTGCGCACGGAGCAGGCGCGCGACGGCCTGGCCAGCACGACGTCCAGCCAACTGCAACAGATCGAGACGGTGTTCCCGGAGCCCAGTGACACCGGGCTATCCGAACGTCTCAATGACTTCTGGAAGGCATGGGCTCCCGTTGCGAACGATCCCAAGGCGGACGCGGCGCGCATCGTGCTCTTGCAGGATGCCGGCACGGTGACGAACACGCTCAACGCGATGAGCGCGACGCTGAGCAATCAGGCCACCGCGTCGGCACAGATCCTCAATCAGGACGCCGCCGCCGCGACCAGCGCGGCCACCCAACTCGCGACCGTGAACGCCCAGATCGCTGTGGCCAGCGCGACCGGGCTCAACGAGAACTCGCTTCTCGACAAGCGCGACAGCCTGCTGTCGACGCTGGCCGGCCTGCTCGGCGGGTCCGCGACGATCAACCCGAACGGCACGGCAGACGTCACCGTCGCCGGCCAGCCGCTGGTCACAGGCGGCTCTGCGGTCAATGTCACCGTCGACCCGGGCTACACGCTCGCGGTCGGCGGGACGTCGGTCACGCTGACCGGCGGCAGCCTGGCAGCCGAGTCCACTGCGCTGAGCACGACCTACCCCGCCTACCAGGCGCGGCTCGACGCCGTCGCGAACGCGCTGAGCAGCGTCGTCAACGGCGTCCAGGCCGGCGGCTATGACCTGTCCGGGACGCCCGGCACGCCGATGTTCTCGGGCTCCACCGCAGCGACGATCTCGGTCTCGATCACCGATCCGAAGCTCGTCGCGGCCTCGAGCACCGCCGGGGGCACGCTCGACGGCTCGAACGCGTTGTCCGCATCGGTTCTGGGCGCAACGTCCACCGGCCCGGATGCGGCGTACGCCGCACTCGTCGCGGACATCGCGTCCGCGAGTTCGCTGGCGCAGCGGCAGGCCGAGACGCAATCCGCGGTGACGTCCAGCGTCTCCGCACTGCAGACGTCGATCTCCGGCGTGAGCACCGACGAGGAGGTCTCTGCGATGATGACCTACCAGCGCGCCTACCAGGCCGCGTCCCGGGTGATGACAACCGTCGACGACATGCTGGACACGTTGATCAACCACACCGGCGTCGTCGGCCGGGCATAACCGAGGAGAGTTCCGATGCGCGTCACTGATCGGTCGGCGACATACGGCACGCTGAGCGGGCTGCAGTCCGCGGCATCCCGGCTCAGTTCGCTGCAGGCGAAGCTGTCGTCGGGCAAGCAGATCACCACGCCCTCGGACGACCCGTCCGGCACCGTCCGGGCGTTGCAGCTGCGGGCGACCGCGAAGCGCTACACGCAGTACGCGGCGAGTGCCAACGACGCGATCGGCTGGCTGTCCACGGCCGATTCCGCGTACAGCCGCGCCGTCGGACTGGTTCAGAACGCCCGTACCCTCGTCGTCCAGGGACTCAACGCAGGTGCGCAGAGCCCGAGCGGGATGGCGGCGATCGCCGACCAGGTGGATGCGATCAGCAGTTCGCTGATTCAGGTCGCGAACACCGCCTACAACGGCCGCCCTGTCTTCGGCGGGACGACCTCCGGCACGGCTGCCTACGACAGCAGTGGGAACTACGTCGGCGACGGCGGCGTGGTGTCCCGCACGGTCGGCGAGAAGGTGACGGTGCAGATCAACCAGAACGGCCCGCAGGTATTCGGCAGCGGCTCGTCCGATCTGTTCGCGCTGCTGTCGAACATTTCGGCTAATCTTCGGTCCAACCCGAGTGCCCTGTCCGCCAACCTCACTGCATTGGACGGCGCGTTGTCGACGATCAGCTCAGCGCAGGCGGCCGAAGGTGCCGCGTATAGCCAGGTGCAGAACCAGCAGACCGTCGCCACCGACGTCGGGACGAACATCGCCACCCAGCTCTCCGACATACAGGACGTCGACATCGCCGACATGGCGGTGCAGGTGTCGGCCGCGAACGTCACCTATCAGGCGGCGCTGCAGACCACCGCCAACGTCCGTCAGCTCTCGCTGCTCGAGTTCCTGAGGTAGTTCGACACATGACGGTTATGACCGGCGCGGAGATGCGGCTGCACTTCATCGAGCCGCTGCCCGGCTTCGACAACGAGGATTACGTCCTCGCGCCCATCGATGAGCAGGGCCTGCTGCACTCGCTGCGTTCGATCGAGGGCCCGGCCGTCCGGTTCGTACTCGCCGCGGCGACGGCGTTCTTCCCGCAGTACCGGCCCGAGCTCGCCGACGCGCTCGCCGAGCCGCTCGGCAGCGACGAGGTGGAGCTACTGGTGATTTTGACGGTCGGCAGCGGCTTGCAGGACGCCACCGCGAACCTCCGCGCGCCGGTCGCGATAGCCCGGTCGACCAGCCGCGCGGTGCAGGTCATCATCGACGACGACCAGCTGTCGATGCACGAGCCCCTGCTCAATCAATAGTCTTGCCACGTGCTGATCCTGACCCGCCGCGCCGGCGAGAACGTTGTGATCGGTGACGACATCGTCGTCTCGATCGTCGAGGTACGCGGCGATTCCGTACGCATCGGCATCCAGGCCCCCCGTTCGGTGAGCGTGCACCGTGAAGAGGTGTGGCGCGAACTGCAGCGTGCGAACGAGGCCGCAGCGGGCGCGGACGACGACGCGGTGGCCGCGCTGGGCGCCGAGCTCAGCAGGCTGGCCCGACGGGAACGGCCTTAGGCCGCGTCGGCCGGTCCGCGCGCGGGCCGGTAGGTCCAGGTCGGCGGCCGGCGCGGGTCGGCCGATGTGGTGGCCCTGGGCAGCGTCGAAACCGAGTTCGGTGAGTGCGGTGAGCATGCTGGTGTCCTCGACGCCTTCGGCGACCACGGAGAGGCCGAGCGCATGGCCGGGAGCCAATACCGAGCTTGCGATGGCGACATCGCGCGGGTTGTCCTTGGTGCCGAGGGTGGCGACGAAGACCGGTCCAGCTTGAGCGCGTCGACCGGCAGCTCGCGCAGGTGGGCCAGTGAGGAGAAGCCGGTACCGAAGTCATCGACGGAGATGGCGAGGCCGAGCGCGCGGAGTTCGTGGAGGGTGCCCGCCGCGCACTGCGCGTCGGCGAGCAGGACGCCTTCGGTGATCTCGAGGACCATGCGATCCGGAGCGACGCAGTGCCGGTCCAGCATTCGGCGGACGTCGGCGACGATGTCCGGGTCGAGGACATTGGTCGCGGACAGGTTGACCGCGACCGTGACGGGCGTGTCCTGGCGCCGCCAGATGGCGGCCTGCGCGAGCGCCTGATCGAGCACCAGCTCGGTGAGCGGTCGCATCAGCTGCGCCTCTTCGGCGAGCGGGAGGAACACATCCGGCGGGATCGGCCCGCGGCCGGCGTGCTTCCAGCGCACCAGCGCCTCAACACCGCGTCCACGCCGGCGCGCAGGTCGAGCTGGGCGGGCACTGCGTAGGCGCGCCACGCGCACAGCAGAGCGCAACCGCCGTAGCCCAGATTGCCGACCCAGCCGTCGAACAGCGAGATCGTCGACCCCGAGGTGCGGAGCACCGTCGAGAGCAGATAAGCGAGCACCAGGACACCGGTGACCGCGCGCAGCAGCGTGGCCGAGCCCGAGTGCGGCGAGTGCTCGTCAAGATCCGAAGCGCGGCGCGCGCCGACCCGCAGGGCCTCGCCGGCCTGACGTTCGGTCGCACCATCGCACCTCAATCTTGCTGACGCGCGGGCCGGCTGCCGGCCCGAGAGCGCGTCACATCGGCAATATCGGGCTTTCCCGTGAGGCGCTTAGCGCAAGATCAACAGGGAGGGCTTTCGGGCCCGGCGCCGCAGTATTTTCGGCCGGGGCCTTCGACATGCGGGCCAGGGCGGGACGGCGCTCGCGGACCTCAGGATCGACCCGCCGGTGCCGATGTTCGCGGTGTGAGCGTCTTTCGCAAGGGCACGTTTTCGGCAAGCGTCGTCCTTGCGCTGCTCCTGATCGTCGCGACCGGCCTGTACCTGCGTCACGCGCAGGATTCGGCACGCCAGAAGCTGCGCGACGACTTCGCCGGTCGCGCCGCGCTCGCGGCCAAGCTCACCAGCGGCGCGTTCTCCAGCCGCAGCAACGAGAACGAGGCTTACGCCAAGTCCACATACAGCGGCCCGGCCGACACCATCCAGACCGCCACCCGCGTCGATCATGCCACCGACGGCGATTTTGGACGGGTCGCCGTGCTCAGTGCCGACGATGGCAAGGTACTCGGCAGCTCCCCGCCGCTCAGCGCCGCCGAGCGCGCCGCGATCATCTCGCAGCCGGAGATCGTCGCGGCGCGGCACGGCCGGCTCAGCCTGTCCGGCGTGGTCTCGACACGTGGCCGGCCCGCGGTGATGCTCGCCGTCCCGTTCCAGACGCACTACGGGCTGCGGATCTGGTGGACGTCCGTCCCGCTGTCCGTCATGTCCGACTTCGCGCATGAGTACTTCGCCAGCGCGGTCGGCGTCGCGGGCGGCAGCGCGGTGCTCATCGACTTGCACGACGTCGTCATCGCCGCGACTCCCGGCGAGACCCAAGGGCACAAGCTGCGCAGCGGGGCGCTGGCCGCCGCGCTGACCCAGCACGCGACGGGCGTCCTCGGCGACCGCGACTACGTGTCTGCGGCGATCCCCGGGCTGCCGTGGCGACTGGTCCTCACCGCGCCTACCGACGCCCTGCTTGCCCCGCAGGCGTCCGCGCACCGACTCACCTGGCAGGTGTTCGGGGCATTCGCGCTTGCGATCTTCGGGATCTTGGGCTTCGCCGCCCGCGCGCTCAAGAACTCTGAACGCCTCGCCCACGAGCGACTCCACGACGCGCTGACAGGCCTGCCGAACCGCACCCTGTTCCTGCACCACACCCAGCAGGCGCTCAATGCGGCGCGGGCCCGGGGCGGGCACCTGGCGGCGCTGTTCATCGACCTGGATCGGTTCAAGCCGATCAACGACGAATTCGGCCACGCGACCGGCGACGCCGTGCTGCGCGTCGTCGCACAACGGCTCGCAGACTCGACCCGGGCGGGTGACGTGATAAGCCGGTTCGGCGGCGACGAGTTCAACGTGCTCTGCGTCGGCCTGTCCGACCGGCAGCAGGGCCTCGAGATCGCCGAGCGAAATCAGCAGGCGCTCGCGCTTTCCTTCGAGATCAACGACTACGAGCTGTCGATTGGCTCGTCGATCGGGATCGCGTTCTACTCGCCGGTCGGGCCGGTCCTCGATGCCGAGAGCCTGATTCAATACGCCGATCTGGCGATGTACGAGGCGAAGCGGAACGGGCGCGCCCGCATCGAGACGATCGAACCGCGCCCCGCGACACCCGCGCTATGACGCCTGGTGCGCTTCGTACGCAGCGCGGAAGGCATCGCGCAACGCGGGATGCCGCCCGAACAGGTCGAGCATCGCGGTGTTCTCGACGCGCACGCCACTGACTCGGGTTGCGGTCGTCACGGTGGCGCGGCGCTGTCCGCCGCCGAGCAGCGCCATCTCGCCGACGATGTCGCCCGGCCCCAGCGTGGCCACCTGCTCGCGGACGTAGAACACCCGCGCCTCGCCCTCGGTCAGCACGTACACCGCATCCGCGGGAATCCCCTGCTCGACGAGCGGCCAGCCGGCCGGCAACGTGAACGGACCGCCGGCGTCGACGAGGGCGCTGACGTCGTCGCGATCGCATTTGGCGAAGGTCGGATATTCCAACAACTGCGCGACCAAGCCGCGCTTCTCGCCATGCGGCATCTCGTCTCCTCGCTGGCAGGCCCCGCGATCTGGAGCCTAGTCGCGCCGGCGCGGCGAGGCCGTTTCTGGACTGAGGAGTCGACCGACGAAGGAGGGAGCGACTAGGGAAGACGCGGCCCAAAGAGCCGCGCTGGCGCGGATTTAAGGGACGTCTGCTGGTTCCGCGCGAGATGCGCGCGCCGCGGCCGCCCGTGCCTGCTGGCCGGACATCGTCCGCAGCGGGACCTCCTTGAGCATGATCGAGAGCACCACGGCGATCAGCACGACGCAGCTGCCGACCACGAACACGGTGTCCATGGCGTCCGAGAACCCCACCAGGATCGGGTGCTTCACCTCCGCGGGCAGCGCCTTCAGCCCACTGGTGTCGTCCAGGCTGAACTGGTGCCCGGGCGGCACGTGCACGCCGCTCTTCGCCAGCTCGTTCGGAATGTTGATCGACGCCCGGGTGAACAGGATCGAGAGGAACACCGCGGTGCCCAGCGACCCGCCGACCTGGCGGAAGAAGGTGACCGCCGAGGTGGCGACACCCATGTCGTGTGGCTCGACGGAGTTCTGCATCGCGAGCACGATGCTCTGCATATTGAAGCCGAGACCCATGCCGAAGACCGCCATGTAAACGTCGGTCTGCCACAGCGGTGTGTCGGCTCCGATGCGGGTCATGAGCAGCAGTCCGGCAACCATGCAGAGCGACCCGATCACCGGAAACACCTTGTAGCGGCCGGTGCGTGAGGTGATTTGGCCGGAGAGCATGGACGCACTCATCACGCCGGCGATCATCGGCAGGATGAGCAGCCCGGCCTTCGTCGGGGACGCACCCTTGACGATCTGCAGGTACAGCGGCAGCGACACCATGCCGCCGAACATTCCCATGCCGATGATCGTCGCCTGCGCCGAACCGACCGCGAACACGCTGCCGCGGAACAGCCGCAGCGGGAGCAGCGCCTCGTCGCCCATCCGCCGCTCCACGAGGACGAAGCCGACGAGGCCGGCCACCCCCAGCAGGTAGCAGGTGTACGCGCTGGCGGAGGCCCAACCCCAGGTGCGGCCCTGCTCGGCGATGATCAGCAGCGGGACGAGGCCGGCGGCGAGCATCGCCGCACCAGTCCAATCGATGCGGTGGTCGCGGCGCACATGGTCGAGCTTGAGGACGGCCTCGACGACGACCAGGGCAAGGATGCCGATCGGGATGTTGATGTAGAAAATCCAGCGCCAGCCGGGGACGCCGAAGATGTGGGCAGTGCCCGCGAAGAAGCCGCCCACGACCGGCCCGATCACCGACGCGCTGGCGAACGTGGCCATGAAATAGCCCTGGTACCGGGCCCGCTCACGTGGCGGGATGATGTCGCCGATGATGGCGAGTACCAGCGGAATCAGCCCGCCGGCGCCGATGCCCTGGAATGCTCGGAACGCCGCGAGCATGTACATCGACTGCGCGAGCCCGCACAGCGCCGATCCCACGATGAAGATCGAGATCGCGGTCATGAACAGCGGCTTGCGACCGTAGATGTCCGACAGCTTGCCGAACAGCGGCGTCGAGATCGTCGAGGTGATCAGGAACGAGGTCGTGACCCACGCCTGGATCGACAGGCCATTCAGGTCGTCGCCGATCGTCCGGATCGCAGTGGCGACCACCGTCTGATCGAGCGCGGCGAGGAACATCCCCAGCATGAGCCCGGACAGGATCGTCATGATCTGCTTGTGGCTCAGCTCCTCCGACTCGTGCGGAGCAGCTATCGCAAGCTCGCTCATCAGATCGTCCTCCCAGCTCGATCGGAGCGCGCGGCGATCCGGTCGGTAATCCAGTCGTCGTTGACGGCGTTGAAGGCCGTCGTGAAGCGGTCCAGCATCTTGGCGAAGCGCCGCAGGTCGGTTTCGCTCCACCCGTCGAGCATCTGCGCGTACCGCGCCATCCTCATTTGATCATGCTCGGCAACCATCGCGTCTGCCTTCGGCGTCAGCACGAGCAGGCTGGCGCGGCCGTCGCCGGGATCGGAGCGCCGCTCGAGCAGGCCGTCCTTCACGAGCGCGGCAACCTGCCTGCTCACGGTGGACGGGTCCGATTTCACGGCCTCGGCGAGCGCGCTCGCGCGCATCTGACCCTCGCTCGCGATGTGTTTCAGCAGCAGGTGCGCAGACCACTCGACATCCTCGGCGGCCGCTGCGAGCAGACGTGCCCGGGCCCGGCTGGACGAGCGCAGCAAGGCGATGACGTTGTCCGCGACTTCAGCGACCTCGGCACGCGGCGGCTCGGTCAGCTTTGTCATTTCGCGTCCGATATTACTTGACGTGCGCAACTAGTTGTTCAGCGCAACTAACCTACGCGTGCTTGGCGGCGGCGACGTCCTGCAAGCCGAGCAGGTCGATCGACTCGGCGCGCATCTGCACCTTGCGGACCTTGCCCGTCACCGTCATCGGGAACTCGTCGACGATCTGGATGTAGCGCGGGATCTTGTAGTGCGCGAGCTTGTCGGTGCAGAACGTGCGCAGCGCCTCCGAGGTGAGTGGTTCGGCACCCTCGCGCAGCCGCACCCACGCCATCAGCTCCTCGCCGTACTTCTCATCCGGAACGCCGATCACCTGCGCGTCGACGATGTCCGGATGCGTGTAGAGGAACTCCTCGATCTCGCGCGGATACACGTTCTCGCCGCCGCGGATGACCATGTCCTTGATCCGGCCGACGATGTTGAGGTAGCCCTCCGTGTCCATCGTTGCGAGATCGCCGGTGTGCATCCAGCCGTTGTGCAGCACCTCGGCCGTCTTCTCCGGCTCGTCCCAGTAGCCGACCATCACCGAGTAGCCACGGGTGCACAGCTCGCCGGTCTCGCCACACGGCACCGGCAGGCGCGTCTCCGGATCGACCACCATGACCTCGACGTGCGGATGGACGCGTCCGACGGTGCCGGTGCGGCGATCGAGCGAGTCGTCCTTGCGGGTCTGCGTCGACACCGGGGAGGTCTCGGTCATGCCGTAGCAGATGGTGACTTCCGCCATGTGCATCTCGGTGATCACCCGCTTCATCACCTCCACCGGGCAGGGCGAGCCCGCCATGCAGCCGGTGCGCAGCGAGGTCAGGTCGTAGCTCGCGAAGTCGGGCAACGACAACTCGGCGATGAACATCGTCGGGACGCCGTAGAGCGACGTGCATCGCTCGTCCTGGACGGCGCGCAACGTCGCGGCCGGGTCGAAGGCGGGCGCCGGGATGACGATGCAGGCGCCGTGCGAGGTGGCGCCGAGATTGCCCATCACCATGCCGAAGCAGTGGTAGAAGGGGACGGGCACGCAGATGCGGTCGGCCTCGGTGTAGCTCATCCCCTCGCCCACGAAGTAGCCGTTGTTGAGGATGTTGTGGTGGCTGAGCGTCGCGCCCTTCGGGAAGCCGGTCGTGCCCGAGGTGTACTGGATGTTGATCGGGTCGTCGAAGGACTGCCGCGCGGCCCGCTCGGCGACGGCGGCGCTGGAGACCGATGACGCGCCGGCAAGGAGGTCGTCCCACGAGGGATCGCCGATGAAGATCACGTCGCGCAAGGCGGTCAGCCGCGGCCGCACCTCGTCGACCATCGCGCGGTAGTCGCTGGTCTTGAACGACGGCGCACAGACGAGGGTGCCGATCGCCGCCTGTTGGAGGACGTACTCGAGCTCGTGGGTGCGGTAGGCCGGGTTGATGTTGACGAGGATGGCGCCCAGGCGCGCAGTGGCGTACTGCACGAGGAACCATTCGACGCAGTTCGGCGCCCAGATCCCGACGCGGTCGCCCTTTGCGATACCGCGGGCGAGCAGCGCGCGAGCCAGCTCGTCGACCGCCGCATCGAGTTCGCGATAGGTGTAGCGCCGGCCGCTCGGCACGTCGACGAGTGCTTCCCGCTCGCCGAAGCGCGCCACGGCCACGCGCAGATTCGCGTCGATCGTTTCGCCGAGCAGCGGCTTGGAGGAGGTACCGGAGGCGTAAGAAAGTGCCATCACCCAGGCCAGGGTAGGTCGCCCGGGTCACTCCCGACAGGGCCGTTCGGCGCAAAACAAAGCCGCCTGCGAACCCTCCCGAGATCGCAGGCGGCGATGTTGTTTTGGCTGTTGCTCCTAGCCGTCGACCGCGGCAGTGTTGCCGTCGAGCAGTGACCGGACCTCGGACTCGCGGTACCGGCGGTGCCCGCCGAGGGTGCGGATCGAGGTGAGCTTGCCGGCCTTGGCCCACCGGGTGACCGTCTTCGGGTCGACGCGGAACAGCGTCGCGACCTCAGATGGGGTGAGGAGAGCCTCGGTCTCCGGACGATGGCGAACCGTCGTCGTCATTGGTGCCGCCCTTCTACAGAATCATCACGTGGAGTCCTGTTCCACGTGAACGACGCTAAGTATGCATAACGTGAAGTGCAGTGCCCATAGCTGCGCGCGCAACTGTCCACTCTGTGCCAGGGGAGTCCCCCCTGTCCCGTTTTTCCCGTGGTTTATAACGGACGATTCTGGACACTTCCGGACATGCTTCGCCCATGTGCAGGTGTTCACGCGCCCGGAGTACGCTTGGCGCACGACATGACAAGATTCCCGGCGCGGAAGCGGACCCTCGAGTCACACAGTCCCCGCCGGATGAGCGCGCGAGCGAGGGGGTCGAGCCATGGGGCGCGGCCGTGCGAAGGCCAAGCAGCAAAAGGTGGCCCGAGAGCTGAAGTACAACACGCATTTCACCGATCTCGACGCGCTGCAGCGCGAACTCGGTTCCTCCGACTCGGGTCGGGGTGAGAACTCGCGCGACGAGGCGGAGTCCCTGGAAGAAGAGTACGAAGACTGGACCGGGACGGACCGCTAGACCCTTTACTTTTCGGGGGACTTGTGCTCCGGACGGCCCGCTGGGCACGTTCCGTGCCCAGCAATTACCTCACGTAATCCGGTTATTCCGTGCCAGGGTTTTGCCGACACAGGCGTCACGCTAACACCAGTTCGCGGCCTCGCCGGCGTAGTTGGAGATCATTTCGACCCCGGTATCGGCCGCCGATGCATGCAACTCGCCCAGCTGCCAAGCCGGCACGCCGCGTTCGGCGAGCAGCGTCAACGCATCGGTCAGGCGCGCAGCCGGGAGCACCGCCACCATGCCGACGCCCAGATTGAAGGTCAGCTCCATGTCCGCGCGCGCGATATCGCCCGCCGCGCGGATCAGTTCGAAGATCGGCTGCGGCGTCCAGCCGGCCCGGTCGACCACCGCGGTCACACCGGCCGGCAGCACCCGGACCAGATTGCCGGCCAGCCCGCCACCGGTGACATGGGCGAACGCGTGAGCCCCACACTGCGCGGCCAGGGCCAGGCAGTCGAGCGCGTAGATGCGGGTCGGGACGAGCAGTTCGTCGCCGAGCGTGCGCCCGCCGAGCAACTCCGGCCTGGTGTCGAGCGGGACGTCTCGCAGCAGCTGCCGAACCAGCGAGTAACCGTTGGAGTGCAGCCCGGACGAGCCCATGGCCACCAGCACGTCACCCGGCCGAACCCGCTCGGCCCCCAGCAGCGCGTCGGCGTTCACCACCCCGATGCCGGTGCCGGAAATGTCGTATTCATCCGGGCGCATGACGCCCGGGTGCTCGGCCGTCTCGCCGCCCACGAGCGCGCAGCCAGCCTGCACGCAGCCCTCCGCGACGCCGGAGACGATCGCCGCGATCGTCTCCGGCACCACCTTGCCGGTGGCGATGTAGTCGGTGAGGAACAGCGGCTCGGCGCCCACCACGACGAGGTCGTCGACGACCATCGCGACGAGGTCGATGCCCACGGTGTCGTGCCGATCCAGCGCCTGCGCGATCGCGAGCTTGGTGCCGACGCCGTCCGTCGAGCTGGCGAGCACCGGCTGCGGGTACTTCGCGAGATCGAGCTGGAACAGACCGGCGAAGCCACCGAGGCCGCCGCGGGTCTCCGGGCGATCCGTCCGTTTGACCGCGGCCTTCATGAGCTCGACCGCCCGCTCCCCTGCTGCGATGTCGACGCCCGCCTGGGCGTAGGAGCCGGTCACGGCCGGGAGAGCGCGTCCTCGGCCGCGTAGGACGGGGCGCGTTCGGGCTCACGCCCGGTGAGCTGGACGGAGCGCTCGATGCCCTCCAGAACGTGCTTGCCGATCACCGCCGGCAGCGGGATCGGGTACTCGCCGTCGAAGCACGCCCGGCACAGCCGGGTCTTCGGCTGCTCGGTCGCCGCGATCATGCTCTCCAGCGACACGTAGCCGAGCGAGTCGGCGCCAATGGAGGCGCGGATGCCCTCGTCGTCCAAGCCATTGGCGACGAGCTCGGCCTTGGAGGCGAAGTCGATGCCGTAGAAGCACGGCCACTTCACTGGTGGGGCCGAGATGCGCACGTGCACCTCGACGGCGCCGGCCTCGCGCAGCATGCGCACCAGCGCCCGCTGCGTGTTGCCGCGCACGATGGTGTCGTCGACGACGACCAGCCGCTTGCCGCGGATGACGTCGCGCAGTGGGTTCAGCTTGAGCCGGATGCCGAGCTGGCGGATCGTCTGCGACGGCTGGATGAACGTGCGTCCGACGTAGGAGTTCTTGACGAGCCCGACGCCGTACGGGATGCCGGATGCCTCGGCGTAGCCGATCGCCGCGGGTGTGCCGGACTCGGGCACCGGAATGACGAGGTCGGCCTCGGCGGGGTGCTCGCGGGCCAGCCGGCGACCCAGCTCGACGCGCGCAGAGTGGACGCTGCGGCCGGCGATCGTGGTGTCGGGGCGCGCCAGGTAGATGTACTCGAACACGCAGCCTTTCGGCTCGGCAGCCGCGAAGTGCTGCGAACGCAGCCCGTCCTCGTCGATCGCGATGAGTTCGCCCGGCTCGATCTCGCGCACGAAGCTGGCCCCGACGATGTCGAGTGCCGCGGACTCGGACGTCACGACCCAGCCGCGTTCGAGCCGGCCCAGGACGATCGGGCGCACGCCCTGCGCATCGCGGGCGGCGTAGAGGGTGTGCTCGTCCATGAAGGTGAGCGAGAAGGCGCCGCGCAGCTTGGGCAGCACCTCCATCGCGGCCTGCTCGACGCTGACGTCCGGGCGGGCCGCGAGCAATGCGGTGAGCAGTTCGGAATCGGTGGTCGCGCCGATCGCACTGCGGATGCCGGCCGCGCGCGCCTCCTCCGCCAGGTCGGCGGTGTTGACGAGGTTGCCGTTGTGCCCCAGCGCGATCCCGGTGCCGGCCGGCGTGGTGCGGAAGCTCGGTTGCGCGTTCTCCCACGTGGTCGAACCGGTCGTCGAGTAGCGGGTGTGGCCGATCGCGATGTGGCCCTGCAGCGTGTTGAGAGTCCCCTCGTCGAAGACCTGGCTGACCAGGCCGAGGTCCTTGAACACGACCAGCGAGCTGCCATCGCTCACCGCGATGCCGGCGGCCTCCTGCCCGCGATGTTGCAGTGCGTAGAGGCCGTAGTAGGTGAGCTTGGCGACCTGCTCCCCGGGCGCCCACACGCCAAAGACCCCGCAGGCGTCCTGCGGTCGAGGGTCGTCGTGGGAAATGTGGTGGTTCAGCTTTCCGTCAGCTCGCGCCACGTCTTCGATTCTACGGGCCGGTCAGCGCAGCACCGGGAGGTGGGCGCTGAGGTCGGCGCGCGTGCCGCTGGCCCGCACGGCGCCGCTGGAAACCGCGTCTGCGAACTTCGTCCGGCCCGTCGCGAGGCGCAGCCAGGTGACGGGATCGGTCTCGACGACGTTGGGCGGCGTGCCGCGGGTGTGCCGCGGCCCTTCGATCGCCTGCACGGCGACGAACGGCGGCACCCGCACCTCGACCGAGCGCCCCGGCGACCGGGTGGCGAGCATCTCGGCCAGCGTGCGCGTCGTCGTGGCCAGTGCCGCCCGGTGCAACGGCGCCGGATCGCGCTCGGGCAGCGAGCGCGTGAAGTCGTCGCAGTGGACCACGAGATCCAGCACCCGGGTGCGGACGAAGTCGACTGCGCTGATCGGTCCACGCGGCCCGTTGATGACGGCGTTGTCGGCGACGTCGCGGCCGCCGCGCTGCGGTGCGCGCAATCGCGTGAGCAGCCGGGCCGGCGTGCTGTCGCCGGTGATCTCGATGCTCTGCGCCGAGATCTCGTCGGCCGCCGGCCCGTACGCCTGCACATACACAGCCATCGGCAGCGGCCGCTCGGGCGAGCGGGTGGCGAGCCAGACGTCGATGCCCTCCTTGCTGCCGACGACGTGGCCGAGCAGCGTCCGCAGGTCCCACCCGGACAGCACCGACGGGCGGGTGAACTCGTCCGCGCCGAGCCCCGCCAGCCAGTCGGCCAACTCGCTGCACTGTGCCGCATACGCCTGCCGCTCGGCGGCCAGCCACTGCGTCATCGCTCGAAGCGGGCGGGCAGTGTCGAGCTCCACGCAGACCGCAGCTCGCGCAGCGACGCCCGGAACAACCCTTCGACCTCGAGATCGGAGGCCAGCAGGTCGACGGCGCCCAGCCGCCAGCAGGGCACGCCGCGCGTGGCGCACAGCCCGGTGAAGTCGGCGTCCGCGCCGCGCCGCACCGTGACGATCGCGCGGCCGGTCGATTCGCTGAACAAGGCGACGAACGGGTTGGCACCGGGCGGCAACGCGATACGCGCGCCGACCATGCCGTGCAGGCAGGACTCGACCAATGCCTGCGCCAGACCCCCTTCCGCGAGGTCGTGCGCGGAGTCGATCAGCCCGCGCCGGCCGGCGTCGATCAGCACGCCGGCGAGCAGCTTCTCGCGCGCCAGGTCGACGCTGGGTGGCCTGCCGCCGAGGAAGCCGTGGATCGCGTGCCACTCCGAGCCACCGAATTCGTCGCGCGTGTCGCCGAGCAGGTAGATCGGCGCGCGGTCGGTGTGAAAGGTGTGCGTAATGTGCTGCCGGACGTCGTCCATCACACCCAGGACGCCGACCACTACGGTCGGGAGGATCGCGGTCGAACCCGTCTGGTTGTAGAAGCTGACGTTGCCGCCGGTGACCGGCGTGCCGAGCGCGCGGCAGCCGTCGGCCAGCCCACGCGCCGCGTCGGCGAACTGCCACATGACTCCCGGATCCTCGGGCGAGCCGAAGTTGAGGCAGTTGGTGACGGCCAGCGGCCGCGCACCGCTCGCAGCCACGTTGCGATACGCCTCGGCTAGCGCGAGCTGCGCGCCGGCGTACGGGTCGAGCCGGGTGTATCGGCCGTTGCCGTCCACCGAGATCGCTACGCCGCGGTAGGTCGTCTCGTCGAGCCGGATCATCCCGGCGTCGGCGGGCTGCGCGAGCACGGTGTTGCCCATGACGTAGCGGTCGTACTGGTCCGTGACCCAGGACTTGTCCGCGAGATTCGGCGAGGCGACCAGCCGCAGCAGCAGGTTGCGCAGTTCGTCGCCGCTGCGTGGCCGCGGCAGCCCGCGCCCGTCCACCTGGACGACCGCGTCCTGGTCCAGCGGCCGCTCGATCGGCCGCCGGTAGACCGGTCCGTCGTCGGCGGCGCTACCCGGCGGCAGGTCGACGATCAGCTCGCCGCGCCACGTCATGCGCAGCCGTCCGGTGTCGGTGACGGTACCGATGACCGTGGCCAGGACCTCCCACTTCCGGCACACGGCCAAGAAGTCCTCGAGCTTGTCCGGCGTGACGACAGCCATCATGCGTTCCTGCGACTCGCTCATCAGAATCTCTTCCGGGGTGAGCGTCGGGTCGCGGAGCGGGACGCGATCGAGCGCCACGTCCATGCCGCCGGTGCCGGCCGCGGCCAGCTCCGTCGTCGCGCAGGAGATGCCGGCAGCGCCGAGATCCTGCATGCCGACGACGAGGTCGGCCGCGAAGATCTCGAGACAGCATTCGATGAGCACCTTCTCGGCGAACGGATCGCCGACCTGCACGCTGGGCCGCTTCGTCTCGCCGGCCGACTCGAAGGTCGCGCTGGCGAGCACCGATGCGCCGCCGATCCCGTCGCCACCCGTGCGCGCGCCGAACAGCACGACGTGGTTACCCGGGCCGTCGGCCTTCGCGAGCTTGATGCCATCGGTGCGCATGACGCCGACGCACAGCGCGTTGACGAGCGGATTGCCGACGTAGGACTCGTCGAAGTACACCTCGCCGCCGATGTTCGGCAGGCCGAGGCAGTTGCCGTAGCCACCGATACCGGCTACCACGCCGGGCAGCACCCGGGCGGTGTCCGCGGCGTTGATCGGGCCGAAGCGCAGACTGTCCATCACGGCAACCGGACGCGCGCCCATGGTGAGGATGTCGCGGACGATGCCACCGACGCCGGTGGCCGCACCCTGGTAAGGCTCGACGTACGACGGGTGGTTGTGGGACTCGATCTTGAACGTGACCGCCCAGCCGTTTCCGACGTCGACGACGCCCGCGTTCTCACCGATGCCGACCAGTAGCGCGTCCGTCTCGGGCGCCTTCTCGCCGAACTGTTTGAGATGGATCTTGGACGACTTGTACGAGCAGTGCTCGCTCCACATCACCGAGTAGATGGCAAGCTCGGAGTTGGTGGGACGGCGCAGCAGGATGTTGCGGACGCGGGCGTACTCGGCGTCGTTGAGGCCGAGTTCCTTGTAGGGCTGCGGGTGTTCCGGGGTCTGCTCCGCCGTCTCGACGGTGTCGACCCTCATGCCCTCACCTCGACGCGCAGCAGTGACGTGAAGAAGCCGAGGCCATCGGTGCCGGGGCCGGTCAGCGCGTCGACAGCGTGCTCAGGGTGCGGCATCAGTCCGACGACGTTGCCGGCCTCGTTGCAGATGCCGGCGATGTCGCGGTAGCTGCCGTTCGGATTGCCGCCGGCGTAGCGGACGACGACCCGCCCGTTGCCCTCGAGCTCGTCGAGGGTGCGCTTGTCGGCGACGTAGCCGCCCTCGCCGTTCTTGATCGGGATGACGATTTCCTGCTCGAGGTAGTAGCTCGCCGTCCACGGCGTCGAGGCGTTCTGCACGCGCAGCAACTGGTCGCGGCAGACGAACCTGCGGCGGTCGTTGCGGACGAGCGCGCCGGGCAGCAGATGCGCCTCGCACAGCACCTGGAAGCCGTTGCAGATGCCGAGGACGGGCAGCCCGCGGCGGGCAGCCGGAATGATCGAACGCATGACGGGCGCGAACCGCGCGATCGCGCCGCAGCGCAGGTAGTCGCCGTAGGAAAATCCGCCGGGCAGGATGACCGCGTCCACGTCGGGGAGTACCGGGTCGGCGTGCCAGAGCGGCACCGCCTCGGCGCCGGACACCCGGACCGCGCGTGCCGCGTCCCTGTCGTCGAGGCTGCCCGGGAAAGTGACGACGCCGATCCGCAGTGGCACCGCTTCAGGCTACCGGCACGTAGCGTCCGCAAGACGTCAGGTTCGACGGATTGAGAAGGTCTCGATAACGGGGTTGGCGAGCAGCGTGTCGGCGAGCCGGGCCAGCGTCGCGTCGTCCACCGAATCCTCGACGTCCAACTCGAAGTGTTTGCCCTGGCGCACGTCATTGACGCCGGTGATGCCGAGCCGGCCGAGCGCGCCGACGATGGCCTGACCTTGGGGGTCGAGGATCTCCGGCTTGAGCACGACGTCGACGACCACGCGGGCCACGGTTTCCTCCTACGGCTGCATTGCGCTCAGCCTAGTGAAACTGCGCGCCCTCAGCCCGGCCAGTCGGCAAAGCGCAGCCCGGTGAGCCGTTCGTACGCCTCGAGATACCGCTCGCGCGTCGCGGCGACGACGTCGTCCGGCAGCGGTGGGGGCTCGGTGCCGGATCTGCGATCCCAGCCGGACGCCGCGGAGGTCAGCCAGTCGCGGACGTACTGCTTGTCGAAGCTCGGCTGCGCCCGGCCCGGTTGCCATTCGTCGGCGGGCCAGAATCGCGACGAGTCCGGGGTGAGCACCTCGTCGGCGAGGACGAGTTGATCGGTGGCCGGATCGCGGCCGAACTCGAACTTGGTGTCGGCCAGAATGATGCCGCGGCTGCGGGTGAGCTCGGCGGCCTGCTTGTAGATGCGCAGCGTCAGGTCGCGGAGCTCGGCTGCGGTCTCGTCGCCCACGGTGTTGGCCACGGCTGCGTAGGACACGTTCTCGTCGTGCTCGCCGAGGGCGGCCTTCGTCGCAGGCGTGAAGATGGGCTCGGGCAGTTCGTCGCCGTCGACGAGCCCGTGGGGCAGTGCGACACCGCACACCTCGCCCGTCGCCCGGTAGTCGAGCAGGCCGGACCCGGTGAGGTAACCGCGGGCGACCGCCTCGACCGGCACCATGTCCAGCTCGGTGCAGACCATGGCCCGGCCGGTCCAATCCGGCGGGAATACCGGGTCGTCGACGCTGATCATGTGGTTCGGGACGTCCAACTGGCCGAACCACCACACCGTCATCGCAGTGAGGATCCGCCCCTTGTCGGGGATTGCGGTGGCGAGCACGTAGTCGTACGCCGAGATCCGGTCGCTGGCCACCATGACCAGCCGGCCGTCGTCGGTCCGATACAGGTCGCGGACCTTGCCGCGATGCACATGGCTGAGACCCTCGAGCTGCGCCACGCGCCCGATCCTTGCAGAGCGCTCCGGCAGTGCGGAGCGCGAGGCTCGGGGGGAAATTAGACGGTCCCGCTCCCCAAGGCTCGCCGCACTGGAACTCCGGTGCGGAGAGCGGGGAGCGGGACCGCTCTTTTGGTCGTTGCGGCTGCCAGGACTACAGCCGCAACGTTAGTTCAGGGGCTTACCACCATTGGTCTTGCGTGCTGCTTACGGTGCTGGTGCCCGTGCCATTGCCAGTATCGGCCGAGGCCGGCACGGTGCTCGCGCTAACTCCGAACCCTACGAGCAGCGCGATCACGGCAAGCGCTCGCCGCCAGCTGATCCAGCGCATTATGTACCTTTCGTCCGTACCCGAAGCACCCGCCCACGGGGTTCTACGGCGCATAGCGCGACAGCACTCCGCGGAAACCGGCGCTCACCCCATAGGATTGTCCCGGGTCATGCTCTCCACCAACCCCGGAGGACTGGCAGCTAGCTGCCTGGCATCAAACTACGGCAGGCGAACGTGGGCGAATTCGGCGAACTGGTCGAGGTTGACGTCGCATTGTATCGCGCTGTGCTGGCGTCCTCAGAGCAAACGGTTGCCAACCTCGCGCAACTATTGGGGTCAACTCCGGACGATCTCGACAAAAGTGTCGCGCGACTTGCCGAGATGGGACTGCTGCGGCAGGGCGAGCGCGACACGCTCATCGCGGTGAGTCCGATGCTCGCCGAAGCCACCGTGCTCGGCGCGGAGGACCTCGAGCTCGGCGCGCGGCGAGCCGCCCTCGAGCAGCGGCGAGATGCCATCAGACGCCTCGTCCCAGACTGGAACGCAGCACTGAGCGCGCACGCGAACGACTCGACGGTTGACGTCGTCTCCGAGCCGGCGCAGATCATGAACGTCCTCATGCACTGCACCGACTCGTGCGAGCGCGAAATCCTGTCGGTAGCTCCAGGACGACTCCCGACATCGCGCATCGACGGTCGCACCCGGCTCGCCAACACCTACGCGGCGCGACGCGGGATCAGGATGCGCTCGCTCTACCAGTTCACGGCGCTGCGTGACCGCCCGACGCGTGCGTACCTCAAGGACTTCACCGCACTTGGCGCGCGGGTGCGCGTCGCCGCGTCGGTACCCGGACGCAGCCTGGTTTACGACCGCAACGTCGCGCTGCTTCCCGTACCGACCGATGAGCCGGGGCGGCCCGGGCTCGCCGTCGTCCGCGAGCCCAACGTGATCGCGTGGGTGGTTGCGACGTTCGAGCAGCTGTGGGCAGAGGCCGAACCGCTGGAGGATGTCATCGACGAGCCGCACCACGACGACACCGAGATCGACCAGACCCGGGCAGCGATCCTGCGACTGATGGCCGAGGGCGAGAAGGACGAGGCGATCTCACGACGCCTGTCGATCTCGGTGCGCACCTGCCGCCGACACATCGCCGACTACATGACCCAGGTCGGTGCGACGAGCCGATTCCAGGCCGGCGTGATCGCGGCGCGCGCCGGGCACACCGACGCCGCGTCCTTCCGCTGAGCGCGCGTGACAGCCCTGCTGATCGTCCTGATCGTGACGAACCTCGTCACGCTCGGCGCGTTCGCCTGGTATCTGCTCCGGCCGGTCGAGCCGGCTCCGCCGGATGCGCCACTTGCCGCGTCGCTGCCGGTACCCGGTCAGCGCCGGGTGATCACCATCGAGATCCGGAACGCGATCGAGGTGGCCGGCACCCACAGCCGGCTTGGCAGCCTCGTCGGCTCACTGGCGCCACGCACCACGCACCGCGTCGTCCATGACCGGATTCTGAAGTTGCTGCGCCACCATCTCGCCGAGCAGCGCGTGGACGCAGACGTTCGGGTGTACATCGTGGGCGATGGCGAGGAGAGCCAGCTCTAGGCGGCGACGACCTTGCCGGCGTCGAGCTCGAGCACGTCGTCGCAGCGCTCCACCACGTCGGGGTCGTGCGAGGCGATCACGATGATCGAGCCCGCCCGCGCCAGCTCGGCCAGTCGGTCGATGACGCGCTCGCGGTTCTCGGCGTCGAGCTCGGAGGTTGGTTCGTCCGCGAGCAACACCTCAGGAGCTGCGGCAAGTGCACGCGCCACTGCGACCCGCTGTTGCTGCCCGCCGGACATGTCCTCGATCAGATGGTCGGCGACCTCGGTCAGCCCAACTGCGTCGAGCGCCGCCGCGCTGCGATCCCGCACCTCCTCGCGGGAGCGCCCGCGCGTCTGCAGGACGATCGCGACGTTCTCGCGCGCGGTGAGCGCGGTCGCCAGCCCGTAACCCTGCAGCACGATCGCGATCCGGCGGCGCACCGCCGCGTCGCCCACTCGCACCGGGCCGCCGGCCAAGGAAACCGAGCCGGCCGACGGTGCGAGCAATCCGCCGAGCAGTGCGAGCAGCGACGACTTGCCCGCGCCCGACGGGCCGCACACGGCTAGCAGGCGCCCGGCGCCGGCCTGCACGTCGACCGCGTCGAGCACGGTTCGCCCGGCCACCTCATAGCGAAGTCCGGTACCGGCGAGCATCACGGCGTCTCCTCCGTCCGGCGCAGCAGCGAGATCCCGTCCGGGTCCGTGCTGACCTCCAACAGCGTCCCGGGCGGGAAGTGCTCGAGCACGTCCGGCGGAAGCTGTATCGCGCCGTCCCGCCCGACCACCGCGAACTCGCGGCCGTGCCGACCTTCGGCTCCGACCCGGCCGTCCCTGATCGTCACGGTGCGCATGGAGCGTTCCGCGACGTGCGGGTCGTGCGTCACCAGGACGACAGTGGCGCCGAGCTCGCGGTTGACCTGAAGCAGCAGGTCGACAACCTCGCCGCGTCCGACCGCGTCCAGCTGGCTGGTGGGCTCATCGGCCAGCAGCAGCGGCGCCCCTGAGCAGGCGGCTGCCGCGATCGCGACGCGCTGCTGCTCGCCGCCGGACAGGCGTCCCGCGACGCGTGTCGCGAGGCTGGCCAGCCCGAGCTGCTCGAGCAAATCGTCGGGTCGGTGGCGCGGTGCTCGCGGCGGCGCGCCGAGCGCGACGTTCTGCCGCACCGTCGCGTACGGCAGCAGGTTGCGCGACGGGTTCTGCAGCACCGTCCCGACCAGCGAGCCACGCATCCGGCCGAGCGCCCGCGGTGGCATCCGGCCGAGGTCGTGGCTGCCGATCAGCACCCGCCCGGCGGACGGGCGCAGCACGCCGGCGAGCAGCCCGAGCACCGTCGACTTACCGGATCCGGACGGGCCGAGCAGCGAGACGAATTCGCCGGCGTCGACCTCCAGATCCACGCCGCGCAGCGCGACCACGTCGCCCATGTCCTTGCCCGTCGCCGGGTAGATGTGCACGACACCTTCGCAGCGGACGTCCACCCCTTTACTCATTGCTGTGCCTCGTTCGCTCCGGCCGGCCGCTGGAGATGACGGCTTCCCTCCTGCGCTGCTCGGCGCTCGTCCCTCGCGCCTGCGCTGCTCGTCAGTCCAGCCGTCATCGCGACCGCCCTCCGCTCATTGTTGTGCCTCCCGGAGCCGGATGGGGTCCGCCTGCCGCGCGACCAGCCGGCCCACGAAAAGCGAGGTGACGAGGAAGACGACTGCGACGGCGGCGACCAGCAGGCCGAGCAACCCCCAGGGCAGCGCGTGTTGGGCCGGCGGTCCGATGTCCTCGTTGACGAAGAACGGGGTGCTGGGCAGTGCGAGCGCCGACCCGCCGATACCGGCCGCGACTCCGACCACGACGCCCACTCCGATCAGCACGCCCTGCTCGGCCGCAGTCGCACGGCGCAAGGTGCGGCTCGGCACACCGACCGCGGCGAGGGCTGCGAATTCGTAGCCGCGCCGGCGCGCGGTGATCCCGCCGCTGAGCAGCGCAGCACCGACCGACAGCAGCGCGGCCGCGCCCGCCGCGACCAGGAACAACCCGTCGGCATAAGCCGGGCCGGAGTGATCGAGGCCGTCGCGATAGGTCGACGCGTGACGCACGCCCGTTACCTTGACGCCCTGCCGAGCCAGCCGGGCCACGAGGTCGGCCGGTGCTCCGGGCGCCACCCAGACCTGGAACTGCGTCGAGCGCCCGGGAATGTTGGTCATGCTTTCCAGTGCGAGTCCGAAATCGATCATCGCGCCGTACCGGTCGACCTGTGGCAGCGTCGTCGACTCCAGCACGCCGTTGAGCAATTGCGGGCGCCCGTCCAGACCGAACAGCTCCACACTGCTCGCCGTGCTGCCGGGATAGGTCGAGGCGGTGCCGGAGGCGAGCACGGCCGGCAGGTGCGACGGCGCGTGCGCCGCCTCCAGGCGTGGCGACGGTGCCGAGAGCGACTGCTGCGCCAGGGAGACGGACAGCCCGTCCTGGAGTCGCACAGTCCCCTCGCCGCCGTTGCGCCAGCTCGCGGCGCGATCGAAGCCGGGCACGGTGCGCCACTGGCCGTCCTTCAGCACGTCGGCCGTCAGATTCGCCCGGGTCCGCACGGGACTCTGCGTCCCGACGACCCGGTTCCCCGCGACGCCGGGGAGCATCGAGATCCCGGTGATCCGGCAGCGGGTGCCGCACACCGGGGCCAGCCTGGCGGTGTAGCTGTTCTGTCCGGGCTGCACCGCACCGAGGTCGTAGCCGGTCTGGAGGTGGTCGGCACCCGTCACGTAGACGGTCAGGTTCACGCGCGTGGACGGTGCCTCGACGAGGTCGACCGACAGCCGCAACGCCTGTCCGCTGAACGCCAGCGGCGGCGGCGACTGGCGCGGGACGAGCGTCTGGAGCAGCGTGGGCAGCGACGTGGCCGAGTAGTTCGACCGCCACGTGGCGACGCCGGTGAAGCGCGCGGTGTCGACCGCGAGCAACGGCGTGGAGTTCCCGACGTCGACCAGAGCGGCGGCCATGGCATGCCCGGAAGGGTCGGCACGGTCGACCGCCGTGCGCAGGTCGTACACCTTGTCGCTCGGTTGTACCGAGAGCACCGTTTCCGCACCGGTCTGGTTGAGGGCGCGGACGTCACGGTTCGTCCCGGCCACCGACCAGTTGGCCACTGCGAAGGTCGCGAGCGCGAGCGCGACCGCGATGAGCAGCAGGCTGCGGGCGCTCGCGGGACGCCGCACGATCTGCCGCACCGCGAGGAACGCCGCCAGCCGCCGCGAGTCGCGCGTCCACCGCACGAAGACTGCCCCCGCGGCCGGCAGGAGCCGCAGCGCGACGATCGCCGCGGCGATGGCGAGCAGGGTCGGGGCCAGCGCCGACAGCGGATCGGTGTCGCCCGATTGCAGCACGCCGCCGGCGAGCAGTTCGACCAACCCGGCCAGCGCGAGCACGACCGCAGCGGCGTCGGCGATCGCGAGGCCGACGGAGGAGCCGGTGCGTTCCGTGCCGCGGCGCAGCAACGCGCCGACCGGCGATCCGGTGATCCGGCGCGCGGCCACCGCGGCGGCCCCGATCGCGCCCAGCGCCGCCGCGCCCGCGGCGGCCACTGCCGACAGCGGGAACAACACTTCGACGTTCCGGCCGAGCAGCCGGTCGGCGAACAGCCGGACCACCAGCCAGGCCAACGCGGTTGCCGCCGGCGCGGCCAGCAACACCAGGACGACCGGCTCGGCCAGCCCTTGCATCAGCACGCTGCGTGGACGGCGGCCGCGCAGTCTTGCCAACGCGAGTTCCGGCCCCTTCACCGCCGCCGAGCCCGCCACGACTGCGTACAGGACGAGTATCGCGAGCAGGACGAGTTGCACCGTCGGCAGGATGATCAGGCTCCGGGAGAGCGACATCTCCTTCTGCATCGCGTCGACGACCTGGGGCAGCTGGCTGCCCACCTCCGGATTCGGCGGCGGCAGCTTCGCGGCGGCGGCCACGACCTCCTGCAGGTGCGCACGCAGCGGACCGACGTCGGCCACGTGCACCGCGGCGGGCCGCAATCGCAGCTGCGCCGAAAGCGTCTGAGTGACGGCATCGGCGCGCACAGCGAGCGTCTGGTGCGTGACGAAGAACGAGTCCAGCCGCCCCGGGGCGGAGTCGGTCGGCGGCGGGAACGCGTTGAAGTAGTGCCAGGTGTTCCAGAACGTGCCGCTCGCCGGACGCTTCGTGACGACGCCGACGATGCGCAGCCGGATCGGGTGGCTCTCACCACCGCTCACTGCCTGAATCGTGTCGCCGACGCCGATGTGCGCGGTGCGGGCGGCCAGGGCGCTGATCAGCGTCTCGTCCTTCGCGCCCGGGGCGAGGCACTTGCCGGACACGATTTTCAGGTGCGCGCAGAGGCCGTCCACGGCGGCCAGTTCGCCGAGGTAGTGGACGCGGTCGTGCGTGTAGGAAACCTGGGCATCCTCGGAGTACACCGGCGGGTCGAACCAGCGCGGGTCGGTAGCTTCGGCGGCGAGTTTATGGATGTCGCCGTGCCGCGCCAGGACGTAGGACGAAGGGATGGTCTGCTGGGTCAGATGGAGGTCGCGCTGGTTCGCCGGTGCCTGGATCAGCCGCTCGGTCAGGACTCGCTCATCCACCGCGCGGAGGTAGATCGGCCCGACCGCGGCGGCGCCGATGCCGATCAGCGCGATGGCGAAGATGGTCAGCGAGGCTGCAGAGCGCCACGCGAGCGCGCGAAGGGCAAGGCGAAGAACTAGCACGGCTGATCTTGATCGATGGGCGGTATCAAGGCAATAACCGGACGATCACGATTGTGCTAGAGCAAATGGCGCGAGGCGAGGCCATGGCCGCAATTGCTCGAGCTGCGCGGCAAGCATCAGCAGCCGCGATTCACCGCCGGGCGGGGCGACGAGCTGCACAGCGAGCGGCAGCCCGGCCGGATCCAGGCCCGCGGGCACACTCATCGCCGGCCAGCCCGCGACGTTCCACGGCGCCGCGAACGGCGCATAGCGGGCGTTGGCGTACACGTTCGTCAGCCAGCCGCGCCGCGCCCACGCCTTGGCCGCGATCGGTGGCTGCGCGAGCGCCGGCGTGATCAGGACGTCGCACTCGTCGAAGAACTTCGCAGCGCGCTCCTGCCAGCGGCGCCGGCCCTGCTCGCGCGGCAGCCCCAAGCGCATCAGGAACCGACCCGCAGCCGCATGCCTCCGGACGCTCGCCCCGAGCTCGTCGCGGTTGATGAGCAATTGCGCGTCCAGCTCCGTACCGGCCATCCAGCGAGTCAGCTCGGACAGTTGCAGAACCTGGCCGTACGGCGGATCCGCGGCGGTGACCGCATGCCCCGCGCCGCGCAGCAGATCCGCCGTTTCGCGCACCGCGGCAGCCCAGTGCTTGTCGAGCGGGGTCGCCAGCATCGGCACCCGCGTCGACACGGCGATGCGTGATTCGGTGGGCGGCGCGACGGTCGCCAGCTCGGGCCGATCGGCCAACACGCTCAGCAGCAGGGCTACGTCGCCGACCGTCGTCGCCAGCGGGCCGTTCTCCGACATCTTGAACCACGAGCCGTTGCCGATCTCGGACGGGACGACGCCAAGCCCTGGCTTGATGCCGACCAGCCCGCAGCACGCCGACGGGATGCGGACCGACCCCATCCCGTCGTTGCCGTGCGCAATTGCGACGGTGCCGGACGCGACGGCTGCCGCCGAGCCGCCCGAGGAACCGCCCGGCGTGCGCGCGGTGTCCCACGGGTTGCGGGTGATACCGAACTTCGAATCGGTGGTGCCGAAAACGCACAGCTCGGGCACCCGGGTGATCCCGACGACAACGCCGCCGGCCGCCCGGATCCGGCGCACGATCTCGTGATCGCGCTGCTGCGGGGCCGGATCGCTGCCGGTCGAGCCGTCGCGCATCGGCTCGCCCGCGACCGGCACATTGTCCTTGATCGCGACCGGAACGCCGGCCAACGGCAGCGTCTGCCGATCGCCGCGCGCATCCACCTCGTCGGCCTCGTGCAGCGCCGCGAACACGCGGACTACCTGGAAAGCATTCAAGCGCGGGTCGGCCGCCTCGATGCGAGCCAGCGCGTCCTCGACCGCCTTGCGAGCCGTGAGCGCCCCGGACCGCACAGCGGCGGCGATCTCGGCGGCAGTCTGCGTCATCCCCGCGAGACTAGTGGCCGGCCGTGGATACCCGCCTCGTCAACAGCCGTCCGCTCCCGGCAGCAGCGCCTCGTCGCCCGGCCCGCCGGCTTCGGCACGGGTGAGCAGCGCGGCGACGTCCGCACCGAATGCAGCGCTGTAGGAGGTGTTCGGCGTGCACCCGCCGTCGTACAGCCCGCCGATGACGCCGACGAGCCGACCGCCGGCGAGCCACGGCCCGCCGCTCGTCCCGTCCGCGAATCCGGCGCAGTCGAAGCTGGGATAGCCGTCGGTGTAGTAGACGGGCGCGGTGCATCTGATCGGCGCGCCACCCGAGCCCGCGACGTAGCCGGCGACCGTGACGGACGAGCCGCTGGCCGGCGCGCGCCCGAGCGCGGGCGCAGATCCGGTGGCGTGCTCGACACCGACGCCGTGGTGCCGCGCGAGCTGCAGGACGGCGAAATCGAGCTGCGGGTCATGACCGTGCAACCACGCAGGGTCGAGGTAGACCCGGCGCACCGCCCACACGCCGAACGGCGAGACGCCGTCGTGATACCCGGGCGCGAACTCGATTCCCAGGCCGGTGCCGTAAACGCAGTGCGCCGCGGTGAGGACGAGATCGGCGCCCGGGCTGTCGACCACGCTTGCCGAGCAATAGTGCGGAAATCGCAGCGTTGGGCCGATGCCGACCACGCTCGGGAAGAACAGCGGCCCGACCGTCGGGATCGGCGTGCCTGTGGCCGCCGACCGGTGCGCCGCGCCGGCCGGCCGCGCGCCCGCGCTCAGCCAGACCGCCATGAGCAGGGCGAGAAACGACAGCCGCATGGCCGCATCGTGCTCCGTCGCCGGGTGTAACGCACAGCGCCGGGCGGCGACGGACATATGACGAGTCGCTGAACTCAAACGACGGCTGTTTGCGTTGTCAGAGGGGTGGGCAAGACTCGTTGAAGCACGTCACGTGAGGACGGCCTGCGGCACCTGCGGCGGGCCGCCCCCGCACCGACCCGCGGTCGCATTTGCGACCGGTCCGGACCTGGAGGGGGCGGAATGGCCGCTCGCACGTCACCGTTTTTGCGTACCCGCGCGGGCATGCCGCTCACCGATCTCGATGCTGCGCACGCGCACGTTGCCGACCTGGCGCTGACCGACGGCCCGATCAGCCGGGTCGGGCTCGAGGTCGAATTGCATCTCGTCGACCTCGAGCAGCCGGCCCGGCGGCCGCGCTGGCGGGAGGTCCTGCGACTGCTCGAGGCGCTGCCGCCGATGCCGCGCGGCAGCCGGATCACGGCTGAGCCGGGTGGCCAACTCGAACTCTCCACGCCGCCGGCTCCGTCAGCCGGCGAGGCGATCGCCAACTCGCAACACGACGTGACCGCGCTCCGCGCGGCGCTGGGCGAGCACGGCCTCGGGGGCGCGGCGATGGGCGCCGACCCGGCACGTCCGGTCGACGTCGTCAATTGCACGGGGCGCTACGGCGCGATGCAGGAGCACTTCACCGCGGTGGGCTGCGCGGGGTCGGGGCGGGCGATGATGGCCTCCACGGCGGCGCTTCAGATCAATCTGGACGCCGGACCGGCAGCCGGCTGGCCCGAGCGGCTGGCGCACCTGCACCGGATCGGGCCGGTACTACTCGCCATGTCGGCGTCCTCGCCGATGCTGGCGCGCTATGCGTCCGGCTGGCGCTCGATGCGGCAGCAGGTCTGGGCCGGCATCGACCAGGGTCGCATCGCGCCGCTCGCGGCCGGTGACCCGGCGCAGGCCTGGGCCGATCACGCGCTCGCGGCGCCGGTCATGCTCGTGCGCGACGACAGCGAAGCCGAGCCCGTCCCGTCGCGGGCGTCGTTCGCATCCTGGATCACCGGCGACGCGAAGTTGATCCGCCGTCCCACGCTCGACGACCTCGACTATCACCTGACGACGCTGTTCCCACCCGTCCGGCCGCGCGGCTGGATCGAACTGCGTTACCTCGACGCGGTGCCCGAGCGCTGGTGGCCGGCGCTCGCGGCGCTCACCGTCGCGCTGGCCGACGACCCGGCGGCGGCAGCCGTCGCGGACGAGGCATGTGCGCCGGTCGCCGATGCCTGGGAGCGCGCGGCCCGCGACGGGCTGGGCGACAAATCACTGCACCGGGCCGCGGTGGCGTGCGTCGCGACAGCCGCCGACCGGGTGCCCGTGGCGCTGCGCGACGACGTCGCCGCGTATGCCGAGCTCGTGACGCGGAGACGCTCGCCCGGCGACGAGTTGCGCGAGCGGATCGAGCAGGACGGCCCGCTCGCCGTCCTGGAGGAGGAAGCAAATGTCTGTTGACGCTGCCGCGCGCGGTCTGGAGCGCGCCCGGCTGCGCACGCTGAAGTTGACCGGATTCGACGACCCGGTGCTCACGACCCAGCACAGCGCGCTGATGAGCCCGCTGGTGTGGGATCTCGCGCACATCGGCCAGCAGGAGGATCTCTGGCTGCTGCGGCACGGAAACGCGGCGGCGCAGGGCCTGTTGCCGGCACAGATCGATCGGCTGTACGACGCGTTCGAGCATCCGCGCGTGGAGCGGGTGGCCCTGCCGCTGCTGACGCCGCGCGAGGCCCGTTCGTTCATCGCGGACGTCCGTGGCCGCATCTTCGACAACCTCGAAAAGACGGGCGATGCCGACCTGTTCACCTACGTCATGGTGGAACAGCACGAGTTGCAGCACGTCGAGACGATACTCGCCACACATCAGCTGCGCGCGGGTGAGCCGCTGCTCGGCGCGGGCAGCCCCCCGCCCCCCGGCCGCGCCGTTCCGCACGACTCCGTCCTCGTGCCGGCCGGCCCGTTCGTGCTCGGCGTGGACGGCACCGACGAACCGTGGTCGCTCGACAACGAGCGGCCGGCGCATGTCGTAGACCTGCCCGCCTTCCGGATCGCGCGCTTCCCGGTGACGAATGCCGAGTGGCAGGCCTTCATCGAGGCCGGCGGCTACGACGGGCCGCGTTGGTGGTCGGCGCGCGGTTGGGAACATCGGGTCTCGGCCGAGCTGGAGCGGCCGCTGTTCTGGTCGGCGGACGGGTCGCGGCGCCGGTTCGGAATGGTCGAGGACATCCCGCCCGACGAGCCCGTCCAGCACGTCTGCTTCTTCGAGGCCGAGGCGTACGCCGCATGGGCCGGCGCCCGACTGCCCACCGAGCAGGAGTGGGAGAAGGCCTGCGCGTGGGATCCGGCGGCGGACGCGCGGCGCCGCTGGCCCTGGGGCACCGCCGATCCCGAGCCCGCGCTCGCCAACCTCGGCGGCGAGGCGCTGCGTCCGGCGCAGGTCGGTGCCTACCCCGACGGCGCCTCGGCCTATGGCGTCGAGCAGTTGGTCGGCGACGTGTGGGAGTGGACGTCGTCCGGCTTCGAGCCGTGGCCGGGCTTCACGCCAATGCTCTACGCGCAGTACTCCGCACCGTTCTTCGGCGGCGACTACCGGGTGCTGCGCGGCGGCTCGTGGGCGGTCGGCGGCGCGGCGATCCGGCCGTCGTTCCGGAACTGGGATCTGCCGATCCGCCGGCAGATCTTCTGTGGCCTGCGATTGGCTTGGGATGTGTAGGCACGTCGGGTGGCTCGGTGCGCCGCGGTCGGTGGCCGCGCTCGTGCTGGAGCCGCCCTGCGGGTTGCTGCGCCAGTCCTACGCGCCGCGGCGGCAGAAGCGCGGCCTGCTGAACGCCGACGGCTGGGGCGTCGGGCTGTACGGGACCGACGGTTCGGTGCATCGCTGGCGCTCGTCCCGTCCGCTGTGGGGCGATGCGTCGTTCGCGTCGATCGCGCCGCTGCTGTCCTCCGGGGCGGTGCTCGCCGCGGTGCGCTCTGCGACGGTCGGCATGCCGCCGGACGAGACCGCTGCGTCGCCGTTCACCGACGGCCGGTGGCTGCTCTCGCACAACGGCCGGGTGTCGCGCACCGCACTGCCGCTCACGCTCGAAACCGAGTCGCTGTGCGACGCGGCGCTGCTCGCCGCGCACATCTTCGCGTCCGATCCGGCCAACGTCGTCGACACCCTGCGCGGCGTCGCAGCCGCCGACCCGGACGCGTACCTGTCCGTGCTGATGACCGACGGCGCTCGCCTGGTGGGCGTCACCTGGGGCGACGAGCTGAGCTACCTCGTCGAACCGGACGGCGTCGTCGTCGCGAGCGAACCGTGGGACGACGACCCGCGCTGGGTGGACGTCCCCGACCACCACCTCATCGAGGTGACCCCGACGGCGGTTTCCGTCACCGACCTGGAGCTGATGTAGTGGACGTGTACCTCGACCCCGGCGGGCTTGCGGAGCAGATGGCCGAGGACGTGCGAGCCGGCCTCACCGCGACTCCGAAGGTGCTACCGCCGAAGTATTTCTACGACGCGCGCGGCAGCGAACTGTTCGACGAGATCACCCGGCTGCCGGAGTACTACCCGACGCGCACCGAGCGGGCGCTGCTGCTCGCCCGGGCCGGCGATATCGCGTCCTCGACGGGCGCCGAGACGCTGATCGAGCTGGGCAGCGGCACCTCCGAGAAGACCCGGCTGCTGCTGGCCGCGCTGCGTTCGGCGGGCACGCTGCGCCGCTTCGTCCCGTTCGACGTCGATCCCGCAGTGCTCAAGGACGCGAGCGCCGCGGTCGCGAACGAGTTTCCGGGGTTGTTGGTCGAGCCCGTCGTCGGTGACTTCGAACAGCATCTCGATGTGCTGCCGGACGGCGGGCGCCGGCTGCTCGCCTTCCTCGGCTCGACGATCGGCAACCTCGACCCGGAGCAGCGTGCCGGGTTCCTGCGTGACGTGCGCGCGACGCTCGCGCCGGGCGACGCGTTCCTGCTCGGCACCGATCTCGTCAAGGCGCCGGAGCGGCTGGTCGACGCCTACGACGACGCGGCCGGGGTCACTGCGGCGTTCAACAAGAATCTGCTGCTCGTCCTGAACCGCGATCTCGGCGCCGACTTCGACCTCGACGAGTTCGATCACGTCGCAAGCTGGGACGCGGAGCGGGAGTGGATCGAGATGCGATTGCGCTCCCGGCAGGACCAGACGGTGCGCGTCGCGGCCCTCGGCCTGTCCGTGCACTTCGCGCGCGGCGAGGAATTGCGGACCGAGATCTCCGCCAAGTTCCGCCGCACCGGCGTCGAGGCGGAACTCGCCGCGGCCGGGCTGCGGCTCACCGCGTGGTGGACGGACCCGGCCGACGACTTCGCGCTGTCGCTCTCCGTGCCCTCCTGACCGAGTTGTCCGCCCTGCGGTACGTGTACGCGTACTGGAGGGCGGACAAGTCGGGAACGCTTCCGAAGTTGTCCGCCCGTCGGCACGCGCATGCGTGCGGAAGGGCGGACAACTCGTGTGTGGGGCGGCGTGCGGATTCAGCCGCGGACGTTCGGGGCGGACATCGGGCAGTGGAAGCAGTTCGCGGTCGGGTCCTCCTCGGCCGCCTCCTCCGGTGCCGCCTGCTCATGCTCAATGAGCAGAGCAGACAGCAGCCCGCCGAACACGCACATCCCCGCGGAGATGAGCACCGCGTGGTGAAAGCCGGTCGAGAGCAGCGCCGGGTCGTCATAGGCGTCCTGCGTGATCCCGGCGAGGGCGGGCATGACGGCGACCGCGAGTAGGCCGGCGGCGCGCGCGACGTCGTTGTTCACCGCGGAGGCGACCCCGACCTGGTGTCGTGGCGCCGCCGCGAGCACGGTCGCGGTCAGTGGCGCGACCGTCGCGGACAGCCCGAGCGCGAACACGACTACCCCGGGCAGTACGTCCGTCAGGTACGACGCGTCGGCGCCGATCCGGACAAGCAGTGCCAGGCCGAGCCCGGCCACGATCGGGCCGACGGTCATCGGCAGCCGGGGGCCGATCCGCTGGGCCAGTCGCCCCATCCGCGCCGAGAGCAGCAGCATGATGATCGTCACCGGCAGCAGCGCGCAGCCGGCCGCGACGGGCGTGAACCCGGACACCCGCTGCAGCTGCACGGGGATGAGGAACAGCGCGCCGGACAACGCCGCGTACACAACCAGCGTGACGACATTCGCCCCGGCGAAGTTCCGCGACCGGAACAGCGAGAGCGGCATCATCGGATGGCTGTTGCGCGCCTCGAACACGAGGAACGCGGCGAGCAGGAGCACGCCGAGCAAGAGGCAGGCAACTGACGCGGTGTCCCACCCGAGTCGCGGTCCTTCGGTGAGTGCGTAGACCACCGCGGCCAGCCCGAGCGCCGCGAGTACGGCGCCGGTGACGTCGAGCCGGCCGTCCGCCTGATTGTCACGGGTCTCGGGCACGTACCGCTCGGCGAACCAAATCACCGCGGCCGCGATCGGGACGTTGATGAGGAACACCAGCCGCCAGCCCCAGTCGGCGGCCCCGACCAGGACACCGCCGACCACCGGCCCGATCGCGGTCGCGACACCGCCCAGGCCGGACCACGCGCCCACCGCCGGTGCGCGGTCCTCGCGCCGGAACACCGCTTCGAGGATCGCCAGCGATCCGGGGGTGAGCAGTGCCGCGCCGACACCCTGCAGCGCGCGCATCGCGATCAGCACTCCGGAGGTCGGGGCGATCGTGCAGCCGGCGGAGGCGACCGTGAACCAGATGACGCCGAACACGAAGATCCGGCGCCGACCCAACCGGTCGCCGAGCGAGCCGCCGAGCAGCAGCAGCCCGGCCAGGGTCAACGTGTAGGCGTTGAGGATCCACTGCAGCTCAGTCAGCCCGGCATTGAGATCAGTGCCGATGCGCGGCAGCGCAATGTTGACCACCGTTGCGTCCAGCGCCGCCATCCCGCTGCCGAGGATCGTCGCGGCGAGCACGCCACGACCCTGCCTCGACCGCAGGACGAGATCGCGCTGCTCGGTTATGGCCATGGAACCTTAAGGCCATACACCTGCGCGGCGTTCCCGGCAAGGACGAGGTCCGCTGTCTCGTCGTCGGGGCACAACGCCGCGACGGCACGCGCGTTCTGCGCGATGCCGGGAATGCCCGGCCAGTCGGTGCCGAATATCATCCGCCGGGTCAGGCGCGCCCAGTTGTGCCGGGCGTAGTAGGTCGGCAGCCGGGACGGCGGCAGGCCGGACAGCTCGATCCACACCCGCTCGTTCGACAGCGCGAGGAACGCCGCCGCGTCGTACCACCAGCCACGGCCGCCGTGCGCGAGAACGACGTCGAGGCGGCGGAAGTCGCGCAGCACCTCGTCGAGCAGCAGCGGGTCGGCGAACTGGTTGAGCGCGCCGGGAAAGGTCGACGTGCCGCAGTGGACGACGACCGGGACGCCGCGCTCCTGGCAGATCGCGTAAGCCGGGTACAGCGCGCGGTCGTTCGCCGCGAACCCGCCGTGCACCGGATGCACCTTGAGCGCGACGGCGCCGAGCTCGAGTTGGCGGGTGAGCTCCTCGTCCACCGGATGGTGCAGGTGCGGGTTGACGTTCGCGGCGAACCGCACGCGAGGTCCGACGAGCGCGGTCATGTCCTCGACGGATTGGATGCCGGTGACCTTCGGGCTGTACTCGGCGAGGACGACCGCGATGTCGACGCCCTCGGCCTCGAGCAGCGCGTCGAAGCGCACCGGATCGATCGCGCCGCCGTCGTAGAGCTCGTGCAGCTGTGGCGAGTCGAAGTCCTGGATCCAGACGTCCCAGGACGGCTTCAGCGTGTCGAGACGCGCCGGGTGCAAATGCACGTCGATGAGCGGGCGGCCGTCCAGCATCAGGGCGTGCCGGTGAGGGCGGTCGCGGCCGTCGCGCGCAACTCGACGCGGCGCACCTTCCCGGTCGCGGTCGTCGGGTAGGAGTCCACGAACACGATCCGCCGCGGCCGCTTGAACGACGGCAGCCCGTCCCGGCAGAACGCGACGAGCTCGTCCTCGGTCACCTCTGCCCCGGCCTTGACGATGACGTAGGCGACCGGCTTCTCCAGCCCGTCGCCGTCCTGGCCGGCGACCACGACGGCCTGCGCGACGGCGGGGTGCGCGAGCAGCCGTCCTTCGACCTCGGCCGGACTCACCCACATGCCGCTCGCCTTCAGCATGTCGCCGGTGCGGCCGAGGCAGGTGTAGCAACCGTCGGCGTCCTGCACGTAGGTGTCGCCGGTGCGCAGCCATTCGCCCTGGAACACGTGGCGGCTCGCGTCGTAGCGCGACCAGTAGCCCGTCGCGGTCGAGGCGCCGCGCACGTAGAGCGTGCCGGGGGTGCCCGGCTCGACGAGCTGGCCGTCCTCGCCGAGGATCTTGAGGTCATAGCCCGGCACGGCGACGCCCGTGGTGCCCGGCCGCACCGCACCAGGCCGGTTGGACAGGAAGATGTGCAGCATCTCCGTCATGCCGATGCCGTCGATGATGTCGACGCCGAAGTGCCGCGTCCATCGCTCGTAGAGGGACGCGGGCAGCGCCTCGCCCGCCGAAGCCGCCAGCCGCACTCCGTCGAGCGCCTCGGGCGATAGTTCCGTGCGCAGCATGTTCGCGAAGAACGTCGGCCCGGCGAAGAACAACGTGACGCCGTAGCTTTGCGCGCGCTCGACGAGTGTCTCGGGTTTGGCCGGCGCCGGCTCGAGGACTGCCGCCGCGCCGATCGACAGCGGGAACAGCAGCGAGTTGCCCAAGCCGTAGGCGAAGAAGGCCTTCGCCGCGGACAGGCAGCGGTCGTCCGCGGTGATGCCGAGCACCTGCGCGGCGTAGGTCTCGCAGACGTACGGGATCGAGCCGTGCCGGTGCATCGCCGCCTTGGGCAGCCCGGTCGTGCCCGAGGTGTAGAGCCAGAACGCCGGTGAGTCGGCG
This sequence comes from Jatrophihabitans sp., assembly GCA_035642535.1. GTDB lineage: Bacteria > Actinomycetota > Actinomycetes > Mycobacteriales > Jatrophihabitantaceae > Jatrophihabitans. The sequence goes on along the minus strand of DASQSE010000041.1, from coordinate 7,222 downwards.
GTCGTCGAGTACGCGCTGCCGTCCTCGCCGGCCAACTCGTCGAGCGGGTGAACGGGCAGCTCCGTCTCGACTCGCGCGTCGGCGCCGGCGAGCACGCCGGTGACCTCGGGTGCGGCCTTGAGCGCGACGCTCGCGAGCTCACCGAACTGATGCGTGACGGCAAGCAGCCGGGCGCGGGAGTCGCGCAGCAGGTCGGCGAGCCCATCCGCGTGCGTCATCGTCGAGACCGGAACCGGCACCGCGCCCATCCGCAGTGCGGCGAGGTACACGACGGCGAACTCGGGCGAATCGGCCATCACCATGAGAACCCGCTGCTCGGGTTGCAGGCCGATCCTGCGCAGCCCGGCCGCGGCTCGGACCACCCGCTCGTGCAACTGGGCGTAGCTGACCTTCCCCGCGACGCCGGTGAGCGCGACGCGATCGCCGTGGCCGATCGCGAGCTGCCGGTCGACCAGATACTCGCTGGCGTTGAACAGGTCGGCGCTCATGGGGCTACCGCAGGTGGACGTAGTCGTAGTCGAACGGCTTGCCGTTGATTCCGTTGCGCGGCGGCGCGATCCACGACGCAATCTTGCCGCGCTCGTACACCGGATGCATCAACGACTTGACGTGCGCCTTGTCGACGTCGGTGGGCAGCCACTTGCCGTGCTGCCGCTGCCACTCGTCTGCATTGAGCTGCTCACCGTCCGGCGTCGCCTCGATGCCGGCGAAGGCGCCGACCTTCCGGTTGAACGCGACGTGCGGCAGCTTCAGCCGCTGCGCCAGGCCGGCGTCCTCGAGGATCTTGTTCCAGCGCTTGGCGCCGCCCTGGCAGTCGGCGATGTATTCGCGGCGCAGGTCCGTGTTGAGGCCGACGAGCGCGGGCACCTCGGTCTGCGCGATCGCTCCCTCGTCGAGAGCGTCCACCAGGATCGCGTCGTCGGTGAGCTTGTGGTCGTCCTTGCGCCGGTCTTCCATCCACCGACCCTTGAGACCCGCGGTGTAGTAGTTCGCGACGTTGGTGGACGTCTCGCCGCCGAACAGGTCGAGCGAGACGGAGTAGTGGAAGTTCAGATACTTCTGAATGACGTCGAGCGGGATCACGCCCGCACCGGCCACGTCGTCGCTGTCCTGTTCGCGCATGACCTGAGCCGTCCGCTCGACGACCCGATCGACGCCGGTCGTGCCGACCATCATGTGGTGCGCCTCTTCCTTGAGCATGAACTCGCACGTCCTGCTCAACGGGTCGAAGGCGGACTCCTTCAAGGTGCCGAGCTGATACTTGCCGTCCCGGTCGGTGAAGTAGGTGAACATGTAGAACGACAGCCAGTCGGGCGTCTCCTCGTTGAAGGCGCCGAGGATGCGCGGCGCGTCCTCGCTGCCCGAGTTGCGATGCAGCAACTCCTCGGCCTCCTCGCGTCCTTCGCGGCCGAAGAAGGCCTGCAGGAGGTAGACCATCGCCCAGAGATGACGGCCCTCTTCGACGTTCACCTGGAACAGGTTGCGCAGGTCGTACAGGGACGGTGCGGTGGCACCGAGATTGCGCTGCTGCTCGACGCTGGCCGGCTCGGTGTCGCCCTGGACGACGATCAGCCGCCGCAGATCGGCGCGGTACTCGCCGGGCACCTTGTCCCACACCGGCTCGCCCTTGTGCTGGCCGAAGCCGACGCGCCGGTCCCCCTCGCGCTCGGCCAGGAAGATGCCCCAGCGGTAGTCCTTCATGACGACATGGCCGAACTGCGCCCAACCGTCGCGCCCGACGTTGATCGCGGTGCGCAGGTAGACGTCCTCGGTGGGCAATGCCGGACCCATCGACTCCCACCACTGCAGGAAGTTCGGCTGCCAGGACTCCAGCGCGCGCTGCAGCCGGCGATCCTCGTGCAGATCGACGTTGTTCGGGATCTTCTCGCTGTAGTCGGCGGTGGGCATCAGCTGCTACTTCTCCTTCCCGGCTTGTCCGCCCTTCGGCACGTGTGCACGTGCGGTAGGGCGGACAACGTGCGAGGACCAATCGAGTTGTCCGCCCCTCGGCACGTGCGCGCGTGCGGTAGGGCGGACAACTCGCGGGGGGTCACACGCGGCTCCGGTCGAACTCGGCGCGATTGCCGGTACCGAATTTGCACAGCGCGCCCTCGGGTCCGGACGCGTTCGGGCGGGTGAAGATCCAGTTCTGCCAGGCGGAGAGCCGGCCGAAGATCTTCGTCTCGATCGTCTCGGGCCCGGCGAAGCGGTAGTTCGCCTCGAGTCCGGTCAGCGCATCCGGGCTGAAGCTGGCCCGTTCCTCGAGGGCGATCCGGACCTCTTCGTCCCAGTCGATGTCGTCCGGCGCGAAGGTGACCAGACCCAGCTCGTCCGCGTCCTCGGCTAACAGCGCGGTGCCGACCCGTTCTTCGACGGCCTTGAGGGCGCGCTCGTCGCCGAGGAACCGCGTCTGCAGCCGGGTCAGGTCATTGCCCATCGGCAGCGGGCCGAGGTTCATCTCTGCGAGCGTGATAGCCGCGGGCGCGGCGTCCGGATCGACGTCCTCGAACACGCCGGCGAGCTGATACGTCCGGTCCGCGGCCAGGGCGAGTTCGAGCAGCGAGCCGGCGAAGCACGAACCCGGCTCGATCAGCGCAATCAGGCTGCGACTCGTCACGTCGAGGCGCTTCAGTGTGCGCTTGAGGTAGTGGACGATCTCGTTGACGAGCCAGTCGTCACGATGCGCAAGCAGCAACGCGTCGTGGCCGAGGACGCGCTCGGCGGCGCCGCTCGTGCGCAGCACCCAGGTGCCGAGCGCGGGCTCGTTCGTGCGCAGATCGAGGATCAGATCGTCCAGCTCGCGGGTGACGGCGAGCGGCCAGAAGGAGTCGCCTGCTTCGTGGATAGCGGCGACGGTCTGCGGCGCATCCGCCTCTGGTGCGTCGACGGTGATGTGGACGGTGTGCGCGGCGGCGTCGAGCCGCGCGTGGACGTACCGGTAGTTGATGGCATCGGAGGTGCGCTCCTTGGCGAGCGGGGTTAGCGCGATGCCGGTGGCGTCCGCGGGCCGGCTCGATCGGGCGGCGAGCTCAGCGGCTCGTGCCCGGACGGATTCGTCCCACTGCGGGCGCGGGACCGTCTCGTCGACAAGGCGCCAGTCGGCCGCCTTCGTGCCACCGATGCCCTCGGCCTTCGTGGCGAAGTAGTCGGCCCGATCGCGCCGCACGAAGCGCTTGTCGACCAAGCGCGTCAGCCCGCCGGTGCCGGGCAGCACACCGAGCAGCGGCAGCTCGGGCAGCGCGACGGTCGTCGAGCGGTCATCGATCAGCATCAGGTGTTCGCAGGCAAGCGCCAATTCATAGCCGCCGCCGGACGCGCTGCCGTTGATCGCAGCCAGGTAGGTCTGCCCGGAGTGCGCGGCGGCGTCTTCGATGCCGTTGCGCGTCTCATTGGTGAACTTGCAGAAGTTCACCTTCCACGGGTGCGACGACGCAGCGAGCATCCGGATGTTGGCGCCCGCGCAGAAGATCTTCTCCTTGCCACTGGTGACGACGACCGCGCGCACTTCCGGGTGTTCGAAGCGCAGGCGCTGCACCGCGTCGTACAACTCGATGTCCACGCCGAGGTCGTAGGAGTTCAACTTGAGCTCGTACCCGGGGACGATCCCGCCCTGCTCGTCGACGTCCATCGCCAAGGTCGCAACCGGACCGTCGTACGTGACCCGCCAGTGGCGGTAGGCATGCGGATCGACTCGGAACTCGACTTGTTCCGCCATGCACATTTACTCTACGTTCTCATTGCTGTCCGTCAATAGTTCGTAGCATATTGGTCGCTGGTGAGAATGAACTCCGTACCCGCCTCTGTGCCGTCGCTGTCGCGCCGGCACGCTGCAGGCTCGGCAAGCGCGCGCGGGCTGCTGTTCACCGTGCTCGGCGAGTTCGTGTTGCCGGGCGGCGGGACGGCCTGGACGTCGGCGTTCATCGAGCTGTTCAGCAGACTCGGCGTCGAGGAGAAGGCGACCCGCCAGGCGCTGATGCGGACGGGCAGCGACGGCTGGCTGACCGCCGAGCGGATCGGCCGGCGCACGCTGTGGCGGCTCACTCCGGCTGCCGAGCGGCTGCTCGTCGACGGCACCGAACGGATCTACGGCTTCACCGGTTCCGCCGGGGATTGGGACGGGCGGTGGCTGATCGTCCTGGCACGGGCGCCGGAGACGGAACGGCCGACCCGGCATCTGCTGCGGACCAGGCTGAGCTGGGCGGGGCTCGGCAGCCCGGCACCGGGCGTATGGGTAGGCCCGCACGCCCACCGGTTCGCGGAGGCGCAGCGCGCACTGCGAGAGGCGGGCGTGCTGCCGGGCGCGCAGGTGTTCGTCGCCGAACACGCCGGGTACGGCGAGCCGGCCACGATGGTGCGCCAGGCCTGGGATCTCGATGCGATCGAGGCCAGCTACGAACAGTTCGTCGCGCGATTCAGCGGCCGGCAGGCACGCGATGCGCTTCCCGCGGCCGTCGAACTCGTGCACGCGTGGCGTCGATTCCCGTGGATCGACCCCGCGCTGCCGAACGAACTGCTACCCACGCCATGGTCCGGCGCGGCCGCCGCGAAGTTGTTCGCCCGGCTGCACGCGCGCTGGTCGGCGGCGGCGCAGGCCGAGTGGCGCGAGCTGAACTCCTGACGCAGCTCAGAAGTGCAGGACGAGACCCGCATTCGCGCTGCCGCTGCCATGGAAGCCGCCGTGATCCGCGGTGCCTTCGAGCTTGAAGTCGACGGTGAGATCCAGGCTCACGGTCGGCCGGTGCCACAGATGTGCCTTGAGCTGCTCGTCGACCAGCATGCTGCCGCCCATCCCGTCCGCACGACTCCAGTCGATGCCGGACGAGATGGTGGTGTCGAGGACGAGCCAGCCGTGCGTCTGCCAGGTCCACTCCAGAATGCGCGTCGTCGCGCCGATCTTGAAGTGGTCCCAGTCGTGCGGCCACTGGACTTGCGCGTAGTCGAAGAGCTTGATCGTGCCGAGCTGGTCGAGCGTCCAGCCGCCGGTGAGCCCGGTGATCGTGAGGGTCAGCTGCTCGCTGTCCCATTTGGTGTGCGGTCCGCCGCCCATGTGCGCTCCTAAGCCACGTTCGGGTCGGGCGGTTCGAGCCCGTCCAACGAAACTTCGATGCTTCCGACACAGATGTCCTGCGCGTGCGCGGCGACCTGTGCGCCCGGCCAGCCAGTCGTCCTGGCTCTGCACTTCGCCGCTGCTCTGTTGCTCCATGTGCCCACTGTGCTGAGCCGGGCGCGCTGCGCGCACTCGCCGGAGGGTGGTCGAACGGGACATTGCGCGTGCCCATTCGGGCAGTCGGCAGAATTGGCGCGATGTCGTTCGAACAGGTCCGGCACCAGTCGCCCACGCCGCTGACGCAGCCACGCGAGCTGGTCGTGGCGTGCGCGCCGATGCGCAGCAACGTCAACCTGTCGACGATCGTGCGGACGGCCGGGTGCTGCGGCGTGCAGCGGATGATCGTCTGCGGCACCGCGCGGATCGACCGCACGATCGCCCGGGATGGCGCCGATGCCGTGCAGTTGGAGATTCGCAACTCGCTGCCGCCTGCGCTGCGCCGGCTGCGCGCCGACGGCTATCGGCTGGTCGGGCTCGAGCAGACGACCGACTCGACCAGCCTGCACACCTACGCCTTCCGGCGCCGGACGGCGCTCGTGATCGGCAACGAGCGGGCCGGCCTGTCCGAGGCCGAGCTCGCGCTGCTCGACGACTGCGTAGAGATCCCGGTGTGGGGGCTGCCGTACAGCTACAACGTGGCGACCGCGACCGCCATGGCGCTCTACGAGTACTGCAAGCAGTACCCCGACTAGCCGATCGTGCCGCGCAGCGCGAGGACGTCGAACTTGCGCGACTGCGCACCGAGCCGTTTCGTCCAGGACGTCGAGAGTTGCGCGATCTGCGGCTCGTTCAGGTAGTCGGCGGTGGCAAGTATCCAGCCGGCGCGCGCATACGCGGGCGCGAGTTCGGCGAGCGCGGACTCGGGCGTCGGCTCGGCCGTCCCGCCCACCTCGGGCACCGGCGGCCGCCAGGCGCGCAGGTTGAGCGTGATCAGGAACGTCGCCGCGGTCGCGCAGCGCTGCGCGACCAGGGACAGCACACCCTCGTCGGGCGCGACGAGCGCGCGCAGCAGGCTGCCCCACGGCATCAGCGCGTGCACCTCCGTGACGCCATCGAGCTCGGCCGGCAGCTGTTCGACCGGTGCCCACACGAACAGCGCGTTCGGCGCGCCACCGCGGCGCGGCTTGGCCGATGCCCGCGCAGCCGCGTGCCGCATCGCGTCGACGCTGGCGTCCAGGCCCACGACGAGTGCGTCCGGGCGGCGCCGCGCCTCTGCGCGTACATGCTTGCCGTCGCCCGTCCCGAGATCGAGGACGAGACCGCTTTGGTAGCGAGCGCGCAGCTCGGCGAACGCTCTCGCGTTCAATTCGACGATCGCGTTGCCGCCCACCTGCCGCACGGCGCCTAGCCTAAGTGCGTGCGACTCGTTGGCCGCGGACATTCGGCGATCCGGGCCACGCACCGCAAGACGTTGGAGTTCACGCCGGAGCGCGAGATCACCGAACGCGCGACGTGCGTAGTCGCGGTCGGCGTCGAAGGAATACGCGAGCCGCTGGCCGGCGACGTGCGCATCACGATCACGGCGGCGGGCGCATCGTTCACGTTCGAGGCGCGCGGCAACTCGTCGTGGGATGCGTCCGGCACCGCGATCATCCGCCGCAGTCCGTTCCGGTTGCCGGACACGCTCGCCACGCACGCGACCGCGACCGCGCACGACCTGCCGCGACCGCTGGTCGAGGCGCTGCGCATGCCGGACAGCGAGGTGGACGTGCAGGTCGAGCCGATCCGCGGCCGGCCGTGCGCAGTGCTGTTCGCGATCGACCCCGGGCGCCGGAACGACCCACGACTGCGCGCCGAAATCGCCGCCGCGGATCTCGTCGTAGTGGAGGACGAGGAGGCGGGCCGCGCGCTCGGCGAGCGTGTTGCGCATGGGGCAGTGCCGGTCGACGGCCGGGTACTGGTCGTCGCCGCGCGCGAGTTGCCCGGCACGACCGTGGTCGCCGCCCTCGACCAGGTGGATGTCGAGACGGTCGGGCTGCCGCCGGCGTTGGCAGCTGCCGCCGGCTCGCCGGCGCGCGGGCCGCTCGTCCTCGCCGAGACGGAGCCGCGCGCGGTGCTGCGCGATGCGCCGGCGGCCGCCCGGGTCGTCGTCCGAGCGGCGGCCGACGAAGTCGA
>DASQSE010000040.1:0-6668 GCA_035642535.1 Jatrophihabitans sp. | reverse complement strand
ACGACACCGACCACTACAAGGCCAACGCCACCTACGAGCAGAGCCACCCCGAGTGTCTTTCCGACAACCTCACGAACAACAACAACCCCGATCTCGAGTCTGCCTACTGGAGCGCGCGGAACCTCGCGGCGATGGCGCAGGGCACGAGCACGCCGCTGTTCATCACGCAGGGCTTCATCGAGAACAACACCAAGCCCGAGGACGTCCAGGAGTACCTCGACAACCACACGGGTGTGGAGCGCGGCTGGATGGGGCAGTGGGAGCACGTCCGCGGCAACGAGACCAACTCCGAAGGGCAGCTGCTGCAGGGCCACGCCGGCTTCTTCGACGAGGTCATGCGCTTCTACGACTACTACCTCAAAGGCATCAAGCCGCAGGTTCAGGACGCCGCCTACGACATCGAGGACAGCACCGGCGTGTGGCGCGCGCAGCCGACCTGGCCGACCCCGTCGGCGCACACCATGGCGGGGCTGCCGGGCGGGGAGTATGTCGACGACGGCATTGCCTCAACGCTGGCGGCGCCGGCCGCGACCGCCGGCGAGGACTGGGACATGGAACACGGAACGGACGCAGCACCCAGCTTCGCGAGCAGCCTCGCCGCAGTGTCGGCGGCCGGAGACACGCACAGCTACGTCAGCTGGTCCACCCCGACGACGTCTCGATTGCGGATCACCGCCACGCCGAAGTTCACGATGGATGCCAGCGCGGTCGGCAACGTCATGGTGCGGTTGTGGGACGTCGCTCCCGACGGCACCGCGGTGATGTTCGACGAGAACGTCGCGCTGATCAAGCAGGCGGGCCGGGTTGCGTTCGACCTGAAGTCCACCGACTGGACGTTCGACCAGGGCGACCAGCTCGGGTCCAGGTCGGCACCATCGGTAGCGGTAGCTGGCGCGATACCCCGAGTAACAACACGATCGACGTCTCCGGAGCGCGGCTGAGTCTGGCCCTGCAGGACCCGCGGTCCGACGTGCCGACTCAAGGTGACCGGTCGCCGTTCCTCGATACCTACCTGGGTCAGTTCACCCGGACGCTCACCGGCGTCGGTGCGGGTACCTTCCCGCTCGCGCTTCCCACCGGCGGCTGAAAACGACGAGTGTCGGACGGCCCGGGCAAGCTGGCGCGCAGGCAATGACTCGAGGAGGCGCCGTGGCTGTCCGTTTCCAGCTCGTCATCGACTGCGCGGATCCCGACCGGCTCGCCCGCTTCTGGGCGGCCGCGCTGGGGTATGAACTCCAACCGCCTCCGGACGGCTTCGCCTCATGGGACGACTACTGGCGCAGGGTAGGGGTGCCCGAGGAGGAGCTAGGGGTTGGCGAGGACTGCATCGTCGACCCGAGCGGCGGCGGGCCGCGCATCTGGTTCCAGGTCGTCCCGGAACGCAAGACGATCAAGAACCGGCTACACCTCGACATCCACGCCGGCGGCGGGCGCGCCGTTGCGCTGAGCACCCGGCGGGAGCGCGTCGACGCCGAGGTCCGGCGACTGACCGAGCTCGGGGCCACCGCCGTCCGCGTGCTGCAGCAGGACGGTCTCGACCATTACGCGGTAGCGATGACCGACCCCGAGGGCAACGAGTTCGACATCAACTGACCGCCCGCGGCTTGCGTCGGCGGAACAGCCCGGCGATGCCGGCGAGGAAGAACCCGACCAAGGCGAGCCAGAGCCCGGAAGCGGTGTGCTTGAAGACGCCGAAATCTGACGAGTTGGTCTTGTCCCACAGCTGCGCGAGCGCGCCCAGGGTGAGCCCGATGCCAGCGACGCTCAGGAATAGCCCGAGCCGGGCGAGGGTCCGCGCCGCCCGGCCGATCCGCAGGCAGGCCAGCGCGCCGCATGCCACGACGGCAATGATCAGCAGCCAGTCGAGGCCGCCGAAGTACGCGTCGGCGAGGCCGGCGTTGACCGACGACGCTCCATCGCTGAGCTGACTCACGTTCGCTGACCCGCCTCCCTGCCGATACCAGGCCACGCCGGTGAACGCGATCAGCAGCAGCAGCCCGCCGAGTGCGGCGACGCCGAGGCCGAACCAGCTCACCGAACGGCCGAACGCTCGGCGGCCCGTGGGCGCCGGCGCGTCGGGGTACGGCGCGGGCGCCGACCAGGACGGCTGCTGCGGCGGCCACTGCTGCTGCGGCGGGTAGGGCGGCGGCTGCGGCGCGACCGGAGGAGTCGGTTGCGATTCCGGAGCCGGCTCGGCCCGGGGCGGCGCCTCCGGCGGCGCACCCTTGGCCGCGCCGACCGCCACCATGTCGGGGCGAACAAGGACCTCTACCCGCAGCACCTGCGCGCTGCTGGAGTTGCGATCGCGGACGGTGACCTTGCCCCGGTTGCGGCCGGGCTGCGGTCGCAGCACCACGGTGATTCCGTCCGCCGAAGCCGTCGCGTCCAGCCAGTCGGCGTCGGTGCGCACCACGAGGTCGAGCGGCTGATCGCCCAGCTGGATGACATCGACCCGCTCGGGCGCGAGTTGCTCGTCCGGTGCGACGTCCCGCAGCGTGATCGTGTTCTCGGCCAGCGCGAACGTCGGTTCGCTCGATCGGGCCTGGCCCTCGGGCGGGACGCGGGCCAATGCGGGCGCCATCCGCACCCGCGCCAGCGACACGGCCGCATCGCCATCGAAGCGGCAGTGCGGCACCTGCTTGGTCGTGGCGAGCAGCCGATCGCGCACGTAATCGTAGATCTCGCGCAGGTCGATGTAGCCGTCGCCGTTCCCGTCGGTGGCCGCGCCGAGCATGCCCGCGACGAAGTGCTCGGTGAACAGGCTGGTTCCGGTCGCCGTGGCTGCATCGTTCGCGAGGTTGGCGCCGCGGGTGCTCGACACGATGTAGCGGCCCGGCCCCGCGAGCTGCGGCCCGACCGACGCGCCGGCCTTGAACATGCCGCTGGAACAGCAGTCGAGCACGATCACGGTCCGCTGGCTCATCGACTGCGCCACGAACTCGTTGACGCGCACGTTGCTGACGGCCGTGCGGAGCAACCGGTCCGAGCGCGTGTCCCGGCCGCACAGGTACAGGTTGTTCCGCTCGTCCAGGACGCCGTGGCCGCTGTAGTAGAGCAGCAGCAGGTCGTCCTTGCGGGCAGCTGCGAAGAAGTGGTCGAGCTCGTCGAGGATGTCGTCGCACGTCCGCTCGGTGACCAGACGGACCATGTCGTCGTCGAACAGGCCCGTCTCGGAGTCGACGAGCGCTCGGTGCAGCCGGGCGACGTCCTTGACCGGTGCGTTGAGCGGATTCAGCCCGGCGTCCTCGTCGAAGACGCTGTTGCCGATCAGCAGGGCTCGGTAGCTCATGACGGCCGCCGGCTCACGGAGCGGCTTGGATCTGTGCGGCCACGGCCGCGATCACCGGCGCGAGCGCATCGTCGTTCGCGTGTTCCGCAGTGACGCTGAGTCGCTGCTCCTTGCCCTGCCGGTCCTGGTACGTCAGCTCGACGGAACGGGTCTTGTCGCGCGCGAGCCAGATCTTCAGCACGTCGACGGCGGTGGTGAATACACCCGCAGAGCCGAATGTGAGGACGAGCTGATCCAACGAGCCCTTGGTGCCGGGAACCGGCGTGCGGGACACCTTGACCGCATCCGTCTCCACGCGCAGTTCGTGCACCAGGTCGGCGATTTGGTCGCGCCAGCGATCGTCGTCGTCCTCGTATCGCTCGCTGTGCGGAAGGAGGCTGATGTCCAAATTGTCAGCCATGGCTCCCCCTACGTTTGTGCACATAAGGATGGCCTCAACTCGCCAGAAAATACATCCGCGCATTTACCGCTATTCAGGGCAAAAAGCGCGCGCGAACGTGTGATTCGACTGCTTGCGACGGAAGCGTGCGCGCGAGCCAAGGCAACGTCGCCATCCCGAGCGCGACGCAGACCGCGACGATCAGCCACGGGAACCAGCTCGCCACAGAGAAGGCAGCGACGATGAGAGGGGCGACCAGTCCGGCGACCGTGAAGGAGTACTGGAAGGCCGCGAGGTAGCGGCCGCGCAACCGAGGTGGGGCAGCTGCCTCCGCGATCGCGTTGGCGCGCGTTCCGGCGACGAGAGATCCCGCGATGACGAGCGGCGTGGACGCCAGCAACCAGGGTGTGGCCCAGTGATCGGGCACCAGCCCGGTACCCGCGGTGACACCGCACCAGGCGATGAACCAGCCGCCGGCGACGGTCAGCGCCGTGGTGCGCCGCCACCTCCAGGTAGTGCGCAGCGTCCACCCGCTCAGCGTGCTCGTCGCGGCGGTGAGCAGAGCGATACATAGGCTCGGCACCCAGGCAGCGGTCCGTACCACCTCGATCGCGTACGTGGGCATTCCTACGAGGAGGAAGTCCGTTGCGAGTGTCAGCAGCCCGACGGCGACGATGAGTACGACGAACGGGTGATTGCGCGTGACACGGTCGCATTCGTCACGCGGGTGGATCGCCGGTACGACATCGCCAGGCAACAGCCTCGGCACGACCGTGCTGTGCAGCACGGCTGCCGCGACGAGGAAGGTGACGGCGTCAAGCGCCGCGGCGGGTCGCAGAGCCGCCGTGCCGACCACCGCGAGCAAGAGTGCGGCCAGCAGGTTGCCGGTCCCGAATGCAGCCGCGCGCGCCATTGTCACGGCGGCGAAGGGTCGATCCTTCGGCCCGGCCGCCGCTACATCGGAGACCAACGCGAACAGCCCGCTGTAGAACGTCTGCGTGCCCGCCGCGACGAGCGCCGCGGCGATGACCACCAGCACCGCACCATGTGCGAGCAGGTAGCAACCCATCCCCGCCGCTTGCAGGAGCAGCGCTGCAATGACCACCGGTCGAGCGTCGATCCGACCGCTTGCTCGGCCGACTGCAGCGGGCGCGAGCAGGCCCACCAGTGTCCCGACCGTCAGCAGCGTGCCGGCCAGACTGACCGACAGCCCAGCGCATCGGACGATGAAGACCACCGTCAGCGGCAGGAACAGCCCTGAGCCGACGTTGTCGATGATCAAGGCAGCCAACAGGCGCCGACCGGACGGGCCCAATTCGGCAGGCACCCAAGAACCGTCTCACGCCGTTGCCGCATGACGGTCGTGCAGGGCTGCCTTGCCTGGCTTCCCGGGGGCGAGCAGGCTGGACATTGCATGGCGACGACAAGAAGGCGCATCCGGGCATGGAAGGACGCGGTTCGCTCGCTGGGCATCGAGCCGACCCCGCGCGTGCGACCAAACCCCGCCCGCTGGGTCTGGTACGCGTTCTGGGGACCGCTGCCGGATCGGCACCGGGTCTGGGTGCTCTATGACGTGACGTGCGCGACCTGGATCTTTCGTCATCTGGCCCGCATCCTGACGATCGCCGTCTTGCCGGTCGCTGCGGTCATCCTGTTCCTGCCCGGCCCGGTGCACCTCCGGATACTCACCGCGTTCGTCGCCGGGTCGGGTGCGTTTCTGTTCACTGCGGTGTGGGTGAACGAGGCGACGGAGCACCGCCTGGTCCAAGCAGGTTGGCGATGGGGCATCGGCCCGGAGCTGCGCCAGCGGCGATCCGAGATCGCCGAGTTGATGGGCGACATACGCAAGCTCTGATACGTTGCCGCACTTGCGTCGTACGTTCGAGGCGCCGCATTGACCTTTCCGCAAGAGGTTCATCGCGCAGGGGTTAGGTTGTGTGCGCCAACCGCGTTCGCCGAAGGGCCGCAACGCAACCGACATCGGAGGTGGCGATGAGTGATCTCGACGAGCAGTTCGCGAAGGCGCAGGTCGACGTCAAGTCGTTGACGACCCGGCCGAGCAACGACGATCTGCTCGAGCTGTACGCCAACTTCAAGCAGGCGACGGCGGGCGAGGCCGCCGATGCCAAGAAGCCGGGCCGGTTCGATCTCGTCGGCAAGGCGAAGTACGACGCGTGGACGAAGCTGTCCGGCGTCTCCGCAGACGACGCGAAGCAGCGCTACGTGGCCACCGTGCAGCGCCTGCTCGGCAGCTGATCCGGCGACGACCTGCGGTCAGTCCGCCACGCCGCCTTCACCGGACTGGACGCGCTGCTGGTCGCTCATGAGCGGGTGTTGTCCGCGGTTGGCGGCCGAGCGACGGTCCACCGGCGGCGTCCACAACGACGCGCGCTGCGCCTCGATCGCCCGCGGCCTGGTGATCGGGACGACGTTCTCGGGGGAGTCCTGGCGCAACCACTTGGCGAACTTCTCGGCGGTCATCGGTCGGCCGTACAGATAGCCCTGCCCCGACGTCGCAGCGCAGCGACTGGAGCGTGTGCGCCTGCTCCGGACGCTCGATCCCCTCGGCGATGATCCCGAGCTGCAGGATATGGCCCAGCTCGATGATGCCGCGCGCGAACGCGTCCTGCGTCGGGTCGTCACCGAGGTTGTCGGCGAACGGCTTGGCAATCTTCACCCAGTGCAGCGGAAGCCGACTGAGGTAGTTGAGCGACAATACCCCGTTCCGAAGTCGTCGAGTGCGATCTGCACGCCGGTGTCGACCAGGCTATAGAGGATCTCCACGCTGCGTGCCAGGTCGGTGAGCATGAGCGTCTCGGTGATCTCGAGCATCAGCCGTTGCGCGGGCAGGCCGGTCGCCTGCAGTGCCGACGCGATCACCGATGGCAGTTGTGATCCGTCGAAATCCCGCGAGGACAGGTTGACGCTGACCGCGGGCGGCGCGCCGTCCTCGGTGGTCGCCGGCCAGGTCGCGGCGTGTTGACAGGCCTGCTCGATGAC
>DASQSE010000039.1:0-43912 GCA_035642535.1 Jatrophihabitans sp. | reverse complement strand
AGTGCGGCCGTCTCGCGGGCCTGCGCGGCAGCCGCCGCCGACTTCAGCCCCTCCAGGGCCCGGATACGGTCGATGCGTACCGAGTCGTCGACGACCTGGTCCAGCCGGGCGAGGGCGCCGATCAGCCCCGCCAGCGTCGCGGCATCGGTGGGGTCACAGGTGAGCTGGTCGAACATGTGTTCAATATTAGTCGAGAACGCCCAGGCGCGACAACCCGCATCGACGCGTCAGCCGCTGTCCGCGGCCCGCCGCCTGGCGAGCACGGTGATGCCGCACAGCACCGCGAGCGCCCCGACGACTGCCTCGACGACGAACGGCCCGCCGGGCTGCTCGGCCCAGCCGGGCAGGACGGCGTTCGCGGTCGGCAACCTGCTCCAGGCGTAGACCGCCACTGGCTCTACGACGAGGAGCAATCCAGTCACGATCAGCGGTGTCGCGTAGCGGATTCGCACCGACCACGCACCGAACGCGCCGAGTATCGGGCCGCTCAGCAATCCGCGGTCGAACCAGTACCGATTCGCGCGGAACTCCAGGCGCAGATCGCCGAGCAGGCCATGATGCCCGAGATCCGAGATCACCCCGGTCGCCACGCAGTAACCGGCCAGCCCGAGCGCCGTCGCGAGCGTGCCGAGGGCTGCGCCACGCCAGATCGAACGCCCGTAACGGCCTGGCAGGAAGGCGAGTGCGAGCCACGGTGCGGACATGTTGCCGTACACCTGCCGGGTGCCGGCGTGCGTCCCCTTGAGCAGCGCGGCAACGATCCCGAACCCGATGGCGGCCAGCAGCGCCAAGCCGATCCTGCGCTGATCCGTCACGCCGCCATCGTCGCAGGAACACCGCGAATACGCTTGCCCTCGTGACGCTGTTCGAGCCGGACGAGCCAGCTCCCGAAGCGGCGCCCTACGACCCGAACGCGCCGCTCGCGGCCCGGATGCGCCCGCGCACGCTCGACGAGGTCGTGGGGCAGGAACACCTGCTCGCGGCCGGCTCGCCGTTGCGCCGCCTCGTCGAGGGTGACGCGCCGATGTCGCTGATCCTGTTCGGCCCGCCGGGCACCGGCAAGACCACGCTCGCGCTCATCGTGTCGAACGTGACGCACCGCCGCTTCGCACAGTTGTCCGCACTCAATGCCGGCGTGAAGGACGTCCGCGAGGTCATCGCCCGCGCGAAGACCGAACTCGGCCGCACCGGCCGGCAGACCGTGCTGTTCATCGACGAGATCCACCGCTTCTCCAAGACGCAGCAGGACTCGCTGCTGGCCGCCGTCGAAGCTCGGCACGTCACGCTCGTGGCCGCCACGACGGAGAATCCGTTCTTCTCGATCGTCTCGCCACTGCTCTCCCGGAGCCTGCTGCTCACGCTCGAACCGCTCGACGACAACGCGATCGACACGCTCGTCGACCGCGCACTCGGCGACGAGCGCGGCCTCGGCGGCGCCGTGACGCTCGACGCCGATGCGCGCGCCCACCTGCTGCGGCTCTCCGAGGGCGACGCGCGACGCGCCTACACCGCGCTCGAGGCAGCCGCGGGCACCGTACTCGCCGCGGGCGGTACCGCGATCGACCTCGAGACGCTGGAGCAGGCCGTCGACACCGCGGCGGTGCGCTACGACCGCGACGGCGACCAGCACTACGACGTCATCAGCGCGTTCATCAAGTCGATCCGCGGTTCGGACGTGGATGCCGCGCTGCACTACCTGGCGCGGATGATCGAGGCCGGCGAGGACCCGCGCTACATCGCGCGCCGGCTCGTCGTGCACGCGTCCGAGGACATCGGCATGGCCGATCCGACAGCGCTGCTCGCCGCGACCGCCGCCGCCGAAGCAGTGCAGCTCATCGGGCTGCCGGAGGCGCGCATCAATCTCGCGCAGGCCACCATCCACCTTGCGCTCGCGCCCAAGTCGAACGCCGTGATCCGCGCCATCGACGCGGCGCAGTCCGACGTCCGCAACGGACTCGCGGGTTCGGTGCCGCCGCCACTGCGTGACTCGCACTACCCGGGTGCCAAGAAGCTGGGGGCGGGGGAGCGCTATACCTACCCGCCCGACACCCCGGACGGCGTCGTCGCCCAGCAGTACCCGCCGGACGAGCTCGTCGGCCGCGATTACTACACGCCGAGCGGACGCGGCGGCGAGCGGTCGATCGCCGAGCGGCTCGCCCGGTTACGCGACATCATTCGGGGAAAACCGAACCGATAGGGTCAGCAGGATTGACCACCCCGACGTGGAGGCCCGATGTCCGGAGGCGAGATTGCCGCGCTGATCGCGGCGATCGCGTTCGTCCTGCTCGTCCTGTTGCTCGCGATCCCGCTGCTGAAACTCGGCCGCACCCTCGACGAGGCCACGATCGCGATGCACAAGTCGCACGACGGCATCGGCCCGCTGCTGGCCGAAGCGCAGCAGTCGATGGAATCCGTCAACAAGCAGCTCGTCCAGCTCGAGGAGATTGCCCAGAACGTCAACTCGATGACGACGAATGTCGCAGCGATGACGTCGATCGTGTCGAGCACGCTCGGCAGCCCGATGATCAAGGCGGCCGCGTTCACCTACGGCGTGCGCAAGACGGTCAACGACCGCCGCGACAAGGACGCCGTGCGCGCTGCCCGCAGCAAGCGCCGTGCCGACAAGAGGCTGCGGTAGATGCGGAGAGTGTTCTGGCTGGCGATGGGGATCACGATCGGCGCCCTGATCGTCCGCAAGCTGTCGCGCGCCGCCGAGAAGCTGACGCCGAGCGGCGTGGCGAACGGGGTGGCCGCGGCACTCGGCGACCTGGCCGACTCGATCCGCGGGTTCGCGGTCGAGGTCCGGCAGGCGATGCACGAGCGAGAGGCCGAACTGCGGGAGGCGACCGGCATGGACGGCGCCGCCCGACCCGAATAACCGACACCGAGCTTCTGGCAGGCTTGACGAGTGCGAACCGCTGAGATCCGGGCCCGCTTCCTCGGGCACTTCGAGCGCAATGGGCACGCCGTCGTGCCGAGCGTCCCACTGCCCTTCGACGACCCGAACCTGCTGTTCGTCAACGCCGGAATGGTGCAGTTCAAGCCGTACTTCCTCGGCCAGCAGCAGCCGCCGTGGAAGCGCGCGACCAGCATTCAGAAGTGCGTGCGCACCCTCGACATCGAGGAGGTCGGCAAGACCACTCGGCACGGCACGTTCTTCCAGATGAACGGCAACTTCAGCTTCGGCGATTACTTCAAGGACGGCGCGATCCGCCTGGCGTGGGAGCTGTCGACGAACCCGGTGTCAGAAGGCGGCTTCGGCCTGGACGGCGACCGCATTTGGGCCACGGTCTATCTCGACGACGACGAGGCGATCGACATCTGGCACCGCGAGATCGGGCTGCCGATGGAGCGCATCGTCCGGCGCGACAAGAAGGACAACTACTGGCACATGGGCGTGCCCGGACCCGGCGGGCCGTGCAGCGAGCTCTACTACGACCGCGGCCCCGATTACGGCACCGTGGGCGGTCCGGAGGTCGACGAGGACCGCTACATGGAGTACTGGAACCTCGTCTTCATGCAGCACGACCTGTCCGCCGTCCGCAGCAAGGCGGATTTCGACATCGCCGGAGACCTGCCCGCCAAGAACATCGACACCGGCATGGGCATGGAGCGGATGGCCACGCTCATGCAGGGCGTCGACAACCTGTACGAGATCGACGAGACGAAGCCGGTGCTCGACCGCGCGGCCGAACTGGCGGGCAAGGTGTACGGCGCGCACTCCGGGCACGCTGCGCACGAATCGCACCCCGACGACGTGCGACTGCGCGTGGTCGCCGACCACGTGCGCACCGCGCTGATGCTGATCGGCGACGGCGTGACGCCGTCAAACGAGGGCCGTGGCTACGTGTTGCGCCGCATCCTGCGCCGGGCGGTGCGCGCCATGCGGCTGCTCGGCGTCGAGGAGGCGGTGCTGCCTGCGCTGCTGCCGGCCTCGCGCGACGCGATGTCGCCGTCCTATCCGGAAGTAGCCACCGACTTCGAGCGCATCTCCACCTACGCGTACGCGGAGGAGGAGGCGTTCCTGCACACGCTGAAGGCCGGCACGACGATCTTTGACAGTGCAGTCACGGCGGTTCGTCAGACCGGCGGCACGCAGTTGACCGGCGACAGGGCGTTCCAGCTGCACGACACCTACGGCTTCCCGCTCGAGCTCACCCTCGAGATGGCCGCCGAGCAGGGCCTGACGGTCGACGAGGGCGAGTTCCGTCGGCTGATGACCGAGCAGCGGCAGCGCGCCAAGGACGACGCCCAGGCGAAGAAGACCGCGCACGGCGACGTGTCGCTGTATCGGTCGGCGCTGGAGGCCGGCGAGCCGACGAACTTCACCGGCTACCTCGAGATCTCCCGCGAGGCCGTCGTCATGTCGATCATCGGCGACGTCGGTCTGCTGCCCGCGGCCGGCGAGGGCGACGACGTCGAGATCGTCCTCGACAGCACGCCGTTCTACGCGGAGGGCGGTGGGCAGGAGCCCGACGGGGGCCGCCTCGTCGTCAACTCCGGAGACCGCGACGCCGTGCTGCACGTCTATGACGTGCAGCAGCCGCTGCCCGGACTCATCACCCACCGCGCGAAGGTGCTCTCCGGCGAGGTGCGCCCCGGCGACCTCGTGCTGGCCGAGGTCGACCCGCTGCGCCGCGGTTCTGTCTCGCGCAGCCACTCGGCAACGCACCTGCTGCACGCCGGGATACGTCGTGCGCTCGGCGAGAGCGCGGCGCAGGCGGGCTCGCTCAACTCACCGGGCCGGCTGCGCTTCGACTTCAACACCCCGACGGCGGTGCCGGCAAGCGTGCTGTCCGAGGTCGAGGAAGAGATCAACGAGCAGCTGCTGCGCGATCTCGAGGTGCGCTGGTTCGTCACCGATCAGACCGAGGCGAAGCGCATCGGCGCGATCGCGATGTTCGGCGAGAAGTACGGCGACGAAGTCCGCGTCGTCGAGATCGGCGACT
Organism: Jatrophihabitans sp.; assembly: GCA_035642535.1. Classification (GTDB taxonomy): domain Bacteria; phylum Actinomycetota; class Actinomycetes; order Mycobacteriales; family Jatrophihabitantaceae; genus Jatrophihabitans. Next base: position 38,963 of record DASQSE010000039.1, on the reverse strand, counting down.
ACTCGCGCGAGCTGTGCGGTGGCACGCACGTGCCGCGCAGCTCGGTGATCGGGATGATCAAGCTGCTCGGCGAGCGGTCGATCGGTTCGGGCGTGCGCCGCGTCGAGGGGCTGGTCGGGTTGGACGCCTTCCGCTACCTCGCCCGCGAGCACGTGCTGGTGTCCCAGCTGTCCGAGGAGTTCAAGGCGCAGCCGGAGGAGCTGCCGGAGCGCATCGGCGGCGTCCTCGAGCGGCTCAAGAACGCCGAGCGCGAACTGGACAAGCTGCGCGCCGCGGCCGTGCTGTCCAGCGCCGGCGATCTCGCCGCGCGTGCCGAGCAGCTCGGCGCCGTGCAGTTCGTCGGCGCCGAGGCCCCCGCAGGGATCAGCGGCAACGATCTTCGCTCGCTGGCTCTCGACGTGCGCGGTCGGCTGCGGCACGCCGACCCGGCCGTGGTGCTGCTCGCCTCCCCGGCGCCGGCCGGGGGAGCGGCGTTCGTCGCGGCGGTGAACGACGCCGGTCAGACGGCGGGGTTGCAGGCGGGCGAACTCGTGCGTGTCTTCGCGCCGGTGCTCGGTGCCCGCGGCGGCGGCAAGGCCGATCTGGCGCAGGGCGCCGGCGGCGACGCGGCGAAGCTCGCCGACGCATTCGCGGCGGTGCGGACCCGGCTCGCCGGTGCCTGACGACGCCGGGCCCGACACGCCCGAGAGGCTGGGCGTTTGGATTGCCGTCGATGTCGGAACAGTCCGCATCGGCGTCGCGCGCAGCGACCCACGGGGCGTCCTCGCCGTCCCGGTCGCCACGCTGTCGCGATCGGCCGCCGACGACCGGGACATCACCGAGCTGGCGCGCCTGGTTGCCGAGTACGAGGCCGTCGGGGTGGTCGTCGGGCTGCCCCGTACGCTCGCCGGCCGGGAGGGGAAGGCGGCCGAGCTGGCCCGCGACTACGGGACCCGGCTCGCCGCGCGCATCCTCCCGGTCCCGGTGGAGTATGTGGACGAACGCCTGACCACGGTGTCAGCGCAGCGTAAGCTCCATCAGGGCGGCGTTCGGGGGCCAGCGGGCCGAGGCGTCATCGACCAGGCGGCCGCGGTGGAGCTGTTGCAGGACTGGTTGGATCGTCGTAGGTCCTAACCGAGGATCGCGGCACGAGCACAACAATGCCGACGAGGAAACGGAGCGTACCCGCGTGAGGCCACGCGATCAGGAGTCCCTCACCGATTCCGACCCGCATAGCCTGCTCTTCGGACCGTCCGACTCCGACGACGATCTCTACTTCGAGGACGAGCCCGCGCGGCGGCTGCCGAAGGTGCAGCGGGTCTCGCGCAGCGAGCTGCGCGCCGAGCGCGGCAGACGCGCGGCGCGCCGCCGCAGCCGCCGCTTCCTGTTGATCCTGGGTGCCGCCCTGGTCGCAATGCTCGCGGTGTCCACGTGGCTCGTCGTGCTGCCGATCTACCACTACTTCCATCCCGCCGACTACAGCGGGAGCGGCTCCGGGACTGTGATCGTCGAGGTCAAGGCGAACGACACCGCCGAGGACATCGGGAACACGCTCTACGACAAGGGCGTGGTCGCCAGCGTCCGGGCGTTCACGAACGCGGCGAAGGACAACTCGCGCTCGCAGTCGATCGCCCCAGGCACGTACAAGCTGCGTTCGCAGATGGCTGCGAAGAGCGCGCTCGCACTGCTGCTCAACCCGTCGTCGCGCGTCAATTCGGACGTCCTCGTGGCACCCGGTTTCACGACCCTGGACGTGCTCAATCGGCTCACCGCGAAACCTTGTGACGAGACGGCGAAGCAATCCGCCGTCTGCGGGCCGGGGCTCGACCGCGGCGCGGTGATCAAGGCGCTGGAGAACGTGAAGGCGCTCGGGCTGCCCACCGACTACACCGTCGACGGCAAGGCGCCACCGTCGGTCGAGGGCTTCCTCTACCCGGCCACCTATTACTTCCCGGAGAAGACGCGGCCGTCCGACGCCCTGCTCGAGATGATCACCCAGTTCACCGAGCAGGTGCGCGGTGGCTTCACGGCTGCAGCCTCGAAGAACCACGTCACGCCCTACGAACAGCTGATCATCGCGTCGATCGCGCAGGCCGAGGCGAAATATCCCGAGGACTACGGCAAGGTCGCGCGGGTAATCCTGAACCGACTCGCCGCGCACCAGCCGCTGCAAGTCGATGCCACGAGCGCGTATCCGGCGAAGCTGAAGGGGTTGGATCCCACCAGCGTCATCTACAACCAGGAGGGCGGGGCGTACAACACCTACCAGCACGTGGGGCTGCCGCCGACTCCGATCAGCAACCCGGGCCCGGACGCGTTGGACGGGGCCGCCAACCCGCCCAAGGGGAACTGGATGTGGTACGTCAACGGCGACGCGCAGGGGCATCTGTTCTTCACCTCGAGCGAGAGCCAGTTCGAGCAAGCCGTGCAGCGCTGCCGAGCGCATGACTGGGGTTGTGCGTAAGCACGCTGGCGTTCTGGGCCGGCCGATCGGGTACTCACTCTCGCCCGTCCTGCATCGCGCTGCGTACGCCGAGCTAGGGCTGGACTGGAGCTACGACGCCATCGACTGCGGCGTCGCCGAGCTGCATGCTGTGCTCGCCGAACGCGCGGACTGGGCGGGTTTCTCCGCCACGATGCCGCTGAAGGACGCACTGCTCGCCGTGGCGGCGCAGGTGCGTCAGTCGGCTGCCGACGTAGGCGCGGCGAACACGCTGCTGCCCGGCTCGGACGGATGGGTCGCCGACAACACCGACGTGCCGGGCATCATCGCTGCGCTGGCGGAGCGAGGCGTCGCGCCGCGCGCGGTGACGATTCTCGGAGCGGGAGGAACGGCCCGGGCCGCGCTCGCCGCGCTGCGCACGCTCGGTGTCGAGCGGTGCCGGGTGCTCGTCCGCGACAAGTCCCGCGCCGCGGCACTGCTCGCCTGCGCCGCCCGGCTCGGCGTAGAGGTGACGCTCGGCGCGCTCGACGTGCGCAGCGCCTCGCTCGACGCCGACCTCGTCGTGTCGACGCTGCCGCCGGGCGCGGCGGACCCACTCGCCGACCGCGCGTGGCGTGCGGAGCAGTCGGTCCTCGACGTGGTCTACGCGCCGTGGCCCACCCCGCTGGCCGCGGCTGCTGCGGAGGTAGGCGCCCGGATCGTCAGCGGTGCGCTGCTGTTGCTGCACCAGGCGGCGCGGCAGGTCGAGCTGATGACGGGCTGCGCCGCGCCCGTCGATGCGATGCGCGCCGCGCTGCAGCGGGCGGCACCGGGCTGCGGCGTCTGAGTTGGTTCAGCCGGCGCGCTCGATGCGGATCACGATCGACTTGGACGTCGGGGTGTTGCTGACCTCGGCCGTCGAGTCGAGCGGCACGAGGACGTTCGCCTCCGGGAAGTACGTTGCGGCGCAGCCCGGCGGTGTCTCGTAGCCGACCGCCCGGAATCCTTTCGCGCGCCGCTCCTCGCCGTGCCACACGCTGATCAGATCCACGAGATCACCGTCCGAAACGCCGAACGAGCGCAGATCAGCCTCGTTCGCGAACACCACGCGGCGCCCGCCCTTGATGCCGCGGTAACGGTCGTCGAGGCCGTAGACGGTGGTGTTGAACTGGTCGTGCGAGCGGACGGTGGTCAGCAGCAGATGGCCCGCCGGCGCAGTGACCGTGTCCGGCGGGTTCACGGTGAAGCGCGCTTTGCCGGTCGCCGTCGGGAAGGTGCGCGAGTCGCGCGGACCGCTCGGCAGGATGAAGCCGCCCGGCTGGGCGACTCGCTCCTCGAAGGCGTGGAAGCCCGGCACCACGTGTTCGATGTGCGAGCGGATCCTGCGGTAGTCGTCGCGCATCGCCGACCAGCCGAGCTCGCCGCCGAACAGCGCCTCGCCGAGGCCGCACACGATCGCGACCTCGCTGCGCAGCTGCGGCGATCCCGGCGCGAGCTTGCCGCGGGACGCGTGCACCATGCTCATCGAGTCCTCGACGGTGACGAACTGCTCGCCGCCGGCCTGCACGTCGCGCTCGGTGCGGCCGAGGCAGGGCAGCAGCAGTGCCTCGCGGCCGTGGTGCAGGTGTGAGCGGTTCAGCTTCGTCGCGACGTGGACGGTCAGCTTGCAGTTGCGCATCGCGGCGGCGGTGACGTCCGAGTCGGGTGTCGCGGCCACGAAGTTGCCGCCGAGGGCGACGAAGACGTCCGCCTTGCCGTCGCGCATGGCGCGGATCGAATCGACGGTGTCCCAGCCGTGTTCGCGCGGCGGGTCGAAGCCGAACTCCGCGCGCAGCTTGTCGAGGAACCGGTCCGACATCTTCTCCCAGATGCCCATCGTCCGGTCGCCCTGGACGTTGCTGTGCCCCCGGATCGGCGCCGGCCCGGCGCCCGGGCGCCCGATGTTGCCGCGCAGCAGCAGGAAGTCGACGATCTCGCGGATCGTCGCGACCGCGTTGCGGTGCTGGGTGAGGCCCATCGCCCAGCAGACGATCATCTTGTCAGTCGCGACCACGTCGGAGACGAAGTCCTCGATCTGCTTGCGCCGCAGGCCGCTCTGCGCCTCGATGGTCGCCCAATCGAGGCCGCGCCAATGTGTAGCCGCGGCGTCGAAGCCGTCGCAGTAGTGCTCGATGAAATCGGTGTCGAGGACCTGCCCGGGGTGGGTGTCCTCGCGTTCCAGCAGGGCCTTGTTGGCGCCGGCGAACAGCGCGAGGTCGCCGTTGACGCGCACCGCGAGGAAGCGGTCGGCGAGTTTCGTGCCGTTCCCGACGACGCCGCTCGGGCGCTGCGGATTGCGGAACCGGACGAGCCCGGGCTCGGGCAGCGGGTTGATCGCGACGATGCGCGCGCCGCGCCGCTTCGCGTCCTCCAGCGCGCTGAGCATGCGCGGATGGTTCGTTCCGGGATTCTGGCCGACGATGACGATGAGCTCGGCCTCGTCGGCGATGTCGTGCAGCGTGACGGTGCCCTTGCCGACGCCGATCGTCTGGCTCAGCGCCGCCCCGCTCGACTCGTGGCACATGTTCGAACAGTCGGGCAGGTTGTTGGTGCCCAACCGGCGGGCGAGCAGCTGGTAGAGGAACGCGGCCTCGTTGCTGGTGCGCCCGCTCGTGTAGAAGACCGCCCGGCTCGGGTTGTCCATCGCGTGCAGCCGGTCGGCGACCAGCGCGAACGCGTCCTCCCACGAGATGGGCGCGTAGTGCGTCGCGTCCGGCGCGAGGTACATCGGCTCGGTGAGCCGGCCGTTGTGCTCGAGCCAGTGGTCGGGCTGCTCGCGCAGCTGCGCGATCGAGTTGGCGGCGAAGAACTCCGGCCCGACCCGCTTGCGGGTCGCCTCCCACGCGACCGCCTTCGCGCCGTTCTCGCAGAACTCGGCCACCTTGCGGTGCTCTGGGTCGGGCCAGGCACAGCTCGGGCAGTCGAAGCCGTCGACCTGGTTCGCCTTGCGCAGCGCTTGCGTCGAACGCCGCGGGCCCATCTCGGACAGCGCGTAGCGCAACGCCCGCCCGACGCTCGGGAGCCCGGCCGCCGCGCCCTTCCGCTTGCCTACCTTCGGATGTTCGGGAGCGGGAGGCTCGTTACGCATGCTTTCCACCATAGGCCGATTTGTCACGATCAGAGATCACTCCCGACACGCTCAGAAGGCATTGCGGCGACGCATCGCCAAAGGCCGGCCGTCCGGGTCGTACACGGTCCGGTAGAGAGCGAGGGCCCAGGGCGCCGCCCAACGCCCGATCGGCTCGCTCCGATACGGACGTAACCGGCCCGGCGGCCGAGGGCCCCGGCGGCCGCCGTCGTGCCACACCTGCAAGGCCTCGGCGCCGGCCCGGAACTGCTCGTACGCGGCGTCCGGAGCGACGAGGTCGGCGTCGTCGCCGGGCTCGCGGTCCAGGTGCTCACGCGCGAGCTCCAGGCGCAGGTCTCGCGCAAACCGGCGGGCGCCGTGCCCGAAGCGGTCGACGGCGGCCGGCTCGCGTTCGTCGCGTTCGTCGTCGAGAACCGCGCAGGACAGCTCCGAGTCGTGCGTCCATGAGCGGCGGTTGAAGTTGTCGGAGCCGACGGAGACCCAGAGGTCGTCGACGACGCACACCTTGGCGTGGACGTAGACGGGCGTGCCGGCATGATTCTCCACGCCGTAGACGGCGAAGCGGTCGGGCCCGGCCCGGCGCAGCTGCTCGATCGCCTGCTGTCGTCCGACGAGATTCGGGGGCATCGCGATGCGCCCGCCCTGATCCGGGTGGTGCGGGATTACGACGATGACCTTGAGCTCGGCGCTGGCCCGCAGCGCGTCGGCGAAGCAGCCGACGACCTCATCGGCCCAGAAGTACTGATCCTCGACGTAGATGAGACTTCGCGCGTTCCCGATCGCCTTCCGATAGCCGCGCGCGACGGTGTACTCGCCGCGCGGGGCGAAGCGATAGCCGGGTCGGCGCAACGGGTACGTGCGCAGGATCTGCACGTGGTGGTTGCCGACCGGAGCCGGGTCGGGGAACTGCGCAGGCAGCGGATCCGGAACGTCGTCGTCGTGCCGGACTGCGTCGGCGATCCGGTAGAAGGGATTCCGGGTGACGGGTGCCGGATCGTCCCATCGCTCCCGGAAGCACGCCTCGAGATCGGCGACCACCGGACCGCGCAGTTCCAGCTGCACGTCGTGCCAGGGTGGTCGGTCGCCGTACACGGGCGCCATGCCCTGCCGCTGCGGATCGCCATCGTGCTCGGCGTCGTCGTTGCGGCTGTGGCACAGATCGATGCCGCCGACGAATGCGACATCGAGCTCGGGGCGACCGGCGTGCCGCAGCACGACGAATTTCTGATGGTGCGAGCCGCCGAGCCGGACCCGCATGTCGCGGATGCACTCACCGCCGGCCGCGTTGATCTCCTCCTCGAGGCGCCGGTTCTCCTCGGCGCTGAACTGCAGGCGATCCCAATGCGAGCGCCAGACGAGTCCCTTCACCACGACCCCGCGCTCGGCGAGGCCGGCGAGCACCCGGCCGACCTCCGTTCCGTCACCTGCGAGCCGCTCATCGGGATCACCGCGCCAGTCGGTGAACAGCACCAGATCGCCGGCGCGCATCGCGGTCAGCCGGCGCAGCAGCTCGGCGAAGTAGACGCGGCCGTGGACGAGCGGGCGCACGCTGTTACCCGGCGCCCAGGCGGCGTCGCCATGACGCCCGACGAGGGCCGTGTGGTCGTTCCCTCGCTCCGGCGCCGACAGGAACCACTCATGCGCGTCCACAGCCAGGTCATACCCCGCTGCAGTAGGGACACACTCGTCGGGTTAGATGCGGTTTATCCGATTAGTCGCCTCGGGTATGCGTAGCCAGCCGGTAATCGATCGCAGGAGGCCTCTGTGGCGGCTTTGGCGTTGGTGCTCATCGCGCTTGCCGTCGTGGTGCTCGTGGTGGCATGCGCGGGCCTCGCGGTACGCAGCCGCCGAATCGCCCGGCTCCGCGAGCCGCTCGGGCAGCGGGTGGCCGGGGGTGAGCTGCGCAGCCGTCCCGAGCAGCGGTTGAAGCCGACGATCGCGCCGCTGCCGGAGCGCACCCGGACGCGCTACGCGGGGCAGTGGCGCGAACTGCAGGCGTGGTTCATCGACGAGCCGTCGCGCGCCGTTATTGCCGCCGATGCACTGGTCCGGCAGGTGATGGGCGACGAGGGCTACCCGATCGACGACTTCGGCGCGCAGGCGGACCTGGTGGCCGTCGACCACCCTCGAGTGGTCAACCACTACCGGATCGCGCACGACGTGTGCGAGCGGACGCGGGCCCGCGAGGCGACGACCGAGGACATGCGCGTCGCGCTGCGGAGCTACCGGTCCCTGTTCGACGAACTGCTCGCGCCGGGCGGGCACGGGCTGAGCGGGGAAGGGCGCCGGTGATTGCTACCGGACCGTGAGCACGACCTTGCCCACCGCGCGCCGCTCGTCCATCAGCGCCAGCGCTTCGGCGGCCTCGGTCAGGGGCAGCGTGTGGCCGATCGGCGCCGCCAGCGCGCCGGCCTCGATCAGGGGTAGCAACTCGGCCCACTGCTGCCGGATGTAGCCGGGCCGGCGCAGCGCGTACGCGCCCCAGGCGACACCCACGACAGCCGTGTTGTTGAGCAGCAGCCGGTTGACCCGCACGGTCGGTATGTCGCCGCCGACGAACCCGATCACGAGCAGCTGCCCCTCGGTGGCGAGGCTGCGCAGCGAATCGGTGAACCGCTCGCCGCCGACCGGGTCGACGACGACGTCGACGCCGCGCCCGTCGGTGACCTCCTTGACCGCGGCGGGGAAGTCGTCGGGGCGAATGACGTGCTGCGCGCCGGCTCTCGTCGCGAGCGCGGCCTTGGCGTCGGTGGACGCGACGGCGATGACCGTGGCGTCGAGCGCGCGCGCGAACTGGATGGCCGCGGTGCCGACGCCGCCGGCCGCGCCGTGCACGAGCATCGTCTGGCCCGCCGCGAGCTGCACCCGGTGCTGCAGCGCGAAGTGTGCAGTCAGATAGTTGATCGGCAGTGCCGCACCGGCCGCGAACCCGATGCCGTCCGGCAGTGCGAACACCATGTCCGGCTGGGCGAGCGCCAGCTCGGCGAAGCCGCCGAACCAGGGCAGCGCGGCCACCCGGTCACCCGGCTGCACGGCGGCGTCGGCGGGCGCCGCGCGCACGACACCGGCGATCTCCGAGCCGAGCACGAACGGCGGCGGCGGCTTGATCTGGTACATCCCGCGGGTGAGCAGCACCTCGGGAAACGTGACGCCCGCGGCGTGCACCTCGATCAGCACCTGCCCGTCGCCGGGTTCCGGTTCGGGCAACTCGGCCTGTCGCACCGAGCGCGGCCCGTCCAAGGTCTCGACCTGTATCGCGCGCACTTGCGCACCCTATTGGCCCGGCTGCGTACGCTCGAAACGTGGCTGTTTCGACCACCCGGCGGGCGGTCGTGCGGATGCCCGATGCGGCGCCGTCCACCTCCGCACCGGACGACCTCGCCGTCGAGGCGCCGCTGGTGCTCGCCATGGCGGGCGAGGCGATCGCCACACTGATGCGCACGCCGGGGCACGACCTCGAGCTCAGCGCCGGCTGGCTGGTCGTGGAGTCCGGGGTGCGGCAGCCCGACGACATCGTCACGTTGCGCGCCTGCTGGGAGGACGACACCGACCGCGTGCACATCACGCTGCGCGAAGGCGTGCGGCCACCGCGTCCGCGCGCGTTCGTGACGAGCGCGGCATGCGGGGTGTGCAGCGCGGACGTGCTGGATCTGCGGCCGCTCGCCACATCTGCTCCGCACCGCCCGGGCTGGGAGGTGGCGCGAGGCGTGATCGCCGCGCTGCCCGACGCCATGCGGGCCGAGCAGCGGGCGTTCGCGCGCACCGGCGCAGTGCACGCGGCCGCCCTCGCGAGCTCGGACGGCACGCTGCACGGCGTGCACGAGGATGTCGGCCGGCACAACGCCGTCGACAAGGTGGTCGGCCAGGCGCTGCTCGCGGGTCGGCTGCCCGCCCAGGATCAGTTGCTGGTCGTGAGCGGCCGGGTGTCGTTCGAGATCGTGCAGAAGGCGGTCGCGGCCGGCGTCGCCGGTGTGGTGGCCGTGTCCGCGCCGTCCAGCCTCGCCGTCGACCTCGCCCGCGAGTACGGGCTGGTGCTGGCCGGCCTGGTGCGCGGCGGCCGGCTCAATCTCTACGCGGGGGAGTCGTTCGTCCGCTGAGCTGCGAGTCGCTGCGCCGTCGCTGCCGCCTGCGCGACTGCTGCATCCCCGCCGCCGCGCAGGCCAGCCGCGTAACCGACGAGGAATGTCGTCAGTGGGGCTGCGGGCCGCGCGACCCCGTGCGCCGCATCGCGCGCCACGTCGAGGATCGTGTCCCGGTCGAGGTCTTCGGGATCCACGTCCAGCGCCGCGGCGAGATCGGCGACCCAGGCGGCCAGCACATCTGGCATTACGTCTCCTTCGCGGGCAAGCGCACGTCCGCCAAATCCTGCCAGGTGTCGCAGTCACGGCCCCAGCCGTCCTGATCCGGTACGTGGACCTGGTCGACGAGCGCGGCGAGCGCGCGCACCGGCGCGCCGGCCGGCTCGCCGATCGCGTGCAGCGCGGCGGCCAGGTCGGGCCGCCGCCACGCTCCGGCGAGATAGTTCACCCGGCCGCCCGCATCGACCAGCAAGGCTGCACCCGAGCCGGGCAGCGCGCTCAGCAGCTCCGGTACTGCGGGCGCGATCTGCGGCAGGTCGGCGGCCAGCACCAGGACGGCCTCGGCGCTGGTGTGCGGCAGCGCGGCGGCGATCGCGGCGACCGGACCGGCGCCGGGCGGATCCTCGCGGCAGAACAGCACGTCGCCGGCCACCGGCTGCTCGGGCCCGACCACGATCACCCGCTGTGCGCCGCGCACCGCCGCGACGACGTGATCGAGCAGCGTACGGCCCGCGACCTCCAACTGCGGCTTGGCGACGCCGCCCAGCCGGCGGGCGCGCCCACCGGCCAGCACGATGGCGTCGTACACGTCTTCGACGGTAGGCGGTCTGAAACAATTCCTCTCGTGCTGCGTTGGATCACCGCCGGCGAGTCGCACGGCCCCGCTCTGGTGGCCGTGCTGGACGGCGTGCCGGCGGGCGTCGCAGTCACGACCGCCGATCTGGCCCGCGATCTCGCGCGCCGCCGCCTCGGCTACGGGCGCGGGGCCCGGATGAAGTTCGAGCAGGACGAGCTCGAGTTGACGGGCGGCGTCCGGCACGGGCGGACGATGGGCGGTCCGGTCGCCGTCCGGATCGGCAACTCCGAGTGGCCCAAGTGGGAAACGGCCATGTCGGCCGATCCCGTCGATGCGGATGTGCTCGCCGCGCAGGCGCGCAACGCCCCGCTGACCCGGCCCCGGCCCGGCCACGCCGACCTCGCCGGCATGCAGAAGTACGACGTCGACGACGCGCGGCCCGTCCTCGAACGCGCCAGCGCTCGCGAGACCGCCGCGCGGGTCGCGCTCGGCGCGGTCGCGAAGGCGTTCCTGCGCCAGGCGCTCGGCGCGGAGATCGTCAGCCACGTCGTGAGCATCGGCGCAGTGAGCGCACCGGCGGACGTGTTGCCGGGGCCCGGCGACGCCGACAGCGTCGACGAATCCGAGGTCCGCTGCTTCGATGCCGAGACGAGCGCAGCCATGATCGCCGAGATCGACGCGGCGCGGCAGGCGGGCGACACGCTCGGCGGCGTGGTGGAGGTGCTGGCCTACGGGCTGCCGCCCGGGCTGGGCAGCCACACGCACGGCGACCGCCGCCTCGACGCCCGGCTGGCCGGCGCGCTCATGGGCATCCAGGCGATCAAGGGCGTCGAGATGGGCGACGGGTTCGCACTGGCGCGCAGCCGGGGCTCGCAGGCGCACGACGAGATCGTCAACGAAAACGGAGTCATCCGGCGGGTCTCCGGCCGGTCAGGCGGCACCGAGGGCGGCATCACCACCGGCGAGGTGCTGCGCGTGCGCGCGGCGATGAAGCCGATCTCCACCGTCCCGCGCGCGCTGCAGACCGTCGACACCGCCACTGGCGAGGCGGCGGTCGCGATCAACCAGCGCTCGGACGTCGTCGCGGTGCCCGCGGCGGGCGTGGTGGCCGAGGCGATGGTCGCGCTCGTACTCGCCGAGGCCGTGCTCGACAAGTTCGGCGGCGACTCGCTCGCCGAAACGCGCCGCAATGTCGAGGGCTACCTCGCCCGGCTCGCCGAACGCGGCCTGACGACCGCGGCAGGCCCGGTGCCGGCGTCGTGACACCTAAGGCCGTCCTCGTCGGGTTGCCGGGAGCGGGCAAGAGCACGACAGGGCGCCGGCTCGCCAAGATCCTCGCAGTGCCGTTCGCCGACTCGGACCAGCTCATCGAGGCACAGGAGGGGAGCACGATCGCCCGGTTGTTCGCCGAGCGCGGCGAGGGTGCGCTTCGCCAGCTCGAGGCCGAGGTCATCGCGGACGCCCTGGCCGAGTTCGAGGGGGTGCTCGCACTCGGCGGCGGCGCGCTCACCCGGTCGCAGACCCGCGAGCTCGTCGTCGCCAGCGCGGCGCCGGTGGTCTACCTCCGCGCCGGGCTGGAGGAGTTGGGCAGGCGGGTGGGGGACGGCCGCACCCGGCCGCTGCTGGTCGAGGATCCGCCGGCCCGGCTCGCCGTCCTGGCCGACCAGCGGGCCGCCACGTACGCGGAGGTCGCCACGATCACCGTCGACACCGACGGCAAGACGCCCGGGCAGGTCGCCGCCACGGTGGCCGCGCGGCTGCACGATCACGAGCGCGGGGTCCATCGGCGATGACCGACGTGACGCGCATCGACGTGGGCGGCCCGGCGCCGTACCCGGTCCTGGTCGGACACGAGCTGCTCGGCGAGCTTGCGCCGCTGCTCGGCGACGCCGATCGGGTCGCGATCGTCCATCCGCCGACGCTGGCCGCATCCGCCGCCGACATCGGTGCGCGGCTCAAGGACGCCGGCTACGAAGCACACCTCGTCGAGGTGCCGGACGGTGAGAACGCCAAGCGGCTCGAGGTGGCGGGCCGCTGCTGGGACACGCTCGGGCAGCTCGGCTTCACCCGCTCGGACGCCGTCGTGGGCCTTGGCGGGGGCGCCACCACCGATCTCGCGGGCTGGGTGGCCGCCGCCTGGCTGCGCGGCGTCAAGGTCGTGCAGATCGCCACGACGCTGGCCGGGATGGTGGACGCCGCGATCGGCGGCAAGACCGGCATCAACACCGGCCGCGGCAAGAACCTCGTCGGTGCGTTCCACCCGCCGGCCGCGGTGCTGTGCGATCTGAGCATGCTCGCGACGCTGCCGCCCGACGACTACCGTGCGGGCCTGGCTGAGGTGGTGAAGTGCGGATTCATCGCCGACCCGGCGATCCTCGAGCTGATCGAGGCGGAGCCTGAGGTCGTAGCCGGCTGCGACGTCGAGCGTGAGCTCGTCGAGCGATCGATACGTGTGAAGGCGGACGTCGTCGGCGTCGACCTCACCGAGCGCGGACTCCGCGAGATCCTGAACTACGGCCACACCCTCGGGCACGCCATCGAACGCGCCGAGGGTTACCGATGGCGGCACGGCGACGCGGTCTCCGTCGGGCTGGTGTACGCGGCCGCGCTGGGCCGGCGGCTCGGCCTCGACGGCGCGACGGCCGACCGGCACCGCGTAATTCTCGAGGCACTCGGGCTGCCGACGCGCTACCGTCCGGACGCCTTTCCGGAGTTGATCGAGACCATGCGGATCGACAAGAAGGCGCGCGGCCGGCGGCTGCGCTTCGTGGTGCTCGACGAACTCGCCCGTCCGGTCACGGTGCAGGATCCGGATCCGGCGACGCTCGCGGCGGCCTATGCGGAGGTGGCGACGTGACTACCAGCAGCCCAGCCGTGCTCGTGCTGAACGGCCCCAACCTCGGGCAGCTCGGCCGACGGCAACCGCCCATCTACGGCAGCACGAGCTACGAGCAGCTCGTCGCGCTGTGCGTGCGGGGCGGCGCCGAGCTCGGCCTGGAGGTCGAGGTGCGGCAGACCGACCACGAGGGCGAGCTGCTCGGCTGGCTGCATGCGGCGGCCGAGAACGGCACGCCGGTCGTGCTGAACGCGGGCGCGTTGACGCACACCTCGGTGGCGCTCGGCGACGCGTGCGCCATGCTGACGGGAGCACTTGTCGAGGTCCACATCAGCAACGTCTACGCCCGCGAGTCGTTCCGGCACACGAGTTACGTGTCGGCGCATGCGGACGGCGTGATCGTCGGGCTCGGGGTGGAGGGGTACGTGCTCGCATTGTCATGGCTGTCGTCGCAGCTGGCCGCCAAGCAGGCGAATCTCGATGACACCCGATAGCGGCTCGCACCCGGCCTGGTCCGAACCTGCGCTGTCCACGTCCGAGGCGCAGCCGCCCCGGATGCAGCACGACGCGGGCCGGGTCGCATCCTGGCATCCGCAGCTCATCCAGCGGGCCGCGGACGTCGCGCTCGCGGCGATGCCGATCCCGCTGCGCGTGCTCGACGTCGGCTGCGGCGACGGCCACCTGCTCAGCGAGCTGATCTTGCGGGTGCCGCACGCCGACTCATACGTCGGGGTCGACCCGCTGCCGGACGTGATCTCGGCGGCCGACCGAGCAGCCGAGCCGCGACTATGTCTGGTGCGCGCTGCCGCGGAGGCGCTGCCGTTCGCGAGTGCCTCCTTCGACCTCGTCGTCGCGACGATGTCGATGGCGTACTGGCCCGATCAGCGGGCCGGCGTCCGCGAGCTCGCCCGGGTCGCGACGGACAACGCCAAGGTGATCGTCGTCGAGTCGAGCAAGCGGGAATCGAGCCACCCGAATCGGGCCCGCACCGCGAGCGAGGTCAGCCAGTTGCTCACGTCGGCAGGGCTGCATGTCGAGGACACCGACACGCTGCGCCGTTCGCCGCTGTTGCGCCCCTTAGCCCGAGCTTTCATCTGTTCTCTGTAGGCTTGGCGCCCGTGGATTGGACGCTGGCTCTCGCTGCGCTCGCCATCGGTGTCGTTGTCGGCCTGACCGGCATGGGCGGCGGCGCTCTGATGACACCTGTCCTGGTGCTGTTCTTCAACGTCCCGCCGCTGTCCGCCGTCTCCAGCGACCTGGTCGCCAGCGCCGTGATGCGGCCCGTCGGCGCCATCGTGCACTTGCGCAACGGGAACGTGCGCATGGACCTCGTGCGCTGGCTGGCCATCGGTTCGGTGCCCGCTGCCTTCTCCGGCGTTCTCATCGCCCGCGCGATGGGGGACGGGTCGGGCGTCGAGAACGTCGTGCAGAAGGCGCTCGGTGCGGCGCTGGTCATCGCGGCAGTGGGGCTGTTCGTCCGCTCCTACATGCGCCTCGCCGAGCGTGCCGCGCACCGGGACGGGCGGCGCACGCCTGATCCGCACGGCCCGCCCGACATCCAGGTACGGCCCGTCGCGACAGCAGTCATCGGCGCGGTGGGCGGCGTCGTCGTCGGCCTGACGTCTGTCGGCAGCGGCTCGCTGATCATCATCTCGCTGATGTACCTGTATCCGACGCTGCGTGCGAGTTCGCTCGTCGGCACCGATCTGATGCAGGCCGTCCCGCTGGTCGCCTCGGCCGCGCTCGGTCACCTCCTCTTCGGCGAACTCGACATGTCGATCACATGGGCGCTACTCGTCGGCTCGATCCCCGGCGCGTGGATCGGCGCCCAGTTGTCGTCACGGTTACCCGGCGCGCTGATTCGCCGCGTACTGGCTTTTGTGCTGCTCGCGTCCGCGTTGAAGCTCTTCGAGGTGCCGACGACGCTCACCCTCGTCGCGCTCGGCGTCATGGCGGTGCTCGCCGGCCCGATCTGGATGGGGCTGCGGCGTGCGCACGGCTTCCCGGCGCTGCCGTCCCAGGAGCGGGAGCAGTCGGCTGCCGCCGGGGCATCGCGACGGCCCGCAGAGAGCCGTAGCTGAGCCACGCGGCGCTGTTCCGCAAATATCAGGGATAAGACCCTCGAATTGTAAATTGGGCGAAATGCTTCGCTCTGCCGAATTCGATTCGTCAAGAGGTCGAACCGCATCGTGGTAACAGGCCCAACGGCCTAGTGAGTAATTCTTACGCCGTTCTTAGCGTGGGTGCCATGGACCGCGTTGAGATGCCGGCTTCTCCTCGGGTTCCGTAACACATGGCGGCTGCGACGACCACTCGGGCCGGGTAATTTGCTCGGCCCTGCGATTGATCGCAGCCGGGTTTTTGTTTGCCCTGCAATCGATCAGGGCAATTGGGGAAGTTCTCGAATTTTGAGGACTTGGCGGGGAGGTATGCGATGACGCATAAACCCATCGTGCTAATTGCCGTCGCGGGCACCGTGCTCGCGCTGGCAGCTCAGGTGGGCACGGGAGTGTCGTCGGCGATGCCGGCGAACCCAACCGATCAGGCCAAGGTGCCGCACTACTTCGGGCCGTATCCGAACTGGGCGAACAGCCCGCTGACGGCGCCCGATGCGACGGTCGCGATCACGGGTGACGGCTCAGGTGCCACGGCGACGGCCACGGTCGGCGCGAACGGCGCCGTGACGGGGCTGACCATCACCGATCCGGGCAGCGGCTACACCGCAGCGACGATCGGCATCACCGGCGCAGGCACCGGCGCGTCCGCCGACGCGGTCGTGCAAACCACCGGTGCGGTCACCTCGATCGCCGTCGACCAGGCCGGCGGAGGCTACGTGAAGCCCGGGGTCGCCGTGACCGGCGGTGGCGCGACGACCGATGCCACCGCGCATGCGGTCGGCGCCGTGGATGCGGTGAACGTGGGCGACCCAGGTTCGGGCTACACCTTCCCGACGGTCTCCTTCGACCTGCCCGACGACCCGAACGGCCTCCAGGCCCAAGGGCACGCCGTGTGCGTCGAGCCCAACTGCACCCCGGCGACGCAAGGCGGCACGGTCACGATCACGGGGGTCGCGGTCGACCAGGCCGGCTCCGGCTACCTGTCGCCTCCGGGTGTTGCGATCCTCGACGGCACGCAGTTCGACCCGATCAACCACGACCCGGGCACCTTCACCGCCGCGGCCCTGTCGTCGACCCTGAAGATCGACGCGGTCGTCGTGGACACCGGCGGCGTGGGCTACACCTCGGCGCCGAGCGTGGCCATCACCGAGGCGAACGGCAGCGGAGCAGGGGCAGCGGCAACTGCAAAGACTGATATCGGCACGATCACCGGCTTCGCGAACCTCGTTGGCGGCACCGGCTACATGACGCCGGGCGGCATCAAGAAGTTCACCGACCAACTGCCGACCCTGTGCGACCCGTCCAAGGGCTGCACCGACAACCAGAACGGTCAGCACATCCCGGTCGGGGTGCCGGACACGCAGACCTTCCCAGGCACGAACGGGACACCGGCGGCGGACTACTACACGATCGCCGTGGTCCAACACCGCGAGGTCATGAGCTCTTCCATGCCCGGCGGCGCGCTGACGCGCGAGTACGTGCAGCTGTCCACCGCCGCGGTGCCCGGCAAGCACGTCCTGCTGTCCAACGACATGCCCGACGGCACGAGCGTGGCGATCACGATGCCGGACGGCTCGCAGGCGTACGGCGTGGATGACCCGCACTACCTCGGCCCGGTCATCGTCGCGCAGCGGGACCGCGCAGTGCGCATCACGTTCTACAACCTGCTGCCGACCGGCAAGGACGGCGACCTCTTCCTGCCCGTCGACTCGACGATGATGGGCTCCGGCATGGGCCCGATGCAGATGGCCGACCCCGTCGACCAGGGCACGGTCATGGACAAGGTCCGCAACCCTGACTGCACCGAGTACCCGAAAGCCAGCAGCTGCTACAAGGACAATCGCGCCACGCTGCACCTGCACGGTGGCGTCACACCGTGGATCAGCGACGGCACGCCGCACCAGTGGATCACGCCGGCCAACGAGGCCACCTCGTGGCCGCGCGGCGTCAGCGTGCAGAACGTCCCGGACATGGTCGGCGCAGGAGCGCCGGCGGGTGTCCCGAACTGCAACGCTGCCAACTCCGGCTGCGAGTCGTTCTACTACACGAACGAGCAATCGGCGCGGCTGATGTTCTACCACGACCACTCGTGGGGCATCACCCGGCTGAACGTCTACGCCGGCGAGGCCGCGGGTTACGTGATCACCGACAAGACCGAGCAGTCACTGTTCGGCCCCACTGGCCCGTACGCCGACATGGGCGAGGGCACGCCGCTGATCATCCAGGACCGCACCTTCGTTCCGGACGCGCAGCAGCTGGCTCAGCAGGACCCGACCTGGGACTCCGCACGTTGGGGGAAGCAGGGCGACCTCTGGTACCACCACGTCTACATGCCGGCGCAGAACCCGGGCGACCCGGGCGGCATGAGTGCGTTCGGCCGGTGGATGTACGGACCGTGGTTCTGGCCGCCTGCAACCCCGCAGCACGGCCCGATCGACAACCCGTACTACGACCCGAACTGCAACCTGGACGTGCCGTCGACCTGGCAGTACCAGACCGATCCGTTCTGCGAGCCCAAGCAGATCCCGGGCACGCCGAACATCTCGGCCGGCATGGAGCAGTTCAACGACACGCCGATCGTCAACGGCACGGCCTACCCGACCACCACGGTGGACCCGAAGGCCTACCGCTTCCGGCTCCTCAACGCGGCCAACGACCGCTTCTGGAACCTGCAGTGGTACGTCGCCGACCCGAGCACCGGCACGGACAGCGAGGTCGCGCTGAAGGCCGGCGAGGTCGCGGCGGCGCAGACGGATCCGAACGTGTTCCCGACGCCGGACACAAGCAAGAGCCCGGTCGGCCCGGACTGGATCCAGATCGGTACCGAGGGCGGGTTCCTTCCGCACCCGGTGGTCGTGAAGAACCAGCCGACCACGTGGATCACGGACCCGACGCGGTTCGACTTCGGCAACGTCGACAAGCACTCGATGCTGCTGGCACCGGCCGAGCGGGCGGACACGATCGTCGACTTCTCGCAGTACGCGGGCAAGACGCTGATCCTGTACAACGACGCACCGGCCGCTTTCCCGGCCCGCGTCGCGTGCTACGACTACTACACCGGCGATCCGGACCTGAGTCCGGCGTGCGCACCGAGCACCCTGCCCGGCTACGGGCCGAACACGCGCACGATCATGCAGGTGAAGGTAGCCGCAAACACCCCCGCGCCGGCATTCAACCTGACCGCGTTGGGCAACCTGTTCAAGCACCACGCGGACGGCTCCGGTGTCTTCGAGTCCGGTCAGCACCCGGTCATCGTCGGGCAGGCCGCGTACAACTCGGCCTACGGCACGAGCTTCGCGGCGAGTGGTGACTGCTCGAACCCGAACGGCACGAACAAGTGCGACGGGTACGCGCGCATCAACCAGCAGGGAGGCGACCAGTTCCGGTTCGACACGCTCAAGGGGCCACAGCTGAAGGTGCCGCTGCAACCGAAGGCGCTGCACGACGAGATGAACGCCGCGTCCTTCGACGAGTTCGGCAGGATGACGGCCAACCTCGGCGTGGAGGCGGTGCCGGCGAGCCCGGCGGGGCAGAACATCACGCTGTACCCGTACGTGAACCCGCAGACCGAACTCATCGACGGGACCAACCTGCCGAACGGCGATGTGGGGGTGAAACCGATCTCGGTCGGCACGGATGGGACGCAGATCTGGAAGATCACGCACAATGGCGTCGATACTCACCCGATTCACTTCCATCTGTTCGATGTGCAGGTGCTCAACCGGGTGACGTGGGACAACATCATCATCCCGCCGGACGAGACTGAGCTCGGCTGGAAGGACACCGTCCGGGTCAGCCCGCTCGAGGACACGATCGTCGCGCTGCGGCCGATCGTCCCGACGCTGCCGTTCGAGATCCCGAACAGCATTCGGGCGCTCAACCCGATGATGCCCTTGGGTACGGCGGACGTGGCCGGCGGCTTCAACAGCGTCGACCCGAACGGCAACCCGATCACCCCGATCACCAACCAGTTGGTGAACTTCGGTTGGGAGTACGTGTACCACTGCCACATCCTGTCCCACGAAGAGATGGACATGATGCGTCCGGTGTCGCTCGTGCTGCCACCGAACAAGCCGGCGACTGTGAGCGTCGCGATCGACAGGAGCACCACACCGGCGCACTTCGCGGTCAGCTTCACAGACAACTCGATCGCCGAGACGGGATATGTCTTGGAGCGATCGAGCGACGGGACGACCTGGGCTGCTGTCAACGGTGCCGGAGCGAGCCTTGCAATACCGCTCGACCAGCCCAACACCAAGGGATCAGTGCTCACGCTGAAGGATCCGACCTCGGATGTGACGAAGGCCTACCAGTATCGGGTCGTCGCGCAGAACACCGTGGGTTACGGCAACGGCATGCCCAGCATGACGGCGAGCTCGACCTCTAGCTCGGCGGCGACACCGCCGGCCATGCCGACGAATGTCACCGTCACGCCGGTAGCCGCGAACCAGCCGAACCAGCTCAGTGTGGCGTGGGTCAACCCGAGCACAGCGGTAGTCCCAGTGACTGGCAACAAGGTGGAACGTTCGACGACGAGCGCCTTCACCAACCCGGTGGTCGTTGCTGCGAACGCGCCAGTTGGAGCTCCGCTCATCGACACCGGTCTGATCGACGGAACGACGTACTACTACCGGGTCACCGCGCTCAACGCCACGGGCAGCTCGGTCACTAGTGCGCCGGCTTCCGGGGTCACGCCACTCACGGCTCCCGCAGCCTTCACTGCGACGGCAAGCACAAAGGGGACCGCTAACGTCACCCTGAGGTGGACCAGAGTCACTGGAACCACCAATACCGGCTACGTGATCACCCGGGCGACGAACGCCGCCATGACAACTGGAGTTGTACGGTTCACGCTCACGAACGGCGCGTTGACGTCCTACGTCGACTCGACCGTGAAGAAGGGCGTCACCTACTACTACAGCATCGTGGCGACCAAGGGCACCACGATCACATCGCCATCGGCGACTGCCGGACCGGCGACGCCGAACTGACCCGAGGCCGCACCAAGTGGTGTGACCACGGGCGGTAAGGAAAGGGCGGGCACCTCGGTGCCCGCCCGATCCTTTGCCAGCCGCTGTCGCCGTCCGACGCAGAACCTCAGAAGTGCGCGGTCAGCTCGCCGAATTTCTGCACCTCGAGGATGCCGTCATCGCCCGGATCCAGGTCGGCGTGCTCGTGCGTCCACGTGTTCGGGTGCGGGACGAACACCGCGCGCAGGCCCGCCGCGCGCGCGGCGATGATGTCGGACTTCGGCGAGTTGCCGATCATCCACGTCACGCCGGGATCGAGTCTGCGCTCGGCGACGATGCGGCGATAGGTCGCCGGCTCCTTGACCGGGACGATGTCGATCCCCTGGAAGTGGTGGTCGAGGCCGGAGGCGTCGATCTTGCGCTGCTGTTCGTCGGGCTTGCCCTTGGTCAGCAGGAAGAGGTCGTGCCGCGTGGCGAGCTCGTCCAGCACGTCGGCCACATCGCCGATCAGCTCGACCTTGTTGTGGCTGAACGCGTCGGCGAATTCGTCGAAGCGCAGCTGCTCCTCCGTGCCGACGGGGCGCTGGGTGAGGCGCGTGAAGCAGTCGCGCAGCGAGCGCAGGAACACCCGGCTGCCGTAGCCGTGGCTGACGATGTTCGCCTCCTCGATCTCGCGCAGGATGCCGCGGATCGCCTCCGGCTCGAGGGTTGGATGGGCGACCCAGGCGATGAAGTCGTCGACGACCCGTTCGAAGATCACGTTGTTCTCCCACAGCGTGTCGTCGGCGTCGAAGATCAACGTCTGACGGCCCGTCAACTGCATAGGGCGATCATGCCTGGGGGGCCAGCTCCTCGGGCAACCGGATTCCCTCCGTCTGCCACCAGCGCGTCACGCCGATGTCAGCGAGGAAGCGCTGATCGTGACTGGCCACGATGAGCGCACCGCGGTAACCGGCGAGTGCCTGGGTCAGCTGCGCCACGCTGTCCAGATCCAGGTTGTTGGTCGGCTCGTCCAGCAGCAGCAGCTGCGGCGGGGGCTCGCCGAGCAGCAAACACGCCAGGCTGACCCGGAACCGCTCGCCGCCGGAGAGCGCGGCGGCCGGCAGGTCGACCCGTTCGCCGCGCACCAGGAACCGGGCCAGTTTGGCGCGGACGTCATGCGGCGTCGCGCCCGGCGCCGCGTCCCGGACGTTGTCGAGCACGGTGCGCCGGTCGTCCAGGACATCGAGGCGCTGGGGCAGGTACGCGACCGGGACCGCCGGCGCACCGACCCCCGGCTGCGGATGCGACCGGCGTCCGGCGATCGCCTCGAGCAGCGTGGTCTTGCCGGATCCGTTCGCGCCGACTACGGCGATGCGCTCCGGGCCGCGCACGATCAGCCGGCCGATCTGGACGACGGTGCGGCCGGCCGGCACCGCGGTGGCGGGCAGGTCGACGCGGATCCGGTCGTCGTCGCGCACCGCCTGCTCGGCCTCGGCGAGCGCCGTCCGCGCGGTCTCGAGCCGATCGGACTGCACCCCCCGGTTCTTGCCGGCGGTCTCCTGCGCCTGCCGCTTCTGGAACTGCGCCGTGGCGCGGTCGACCCGTTTGTCCCGCGCGGCCTTCTTGCCGTATCGCTCGCGGCGCGCCAGCTTCGTCTGCGCCTCGATCACTTGCCGCTTCTCCCGCGCCACCTCGCCTTCCGCCGCCCGCACTAACCGCGCTGCCGTCTCCTGCTCGGCCGCGATCGTCGCGGCGTATGCCGAGTACGAACCACCGAAGGTCCGCACGGCCGCATCGCGCAACTCGACGATCTGATCGACCCGGTCGAGCAGGTCGCGGTCGTGGCTGACCACGATGACCACGCCCGGCCAGGTCTCGACGGCGCGGTAGAGCAGTTCCCGGGCGCGGGCGTCGAGATTGTTAGTGGGCTCGTCCAGCAGGCTGATCGACGCACGGCGCACCAGCAAGCCGGCGACGCCGGTGAGCACCGCCTCGCCGCCGGACAGCGTGCCGACGGGGCGGTCGAGGACGTCGGCCCCGCCGCTGAGGATGCCGAGGCGGGCGAGCGTCTCGACGGCGCGTTCCTCGACGTCCCACTCGTCGTTCAGGACGGCGAAGTGCTCCGGGTCGGTATCGCCACGCGTGATCGCGTGCAGCGCGGCGCGGCGGGCGCTGATGCCCAGCAGGTCCGAAACCGTCGACTCGGTCGCGAGCGGAAGTTGCTGGGGGAGCAGCGCGGCCGGTCCGCTCGTCCACACCGAACCGCCCGTGGGCACGAGGTCTCCGGCGATGAGCCGGAGCAGGGTCGACTTGCCGCCGCCGTTGCGGCCGACGAGGCCGGTCCGGCCCGGCGAGAACGCGACGTCGAGGTGATCGAGGACAGGCGTGCCGTCGGGCCAGTTGAAGGAAAGGTCCGTGCAGACGACGGAGGTGGGCACGCTCATGAGGTCTCCCGGTGCGGGTGTCGATGACAGGGCATCGCGACGCCGCCAATGGGCGTCAGACCTCAGGACTCCACGAACCGGCCTCCGACAGCGGGGATGTGACGCCGTCCAGCCTACCGGGCGAGCGCGGCGCAGCGGGTCTGGTTTGCTGTGCACGTGGCAGGCCCGGGCCCGGGAAAAATCGACGAGCAGTTCCGGATTCGGCTGGACGAGTCCGTCTGGACGGCGGCATATCTGCCGGCGTGGAGTTCGCGGGCCGCGGCCGCTGCGGCGGTGCGCGTCGAGGCCGACGGCCTGCACCTGAGCATCCCGCGCGAGCACCCCGTGTGGTGCGCGGGCCTGCATGAGCCGCCGCTTCGCGTCTCGGCGGTGCAGAGCGCGAACTGGTCCGGGCCGCTCGGCAGTTCCCGCGGGCAGCAGCCGTTCCGCGACGGCCTGCGGGTTCGCGAGTTCCAGCCCGAGCAGTGGGGTTACACCCCGCACTACGGCCGCCTCGAGGTCACTTGCCGGGCCGACATAGGGCCGGGATCGATGTTTTCCGCCTGGTTGATCGGTCTCGAGGACGAGCCGGAGCGGTGCGGCGAGATCTGCCTGGTGGAGGTGTTCGGCGACAGCGTCGCCAACGGGACGGTCGGCCTTGGCTGCGGCATCCACAAGTTCCGCGACCCTGCGCTGACCGAAGAGTTCGCCATCCACCCGCACGAGATCGACGTGGGCGAGGATCACCGGTATGCGCTCGACTGGCAGCCTGGCCGGGTCAGCTTCTTCCTGGACGGTGCGCCGATCGTGACGCTCGACCAGGCTCCGGACTATCCGATGGAGTTGATCATCGCGGTTTTCGACTTCCCGGATGCGGCCGGATCCACGGACGTCATGCCGGAGCTTGTCGTCAGCCGGGTGCTCGGCACGAGCGACTGATTAGACTGGCCGGTCGTGGCTACCACCAATGACTTGAAGAACGGGTTGGTGCTGAATCTCGACGGCCAGCTGTGGACTGTCGTCGAGTTCCAGCACGTAAAACCCGGCAAGGGCGGCGCGTTCGTGCGCACGACGCTGAAGAACGTGCTCTCCGGCAAGGTCGTGGACAAGACGTTCAACGCCGGGACGAAGGTCGAAACCGCGACGGTCGACAAGCGCGGGATGACCTACCTCTACAAGGAGGGCACCGACTTCGTCTTCATGGACAGCGAGACCTACGACCAGGTGCACGTCGCGACCGAAACCGTCGGCGACAACGCGAACTACCTGCTCGACAACGCCGAAGTGGTCATCGCGGTGCACGAGGGCACGCCCCTGTACGTCGAGCTGCCGACCAGCGTCGAGCTCGTGATCAGCCAAACCGATCCGGGTGTGCAGGGCGATCGGGCCACCGGCGGGACCAAGCCGGCCACGCTCGAGACCGGCGCCGTGATCCAGGTCCCGCTGTTCGTGACGTCCGGCGAGAAGGTCAAGGTCGATACCCGGGACGGCCGGTATCTCGGCCGCGCCTGACCGCTTCTGATGGCCGCTCGCAGCAAGGCCCGCAAACGCGCCGTGGACGTCCTGTACGAATCGGACGTCCGCGGCATCGAGGCGCTGACCACGCTCGCCGAGCGGATCAAGCTGGCGGAGCCGCCGGTCAACGACTACACGATCGAGCTGGTCGAAGGCGTGCACGAGCACCGCGACCGGATCGACGCGATCCTGGCCGATTACGCGGAGGGCTGGACGGTCGCGCGGATGCCCGACGTCGACCGCGCGATTCTGCGGCTCGGGGTGTACGAGCTGCTGTGGCGCGACGAGGTGCCGGATCCGGTCGCGATCGACGAGGCGGTCGAGTTGGCCAAGGCGCTCTCGACGGACGAGTCGCCGCGCTTCGTCAACGGCGTCCTGGCCCGCGTCCTGCGGGATCGCCCGGCGCCGACTTCGCCCTGACTGGCCCTGCGCAGGGCGGTTTAGGGTTCGCCGTCCACGATCACGGACTCGGGAGCCAGCACCTGCCAGCGCACGAGGCGCTCGGTGAGCGACTCGATCGAGGCGTCGTACATGAGCGCCAGGGTGCGCAGGTCCTCGTGCCGCACGCCCAAGCTGCGGTGGCCCACGTCTCCGCGCTGCCGCCTGATGGAGGCGGTGAAGCGCTTCAGGATGTCGGCGTTCGGGTCGCTGAGCGAGGCGACCTTGTCGAGGTTCAACACGATGCGGGACAGCGGTGGGGTGCCACCGCCCGAGGAGAACGCGCTGTCGTCCGGGGGCAGCAGGTCGCCGACCGGAACGCCGTAGAAGTCGGCGAGCTCGGACAACCGCTGGACGGATACCGCACGGTCGCCGCGCTCGTACGATCCGACGACCACGGCCTTCCACTTGCCGCCCGACTTGCGCTCCACTCCGTGCAGCGACAGATGCTGCTGCATCCTGACCGCGCGCAACCTGGCACCGAGCGCCTTGGCATAGCCCTCGCTAACGACTGGGGCGTCGTCCGATGGATTCTCAGTCATCGTTCCCCATATCGGCCCCCCCACACAGCTCCGCGCATCGTCAGTAGTCCGGCTGTTGAGGACGGTAACTTCGGCCGTCACACGCTGTCAAAGGAGGTTCACCGGCTGCGGGCCTCGGCGCTGTTACAGTGACCGCCGAGCGACATTCCTTTAAGGGCCCGTCCCGTGAGGCGGACAAGGAGGTCTGCGTGGCTGAGCGCCACCCTGCCCCGGCCGTGGGTACGGCCATTCTGCACGCCGCTGACGTCGCCCGGATCGTCGACCGGATTGCGCACCAGATCATCGAAAACGTCGCGAAAGGCGATTTCGACGCAGTCCTGCTCGGCATCCCCACGCGCGGCGTCCCGCTCGCGCACCGGCTCGGCAAACGCATCGAAGTGTTCGCCGGCGTGGCGTTGCCGGTCGGCTCGCTGGACATAACGCTCTACCGCGACGATCTGCGCACCCGTGGCGTGCGTCCGCTGGGCCAGACCCAGCAGCCCGAGGGCGGCATCAACGGCCGCACTGTCATCCTCGTCGACGACGTGCTCTTCTCGGGCCGGACGTGCCGCGCCGCGCTCGACGCGCTCATCGAGCTCGGCCGGCCCGGCACCGTCCAACTCGCCACGCTCGTCGACCGCGGACACCGCGAGCTGCCCATCCGCGCCGACTACGTGGGCAAGAACATCCCGACATCCCGCACCCAAGCCGTGCACGTGCTGCTCAGCGAGATCGACGGCACCGACGAGGTCATCGTGGAGGGTTCATGAGGAATCTGCTGAGTGCCGCCGACCTGAGCCGCGACGAGGCCGTCGAGATCCTGGACACTGCCGCGCGCCTGCACGCGGTGCAGACGCGTGAGGTGAAGAAGCTGCCGCCGTTGCGCGGCCGCACGGTCGTCAACCTGTTCTTCGAGGATTCAACCCGCACCCGGTCCTCCTTCGAGATCGCCGGCAAATGGCTTTCGGCCGACGTGATCAATGTCAGCGCGAAGGGCTCCAGCGTCAGCAAGGGGGAGAGCCTGCGCGACACGGTGCTGACCGTCGAGGCGATGGGGGTGGACGCGCTGGTCGTGCGGCATCACGCCTCGGGGGCCGTGGCCCGCATCGCGCAGTGGGTGCAGTGCCCGGTCGTGAACGCCGGCGACGGAACGCACGAGCACCCGACGCAGGCGCTGCTCGACGCGTACACGCTGCGCGGCCGGCTGGGCGAGCTGGCCGACCGGCACGTCGCGATCGTGGGCGACATCGCGCACAGCAGGGTGGCGCGCTCCAACGTGCTGTTGCTGCGCACCCTCGGCGCGCGGGTCACGCTCGTCGGGCCGCCGACGCTGATGCCCGCAGGCGTGACGAGCTGGCCGTGCGAGACGAGTTGGGATCTCGACGCGGTGCTGTCCGGCAAGGCGTTCGGCGACGTGGACGCGGTGATGATGCTGCGCGTGCAGCGTGAACGGATGAACGGCGGCTACTTCGCCACGGAGCGCGAGTACGCGATCGGCTACGGCCTCTCACCGGAGCGGCTCGACCTGCTCGGCGAGCAGGCGCCGGTGTTGCATCCCGGTCCGATGAACCGCGGTCTGGAGATCTCGACGGCGGCTGCTGACGGGGCGCGCTCGGTGGTGCTCGATCAGGTGCAGGCCGGCGTCGCGGTGCGCATGGCGGTGCTCTATCGATTGCTCGCCGGGCCGGGGGAGGTGGCGGTATGAGCGACCGGGCGGCCGCGATGACAGCTGGACTGACGAGCAGCGCAGGCGCGAGGGACGTGTGCCGAGCAGCGCAGGAGGGAAGCCGTCATCTCCGGCGGCCGACCGGAGTGAATGAGGTGGTGCAGTGAGCGTCGTGTTCAGGGGCGTCGCGCCGCTCGGTGGGCAGCCCACCGACGTGCTCGTCGAGGGCGAGGTGATCGCCGCGGTCGGTGCCCGGCTCGCGGGTGACGACGTGATCGACGCCGACGGTCTCGTGCTGCTGCCCGGCCTCGTCGACCTGCACACGCATCTGCGCGAGCCCGGCCGTGAGGACGCGGAGACGATCGCGACGGGCTCGGCCGCTGCCGCACTCGGCGGGTACACGGCCGTGCACGCGATGGCCAACACGGACCCGGTCGCCGACTCCGCCGAGATCGTCGAGCAGGTCGCGCGCCGCGGGGCGCAGGTCGGGCTGGTCGACGTGCGGCCGGTGGGTGCGGTCTCGAAGCGGCTGGCCGGTGAGACGCTCGCGGAGATCGGCAGCATGGCCCGCTCGGCGGCGGCGGTGCGGGTGTTCAGCGACGACGGACGGTGCGTCCACGACGCCCGGCTGATGCGCCGCGCGCTCGAGTACGTCAAGCCGTTCGACGCAGTCGTCGCGCAACACGCTCAGGATCCCCAGCTTGCGGACGCCGGCGCCTGCGCGCACGAAGGCCTGCTGTCCGGACGTCTCGGGCTGGCCGGCTGGCCGTCAGTGGCGGAGGAGTCGATCGTGGCGCGCGACGTGATGCTCGTCGAGCACACGGCTTCCCGCCTGCACGTCTGCCACGTCTCGACGGCGGGGACGGTCGAGGTGCTGCGCTGGGCGAAGGCGCGCGGCATCAACGTGACCGCGGAGGTCACCCCGCACCACCTGCTGCTCACCTGCGATCTGCTCGAGAGCTACGACCCGGTGTACAAGGTGAGCCCGCCGCTGCGCCCGGCGGAGGACGTCGCGGTACTGCGCGCGGCGCTCGCCGACGGGACGATCGACGCGGTCGCGACCGATCACGCCCCGCACGCCGCGCACGACAAGGAGCACGCGTTCGCCGAGGCCGCGTTCGGGATGCTCGGACTCGAGACCGCACTCGGCGTCGTCGCGCAGACGATGGTCGAGACCGGGCTGCTCGACTGGGCCGGTGTCGCCGACCGGATGTCGGTGCGACCGGCCGCGATCGGCCGGTTGGCGGGGCACGGCGGCCGGATCGAGGTCGGCGCGTCGGCGAACCTTGCGCTCGTCGACCCGGCGGCGCCGTGGACGGTCGAGCCAGCTGCGCTCGCCTCGAAGTCGCGCAACACGCCGTTCGCGGATCACACGCTGCCCGCGCGCGTCGTCGCCACCATGCTGCGCGGCCGGCTGACCGTGGCCGACGCCGCGCTGCGCGAAACGGTCTCGGTATGAGCGCCGCGCTGCTCGTGCTCGAGGACGGCCGCACCTTCCCCGGAGAGGCGTACGGCGCCACCGGCGAGGCGTTCGGCGAAGCGGTGTTCGCGACCGGGATGACGGGCTACCAGGAGACGCTGACCGACCCGTCCTATCACCGCCAGGTCGTCGTGCAGACCGCGCCGCACATCGGCAACACCGGGGTCAACGACGAGGACGCGGAATCGCGGCGCATCTGGGTCGCCGGCTACGTGGTCCGCGATCCCGCGCGCCGGCCGTCGTCCTGGCGCGCGCGCCGCTCGCTCGACGACGAGCTGCACGCGCAGGGCATCATCGGCATCAGCGGGATCGACACCCGGGCGCTGACCCGGCATCTACGCGAGCGCGGCGCGATGCGCTGCGGTGTCTCCAGTGCCGACACCGATCGCGAGTCGCTGCTGGCCAAGGTGCGTGCGTCCCCGCAGATGCTCGGCGCCGACCTCTCCGCTGAGGTCACGACGCCGCAGCCGTACGTCGTCGAGGCGATCGGGGAGCGGCGCTTCACGGTGGCCTCGATCGACTACGGCATCAAGGCGATGACGCCGCACCGGATGGCCGAGCGGGGCATCACCTCGCACGTGCTGCCGTGCACGATGAGCGCGGACGACGTCGTCGCGACCGGTGCCGACGCGGTGTTCCTCGCGAACGGCCCGGGCGACCCGGCCACGGCCGACGTCGCGGTCGCGACCGTGCACGAACTCCTGCGACGCGAGCTGCCGGTGTTCGGCATCTGCTTCGGCAACCAGGTGCTCGGCCGGGCCTTCGGGTTCGGCACCTACAAGCTCGGCTACGGGCATCGCGGCATCAACCAGCCGGTGCAGGATCGCCGTACGGGCAAGGTGGAGATCACCGCGCACAATCACGGCTTCGCCGTCGACGCGCCGCTCGACCGCGGCACGTCGACCGAGCTCGGCGACGTTGAGGTCAGTCACGTGTGCCTGAACGACGACGTCGTCGAGGGGCTCACCGCGCGGGACGTCCGCGCGTTCAGCGTGCAGTACCACCCGGAGGCCGCGGCCGGGCCGCACGACGCCGCCTACCTCTTCGACCGATTCGTCGAGCTGCTGGAGGGGGATTCGCGGTGATCTTCCTGCGTATCCGGCGCTCTGATACCTCAGACGCCGGAAGATCCACTTTCGGAGGGCCGAAGTAGTGCCGAGGCGGACCGACATCGAGCACATCCTCGTCATCGGCTCCGGCCCGATCGTGATCGGGCAGGCCTGCGAGTTCGACTACTCGGGCACGCAGGCGTGCCGGGTGCTGCGCAGCGAGGGTTTCCGGGTCAGCCTCGTCAACTCCAACCCGGCGACGATCATGACCGACCCCGAGTTCGCCGACGCCACCTACGTCGAGCCGCTCACCGCCGAGTTCGTGGAGCGCGTGATCGACAAGGAGCGGCCGGACGCGCTGCTGCCGACGCTCGGCGGGCAGACCGCGCTCAACCTGGCCGTCACGCTGCACGACCGCGGCGTGCTCGAGGCGTACGGCGTCGAGCTCATCGGCGCGGACATCGAGGCCATCCAGCGCGGCGAGGATCGGCAGCGGTTCAAGGGGATCGTGCGCCGCGCCGGGGCCGAGGTGCCGGCCTCGCGGGTGTGCCGCACCCTCGACGCGGCGCTCGAGTTCGCGGCGTCGGTCGGCAATCAGGTCGTCGTCCGCCCGTCGTTCACCATGGGCGGGCTCGGGTCCGGGCTGGCCAACAGCGCCGAGGACGTCGCCGCGATGGTGGCGCGCGGGTTGTCCGCCAGCCCGGTGCACGAGGTGCTGGTCGAGCAGTCGGTGCGCGGCTGGAAGGAGTTCGAGCTCGAGCTGATGCGCGACAAGCACGACAACGTCGTGGTCGTGTGCTCGATCGAGAACCTCGACCCGATGGGCGTGCACACCGGCGACTCGATCACGGTCGCCCCGGCGATGACGCTGACCGACCGCGAGTACCAGCACATGCGCGACGTCGGCATCGCGGTGCTGCGTGAGGTGGGCGTGGACACCGGCGGCTGCAACATCCAGTTCGCGATCAATCCGGCGGACGGCCACCTCGTCGTCATCGAGATGAATCCGCGCGTCTCGCGCAGCTCGGCGCTGGCGTCGAAGGCGACGGGCTTCCCGATTGCCAAGATCGCCGCGAAGCTCGCCGTCGGATACACGCTCGACGAGATCCCCAACGACATCACCAAGCAGACGCCGGCGGCCTTCGAGCCGGCGCTCGACTATGTCGTCGTCAAGGTGCCGCGGTTCGCGTTCGAGAAGTTCCCCGGCGCCGACCCGGTGCTCACCACGCACATGAAGAGCGTGGGCGAGGCGATGTCGATCGGCCGGAACTTCACCGAGGCGCTGGGCAAGGCGCTGCGCTCGATGGAGACGAAGGCCGCTGGGTTCTGGACGACGCCGGAAGAGGAGCTGCCGGTCGACGAGCTGGTGGCTCGCGCGGCCGTTCCGACCGACGGCCGGTTGTACTACGTGGAGCGCGCGCTGCGAGCCGGCGCCGGCGTCGAGCAGCTCGCCGCGGAGACCGGCATCGACGCGTGGTTCATAGATCAAATTGTCCAGATAGTCGAATTGGGTGCGCAGCTGCGCGACGCACCGACGCTGTCCGAGGCGCTGCTGCGCAAGGGCAAGCGGCACGGGTTGTCCGACCGGCAGATCGCCGCGCTGCGTCCGGAGCTGGCCGGCGAGGACGGCGTGCGCGCGCTGCGGCACCGGCTCGGCATCCACCCGGTGTTCAAGACGGTCGACACCTGCGCCGCCGAGTTCGCGGCCGAGACGCCCTACCACTACTCGTCCTACGACGAGGAGACCGAAGTCGTCCCGCAGCGCGAGCGGCCGAAGGTGATCATCCTCGGCAGCGGCCCGAACCGAATCGGCCAGGGCATCGAGTTCGACTACTCGTGCGTGCACGCGGTCATGGCGCTGCGCGATGCGGGCTACGAGACCGTCATGATCAACTGCAACCCGGAGACCGTGTCGACGGACTACGACACGGCCGACCGGCTGTACTTCGAGCCGCTGACGTTCGAGGACGTGCTCGAGGTGGTGCACGCCGAGCAGGAGTCGGGTGATGTGCTCGGCGTCATCTGCACGCTGGGCGGCCAGACCCCGCTAGGCCTGGCGCAGCGGTTGAAGGACGCCGGCGTCCCGGTGCTCGGCACCCAACCCGAGGCGATCGACCTCGCGGAGCACCGCGGCGCGTTCGGGCGAGTGTTGGCCGAAGCCCAACTGCCCGCGCCGAAGCACGGCACGGCCACCTCGTTCGAGGAGGCGAAAGGCGTCGCCGACGCGATCGGCTACCCGGTCCTCGTGCGGCCGTCGTACGTGCTGGGCGGCCGCGGGATGGAGATCGTCTACGACGAGCAGCACCTCGCCGACTACATCAACCGGGCCACCGAGATCACGCCCGAACACCCGGTGCTCGTCGACCGGTTCCTCGACGACGCCATCGAGATCGATGTCGACGCGCTCTACGACGGCACCGAGCTGTACCTCGGCGGGATCATGGAGCACATCGAGGAGGCCGGCATCCACTCCGGCGACTCGGCGTGCGCGCTGCCGCCCATCACGCTCGGCGCGAGCGACATCGCGAAGGTGCGCGCCTCGACGCTCGCGATCGCGCAGGGCGTCGGCGTGCGCGGGCTGCTGAACGTCCAGTACGCGTTGGCGGGGGACGTGCTGTACGTCCTCGAGGCGAATCCGCGGGCCAGCCGCACCGTGCCCTTCGTCTCGAAGGCGACCGCCGTGCAGCTGGCCAAGGCAGCGGCCCGCGTGGCGGTGGGCGGCACCATCGCCGAGCTGCGGGCGGCCGGCATGCTGCCGTCGGCGCACGACGGCGGCGACCTGCCCGCGGATTCGCCGATCGCGGTGAAGGAGGCCGTGCTGCCGTTCCAGCGGTTCCGGACGGTGCGCGGCGACCAGGTCGATTCGATCCTCGGTCCGGAGATGAAGTCGACCGGCGAGGTCATGGGGTTCGACGCGACGTTCGGCACTGCCTTCGCGAAGTCGCAGGCCGCGGCGTACGGCTCGCTGCCGGTGAAGGGGACGGTTTTCGTCAGCATCGCCAACCGGGACAAGCGCGGCGCGATCTTTCCGGTCAAGCGGCTCTCGGACCTGGGGTTCCGGGTCCTCGCGACGGTGGGGACCGCGCAGGTGCTGCGCCGCAACGGCGTCGGCGTCGAGGTGGTCGGCAAGTTCAGCGACGGGCCGGGGAACGTCGTCGAGAAGATCATGGCGGGCGAGGTCGACATCGTGTTCAACACGCCGTGGGGCTCGGGCGGACCGCGCCTGGACGGCTACGAGATCCGGACCGCGGCGGTGACCGCAGGGATCCCGTGCCTGACCACGGTGCAGGCGGCGGCCGCGGCCGTGCAGGGCATCGAGGAGCTGGTCCGCGGCGAGATCCGCGTCGATTCGCTGCAGGAGCTGCACGCCCGGCTCGCATCGTGGCGCGACGGGAGCGCCTCGTGACGACACATCGCGTGGTCACTTACGACCTGCGTGCACTGGCAATCACGCACTTCCCCTCCGGTGTGGGCATTTCCGGGCGGCCGAACATGCCCACACCGGAGGGGAAGAGCGGGCCGGCACACGCGACGGGAGGGACGGGATGAGTCGTGGAGCGGTGCAGATCCGCGCGGCGGAGATTCTTTCCGTGCGGCGGGTCGGCGAATACACCGAGTTCACCGTCGTCGCGCCGGAGATCGCCGCCGGATTCAAGCCCGGACACTTCGTCGCGGTCGCGGTCGGTGGCGAGCGATCGTCGATGATCCTGCGGCGCGCGTTCGCGCTGTCCGGCGCGGTCGCCCGTGACGAGTTCGCGGGGACGATCCAGTTCGTGGTCGCCGAGCACGGTCCCGGCACCCGCTGGCTCGTGCAGCGCCGGACGGGCGAGACGCTCGACGTGGTCGGTCCACTCGGCACGCCGTTCCCGATCCCGTCCGGCCCGTCGCGCGCCGTGCTGGTCGGTGGCGGTTACGGCACCGCGCCGCTGATCCCGCTGGCCCGCGCGTTGCTCGACAACGGCTCACCGCTCGAGTTCATCGTCGGCGCGGCGACGGCCGGCCGGCTCTACGGCGAGCTCGCCGCGAAGCGGATGGTCGGCCAGCTCACGGTGACCACCGACGACGGCTCGGCGGGCGAGAAGGGCATGGTCACCGACGTGCTGCCCGAGGCGATCGAGCGCGTCAACGCGGAGGTCGTCTACGCCTGCGGTCCGATGGCGATGCTGCAGGCCGTCGGCGCGATCGCGGCGCAGCGCGCGATCCGGGCGCAGGTCGCGGTCGAAGAGGCGATGGCGTGCGGCATCGGCGTATGCATGACATGCGTGCTGCCGGTTCGCGGCAGCGACGGCAGATCGCGGTTCGTCCGCTCCTGTGTCGACGGCCCGGTGTTCGACGCGCGCACCGTGCGCTGGAGCGATGTCGGCAAGCTGCCGCGCGATCTCGTCGGCGCCGACGCGATGGGTGGAGGACATTGACGTGGCGGACATGACGACCCGCCTCGGGACGGCGACGCTGCCCAATCCGGTGCTCACCGCCTCGGGCTGCGCCGCGGCCGGTCGCGAGCTGCACCAGTTCTTCGACGTGGCGCAGCTCGGCGCCGTCGTCACGAAGTCGATCATGATGGCGCCGCGCTCGGGACGTCCGACGCCGCGCATGGCCGAGACGCCGAGCGGCATGCTCAACTCGATCGGCCTCCAGGGCCCCGGCATCGACGCGTTCCTCGCCAACGACCTCGCCTGGCTGGCCGAGCGCGGCGCCCGCGTGGTCGTGTCCATCGCCGGTACGCACACCGACGAGTACGTCGCGCTCGCTGCCAAGCTGTCCGGCCATCCTGCGGTGGCGATGCTCGAGGTCAACATCTCGTGCCCGAACGTCGAGTCGCGTGGCCAGGTGTTCGCCTGCGACGCGATCGCGTCGGCGCGGGTGATCGGCGCGGTGCGGCGGGTGGCCGACCCGCTCCAGCCGGTCTTCGCCAAGTTGTCGCCCGACGTCACCGACCTCGTGCACATCGCCCGCGCGTGCGCCGACGCGGGTGCGGACGGCTTCTCGCTGATCAACACACTGCTCGGCATCGCGATCGACACCGACCGGCTCGCGCCTGTCCTGGGCGGGATCACCGGCGGGCTGTCCGGACCGGCCATCCGGCCGGTGGCGCTCCGCTGTGTGTGGCAGGTGCGTCAGGCGCTGCCGCACCTGCCGATCCTCGGGATGGGCGGGATCGCCAGCGGTCTGGACGCACTGCAGTTCATCCTGGCCGGTGCGTCGGCGGTCTCAGTCGGCACTGCGGTGTTCGGCGACGCGACGGCGCCGGTGCGCGTGCTGACCGAGCTGGAAGCCGCCTTGGACGAGCGTGGATTCGCATCGCTCGCGGACGCGATCGGATTCGCCCACCTCGACGAGTTCGGCCGCGCCGCGCGGCTCGGCGGAGCTGCGTGATGAGCTTCGGCAAGCGGCTCGACGCTGCGCTCGACGCCCGCGGCTCGCTGTGCGTCGGCATCGACCCGCACGCCGCACTGCTCGACGCGTGGGGCCTGCCCGACGACGCCGACGGGCTGGCCCGCTTCGCCGACGTCTGTGTCGAGGCCTTCGCCGACGTGGCCGCGGTCGTCAAGCCGCAGTCGGCGTTCTTCGAGCGGTTCGGCGCGGCCGGGATCGCGGTGCTGGAGCGCACCATCAGCAGCTGCCGCGCCGGCGGTGCGCTGGTGCTGCTCGACGTCAAGCGCGGCGACATCGGCTCGACGATGGCTGCTTACGCGCAGGCGTATCTCGACCCGGCCGCGCCGCTCGCATCCGACGCGATCACGGTCAGTCCATACCTCGGGGTGCGCGCGCTGGAGCCGGTGTTCGATCTGGTCGCCGAGCACGGCACGGGCGCGTTCGTCCTGGCGGCGACCTCCAACCCGGAGGGGCCGCAGGTGCAGCAGGCACGCACCGCAGCAGGTGGGACGGTGGCGCAGACGGTCGTCGACGAGATCGCGGCGCGCAACGCCGGCATCGACCCGCTGGGCTCGCTCGGTGTCGTCGTGGGGGCCACCGTCGAGCCGGGCCTGCTGCACCTCGACGAGTTCAACGGCCCGATCCTGGCGCCGGGTGTCGGAACCCAGGGCGGGACGGCCGACGACGTGCGCCGCGTGTTCGGCAGCGCGTTGCGGAACGTGCTGCCCACCGTGTCACGCGAGGTGCTGCGGCGCGGCCCCGACGTCCCGGCGCTGCGCGCCGCGGCCGCCGAGCTGGCCGGCGAATTCGCCTTTCTGCGCAGTAGTTACTGAAGCGAGTAACGACTTCTCGCGCGTGGTCGTTGTACTGGATGAGATGAGACTGATGATCCACACCATCCGGGTCGGCGATGTGCTGACCATGGTCGGCCCGGATGGCAAGTACAGCGAGCCGTTCACGCTCGGCGACCTGCCGCGTCTCGCTGCCGACACGATCTGGATCTACCGGGCGAATGACGCGCCGATCGTCGTGGGGCGCGACTACGGCCTGGGCGCGAGCTTCATCCTGCACAGCCGGCTGGCACGCCAGCCGTAGCGCCTACTCGGCGCGCCGCGCGCTGAACCAACTCCGGTCGTCGGTCAGCCACTGGTCGAACGAGAATCCCGCGTCACGCAGCGCGCTGTGTAGGCCGTCGTCGTCGAGGCGCTTCGCGCTGAACGTCTGCGTCCACATCTCGTCGTCGAGCCAGTAGTGGATCGTCGCCGACACCAGATCGCCGTCGCCGTCGCGGCGCACGTCGGTGAGATCGGCACGCACCTCGCCGATACGCCCGCCGGAGCGGTTCGTCACCTTGTCGAACCAGGCTGGTGGGTACTGCTCGGCGATCAGGACGCCGTCCCGCGGGAGGTGTCGCGCCGCCGCGGCGAGCAGCGCGCGCCGCTCGCGGTCGTCGACCGTGTTCACGAGATGGCTCGCCATCAGGACCGCCTCGAAGGTGCGCCCGAGGTCCAGGTCCGCGATCTTCGACTGCACGGTCTCGACACCGCGTACGTGGGCGAGCATCTCGGCGGAGGAGTCGACCGCCGTGACCGGGTGACCGAGCTCGACGAGCGGGTGCGCGATCCGACCGGTTCCGCAGCCGAGGTCGAGGATGCGCGCCCCCGCCGGCACGACCGCGTGCACCAGGTCCGCCTCGCCCTGGTGCGGGAAGCGCAGGTAGAGCTCGACCGGGCAGCCATCGGCCGTGATCGAGCCGCGGCCGGTCCCGTTGCTGATCACTGCACTCCCTCATTCGCTCCGGTCGGCCGCTGGAGATGACGGCTTGCCTCCTGCGCTGCTCGGCGCTCGTTCCTCGCGCCTGCGCTGCTCGTCAGTCCAACCGTCATCGCGGCCGCCCGTCGCTCATCCGGTGATCTCGTCGAGTTCGACGAGGTCCTCCTCCGTGGGTCGCCACACCCCGGCCGCGACGTTCTTCGCCACCTGCTCGCGCGACGTCGCGCCCGCGATGACGCTGGCGACCATCGGCTTGGCGGCCAGCCCGCCCACCGCGACGTCGAGCAGCGTGACGCCGCGCGATTTCGCGAAGCTCTCCAGCGCCTCGAGCGTGTCGAACGTCTCGTCCGTCAGCACCGATTCGCGTCCGAAGTCCTTGATGCGGCTGCCGTCCGGGGCGGGCTCACCACGGCGGTACTTGCCGCTGAGCAGCCCGCTCGCGAGCGGGTAGTACGGCAGCAACCCGATGCCGTACTGCTCGAGCGCGGGAACGAGATCGGCCTCGATGCCGCGGGCCAGCCAGCTGTATTCGTTCTGCGCGCTGATGAAGCGCGCGAAGTGCCCGGTGCGCGCCGACCATTCCGCATCGGCGACCTGCCAACCGGTGAAGTTGGAGCTGCCGACGTAACGCACCTTGCCCGCGCGGACCAAGTCGGACAGCGCCGCAAGTGTTTCCTCGATCGGCGTCTCGGGCTCGGGGCGGTGCAGCTGATAGAGATCGATCCAATCGGTGCGCAGCCGAGTCAGCGACGACTCCACCGCGCGGACGATGTAGCGCCGCGACCCGCGCGCTCCCCAGTCCTCGCCGTTGGTGAGCCCGCGCCGCCGCACGTCGCTGCCGAACTTCGTCGCGAGCACGACGTCGTCGCGCTGGCCTTCGAGCAGCTCGCCGAGCCGCTCCTCGGACGCGCCGTATGAGTCGGCCGTGTCGAACAGCGTGATTCCCTCGTCCAGCGCCGCGTGCACGACCTCGCGGCTGCCCGCCATGTCGAGCTTCATGCCGAGGTTGTTGGTGCCGAGCCCGACCACCGAAACGGTCAGCCCCGAGTTGCCCAGCCGACGAAACTCCATGCCGCTGACATTACGCACCTGGGTCGGCATGTAGTTTCGGCGCATCATGCCTCGTCTCACGGTGCTCTCCGGTCCGTCCGGGGTCGGAAAGCGGACTGTCATCGGCGCGCTACGGCGCGAGTTCCCGCACGTCTGGGTGTCGGTGTCGTGTACCACCCGGCCGCCGCGGCCGGGCGAGACCGAGGGCCTCGACTACTACTTCGTCGACCGTGAACGATTCGCGAAACTGGTCGAGGCGGGGGAGCTGCTCGAGCACGCCGAGTTCGCGGGCAATCTGTACGGGACGCCGCGCCAGGCGGTGCTCGACCATCTCGCGGCGGGCGTGCCGACGATCCTGGAGATCGAGCTGGCCGGCGCCCGGCAGGTGCGGGAGTCGATGCCGGATGCGCGATTCGTGTTTCTCGCCCCGCCCTCGCTGGACATCCTGATCGAGCGCCTCAAGGGTCGCGGGACCGAATCTGCCGACGCGCTCGCCGCCCGCCTCGCGCACGCGGAGCGCGAGCTGGCGGCCGAGGACGAGTTCGACGAGGTGATCGTCAACAACGACGTCGAGGAGGCGGCGCGCAAGCTCGCCGCGCTCATCGACGAGGAATAGCGCACTGCTACGCGCCGGGCTCCGGCCACCAGACGAGTCGCGCCTTCTCGCCACCGAGATTGTCTCCGGTCGGCGTGCTGATCCGTAGCGTCGTCGAGCGCGCGGCGCCCGTTCGAACGGTCACCAGCCGCA
The DNA here is from genome assembly GCA_035642535.1 of Jatrophihabitans sp. Taxonomy (GTDB): domain Bacteria; phylum Actinomycetota; class Actinomycetes; order Mycobacteriales; family Jatrophihabitantaceae; genus Jatrophihabitans. Next base: position 616 of record DASQSE010000039.1, on the reverse strand, counting down.
GACCGGCGCCCGACTGTTGCAGCAGTCGCACTGCGTCGCCGTCCGCCGAGACGGTGAAGCCCTGATCGTTGTCGCGGAGTCCCAGGCTGGTCTGCGGCACCCGGCTGGCGTGCAGCACGCCGTGGACGCCTGCGTCGTCGATCCGTGTGACGACCGCCCACCGCACCGGCGCGCCCGCGCGCCCGGTGACATCGAGCACCGCGTGCCCGTCCAGCGAGGTGAGGTAGTCGGGGGTGCCGAAGCGGCCGCCACCGACGGTGCCCTTCGTCCGGCCGAAGGCGACGATGCCGGCGCCGTCGGTGAGCGCGTAACCGCGCAGCTTGCCGAAGTCAGCGGGCACCAGCCGGAGCGCAACCCACCGGGTCGGCCCGCCGAGCGTGGGGTACGGGAAGCCGGAACCGGACGCGTCCGGCAAGGGGGCGCACCGCGAGCGAGCCGCCGTGATCGACGGGAGCAGACAGAAGTCGGCGGCCCCGGTCGGGGCCGAGACGGCGCCGGTGTCGCCCGGCTCGGCGGATGCATCGGTTTGCAGCACCAGCCCTGCCGGTGTCACGGACAGCACGTGGTAGCCGGTGAAGGGCAATGAGCTGCGGCTGCCCGTGCGCCAATCGACGAT
>DASQSE010000038.1:0-41796 GCA_035642535.1 Jatrophihabitans sp. | reverse complement strand
TGGAGTTGCTCGAGAATGAGCGCACTGCGCGCCCCGACGACCCGCTGTGGAGGGGCGTGGCCGGCATGTCCGTCGACGGGCGTTCGGTGCTGATGGACATGCGGCCCAGGGTGGAGCCGCAGCTGCGTCCCGTCGATGGCTCGGACGTGTCCGTGTCTTGCCACCTCTACCACCCGCCCGAAGGGACCGAGCCGCCACCGCACTAGCGACAGCGCGGCGAAGCCGTGTCTGGACTGAAGAGTCGACCCACGAAGAAGGGAGCGACGAGGGAAGACACGGCCCAAAGAGCCGCGCCGGCGCGTCTGTTACTAGCAAGCCCACATCGCCGCGTTCGCGCGCATCGCGGCGGCGTAGTTCGCGTGCGCTCCGGACGCGACGGCGCGCAGCGCGGCGAGCGCTTCGAAGACTTCGGCCGCGCCGGCTCGCCACTTTTCGTGCGCGGCGACCTGCGCCGCGGCCGCGCTGCCCGTCCACGTGTCGTGCAGCGCCTGCACCCGGCCGTCCACCTCACTGCGCGCGCGGGACAGGTGCGCGGCAAATAGCTCGAGCCGGTCGGTGAACTCCGCCAGCCGGTCGAGATCGACGGCCACACGAGTCACGGCGCGGTTCCCGCGAGGCTCGTGCGCACCGCGTCTTCCGTGGCCGCGTAATCAACTCCGGACCCGCCGAGCGCCACCGCCATCTCGTCCAACGCGTCGACCATCGACGTGGCCCCCTCCAGCCATCGCTCCCAGGCCAGCCGAAACGCCGCCCCGGCCGAGCCGTGCCAGGTGCCGAACAGCTCGCTCGCGTGCACCTGCAACTGCGCGAGCACGGCCCGAGCTTGACCGGCGGCCGAGCCGAGCAGTGCATCGCATTCCCGCAGCTGTGCGGCGTCTACCGAATACCCACCCACGGAGGAGGAGCCTAGGTCCGAAGTCGCCGCCTCGGGGCCGCCTGTGGATAACCGCGCCGTGCCGGCTCAGTAACCTGACTGCGTGATCGACCTTCGGCTGGTGCGTGATGACCCGGATCGCGTGCGCGCCTCGCAACGGGCACGCGGCGCCGACGAATCGCTGGTCGACGCGCTGCTCGCCGCCGATGACGCGCGGCGCGCCGCCGTCGCGCGCGCCGACAGTCTGCGCGCGGAGCAGAAGTCACTGGGCCGCGAGGTCGCGAAGGCCGGCTCGGACGAGCGACCCGCACTGCTCGCCAAGGCCAAGCATCTCGCCGACGAGGTGAAGGCTGCGCAGACCGACCAGACCGCGGCCGACGAGGCGCTCCGCGAGGCGCACCTGGCAGTGCCCAACCTCGTCGAGGACGGCGTGCCGGTCGGCGGCGAGGCCGACTTTGTCACGCTCGAGACGGTCGGCACCCCGCCGCAGGTGGACCAGCCGAGAGACCATGTCGAGCTCGGCGCCACGCTGAAGGCGATCGACACCGAACGCGGCGCGAAGGTGAGTGGCGCCCGCTTCTACTTCCTCACCGGGATCGGCGCGCAACTCGAGTTCGCACTCGTCAACCTCGCGATGGCGCAGGCCACCGCAGCGGGCCTCGTCCCGATGATCGCGCCGTCCTTGGTGAAGCCCGAGGTCATGCAGGGCACCGGCTTCCTCGGCGCGCACGCCGCCGAGGTCTACCACCTCGAGCAGGACGACATGTACCTCGTCGGCACCTCCGAGGTGGCGTTGGCCGGCTACCACTCGGACGAGATCCTCGAAACGCTGCCGATTCGCTACGCCGGATTCTCGTCGTGCTTTCGCCGCGAGGCCGGCAGTTACGGCAAGGACACCAGGGGCATCATCCGGGTCCACTGGTTCGACAAGGTCGAGATGTTCTCGTTCGTTCGGGCGGACGATGCACGCGACGAGCACCAACGGCTGCTCGCGTCGGAGCGTGAGTTCATCGACAAGCTCGAGCTCGCCTACCGCGTGGTCGACATCGCGACCGGCGATCTCGGCAGCAGCGCGGCGCGCAAGTACGACATCGAGGCGTGGTTCCCGTCGCAGGGCACATACCGCGAGTTGACCTCGACGTCGAACTGCACGACCTTCCAGGCGCGCCGCCTCAACATCCGCACGCGCGGCGAGCACGGGAACGAGCCGGTGGCCACCCTGAACGGGACGCTGTGCGCCATCGCGCGCACCATCGCCTGCCTGCTCGACCATCACCAACAGCCGGACGGATCCGTATACGTCCCGGCCGCCCTGCGGCCATATCTGGGCGGGCGCGAGACGCTGACCCCGCCGTGATCAAGCTGGTCGCAACGGATCTGGACGGAACGTTGCTACGCAGCGACGGCACGGTGTCCGAACGCAGCCGCGCCGCGCTCGCGGCCGCGGCCGCCGCCGCGCTGCCCGTCGTCTTCGTCACCGGTCGCCCGCCGCGCTGGCTCGACGTGCTGGCCATGCCGACGGGCTATCGCGGCATCGCGGTCGGCGCCAACGGTGCCGTGCTGTACGACATGACGACCGAGCGCATCGTGTCCGCGTACCTGCTCGATCCGCCGCTGCTGATGGAGATCGGCGCGGAGTTGCGCGCGGCATTCCCGGACGTCGCGTTCGCAGTCGAGTACAGCGGCGGCTTCGCGGCGGAGCCCGACTACGTCCACGACTGGGAGATCAACCCGCCGTACGACCGGCGCGGCGTGCCTATCGCCGAGCCGAGGATCGGCAGCCTGGCCGAGATCATCGCCGAGCCTGCGGTGAAGCTGCTCGCCAAGGACCATCGAGCCGACCCGGACGCCTTCGCCGATGCGGCCGCCGCGATCGTCGGCGAGCGCGCCACAGTCACGCACTCCTCGGCGTACGGGCTGCTCGAAGTCTCGGTGCACGGAATCACCAAGGCGACCGGCCTCGCCGAGGTCGCGCGGCAACGTGGCATCGCGGCGTCGGAGGTGCTCGCGATCGGCGACATGCCGAACGACGTGCCGATGCTGCGCTGGGCCGGCCGGGCGTACGCGGTGGCAAACGCGCATCCGGAGGTGCTTGGGGTCGCGGACGAGGTGATCGGCAGCAACGACGACGACGCCGTTGCCATCCTCATCGAGCAGCTCTTAGCGTCCCCCTTCCCCTCCCCGCGATGATCAAGCAGGAACGGTCGCTATAGCGACGATTTCTGCTTGATCATGGGCGTGGGGGAATCATGACGGCGGACGCAGCGCAGCGCGGTGCAGCTTGCCGGTCGTCGTCTTAGGCAGCGCGTCCAGGAACCAGATTCGGCGCGGGTATTTGTACGGGGCGGTCTCGGCGCGGACGAACTCCTGCAACTCGGCAACCAACGCGTCGTGCGGCTCGAATCCATCGCGCAGCACGACCGCCGCGGCCACCACCTGTCCGCGCGTTTCGTCCGGCACACCGAGCACCGCGCATTCGCGCACCGCGGGATGACCGAGCAGCGTCGACTCCACCTCCGCCGGCCCGATCCGGTAGCCGGCACTGATGATGACGTCGTCCGTGCGCGATTCGAAGAACAGCCAGCCGTCGGCGTCCTGGCGCACCAGGTCGCCGGTGTGCCACATCCCCGAGGGTGCGGAACCACCGTCGTAGCCGAGGAAGAACGTCGGGACAGTCGTCGGGTCGACGAGCAGTTCACCGTCGACCACCTCGGCCCGCACGCCGGGTAGCGGCCGCCCCATCGAGCCCGGTGGCGCGGTTTCGCCGGGTCGGACGCCGGTCAGCTGCCCGGTCTCGGTCTGCCCGTAGCCGTCCGAGATCTCCAGCCCGGTCTGCGTCCGCCACGCCTCGAAGGCCGGCACACCCAGCGCCTCGCCGGCCGTGACCGCCCGGCGCAACGACGGCAGCGGCCCGATCGGACCGGCCCCGGCGATGAGCCGGTACTCGGTCGGCGCCATGCACAGCACGTCGACGCCTTCGCCGCGGATCGTCGCGAGCCGGCGTGCCGGATCGAAGCGCTCGTCCTGCAGCAAGGCGGTGGCGCCGCACAGCCACGGCGCGAGGAAGGTGTTGCGCGCCGACTTCGACCAGCCCGGCCCAGCGGTCGACCACACCAACTCGCCCGGTCGGGCGGCCATCCACTCGGTCGCCTGCAGCCGCTGCCCGAGCACGTACCGCTGACCATGCGTCACCAGCTTGGGCTCGCCGGTCGTGCCGGACGTGAACAGGACGAACGCAGGATCGAGATCATCCAGCTTCGCATAGGGCGGCGCCGCGCCACCCGCCAACAGCTTCTCGTCCGGGATGTACAGCACCGGGCACGCTGCCTCGGCTGCCTCGACCACTGCGCGGTTGCGGATGTCGGCGAGGATGAGCGCGGGACGCGCGCGCCGGACGCGCAGTGCGAGGTCCTTGGGCCGCAGTTGCTCGCTGCACGGCAGCACCGCCACCCCGACACGCAGCGCGGCCAGGATCGAGAGGACGTACTCGATCCTGTTGCCCAGCAGTGTCAACACGACCGCGCCACGCTCCGGGTAATGCGAAGCGAGGGATCCGGAGGCGGCGACCAACTCGCCGAACGTCCACTCCCGCCGGGCGCCGTCCGCGGCGAGCGTCACCACCGCCAAGTCGTCGCTCGGCCGTGCGGCGACGACGTCCCGGGTGAAGTTCAACTCGCCTGCGTGTTGACGTTCGTGGTGATGAACTGGCAGGTGCAGTTCTTGACCATGAGCGGATCGGGCACCGGCCCGGTCGGCGTCGGCTGCATCGCGGGCGAGCTCACGTTGAAAGTGGCGTTGAAGGTCGCGCCCTTGAGCAGCATCGGCTTGCCTTGGACGGTCCGCTGACTCAGGTTCGTCGGCAACAGCATGATCTGCAGCGTGCCCATGCCCGGCGTCACGAACGGCGGCGCCGTGTAGGGCATCGGCACGCGCAGCGACGGCGGCAGCTCGTCACCCTGCAGACAGGCCGGCTGTCCGCCGATCATCACCGTGGTGCCCGTGCCGATCAGCGGCACCGGAGCGGTGATCATCGGTACCACGGCCGGCGGCGGCACGGTGATCTGGATCATGTCGTTCGTCCTGATCAGGAAGTCGGCCACGCCGCGCATCGTACGGGCGGACGGGCCGATCAGAAATGAAGTCTGCCCCTAGAGGTACTGGCCGGTGCCGCGGCCGCCCTCCTCGTCCTCGGACGTCGGCGTCAGCCGCACGCCGCCCGGGCCCGGCGCGATCATCTGGCCGCCGGGGCCGATGATCACCCCGCGGCCGCCGTCGCGGGAGCCGGGCGGCAGCGCCTTGTGCCGCAATTCCTCCAGCTGCGCACGCGCGGCCATCTGCTGGGCGAACAACGCCGTCTGGATCCCGTGGAAGAGCCCCTCCAGCCAGCCGACCAGCTGGGCCTGGGCGATGCGCAGCTCGGCCTCGGAGGGCACTTCACCGCCGAAGGGCAGCGTCAACCGCTCCAGCTCGTCGCGCAGCTCCGGGGCGAGTCCCTCCTCGAGCTCGTGGATCGATTTCTCGTGGATCTCGCGCAGCCGAGCCCGGCCGGCCTCGTCCAGTGGAGCCGCCCGCACCTCCTCGAGCAGCTGCTTGATCATCGTCCCGATGCGCATGACCTTCGCCGGCTGCTCGACCTGCGCTGTAATGGAAGCGACCTCGTCGTCCTCCGCGGCCTCCGCGACCTCGGGGGGCAGGGTCGGTTGCATCTCTTCGTTTTCCTCGGTCACGCCTTCCAGTCTGCCCGAACGAGGTCACTGCACCCGCATCAGCACCTTGCCGATGTGCTCGCTGGACTCCACGAGCCGGTGCGCCTCGGGCGCGTCGTCCAGTGTCAGGACGCGGTCGATGATCGGACGGACACTGCCGGCCTCGATCATCGGCCACACGTTGGCGTGCGTCTCGGCGACCACGGCGGCCTTGTCGACCGGCGGCCGGGCGCGCAGCCCCGCCGCGTGCACCGTCGCGCGCTTCGCGAGCAGCATGCCCAGATTGATCTCGCCCTTCACGCCGCCCTGCAGCCCGAGCACGATCAGCCGACCGCCGATCGCCAGGCACGACATGTTGCGCGCGAGGTACACCGCGCCCATGTTGTCCAGAATCACGTCGACCCCTCGGCCGTCCGTCTCGCTCTCGATCCGCTTATCAAACACCTCGTCCTGGTAGTTGATCGCGACGTCGGCACCGAGTTCGCGCGCGAAGGCGACCTTGCGCGGCGTACCGGCAGTCGTGGAGACGACCGCGCCACGGGCGTGGGCGATCTGGATCGCGATCGTGCCGATGCCACTCGTGCCGCCGTGGACGAGCAGCCGCTCGCCCGGCTGCAGCCGTCCCGCATGCGCGCCGAAGGCCATCGACCAAACCGTGCAGGTCGTCTCGGGCAGTGCCGCGGCGTCGACCAGCGCCACGCCCGCCGGCACCGGCAGCAGCTGCCCTACCGGCGCCGTGACCTGCTCCGCGTACCCGCCGCCGGAAAGCAGCGCGCAGACCTGATCGCCGACGCTCCAACCCGCGACCGCGTCACCGACTGCGGAGATGGTGCCGGAACACTCCAGGCCGGGGTAGCTCGGGGCGCCCGGCGGCGGCGCGTAGTTCCCCTGCCGCTGCAGCAGATCCGCGCGGTTGACCGCCGTCGCCGCGACGTCGATCAGGACCTCGTCCGGTTTGGGCTTCGGGTCCGCAACGTCGCGCACCTCGAGCACCTCGGGCCCGCCTGGTTCGGAGATAACGACTGCCCGCATGGCTGTGAACCGTACTGGTCCGCCGGGATTCCGCACGTCGGGTGGGAAGGTGTGCGGCATGGAACGCATCAGTGTCGGACCCGGTCCGCTCACCGAGCAGGAGGTCGTCGCCGTCGCCCGGCACGACGCCGGCGTGCAGCTCGGCCCGGCCGCGCTCGACGCGATCACGGCATCGCGCGCCGTGGTCGACGGTCGGGCCGACGACGTCGAGCCGCACTACGGCATCTCGACCGGCTTCGGTGCGCTGGCCACCAAACACATCCCGGCCGACCAGCGGACGCTGCTGCAACGCTCGCTCATCCGCTCGCACGCGGCCGGCAACGGCCCCGAGGTCGAACGGGAAGTAACCCGCGCAATGATGCTGCTCCGCCTGTCGACGCTGGCGACGGGGCGCACCGGCATCCGCCCGCAAACCGCGACGGCGCTTGCGGCGCTGCTCGACGGCGGCATCACACCCGTCGTCCACGAGTTCGGCTCGCTGGGCTGTTCCGGCGACCTCGCGCCACTCGCGCACGTCGCGCTTGCCCTCATCGGCGAGGGGACGGTCCGGGACAGCGGCGGGGCGCTGCGGCCGACCGCGGAGGTGCTGGCCGAAGCGGGCATTGAACCGGTCGTCCTCGCCGAGAAGGAGGGGTTGGCCCTCATCAACGGCACCGACGGGATGCTCGGCCAGTTGCTGCTCGCCTGCACCGACCTCGACCTGCTGTTGCGGACGGCCGACCTCACCGCGGCGATGAGTGTCGAGGCGATGCTCGGCACCGACCGGGTCTTCGCTGCTGACCTGCAGGCACTGCGCCCGCAGCCCGGGCAGGCGGTCGCGGCTGCGAACATGCGCGCGCTGTTGGCTCAGTCGCCGATCGTCGCGTCGCATGCCGGGCCCGATTGCGTCTACGTGCAGGACGCCTATTCGATGCGCTGCGCGCCGCAGGTCGCCGGAGCGGCCCGCGACACGCTCGCGCACGCACGGCAGGTCGCGGGCTTCGAGCTGACGGCGGCGATCGACAACCCGGTCGTCACGGTCGACGGACGAGTCGAGTCGAACGGCAACTTCCACGGCGCGCCGCTCGCGTACGTCCTCGACTTCCTCGCCATTCCCGCCGCGGACGTGGCCAGCATGAGCGAGCGGCGCACCGACCGGATGCTCGACGTCGCGCGCTCGCGCGGCCTGCCGCCGTTCCTGGCGCACGACCCCGGCGTCGACTCGGGGCACATGATCGCGCAGTACACGCAGGCGGCACTCGTCTCCGAGATGAAGCGGCTCGCGGTGCCGGCCAGCGTCGACTCCATCCCGTCCAGCGCGATGCAGGAGGATCACGTTTCGATGGGCTGGTCGGCGGCGCGCAAGCTGCGCCGCAGCGTGGCGGCGCTGACTCGCGTGCTCGCGATCGAGTTGCTGACGGCGGCGCGGGCGCTCGACCTGCGTGCCCCGCTGTCGCCCGGGCCGGCGACCGGCGCCGTGGTCGCGGCACTACGTCAGCACGTCGGCGGTCCCGCGCACGATCGGTACCTGGCGCCGGAGATCGAGTCAGCCGTCGAGTTGGTTCGCTCCGGCGCGGCGGTTCGCGCGGCCGAGTCAGCGCTCGCCGCGCCGCTCGATTAGTGCGTCCGCAACCGGCGCCCGCTTGCCTGCGCCCAGCTTCTCGACGACCACCTCGGGCACCGCAATGCCGGTGGCCGTCTTGCCGTGCGGATCCAACGTCGCCCGAAACCGCATTGCTCAAGAATGACCTACAGCAGGGCGGCAACGACGGGCAGCAGCACGCGGTCGATCGGCAACCAGTCGACGTCTTCGAGTTCGGACTTGGGCAACCAGCGGATCGCGTCATGGTCGTCGTGCGGTCGCGGCTCATCGGTTTCCAGGTACGCGACGTAGAGGACAAGCCGGATGCGTGGGTCGGCTGCCTCACCGAGCCGCTCACCGACCTGCACGGCGACGCCGAGTTCCTCGCGACACTCGCGCATGAGCGCGGCCGCTTCCGATTCATCCGGCTCGACCTTGCCGCCCGGAAACTCCCACCTGCCCGCCAAGTCGGCCGGCCCGGCGCGCCGCGCGGCGAGCACCCGGCCGTCGCGAACGATCGCCGCGCCGACGACGTGCGTGCGCACCTGTCACATTCTTACGGCATTGGCCGCGTCAGTCCGCTGTGGTGTGATCGCACCATGCATCTGGCGTACACGGACGAGGCCAACAAGCTGCTCGCCGAGAACCCGCTGGCCCTGTTGATCGGCATGCTGCTCGACCAGCAGATTCCGATGGAGAAGGCGTTCACCTCGCCCGAAGTGCTGCGGGAGCGGCTCGGCGGCGTCCTCGACGCGCGCACCATTGCCGAGCACGACCCGGACTCGCTGGAGCAGATTTTCCGGACACCGCCGGCACTGCATCGCTTCCCGGCCGCGATGGCGAAGCGGGTCCAGACGCTCGCCCAGCAACTCGTGCGCGAGTACGACGGCAACGCCGCCGCGGTGTGGGCCGGAGCGAGCACGGGCAAGGAAGTGGTCGCCAGGGTCGGCGCACTGCCCGGCTTCGGCGCACAGAAGGCGAAGATCTTCACGGCGCTGCTCGGCAAGCAGTTCGGCGTCCAACCCGCGGGCTGGCGAGAGGCCGCCGGCGAATACGGCGAGCCGGACGCCCACCGCAGCGTCGCCGACGTTGTTGATGCGCCCTCACTCGAGGCTGTCCGCGCCTTCAAGAAGCGGATGAAGGCGGCCGGAAAAAACATATCTTGACCGAAAGATCAGATTAACGGCAGGTTTAGGGTGTATGTCCCGCTGCCGGGGAGGCCCGCATGATCATCCGTAGCATCGTCGTCAGCGTCGCGGTCGGCACCGCCGCGATCGCACTCACGGCGGCCCCGGCGGCCGCCGCCGGGTCTCGCCAACCCGTGCTTGTGCACGTCAGTCGCATCGACCACCAGGACATCCCGTCGGCGTCCACCTGCGAGCCCGACACGCTCGTCGAGCCGGACGTCGCAGTGTCGCCGGTCAATCCGAACATCGCGGTCGCTGCCGCGCATGACTGCCGCTTCGCGGACGGTGGGGCGGTCGACATCTCCTACGCCTGGACGCACGACGGCGGCCAGACCTGGCACCACGCGCCGATGCCCGGCATCACGACCGCGAACGGCGGAGTGTGGGATCGCGCCTCCGATCCGGTCGTTGCTTTCGGGCCGGACGGCTCTGTCTACATCTCGGTGCTCGACATCAGCCTCAACTGCCCGAGCGCGGTGAGCGTCTCGCGCTCCACCGACGGCGGCGCGACCTTCGGTGCACCGGTTCTCGCGCACGAGAGCAACACCTGCAACTACAGCGACGACAAGAACTTCCTGATCGTCGACAACGGCCGGCACAGCCCGCACCGCGGCCGGCTCTACCAGTTCTGGACGCCGTTCCTGGGCGGCCGCTTCGGCAGCGGGTCGCAGCAGGTGGTGCGCTGGTCCGACGACCACGGCCAGACCTGGAGTCACACCGTCGCGCTCACACCGCGCGGCATCTTCACGCAGAACTCCCAGCCGGTGATCAAGCCGAACGGAACGATCGTCGACACCTACCTGAGCTTCGGCGCGGCAGGTGGCGACGAGGGGCCGGAGAGCCGGATCGGCGGCAATACCGACGCGCTCGCGGCCAATGCGGCCGCACCGGCGGATCGAATCGCCGCTCGGGTCTCGCGGAACGGCGGGCGGACGTGGAGCAAGTCGTTCACGGTGACGAGCCGCGCCGGCGAGGGTCCGGCGGGCATCCGGTGCTGCCTACCGTCCGCCGCCGGCGACCCGACGACCGGTCGCATGTACGCGGCGTGGATCCGGCCCGACTCGAAGGCCGTCATGCTCACGTCGTCGAAGGACGGCAAGACCTGGTCCAAGGCCGCGCAGGTCACGCCCACCGCGCCGCGCAAGGACTACGTCAACGTGGACGTCTCGGCGTACGGCGGCAAGGTCTTGGTCTCGACCGGCCTGCACGGCCGCCGGTACGTGCAGCAGGAGGTGCTCGCCTCGACCTACCCGTCCGCCTTCAGCGCCCCGCTCAAGCTCGGTCCACCGTCGGACTTGAAGTACGCCGCCGTGGCGGGCGGCAAGTTCCCGGGCGACTACATCGGGACGGCCGTGACGCATAGCCGCGCGTACGCGGTGTGGTGCCGCTCGGGCAAGCCGGCCGACCCGAACGCCAAGTTCCACCAGGTGATGTGGGGCGCCACGCTGCGGATGTAGCGCGACGACGCGGCTAGACGCCTGCGAAGGCGGCGTTGCGCAGCGTCTCGACCTCGGCGCCGAGCTGCTCGACCAGCGCGGCGTCGACGGTCGCGCCGCAGCGCGCCAGCCAGTTCGCCACCATGCGGTGCCCGCCCTGGGTGAGCACCGACTCCGGGTGGAACTGCACGCCGTCGATGGGCAGTGAGGCGTGCCGCAGCGCCATCACCACGCCGGACGGCGTCCGGCCGGTGACGACGATCTCGGGCGCGAGCTCGGCCTTGGACACCGCGAGCGAGTGGTAGCGGGTCGCCACGAACGGCGACGGTAGCCCCGCGAGCACACTCGAGCCGTCGTGGACGACCTCGCTGGTCTTGCCGTGCAGCAGCTCCGGTGCGCGCACGATTGGTGCCCCGAACACCGCGCCGATCGCCTGGTGGCCGAGGCATACGCCGAACAGCGGCAGCGCTCGCTCCGCGCACGCTGTCACGAGCGCCATCGATTCGCCGGCGTCCTGGGGCGTGCCCGGTCCGGGCGAGATGAGTACGCCGTCCACATCGAGCGTGTCGAGCTCGGCCGGGTGGATCGCGTCGTTGCGTCGCACGATCACCTCGGCGCCCAGCTGACCGAGGTACTGGACAAGGTTGTAGACGAAGCTGTCGTAGTTGTCGACGACGAGGATGCGAGTCAATTTCCTGGCACCGTGACCTGGTTGATGGGCAGATGCGGCTCGATCCACGGGAACACCACGAAGAGCAACAGGAGGGACACGAGCGCGACCAGGACGAGCACCTGCGCGAGCTTCACTGCCACCGGTCCGGGCAGGTGCCGCCATATCCAGACGTACATCAGGCGGCCGCCTCGTTGTAGAGGCGTTGGATCGATGCCGGCATGGCGAAGTCCTCGTTGCCCGAACCCAGGTTGACCGTCAGCGACTTGTCCAGCTGGGCGTGGACGATCATCCGATGGGACGCGGTGAACTTCGGGTGGCACGTCGTCATGGTCATGATCGCCACCTCGGTGTCCTGGAGCGGGATCTCGGGGTGGTCGGGAATGGGCAGCAGCACGTCGCCGTCGCTCGGGTCGACGATCTCCCGACCGGGCACCGGCACCGCATCGCGCCCCTTGACCGGGATGTCGGTCGTGTTGTCCTGAGGGTCGGAGCCCGCCGGCGAGCCCAGCACCCGGTAGACGTACCAGTGCGACTTCGTCTCCACGATGACTGGATCGCCCGAGCGCAGCTTGTCGATGTTCAGGAACGGCTCGCCCTTGCCGACCCGGTGGCCGGCCACGCTGAAGTTGCCGATCTGGCCGGGCAGCTGGGTGTCGCGGTAGTGCGCCGGGCCCTTCTCCAGCTGACTGTCGTCGGGCACCGCGCTGCCCTGCACGATCGCGAAGTGGTAGTCGCGCCCCAGCCGCGGGATGTAGAGCACCGCGATCCCGGAGCCGAGCGGGATGGTCGAGATCTTGTTCGCAGGCAGCGCCAGCGGATCCTTGCCCTGCTTCCACTCGTTCTGCAGCGCGTTGTAGACCTTCGCCTGCGCGCGGTGCGCGAAGATATTGGTGATCCACACCTCGTACACCGCGAAGAGCAGAACGATCAGGCCGAGCGTGATCAGCGTCTGCCCGATCCCGCGCAGTACGAAGCGCACTCGGTCGCCGACGTTCGTCCGCCGCCTGTGGCGTGGCGCGGGAGCGGGGGCCGGCGCGACGATCGTGTCGTCTACCAAGTCGCTACTTCCCTACGTGTGCGTAATTCAGCGTCAGCGGCCCGGTGTAGGCGCGCAGCTCCAGCCTGCTTTGCGTGCTGACGGTGTAACCCAGGCCGTAGAATTCCGCGGCTTCCCGGAACAGCTTCACTCCCGGCGAGGACGACAACCTCTGCAGCATTGTCGCTGACGGACCTATGGCCGCAACCCGAAACGGCGGCGAGAAGACGTCGCCGTTCAGGAGCAGGGTATTGCCCACGCAGCGGACGGCCGAGGTCGCGATCACCCGCTGCCCGGCAATGCTCATGGCCTCCGCGCCGCCTGCCCACAGCGCGTTGACGACCGCCTGCAGATCCGATTGATGGACGACGAGTTGGTTCGGGTCCACGTTCACGCCCGGCGGTTGGCCCGGCGCGTCGTCGAGCACGACTTCGACGCCCGGCCCGTGTACTTGCGTGAGACCGGCCGGCCGTAGCTGCGGCGTCACCTGCGCCTGGGCCTGCGCGACGGCGGAGTCGTTGCGACCGGCGCGCTTCGCCGTCCCGTTCAGCGTCGCCTGAAGCAGTCGCACCTGATGATCGAGTCGATGGACGCGGTCCTCCGCGCTGCGCACCGTGTCGGCGAGTGTCGCGTTCACCGGCGCGCGCAGGTCCTCGCCGTGCGACTGGTGTGCGCTGACTGCGAAGACCAGGCCGGTGAGCAGGCAGACCACCGGGACGAGTGCCCGCCACCGCCGGTGGCCGCCCTCGGCGTCGTCCACTGCACACACCCTACGGATCGGCGACTACCCTTGCCGTGACATTTCACCCGCGGAATCGCTCCGCAAAGAACGCTACGCGATTTCGCGGGGACCCCGAACAAAGCGGTCGCAGCCAGGAGAGAGCACGTGCCGAAGTCCAAGGTCCGCAAGAAGCCTGCCGCCTCAACTCGGACGCCCGCGGCGAGCGCATCGCGTCAGCTGGCGCCCAGCCCGTCTTGGTATCCGATCGTGATGGCCACGGTGCTGCTGCTCGGTCTGGCCTACATGGTCGTCTACTACCTCACCTCGAGCGGCACGAGTCCGCACATCCCGATCATGGCCAGTCTGAACGCGTGGAACTTCGCGGTCGGTTTCGGCGTGATGCTGCTCGGCCTCGTGATGGCCGTCCGGTGGCGTTGAGCGCGCCGTCCACACCGTTGTCCACCGCTGTGATTACACGGCTGTAGTTTCATCCCCAGCTGGGGACAAGCCTGTGGATAACGTTCCGTCGAGCCGTCCGCTGCCGATGACCAGGTTCGTCCCCGATCGGCGTTACACCGCGCTGGCGGCCGGCGGCGCGGTCGGCGCTGCGCTGGCCGCGTTGTTGACAGAGGACCGGGTCGGCCGGGTGCTGTTCGCAGTGGCGGCGCTCGTGCTGGCCGGTTACGTCTGCTCCGATCTGATCTTCAGCCCGCGCGTCACGGCATCGCGCAACGGCATCGTGATCAACGCGCCGCTGACCCGCGCCTGGCTCGACTGGGACGAGGTTTCGGAGGTACGCGCCGATACCCGGCTCCGGTGGGGCCTGCGTAACACGACGCTGGAGATCGACGCGGGCGACCGGCTGCTGGCCGTCTTCAGCCGCCGCGCCCTGGGCACCGAACCGGTCGACGCGGCCGCGCTCATCGAGGCCTTTCGGCCGCGCTGATTACCAGGTAGCGGTACGTATCACGACGATCAGCACCGCCAGCACGAGCAGGCCGCCGAGCCCGGCGAGCTGAAGTTGGGTCGGCACGCGGGCGCGCGAGGAAGGCCGCCCGCCGATCGCCAGCGCCGCGACGATGCCGGTGACGAATCCGCCGATGTGCCCGAGCTTCGAGATGCCGTGGATCGAGAAGGTCAGCACGAAGTTGATCGCGACGATGCCGATCAGCCATTGCAGATCGAGTCCGAGCTTGCGGACGAGAACCAGGCAGGCGCCGAACAGCCCGAAGATCGCCCCTGAGGCGCCGACCGTGTATGAGTTCTGGCTGCCCAGCGCATAAATCGCGGCACTCCCGCCAAGGGCGCTGACCAGGTAGACGGACGCGAACCGCCAGCGCCCCAGCAGTTGCTCCAGCGGTGGCCCGATGAACACCAAGGCGATCATGTTGGACAGGATGTGCAGCAGCCCGACGTGCAGGAACGCCGAGGTGATCAGTTCGTAGTAGCGGTGCAGGTCGTGGACGTAGGGCGGGAACAGCTGCCACTTGTAGAAGAGCGCGTTCGGCGACCTCGGGTTGGTCGGGTCGTTGAACGACGCGCCCGGCGCCGTCGCCGTGACGATGTAGGCAATGACGTTGAGCGCGATGAGCGTGCTCGTCACGTACGGCGGCGACTCAAGGATCTTCGCCCCGACGCTAGTGCGCGTGGCCCGGACGGTCCGTTTGCCCTCCGAGACGTCGTCCGGGCAGTGGAAGCCGACTGATGCCGGCCGCATGCAGTCCGGGCAGATCGGCCGGTCGCAGCGGATGCAGCGGATCAGCGCCTCGCGATGCGGGTGGCGGTAGCAGTACTGCGGAACCTCGCCAGCCGGCGGTTGAGTCAAACTTGCTCCACGGTCACCGAGTTGATCGTGATCGGCTCGACGGGCTTGTCCCGCCGATCGGTCTTCGTGTTGGCGATGCTGTCGACGACGGCCCGGCTGTCGGCGTCGGCGACCTCACCGAAGATCGTGTGCTTGCGATTCAGATGGGACGGGTCACTGACCGTGATGAAGAACTGCGAGCCGTTCGTGCTCGGCCCGGAGTTGGCCATCGCGAGCAGGTACGGCCGGTCGAAGCTCAGCTCCGGGTGGAACTCGTCGCCGAACTGGTAGCCAGGGCCGCCGAAGCCCTCACCGAGCGGGTCGCCGCCCTGGATCATGAAGTTAGCGATGACGCGGTGGAAGATCGTGCCGTTGTAGAGCGGTTCGCTCGTCTTCGTGCGAGTTGCCGGATGCGTCCATTCCACGGCACCGGTCGCGAGATCGACGAAGTTCTTGACCGTCTTCGGGGCGTGGTTGCCGAAGAGCTCGATCCGGATGTCGCCCGCGGAGGTGTGCAGGGTGGCGATCTGCGTGGCGTTCGACATGCAATTTGCTCCAGACTCAGTGCCGGACGGGACGATCCATCCTGCCATGACGGCCCAGTCAGAACTTCCGGGTGATCGCCCGCGCTATGTAGAGGGCGTTGCGCGAGGTGTCCGAGCGCTGCGTATAGACGATCACCATCCGCCTGCCCTTCGCGAAGACGAACGCCCAGTCGCGCGCACCGTCCTGCCGGAAGAACTTCGTCCGGAACGAGATGCCGTCCAGACCCTCGGCGAAGCCGCGCTCGGTGATCAGCTCGCGCCCGGTGCGCGCGGTAAGGATCATCGCGTCACGCGCGGCCCGCGGCGACGCGAATGTGAACGGGCGGATCTCCGCGATCGCCTCGTACGGCGGCGCGTAGAAGTAGAAGCGGCACCCCACCGGGTGGTACTTCGTAAGGACCGTCGTGCGGTACACGCGGTCACCCTCGAGGTCGGCGAGGTTCACGCCGCCGCTGTAGTCGTAATCCTGGTTGAGGCCGGTCTTGATGTATGGGCAGCGGCGGTCGTGCTCGCCCTGCTGTGCGTGGGCGCCGGGCGGCAGCGGGTGTGCATACGCCGGCCGCGGTGGACGAAAGGTGATCGGCCGCGGCGCTCGCGTGTGCGTGACGGTCGCGGTGTTCGTACGGGTCGTCCCCGGAGGCGCCGCCGAGGACTTACACCCGGCAAGCGCAAGCGCAGCGAGCGCGACCAGCACAACCGCCCCCAACCCACGACCTTGACGCTCCCACGCACGCTGCACGCCGTGTCTAACGTGCGTGGCTGGGTCGAAGTCGCGATTCAGCGCGGGCGGGCGACGGCGACGCGGGCGGCAAGATCGGGCAGCGTGTCGTCGAGCGGCTCGAGCTCGACCGACACCCCGCGCCGCGCGTACGCCCGGCGCAGCAGGTCGTCGGCAAACCGCGGACTCTTCGCCAGCACCGGGCCGTGCAAGTACGTCCCGATGACGTTGTCGCGCACCGCCCCCTCGGTGCCGTCCTTCCCGTTGTTGCCGCGGCCGGGCTGCGTGCGGCCCAACGGTCGCGCATCGGGCCCGAGCGTCGTCAGCCCGCTGTGGTTCTCGTAGCCGACGAGCCGGCCTGCGTCGGGCGTGTCCACGTAGTTGTTGCCGATGAGCCGCACCGGCTGACCCTGGGTCGTGACGTCGAGGACGCCCACGCCCGCGATCGGGCGACCCTCCTGCGTCACGAACTCGTGCCCGAGCATCTGGTAGGAGCCGCAGATGGTCAGCATGACGACACCGTCGTCGGCCAGCGCACGCAACTGCGCGCCGCGCGAGGCGAAGTCGGCGCCGATCTCACCCTGCGCGGCGTCCTGCCCGCCGCCGCCGAGCAGGATGTCGACGTCGTCCGGCAGCGGCTCGCCGATGCTGACCGGCACCACCTGCACCGGCAGGTCGCGCCATTCGAGCCGCTTGCGCAGCACGACCACGTTGCCGGTGTCCCCGTAGATGTTCATCTCTCGCGGGTACAGGTGGACGAGGGTCAGCGCCTTCATGTGGCCACCCCGATCCGGCCCAGAACGGCATGCAGCGCCCACATCGCGGTGTACGTGCTGAACACGACGACCCGCGCGCCGGTCGGGACGGCCGCAACCGCGTCGCGCACCGCCTTCTCGAGATCCGGCTCGATCTCGTCCACGTCCACGCCGTCGTAGTGCAGCCGCACCGCCATGTCCGCGGCACGGGTGCCGGAGGTCGAGCGGCGCGTCGCCATCGAGCCGAGTGCGGTGAAGTCGACGTCCCACAGCCAGGAGACGTCCCGTCCGTCTGCGTAGTCGTCGTTGATCGCGATGACGAGCGCGGCCGGCCCGCCGCCATCGAGCGTGCGCAGCGTCTGCCGGAAGCCGGCCGGGTTCTTGACCAGTTGCAGCGTGACCAGCCGTGCGTCCACGGTGAACGTCTGGCCGCGGCCGAACGCCGGCGAGACGTTCGTTAGCCCGTCGAGCACCGTGCCCGAGTCGAACCCGAAGCTGAGGGCGACCGTCGCCGCCCCGCATGCGTTCTGCGCGTTGTGCGGCCCCTCGGCGCGCAGCACGATCTCGTGGTCTCGCCCGTCGATGCGCATCGTGGCCGCGGGCCGGTTCGGCCCGGGCAGCGCCCGTAACTCGACCGTCGCCGGCAGCCCGGAGATGCTGATCCGGCCGCCGTAGAGCTCCTCGTCGTTCGGGAACAACTCGCGCAGCTCGGCCGCGACGCCGTAGTACGAGACGACCGCCTGCGTTTCGCGCGCCAGCGCCGCGATGCGCTCGTCGTCGCGGTTGAGGACGACGTGCCCGGTCGTCGCCGCGACGACCTTGCCGAGTAGGCGCGCGGTCGTGTCGATCTCACCGAACCGATCCAGCTGATCGCGCATCACGTTGAGCAGCAACGCGCGGCGCGGCGGCACCTGTTCGACGAAGCGCACCGCCCACGCCTCGTCCAGCTCGAACACCGCCACGTCGTAGGGCAGCCGCCCGGTCCAGGTGGCGTGTTCGACGGTCGCCGTGATGGCGCCACGGACGAAGTTCGAGCCGGTGTCGTTCGTGAGCACGCGCAGCCGCTCGCGCAGCACCGTCGCGACCATCTTGGTGGTGGTCGTCTTGCCGTTGGTGCCGGTGACGACCACGACGCCCTCGGCCAGCCGCGCCATGGCACGGACCAGGAAGCCGGGAAAGAGCTTCTCGACAACCAGCCCCGGCAGCGCGTTGCCGCGCCGGCCGAGCAGCCGCAGCACCAGCAGCGTGATCTTGCCGACCCATACCGCCAGCACGTCCACGCTCCGAAGGTACCGAGCGCGCGCTCTTCGCCCGTCATTCACCTCGTCGGAATGTCGTGCTCGCCTCTCGTCCGAGCGGCTGAGGCCCAATGGCCACGTGGCGCGGATCGTGCAGGCGGCGAACTTCGTAGCGCCGCACTCCGGCGGGATCCGGACCGCTCTGGAGCAGCTCGCCCGCGGATATGCCGCGGCCGGGCACGAGGTCGTCCAGGTCGTTCCCGCCGATCGCCCGGCGGTGGAGCGGACGGCGTGGGGTGCGCGCATCGCGCTTCCGGGACTTCCCGTGCCGGGGACGGGCTACCGGCTGCTCGGCGTGCGCGCGGTGACACGGCTCGTCGAAGACATCGCACCGGACCGGCTGGAGGTGCACGACCGGAGCACGCTGCGTGGCCTCGGGCGCTGGGCCCGTCGGCGTGGCGTGCCGGCGTTGGTCGTCTCGCACGAACGGCTGGATCGCGTCCTCGGCGAGTGGCTGCCGCCGCGGCTCGTCGGGCACCGGCTGCCGGACCGGGACAACGCCGCGCTCGCGGCCGGCTTCGACACCGTCGTGTGCACCACCGCGTGGGCGGCAGAGGAGTTCGTCCGGCTGGGCGTCGACAACCTGCGCCACGTTCCGCTGGGCGTCGACCTCGCGCGATTCAAGCCGTCGGCCGCCGACCCGTTCCTTCGCAGCTGGCTGGCGCCGGACGGCCGCCCGCTGGTGGCGATGGTCAGCCGGTTGTCGCGGGAGAAGCGGCCGGAACTCGCCGTCCACGCTGCCGCCGAGCTCGCCCGCCGGGGGTACCGGGTGAACCTGGTGATCGCCGGAGCGGGACCGGTGCGCGGCCGCCTCGAGCGCCGAGCGGTCGGGCTGCCCGTCGCATTCCTCGGGCACGTCCCGACCGAGGACGTGGCTCGGTTGCTGGCGAGCGTCGACGTCGTGCTGGCGCCCGGGCCGGTGGAGACCTTCGGGCTGGCGGCGCTCGAGGCGCTGGCCAGCGGGACGCCCGTCGTCGCCAATGCGGCGTCGGCAGTGCGAGAGGTGCTCGGCAGCGCGGGAGTCGTCGCGCCGGGCACGCCGGCCGGGTTCGCCGACGGCGTCCGCGAGCTGCTGGCCCGCCCGCCGGTGCAGCGCCGCGTCGCGGCTCGGGACCGCGCCGAGCGCTACGACTGGGCGGCCACCGTCGACGGGTTCCTGGCCGCGCATGGACTGGCCGACGAGGCGGTGCGCGCAGCATGAGACTTCTCGCCCTGGGCGACAGCATCAGCTGCGGAGAGGGCGTCGGGATCCAGCTGCACCGAACGCAGACGTGGGTCGCTCAGCTGGGTCGCGCGCTCGACGCCGACCTCGACGCCGACCTGGAGTTGCTCGCCCCCTCCGGGGCCCAGGTTCGAGACGTCCGCGCCGAACAGCTGCCTGTCGCGCTGCAGCGCCCCGCGCGCGTGATCACGCTGCTGATCGGCCTGAACGACGTCATCCGGACCGGCTTCGCCGCCGACGCCGTTCGCGACGATCTGCACGCCGTCCGCACTGCGCTGCGCGGGGCCGGGCCGGACGCTCGTGCTGATGCGCCTGCACGACCCGACGCAGCTGATGCTGCTGCCGAACCGGCTGCGCCGGCATTTCGTCGCGCGGGTGCGGGTGATCAACGCGGCGATCGAAGCACTGCGTGGCAACGGCGTCGTGGTCGTGGATCTTGCCCAGATCGGCGCGCTGCGCTGCCGCGGCGCCTGGGCGGTCGATCGGCTGCATCCCGGCCCGGTCGGGCACCAGGCGATCGCTGCCGCGACCACGGTCGCGTTGCGCGACGCCGGCTTTCCGGTGCCGAACCCGATCGCGATGCCGGTGGTACCGACGGGTCCCACCCGGCGCGCCGAGGGTCGCTGGCTGGTTCGGCACGGCATGCGGTACCTCGCCCGGCACCTACGCCACGTGGGGTCCCCGATCGCCCGCGCGCTCGTCGGCCGCGTGCCCGGCTGACCGCGGCGCGCGCAGCCAGGCGCGGGTCGCCTGCCACCCAGCGGCGATCAGCGCATCGGTCAAGGACGTATCGCGCGGACCGGCCGGCAGCGTGGTCAGCAGTCCGGCCGCCCACGCATCGGCGACGTGCGGCAGTACGTGCACCCGCGGATCGGCCAGCGCGCCGCCGACGCTGGCCTGGTTGGCGACCGCGCGCGCAACCGTGAACGCGTCCAGCACCACCTGCACCGCGCCGCGGTGCGATTCGACGGGCGCCTTGTAGGCCCGCTGCCCGCTTGCGCGCGGCAGTCCGCAGGCCTCCTGCTGGGCGGCGTGATCGACGGGCAGCGCGGCGCACTCGCCCGCCCGTCCGGTGACCGGCGCCAGGGCACAGTCCAGCACGAGCACCCGATCGTCCGGGCCGGCCGCGGCCAGTGCGGCCTCGACCGGCACCCCGCACACCACCCCGCCGTCCACGTGTCGATGCCCGTCACCGAGCCGGACGGGCGGGAACAGCCTGGGCAGCGCACAGCTCGCCACCAGGACGTCCGCCACGGCGCCGTACGGGTGATGGACGGCCGCGCTGCAGTCGAGGCAGGTCGTGGTCACGGTGAGCGGGACGGCGAGCTCTGCGACGTCATGCGCCGGGACGTGCTCGGCGATCAGCCGGCGCAGCGGCCGCTCGTCGAACAGCGCGCTCGCGCCGTTCGCGGCGGCCCAGGCGAGCCCGCGCACCCGTCCCCACAGCGACGGGGACAGGACGCCGTGCGTGCGCGTGTCCGCCCACCAGTCCACCAGCTCGCCGGCGCGCCGGGCGCACGGGTCGCTGGCGAGAAAGGCAGCGTTCAGCGCGCCGACCGAGCAGGCATAGAACGCGTCAGGGAGGACGCCGGACTCGGCCAACGCCAGTAGTCCGCCCGCCTGGTACGCGCCGAGCGCGCCGCCGCCGCCGAGCACGACGAGCGTGCGCGCCGTAGCCGGCGCAAAGGCGTCCATGGTGTTCTCCAGACCGCAACGTGGCGTTCCAGTGTGCATCACCATGGTTACGAACGCAGGCCGCGCCGATCTTCCGGGTAGGGCGCCGGCTGGACGTGCAGATCAGGGCGCGTCGACGTACACCAACGCGTCGCCGACCGCGCGCTCGGTCGCGCCGCTCGGGTGGTTGACGAGCATCCCGGCCACGGACATGGTCGTCGAACCGCCGCCGTCGAGGTTGACCGCCGTCCACTCATCGACCAATCGGTGATAGTCGGCTTCGGCGTCCTCGGGGCGGATGTCACCGAAGGCGTCGGCGTACATGCTCCGGAGCTCCTCGCCGACGAACCTGCGCCCTAACCACCAGCGCTCGACGTCGGCCACGTGGCGCACCAGGCCGAGCAGCGAGAGGTCGGACCGCGCGACCGGCCGGCTGGCGAACGGCTCGTCGATCCGTGTGACGGGAGGTGCTCGCCAGGTCATCGTTCGAGAGGCTACCGCGGCCGCGACGCGAAGCGCGGCTACCGGTGGCCGTTGACGAACTCGCGAAGCGACGCCGTCGTGTTGGGCGGCGGCCCGTCCAGCAAGAAGCCGACCTCACCGATGCCTGACTCCGCCTCGGACGTCACGACGCGCACCTGCACCGAAAGGTTGTGCCCGTCCACGGTGAACGTCGCCGTGCCCGTCTGCCCAGGCACGACCCCGGCCGTTTCCAGGCGGCATCGCACGCCGCTTTCGCTGACGTCGACGAGCTCGGCGGTGAGCGCCCGCCCGGCCAGGCTGAGCTGCACCGGCCCGAACGCCATAACCCGTGGGTGCCTACGGCGTTCGAGCTGGCCCGTCACGCTGGACATCGACTCGATGCGGGCCAGCGCGTCGTCGACCTGCGCGTTGAGCGCGTCGACCACCGTGAACTGCTGCTCGGCCACCTGACGCAGCACGCCCGATGCGTCGCCGACCTCGACGATGGCGCCGCTCATCGTGGCGATGGCCTCGGCTACCGCGCCGCTGTGCGCGTTCAGCTGGCTGATGGTCTCGGTGATCCGTTCGGTCGATCGACCGGTGGCCGTGGCCAGCTCCTTGACCTCGTCCGCGACCACGCTGAACCCACGCCCGGCCGTACCGGCGCGAGCGGCTTCGATCGTGGCGTTGAGCGCGAGCAGCTTGGTCTGGTTGGCGACGTTCGCGATCAGCTGCGTCATGCCGTCGACCTCGCGGAGACTGGCCTGCAGCTCGGCCACCACGGCGTCGGCATCGCGCGCCTGCTCGCCGACGGCGCGAATGACCTCGACTGTCGCGCCGACGCGCTCGTCGATCGTCGCCGCGCCCTGGCGCACGACATCGACCTGTGCGCTAAGTCCGCGCAGCTCTTCGGAGACCGTGCCGGCCGTTTCGTTGATGGCGCTCTGCGCACGTTCGCGCAGCCGCTGTTCGGCGAGCTGCTCGTGCTCGAGCCTGGCCGCCAGGTGCTGTTCGCGTTCGGCCTGCGCAGCGAGCAATTGTGCGTCCTGCTCGGCCAGGCCGTCGACCATGGTGTTGAATGCCGTGCCGACCCGGACCATCTCGTCGTAACCGGCGACGGTGACGCGGCTAGCGCGGTCGCCGTTGGCGAGGTTGTTGGCCACAGTGGCGAGGCGGCGCAACGGGCCGACGATGGCCCGCGCCGAGCGGCGAGCCAGAAACACCAGCGCCGCAGCGGCGATCAGCACCAGCCCGACCAGGCGCCACACCAGGCCGCCGCTGATGGCCGATTCCGGCGCTACGGCGACCTCTACCCGCCAGTGGTTGTCGTCGCCGTGCGCAGCCGCGATGTCGACGCCCTCCAGCTGCCAGCCCGAGGGCAGCGGGTCCGCGCTGCTCTTGGTCAACCGCTGACCGAGGATCGGCTTCTGGGATCGGCTGTCGGCAATCGTTGTGCCGGTGCGCGAATCGACCACCCGCAGGGCGGTTCCGCCACTGGCGGCGGTCGCCAGGCGCACGCGGATCGCGTCGAGGTTGCTCTCGAAGTGGAGCATCGCGACCTTGCGCCCGTCGACCGCGACAGGCGTCGAGTTCGAGATCACCCAACGGTGGCTGTCCGGCGAGATGTACGGCGCGTTCTGGTGCACCTGACCTGGATTCAGGGCCAGCGTCGCCTTGAAAAAGGGGTTGCCGCTCTCGTCCGGCGACAGGTCGCTCACCGGCGCGGCGGCGCCTTTGACCTGCCGGCCGAGCTCCGGGCCGCTCGCCGAGATGTAGCACGCCTCGTCGATCAGATCCGGGTTGAGCGTGTTCAGCTGCAGCAGCGCGCGATTGACCTCGCCGCGCAGTGCCGTGGTGTTGCTCGGCCGCTGGAACCACTCGCGCAGCGCGGGGTTGTTCGCGGCGACGAGCAGTTCGGTGCGCCACGACTGGAACTCGCGCGCCAGGTCGCCGGCCAGCGTCACCGCGCGGTTGTGCGCGCTCTGCCGCGCCTGATCGCGTGCTGCGGACTGTTGCTGCACGAACAGCAGCGCGGATGCCGCCACCAGCGGAACCAGCCCGGCCAGCACGAATCGCACGACGAGCGAACGGCTCATCGTGCGCGATCGGGGTCGGGTAACCAGGGTCGTCACGCCGGGGACAATCGCCCATTGTGTCCCGGACTTGAGCGCGTGCTGCCGTCTGGAGGCGACGACCGGGGCAAAAGTCCCCGAGGTTTCGGGCCCTCCAGTACACAAGATCAACGCAGGACGTCCCCGGAAGCAAGCCGGCCTAAACTCGCGGACCGTCTCGTTCTCAGACCCGATAGAACCTGCAGTTGCCCTCGAAGACCACCGAACCCATCGACGACCTGACGACGACAGTCAATGGACCGTTGCCGTTCGTGTGGGCGCCGTCGAGTAAGTCCGTCCCGCTCTGGTCCCGCGCGGTGAACCACACGCAGTAGCCCTGACCCGCGTTGGCGTGATACGTCCCCGGTTTGATGTCCTGGCCGACAACGTAGGTGCCATCGCCGTACGCCTGAGGCAGCGCCGGTGCCGTCAACCTCTGCGCGGGTTCGGCGGAAGTGCTCGTGCCGGCCGTGGCCGTGGCGGCTGCGATGCCGAGGCAGATAAGACCAGCCGCGAGCACCCATGGGCGCTTCCGCCCCGCATCTTTTGGCGGCGACGAGCCATGAGGTGGCGCGTTTGTCGCAACGCTGGTGTGGTAGCGCACTCCGCGATCTGCGGTCCTGCGTGGCCGCGTGGCAGCAGCGCTGTTCTTTCCGCCCCGCAGTTCGGACACCGGCGCCCCCTCTCGCACGCGCTCGGTGAGTGAACAGACACCCAGCGAGGTCCCCCGCGCATACCGACGAGCAGCAAGGATTCTGACAACGACCTTGATCCAGTGTCAAGTATCCGTTAGTTTGCAACTACTTCCCGTGATGGGCGGCGAAGACGGGGACGCGACGCCAAGCGCCGTGCGCGGTGACCTACGGCCCATGGCGAACCACGACCCAGCGGTGCAGCGTTGGTGGGGACCGGGTGGTCTACCGGTCTGGAGGTGGCGTATGTCATCGCTCATCAAGCCGGGTATGGACCCGGCGACACCTGAACAACCCGCACCGGCTGAATTGCCCGAACGGGAGTCGGCGCGGCGCCGGCTCGAGCGCAAGCGCAAGTTCTACGGCGACCTCGTCGCGTACGTCGTGATCAACGCCTTCCTGATCGTCGTATGGGCGGTGTCCGGGGACGGCTACTTCTGGCCCGGCTGGGTCGCCGGCGGCTGGGGCGTCCTGCTACTGCTCGACGCGTGGAGCCTGTACTACCGCCGTCCGATCACCGAGGCAGACGTCGACCGCGAACTGCAGCAGCGCCGGTAACCGTGGACCTCCGCAGGGTCTCGTAACCAGGTGACGGCTACAGGTGCGGGTGCACGGTGACGTCGAGTTCGTCGAGCAGGTCGAGGACGCGGCGTTCGATCTCATCGCGGACCGGGCGGATCGCGGCGACCTGTTTGCCGGCCGGATCGTCGAGCACCCACTCCTCGTACCGTTTGCCTGGAAAGGTCGGGCAGGCGTCGCCGCAGCCCATCGTGATGACGACGTCTGCGGCGCGCACCACCTCGTCGGTCCAGGGCTTGGGGTATTCGTTGCCGATGTCGATGCCGCGTTCGGCCATGGCAGCGATGGCGGCGGGGTTGACCTGGTCGCCGGGCTCCGAGCCGCCGGACCACGCGACGGCCTGCTTGCCCGCGTAGTGCTGGAAGAATCCGAGTGCCATCTGCGAGCGGCCGGCGTTGTGCACGCAGAGGAACAACACCGTCGGTTTGCCGTCGACGTGGAGTCCCTCGACCCGGGCCAGAGCCTGCAGGCGTTGGCGCGCGAACCGTTCGGCCAGTAGTGGCAGGTAGTTTGCGACGGTGGCGCGGCCGGCGAACTGGTCATAGGACGAGTACAGGAACCGTTCGATCGTCTCGGCGTTGAAGGTGCCCGCGAAGTCGCGGGCCAGCCGAGTTGCGGCCGTCTTGAGCGCGACGCTCTGGTCGAGGGTGATCGTCGCGTGCTGCTCGGGCGAGGTCATGGGTTTGCTCCTGTCAGCAGGCAGACAGTCGGGGTGCCAGGTCGCTGACCCGGCGCGTCAGTTCGTCGAAGGCTGCATCGAAGGCGGCCTCGGTTCCGATGCGCACCGGGTCGGGTACCGACCAGTGCAGCCCGCGCGCGGGGCCGAGTTCCTCGTGTGCGTTGTCGCAGACTGTGATCACCAGGTCGTCTTGCCGGGCGACATCCTCCAGGACGCGCGGGCGACGCGCCCGAAGCGGCAGTGCATGCCGACGCGCTGCCGCCACGGCGCCCGGATCGATGCGCCGTGCGGGGTGGGTTCCGGCAGAGGCGGCCGGCACCGAGCTGGCGCGACGCCACAGTGCGGCGGCAAGTTGCGAGCGGGCCGAGTTGGCGGTGCACACGAACAGCACCCGCGCGACCAGGCGCACTGCGCCGGTATCCGGGGTAGTCAGCGTGCCCGGCACCAGATGCAGGTAGCTACGTCGCCGGTCACCCTCCGAGCGGGTGCGGTCGATCAGACCCACGTCGTGCAGCACGCGCAGATGGTGGGCAAGCAGGTTCGACGGCATGTTGAGTACCGCGGCCAGCTCCGACGGGGTGGCGTCACCCAGGCACAAGGTGTCCACGATCTGCAGTCGCGCCGGATCGCCGAGCGCGGCATGCACCGCTGCGCGGACCCGCACGTCGTCGGTTGACTCAGTATTCATTGCCTCAATCTTGACTGAACTATTGTGCACGGTCAAGATAGCCGGGTGAGCGAACCAGCCCCGGTGGCAACCGAGCGCGCCGCGTCCCTGATCCGGCGACTGTTCGCCGAGTTCCTCGGCACCGGGCTCCTGGTCACGGTCGTCGTCGGCTCCGGCATCGCCGCCGAGCAGCTGTCGGACGATGCAGGCCTGCAGTTGCTGGAGAACAGCACGGCCACCGTGTTCGGGCTG
The DNA here is from genome assembly GCA_035642535.1 of Jatrophihabitans sp. Classification (GTDB taxonomy): domain Bacteria; phylum Actinomycetota; class Actinomycetes; order Mycobacteriales; family Jatrophihabitantaceae; genus Jatrophihabitans. The sequence goes on along the minus strand of DASQSE010000038.1, from coordinate 15,112 downwards.
GCGGTCCTGATCTTGATGCTCGGCCCCGTGTCCGGGGCGCACTTCAACCCGGTCGTGTCGTTGGCGGACTGGTTCCTCGGCCGCCCAACCGGTGCCGGCCTCTCGCTACGCGACGTCGGCACTTATGCGCTGGCGCAATGCGCCGGCGGCATCACCGGGTCGCTGCTGGCCGACGCGATGTTCAGCGTCGGCGTGCACATCTCGACCAAGCATCGCGCCAGCGGCGGGCACCTGCTCGCCGAAGTGGTCGCCACCGCCGGATTGGTGGCGCTGATCTTCGCGCTGGCCCGCACCCGGCGCGGTGCGCTCGCCGCGCCCGCCGTCGGCGCCTACATCGGCGCGGCCTACTGGTTCACCAGCTCGACCAGCTTCGCCAATCCGGCCGTCACCGTGGGCCGGATGTTCTCGGACACCTTCGCCGGCATCGCCCCGGCCTCGGCCCCGGCATTCATCGGCATGCAATTGGCCGGTGTCGTCGCGGCAGTTGGGATCGTGCTGATCCTGTACCCGACCGCCGGAGAACAGGCAGACGACGTGGTGATCCCCCACCCCCACACCCGGCGCGCTGCCCGCCACGTGCCCGTCGAGGCAGAAGCGCCATCCACAACACTCGCCACCAACTAAGGCCGGCGGCGGCAGCGATGACAGCAGTTCATTGCAGGAAGACACACGACCACGATGAGGGCGATGATCGGCTGCATGATTGAACGTCGTTGCGAACGCTTTCGTGCTGACGGGATCCGCTGCGATCACGTCACTGCGAATCGCGACGGGTGGTGTCGGGCGTCGGATTGTCCGGGCTTCGTGCGTGCGACGACCGCATCGGCGCCTCAGCTCGGGCCAGCCGATGACGATGGGGCGGACGATCTCGACCCGCCGCGGCGCGCCCCGTTGCGGCCGGCGATGGTCGACCTTGGCGTCGAAACCGTGGCCGAGGTCGTCGTGACGACGCGTGCGATCGACTCGTTCCGCTTTCATCACGGCGGTTCGGCTGCCGCCGCGCGCACCCAACTTCGGTCGATGCTTGCGGAGTTCCTGCTCGAATCGAAAAAGCAGACCGACGGCCACTATTACCTGCTCAGTCGTCGAGGCTACTGGTTGGTGCTCAGCCCGGACCGCAGCGCGATCACCGGCTACCGGACGGTGCACCGAGAGCGGACCTGGGAGCAGGTCGAGCGCAAGGTGCCATCGCGGTTCGTGCCCACCGCCGTCCGCAAGGATGGCGCAGCTCGGCCGGCCGCCCCGGAGCCCGGTTCCGCGCTGCCGGCGTCGCAGATCCCGAGCGCGGTCGATCCTGCGACGGTCTATTTCACAGGCCGCGCCCGCGGCGAATTCGTCAAGATCAGGGGCTTTCGAGAAATTGACGCGGAGGGTCTGGATGCCGCGATCCGGGACGCCGCTCGTGGCATAGCTGAGTCGAGCCATGCCGTGACCCGCGACGACGGGCTGATAGTCGTCGTGTCGGACGAGATGCAGTGGCTGATCCGGCCGGACGCCCTAGTGATCATCAGCGTCAAACGTCTCGCTCCGGACGCAGCGTCACCTCATGCGCGAGTGGCGAGCAGCAATCCGGAGGAACGCTCCTAGTCGAACCAGCCATCCGCGATCCCGCGTCACTTATCGCGGCCGTGCGCGATCGCAGCTGACGGGCGGGCTGGGGGCAGCACTAACGCTGTTCTGAACCTTCGTGCCGGCGTGCGTTCCCGCGCGCTGGGCGTCATCATCACGTTCGTGACTCAGGCTGGCGTTCCTGGTTGGCGACTCATCCGCGTCGTCTTCGAAGGGCAGCCGATCGAGGTCGCCGGAGTCAATCCGTGGGACTTCCAGTGGCGCTCCACCGGCGGTCGGATTGAGGTGCCTGATCCGTCCCACCCGGCGCGGCGCCACCAGCTCAGCGTGTGGCAGCTGGCCCTCGACCACCGATCGCCGACCTTTGCCGCCGGTGAGCTTTCCAGTGGCGTTTGGTGCTTCTACGAACCGGAGTCGGCAACCTAGGCCACCGTCCGCTCACGTCGCATGTTGCACGGCGTCGAGCCGGTCAGGACCTCAGCCTTGCGGCCGTGCGGTTTGACCATTCGGTGGACACCGCGCCGGTCGGTGTCGGCTTTACGCTGTTTGCCAGCACGGCGTCGCGGCGACTCGGGAGGGAGCCAGATGACCCAGCACGCGGCACGCCGGCGTCTCCTTTTGACGGTCGATGCCTACCCTCTGGTGCTTGCCGGGGCGCGGGCCGTCATTGCGCAAGCCGGGTCTGTCAACAGCACGCAGGGCGCACGCGACGAGCGATCCCCGTGAGGCGACGCATGCGTAGATCGCCGGATCTGCCGCCAGAGCTATACCGGCTGAGCAAAGACCGGCACCCCGTCGACCCTCGATGGAGCAAGATCTACATGCTTGGTGTCATCGCGATCATCCTGCTCGTCGTTGGCACTGTCGTCGGAATTGCGATTCATGACACCTGGGCCGCGGTCGGGCATCTGAGCAGTCTCATCGACGGCCGGTGACGCAACACGGGCCCGTCCGATTTCCTCGAGTAGGTCGGGCGGGAGCCTGGTGTGTGCGTGGCGGGGTCTGCCATGCCGCTTGCCGTTGAGCACGCCAGTCCAAACGGCGCAGTCGACGCCGCCCGACCGACATCACCAGCCCTAGGGAGGTAGGGCGAGGCAGCCGGATCCTTGGTGGAGACGAGGAGACTTGAACTCCCAACCCCCGCCTTGCAAAGGCGGTGCTCTGCCAGTTGAGCTACGTCCCCGGCCTGGCTAGCGCGACGCGTCCGACGTCGCCTCGTGCCACAACGCCGCCGCGGCCGACTGGGCCTGCCGACGCTTCGCGACGAGCGCCACCAAGGCGCCGACGATGGCGACGAGCACGAGCGGTTTCTTCACACGAACCTCCTGAGGCGTCTCGGCCGGCGGGCCGGCCGTGCGTCGCTGTGTCGTCCAAAGGCTCAATCGGCTCGCCGAACACGGATACGTCCGCCTTCCGCTCGCCTCGATCGCCTGTGGGCCTGGGAGGACTTGAACCTCCGGCCTCATCCTTATCAGGGATGCGCTCTAACCGTCTGAGCTACAGGCCCCGCATCAACGCGCGGTGAGCCAGCATATCGGCCGGGAAACCCGGCGTTCAAACTGGTTCGATCAGCGCTCGGAGAGAGTGATCTCGATGCCACCGACCAGGTCGGCGCACAGGTTGTAGACGACCGCACCGACCGTCGTCAGCGCGATGAACAAGACGATGTTGATGACGCCGATGATTGCTGCGCCGCCGAACACGATGCTGGCCCGCACCGGCGCTGCCGACCCGGGCTGGATGTCCGTGTACGCCGTGTTGATCTTGTCGATGACTCCCGCGCCGTCCAGCACCCCGAACAGCACGCCGATGACGATCAGCCACACGAAGAACAGCGCGATCGACAGGACGCAGGAGAACTTCAACACCGTCCACGGATTGATGTGGCGCAGCTGCAGCCGGGCCCGCCGCGGGCCCCGTGGGCGCGCGCCCCGGGCCGAGCGATTGGCCGCCGACGCGGCCTGGGCGCTGGGCGCCGGACCGGAGGCCGCGGGACGCGCCGCCGTGCCCGTCCCCTCCACGAGCGGGACTGCGCTGGTGGGCGCATCCGCCGTGCCGATCGGCGTGGAGGTCCACATGGGCGAGCCCGTCGGGTTGGGTGGCGAGCCCGCGGCGGTGGAGGTGGAGCCCCACGGAGTGGAGGTGGTGGGCGTGGACGGTGAGGGCGTACCGCTCGAGCCAGGACCGTTGCCTGGCTCGTAGCCGGTGGCGGCTGTCGCAGGTCGTGCCGAGGAGGCCGTCTGGAAACCGGTGCTCATCGGCGCTGACTGCCCGCCCTGGGGCCCTTGCGTCATGTCACTCCTGTTGCTCGTCCGGTTCCTCGGCGTTGCGCGCAATGGCGACCACGGTCACACCGTCCGGGAGATTCATCAGGCGCACGCCCATCGTCTGACGCTGGGCCCGGCGAACCTCCACGGCCTTCGTACGGATCACCACCCCGTCCGACGTAATCGCATAGACCTCATCCTTCGGGGCGACAACTACCGCACCGACGAGACCGCCTCGGGTGGAAACGATACGCGCAGTAAGCACACCCTTGCCGCCTCGCCCTTGGACCGGATACTCGCTGACCCGCGTCCGTTTGGCGTATCCGCCCTCAGTGGCGACCAAGATTTCGGCCTCCTCGTCCCGCACCACCACCATTGACAGCAGTTCATCCCCATGGTTGAACCGCATGCCGAACACTCCCGACGTATCCCTACCCATCGGGCGAAGCGCATCATCATCGGCGGTGAATCGGATCGACATCGCCTTGCGGCTGACGAGCAGCAGGTCATCGGAGCCGGAGATGAGGGCGGCGTCGATGACCTCGTCGTCATCGCGCAGCTTGATGGCGACGATGCCCCCTGTGCGATTGGAGTCGAACCTCGTCAGCTCGGTCTTCTTCACGAGTCCGTGCTTGGTGGCCAGGACGAGGTACGGAGCGACTTCATAGTTCTTGAGCGTGATGACTTCGGCGATCGACTCGTCCGGCTGGAAGGCGAGCAGGTTCGCGACGTGCTGGCCGCGTGCGTTGCGGTTGGCCTCGGGCAGCTCGTACGCCTTCGCGCGGTAAACGCGGCCCTTGTTCGTGAAGAACAGGATCCAGTCGTGGGTGGACGTGACGAAGAAGTGTTCGACGATGTCGTCGGTGCGCAGGTTCGCGCCCTGCACGCCCTTACCGCCGCGCCGCTGCGCCCGGTAGAGGTCGGTCTTGGTGCGCTTGGCGTAGCCGGTGCGCGTGATGGTGACGACGACGTCTTCCTGCGCGATGAGATCCTCGACGGAGACATCACCGTCGTGCGGGACGAGCCGGGTGCGCCGCTCGTCGCCGAACTTCGCGACGATCTCGTTCAGTTCATCGCGGATGATCGTCCGCTGCCGCCCCGGCTTGGCGAGGATGTCGTTCAGGTCGGCGATCTCGCGCTCGATCTCGGAGGCCTCGTCGATGATGCGTTGCCGTTCGAGCGCAGCCAGCCGGCGCAGCTGCAGGTCGAGGATGGCGTTGGCCTGGACCTCGTCGACCTCCAGCAGCTCCATCAGGCCGCCGCGCGCCTCCTCGGCCGACGCCGAGTTCCGGATCAACGCGATCACCGCGTCGAGCTGGTCGAGCGCCTTCAGGTAGCCGCGCAGGATGTGCGCGCGTTCTTCCTTCTTGCGCAGCCGCTCACGGGTGCGCCGGACGATGACCTCGATCTGATGATCGACGTAGTGGCTGACGAACTGGTCAAGCCGCAGCGTGCGCGGGACGCCGTCGACGATCGCGAGCATGTTCGCGCCGAAGGTCGTCTGCAGCTGGGTGTGTTTGAACAGGTTGTTCAGGACGACCTTCGCAACCGCGTCGCGCTTCAAGGTCACGACGATGCGCATACCGATCCGGTCGGAGCTCTCGTCGTGGATGTCGGCGATGCCGGCGAGCCGGCCGTCCTTCACGAGCTGCGCGATCGAGTCCTGGAGATTGTCCGGGTTCACCTGGTACGGCAGCTCCGTGACAACCAAGATCGTCCGGCCCCGGTGGTCCTCCTCGACCTCGACGACCGCGCGCATCCGGATCGAGCCGCGGCCGGTGCGGTAGGCCTCATCGATGCCCTCGCGTCCGACGATCAGCCCGTACGTCGGGAAGTCCGGACCGGGGACGAGTTCGATGAGCTTCTCGAGCAACTCCTCCTCGGTCGCGTCCGGGTGATCGAGGGCCCAGGCGACGCCTGCCGAGACCTCGCGCAGGTTGTGCGGCGGGATGCGGGTGGCCATTCCGACGGCGATGCCCTCCGAGCCATTCACCAGCAGGTTCGGGAACCGCGACGGGAGGATGACCGGCTCGACGGTGTTGCCGGCGTAGTTCGGGACGAACTCGACGGTGTCCTCGTCGATGTCGCGCAGCATTTCCATCGCGAGGCTCTGCAGCCGGCACTCGGTGTACCGGTAAGCCGCCGCGGGGTCGTTGCCGGGTGAGCCGAAGTTGCCTTGTGGATCGATCAGCGGATAGCGCAGCGACCACGGCTGCGCCATCCGGACGAGGGTGTCGTACAACGCCGAGTCTCCGTGCGGGTGGTAGTTGCCCATCACGTCGCCGACGACGCGGCCGCACTTCACGTAGCCGCGATCCGGCCGGAAGCCGGAGTCGTACATCCCGTAGAGGATCTTGCGGTGCACCGGCTTGAGGCCGTCCCGGACGTCCGGCAGCGCGCGGCCGACGATCACCGACATGGCGTAGTCGATGTAGCTGCGCTGCATCTCCGTCTGGATGTCGACGGGCTCGATGCGATCGAAAGAGCTTGGCGGCTCGGTCGTGTCAGTCAAAGCAAGGTCCTTCGGTTACGAGAGATAGCGCGCAAGATCAGATGTCGAGGAACCGCACGTCCTTGGCGTTGCGGATGATGAACGAGCGCCGGGCCTCGACGTCCTCGCCCATCAGCACGCTGAACAACTCGTCCGCGGTCGCGGCGTCGTCGAGCGTGACCAGCCGCAGGATCCGGTGCGCGGGATCCATCGTGGTGTCCCACAGTTCCTTGGCGTTCATCTCGCCGAGGCCCTTGTACCGCTGGACCCGCTCGGTCTCCTCCTTGGGCAGGCGCCGGCCGGCTGCGAGGCCGTCCCTGAGTAGCGCGTCCTTCTCCCGCTCGGAGTAGGCGTAGTCGGGATCGCCCTTCGTCCACTTGATCTTGTAGAGCGGCGGCGCCGCGAGGTACACGTGGCCGTTTTCGATGAGCGGGCGCATGAACCGGAACAGCAGCGTCAGCAGCAGCGTGGTGATGTGCTGGCCGTCGACGTCGGCGTCGGCCATCAGCACGATCTTGTGATAGCGCAGCTTCCCGAGATCGAAGTCGTCGTGGATGCCGGTGCCCAGCGCCGTGATCAGCGACTGCACCTCGTTGTTCTTCAGGACGCGGTCGATGCGCGACTTCTCGACATTGATGATCTTGCCGCGGATCGGCAGGATCGCCTGGAACATCGAGTCGCGGCAGGACTTCGCAGAGCCGCCGGCGGAATCGCCCTCGACGATGTAGAGCTCGCTCTCCCGCGGGTCGGTGGAGCGGCAGTCGGCGAGCTTGCCCGGCATACCCATCGTGTCGAGCGCGTTCTTGCGCGCCAGCTTGCGGGCCTGCTGCGCCGCTTTGCGCGCCCGCGCCGCCTGCGCGATCTTGTTGACGATCTGCTTCGCCTCGGACGGGTGGCTGTCGAACCATGCGGTCAGCCGCTCGTTGCAGACGCCCTGGACGAACGTCTTCGCCACCGAGTTGCCGAGCTTGGTCTTCGTCTGCCCCTCGAACTGCGGCTCGCCGAGCTTGATCGACACGATCGCGGCAAGGCCTTCGCGGATGTCCTCGCCCTTGAACCGGTCCTCGGCGGTGTCCTTGATGACCTTCTTGTCGATCGCCCACTTGTTGACGACGCTGGTCAGCGCAGCGCGGAAACCCTCCTCGTGGGTGCCGCCCTCGATGGTGGCGATGGTGTTCGCGAACGTGTGCACGCTTTCCGCGTACGAGATGTTCCACTGCATCGCGACCTCGACCGACATCCGCTGCTCGCGGTCGTCGTCGGCGAGGTGGATCGGATCCTTGTGCAGCGGCTCCTTGTCCTTGGTCCGGTTGATGTGTCGGACGAAATCGGAGATACCGCCCGCGTAGTGGTAGCTGACCTCGCGGGCCTTGACCACGTGCTTGTGGTCGGCGGCCGCGTCGTCCTCCTCGACGATGTCCTCGGTGCGCTCGTCGCGCAGCACGATCGTCAGACCCTTGTTGAGGAACGCCATCTCCTGCAGCCGACGGCTGATCGTGTCGAAGTCGTACTTCGTCGTCTCGAAGATCGCCGGATCGGCCCAGAACGTCACCGTGGTGCCGGTGCGCTTCGACGGCGCACCCTTCTTCAGCGGAGCAGCCGGCTTCTGGTTCGCGTACGGCTGGCTCCACTGGAAACCGTCACGCTCGATCTCCACCTCGAGCCGGGTGCTGAGCGCGTTGACGACGGATACGCCGACGCCGTGCAGACCACCGGAAACGGCATACGCCTTGCCGTCGAACTTCCCGCCCGCGTGCAGCACGGTGAGGATGACCTCGACCGTCGGCCGCTTCTGAGTCGGGTGCATGTCGACAGGCATGCCGCGACCGTTGTCGATGACGCGCACGCCACCGTCGGCCAGCAGCACGACCTCGACGTGATTGGCGTGACCGGCCAGCGCCTCGTCGACGGAGTTGTCGACGACCTCCCACACCAAATGGTGCAGCCCGCGCGCCGACGTGGAGCCGATGTACATGCTCGGCCGTTTGCGCACCGCCTCCAAGCCCTCGAGGACGGTGATCGAGCTACCTGTGTATTCGCCCTTCCTCGACGCCTTCGACGACGGTTTGCTGGGAGCCTTGCCGGTTGTTCTCGCGGGGCTTGCCACGGGCGCGTACCTCTCTCGCCGTCGACTCGGCGCAAAGTCAGTGCATTCCAGACACAAAGCGGGGGCGGATGCCGCGGCAATCGACCGCGTGACACCACCCCGGGGATGCTGTTACCAGTCTAGCCGACGAGAGGACCAGAACGGCGCGCAACGCGGGCTGATTTCGCTGCTGAGGGACTTTTGCCCCACCTGACACGGGAACCCACGCGCGGTGGGTGTGGATTACCGTCTGCGCGCGATCAGCCGTATGTGTCCCGCGGGCCCCGACCGCCGCGCACCGACCGCCCGCCGTGCTTCCAGCTGGGGCCGGACGGGCCTGAGATAACCAGCTTAGTGACTACTTCTGGCCCGAGCTCGGCGACGAGCCGGGCAAGCAGCGTCGAGCTCAGCAGCCGCAACTGGGTGGCCCACGCGGTCGACTCGGCGCCGATCCGCAGCTCGCCGGCGTTGAGGGTCTGCGGCGCGCAGTGCGCCGCGACCTCCGGACCGACGAGGCTCACCCAGTCCGCGAAAACGCGGGCCTCTGCGAGCGGCCGCCCCCACTCGCGCTCCTGGGCGTAGCCGGCGAACACCGAGCCGATCGGCTGCGGATCACGGTCCGGGTCGGGCCCGGGGCCGGAGTATCCGTCCTTGCGGCGCCCCGCGAGGTTGGCCCGGCGAGTCTCCCTCCCGCGCCCCCGGTCGCCGCGGCGACCCGGTCGGCGGGCAATGCCGCGCGCACCGGCCAGCGCGTTATGCACAAGATCGTCAGAGCCAAGATCGGGGTTATCCACAGCCTGTCCACGACCATCCGTGGACAACGGTACTGTTTCTGCCGATTTGTCGAGCTCAGCACGATTCACGTCCACAGTGGGGCCCTGTTTTCCACCGTGACCTGTGGAAAACTGTGTGACCTGCGCCGCATCTTCCGGCGATTCCGTGCCATCACCCCGCACGAGACACCGTCCCATTGTGGACGTCGAATCGGGCACCGGCCAATTGGTCAGGGACGTCGCCGGGTACCGCTGCCGTGACGATCGCCTGCTCGGCCTTGCCCGCCACCAGGGCCAGTTGCTCGCGACGCACACCGTCGAGCTCAGCGAAGACGTCGTCGAGGATGAGAATCGGGTCGCCGCCGGAGAGAGCCTGGGCCCGCAGCATCTCGTAGCTGCCCAGCCGGAGCGCAAGCGCCACGGACCATCCCTCGCCGTGGCTGGCATAGCCCCGTACCGGCAGATCGCCGATGCCGAGCTCGAGGTCGTCACGGTGTGGCCCGACCAGGTTGATGCCGCGTTCCAGCTCCGCGGGCCGGGCCTTGGCAAGCTCGTCGCGCAACGCGGCGGCCACGACGTCCGGATCGGCGTCCTCGATCGGATCCGGCAGGGCGCCGGCCAGCGAGGTCGCGTACGAGAGCGTGAGCGGGGCGCTCGCCGGCGCCACCTGTGCATACGCCGCAGCGGAATGCGGACGCAGCGCCGCCAACACCGCCAGACGCGCGCACACCAGTTGCGCACCGTGCTCGGCCAGATGCCCGTCCCACACGTCCAGCGTGCTGAGGTCGCCGGCGCGCCGGGCCGCGGCCGCCGACTTCAGCAACGCCGCACGCTGCTTGAGCACCCGCTCGTAGTCAGCGCGCACGCCGGCAAGCCGTGGCGTCCGGGCGACGACCACCTCGTCCAAGAAGCGGCGCCGCTCTGCCGGATCACCCCGCACCACCGCGAGATCCTCCGGAGCGAAGAGGACGGCACGCAGCGCGCCGAGGATCTCGCGGGGTCGATTCACCGGCGCGCCGTTGAGTCGCGCCCGGTTGGCGCGCCCCGGCGTGATCTCCACCTCGACGCGTAGCTCACGCTCGTCGGCGACCACGGCGGCCCGCACCACAGCTCGCTCGGCACCCGCGCGGACGAGCGGCGCGTCGGTCGACACCCGGTGGCTGCCCAGCGTCGCCAGATAGTTCAGCGCCTCGACGAGGTTCGTCTTGCCCTCTCCGTTCGCGCCGACGATGACGCTGGCGCCCGCTTCCAGAGGGAGGTCAACGGAGTGCCAGCTCCGGAAGTCGGCGACGGAGAGATGCCGGACGTACATCGAGCATCAGCCTGGCAGACGTACCGGCATGATCAAGTAGGTGTACTCGCCCGGATCCGGCGCGTCCGACGGGCGCAGCACGACGGGCTTGGTCGGCGCGGTGAACAGCATGCGTGTGGTGCCGGTCGTAAGCGCACCGAGCCCGTCGAGGAGGAACTGCGGGTTGAACGCGGTGGTGATCGCCTCACCTTCGTAGGCCACCTCGAGTTGCTCCTCGGCGCGGCCCTCGTCGTCGCCGCCGGCGGTGAGCGCAACCGTGTTGTCGGCGAACTCCATCCGTACCGGCGCATTGCGATCCGTCACGAGAGCGACGCGCTTGACGGCCTCGACGAGTGCCGGTACCCCGATCTCCGCTGTGGACGCCCATTCGCTCGGCAGCAGCGAGCGGTACGGCGGGAACGTGGCGTCGAGCAGTCGGGTCGTCGCCCGGCTGGCGCGCCCGTTGGTCGAACCCGAGAAGCCGATGATGCCTTCGCCGGCGCCGCCGGCGGACAGCGCGATCGTCAAAGTGTCGCTTTGCGCAAGGCTCTTCGCTGCTTCCGCGAGGGTGCGGGCAGGCACGAGCACCTGCGTGCTGGCCGACGTGGAATCGCTCGGGCTCCAGCTGAGCTCGCGGACCGCAAGGCGGTAGCGGTCGGTCGCGGCAAGGGTCAGCTGCTCGCCTTCGATCTCGAGGCGGACGCCGGTGAGCATCGGCAGAGTGTCGTCGCGGCCGGCGGCGATCGCGACCTGCCCCACTGCAGTGGCGAATTCGGCGCCGGTGACCGTGCCTGCGGTCGTCGGCATCGCCGGCAGCTTCGGGTAGTCGTCGACGGGCATCATCGGCAGGGTGAACTTCGCCGCGCCGCAGACGATCGAGAGCCGCGAGCCATCTGCAGTGACGTCGACCGGGTGCGGCGGCAGCGCACGGGTGATGTCGGCCAGCAAGCGACCTGACACGAGCGCGCGGCCGGGTGCGCCCGCCGTGACCTCGAGATCGACCTCGGTAGAGGCCTCCAGATCGAAGCCGGATACGGACAGTTGCTCGCCCTCGACCCGGAGCATAAGACCGGCCAGCACCGGCAGGGTGGGACGAGTGGCGAGGCTGCGTGCTGCCCAAGCGACCGCGTCGGCCAGCGCGTCACGTTCGACTCGGAACTTCACGCCTGCACTTCCGATCTTGGATGGTTGGTGTGGTCCACAGATTCGTCCTGGTGGTTGAACTTGTCGTTGTGAGTCAAGGATTAGAAAGTCTCGTCTGTCGTCATCGCAACTGTGGATTATGGGGATGACAACGGCCAAGTCCCGTCAACGCTAGCGTCCATCGTCTCGCCCCTGTGGATGACAGGCGGGATAACCCGGTGCAAGGAACGTCCGGGCCGTGGACGACCGACGAACGCGAGATGTCGTCCACATGGACACGGCTGTTGTCCACAGCGATCCCCACAGTTGTGTGCGAAGCGCAGTGTGTGGACCCATCAGGTGCGCGCGCGGAGCTTGATACGGCTGGTGAGCTCGCTGATCTGGTTGTAGACGGTCATCTTCTCGGTCATCTGCGCGCGGATCTTGCGCTCGGCGTGCATCACGGTCGTGTGGTCGCGGTTGCCGAACTTCTCGCCGATCTTCGGAAGGGAGAGATCGGTGAGTTCGCGGCAGAGGTACATCGCCATCTGACGGGCGCTGACCAACACGCGGCTGCGCGAGCTGCCGGTCAGATCGTCGAGGTTGACGGAGAAATACTCGGCAGTGACGGCCATGATCGTCGCCGCACTGATCTCGGGTGTCTCGATCTCGCCGACGAGGTCGCGCAGCACCATCTCGGCCAGCCCGAGCTCGACGGCCTGGTGGTTGAGGCTGGCGAAGGCGGTTACTCGGATGAGCGCGCCCTCGAGTTCGCGGATGTTGCTCTGGATGCGCGACGCGATGAACTCAAGGACGTCGGGCGGTGGGCTCATCCCTTCCTGGGCGGCCTTCTTGCGGAGAATGGCGATGCGGGTTTCGAGGTCTGGTGCCTGCACGTCGCTGATCAGACCCCACTCGAACCGCGTCCGCAGCCGGTCCTCGAGCGAGTTCAGTTGACGTGGTGCCTTGTCCGAGCTGATGACGATCTGCTTGTTCGCGTTGTGCAGCGTGTTGAAGGTGTGGAAGAACTCCTCTTGCGTCCGCTCGGCGCGTTCGAGGAACTGGATGTCGTCGATGAGCAGCACGTCCACGGACCGATACCTCGTCTGGAACGCCTGCATCTTGTCGTCACGCACCGAGTTGATGAAGTCGTTCGTGAACTCCTCGCTCGACACGTACCTCGTGCGCAGTCCGGGTTGCAGGCGGCGTGCGTAGTGCCCGATCGCGTGGAGCAGGTGCGTCTTGCCCAGGCCGGAGTCGCCGTAGATGAACAGCGGGTTGTACGCGCGAGCCGGCGCCTCGGCGACGGCGACGGCCGCGGCGTGCGTGAAGCGGTTGCTGGACCCGATGACGAAGGTGTCGAACGTGTACTTCGGATTCAAGCGAGCGGCGCGGTCACGCTCCTCGTCGGCCTGTCTCGTCCGGTACGCGGGCACGGACGTGACAACCTGCGACTGGTCGGCCTCCCAGTCGTCGTCATCGGCGAGATCGCCGTCGACCGAGTTCTCGGCTTGCTGCACGGTGACGGCGACGCTGATCTCGCGGCCGAGCTCGTCGCTGAGCACGGATGCGATGAGTGGGCGCAGCCGGTTCTCGAGGTAATCCTTGGCCCAGTCGTTCGGGGCGGCGAGGAGCGCGGTGTCCTCGACGAGACCGAGCGGACGGGTGAGGCCGATCCAGGCCTTCTGCTGGGGACGAATCGTCGGATCGTCGAAGCGGGGCCGGACCCGATTCCACACAGTGACGAGTTCGGCGCTGTCGTCCACTTGCCGGCTCACTCCCGTTGTTGTTTGTCGTACGTTCCGCGCCCGGGTCGGACGAGCCGGCCGGGGATTCCCATTGACCTTCTCACGAGGACAGCACGAGTCGACGGGATCCACAGAGTTGTCCACAGACTGTGCATGGGGTAACCCCAACCGTCCCGCTGCGACGCTGGCCCCGTAGTCACGCCGCAGGGGTGACACGGCTCGGCAACCTAACAGCGCCGGGCCGAGCCGACAATAGGCACCGGCGTGTCGCCGCAACGTTCCGCCCTGTTGGCCTTACAGTGGCCGATTCTTCAGACGTGGAGTGAGGTCGACGAAGGCTGGATTTCGACGGTATTCCTGCGCGGCGAGGCCGTGCGGGGCGCCGCCGGTTTAGGATCTCTGTGGTCATCGGGCGGCTGGTGGGCTGGTAGCCTTGTCGGCTGGCGAAGTGACCGGAAAGTCGCGCGTCGCACAACCGCCGCCGTTCGTTGCAGGTCACACAGACGTGACCACGGGCGCCGGTGCTGCCTGAGCTACCGATGGAGTCCGACCGTGAGCAAGCGCACCTTTCAGCCGAACAACCGCCGCCGCGCGAAGACGCACGGCTTCCGGCTGCGCATGCGCACCCGCGCAGGCCGCGCGATCATCGCGGCGCGGCGCCGCAAGGGCCGCACTGAGCTTTCTGCCTGATCAGCCCGGCTGCGCCTTCCTCCTCCCGTGCTCCCCGCCGTGAACCGGATGCGCCGCTCGCGCGACTTCACGTCGGTGCTGAGCGTGGGCACCCGGGCCCGCGGCGGGCCGCTGGTGGTGCATCAATGCGCCGGGCTGCGCGATGCGACCCCGCTGGTCGGACTGGTGGTCGGCAAGAGCGTTGGAGGCAGCGTGGTGCGTCATCGCGTGGCGCGTCGGCTGCGCGCGCAGTTGGCCGTTCGGCTGGAGGTACTGCCCGCGGGTAGTGGCACCGTCGTGCGGGCGTTGCGCGGCGCCGAGACGGCGACTTCCGCTGAACTCGGCGCGGGCCTCGACCAGGCGCTCGGCCGGCTTGCCATCCGGCGGAAGGAGCCGTGCGGCGCGAGGTCGGACCGATGAGGCCGCCGGGCGAAGCCGGGCCCGTCGCCCGTCCGCTGCTCGCCGTGATCCGGTTCTACCGCTTCGCGATCGGCCCGTCCCGGCCGCGCGTATGCCGGTACACCCCCTCGTGCAGCGCCTACGCGGTCGAGGCCATCGAGCGATTTGGCGCAGGGCGGGGGAGCTGGCTGACCCTGCGTCGGCTGCTGCGCTGCCACCCATTCCACGCCGGTGGGCACGACCCGGTGCCGACCTCCGTTGGGCGAGACGGGGCGGTCTCGCTGACGAAGTCTCAGCCGGTGGCCACGAGGAGTATGTGAGTGCTCAACTTTCTGTACGTAGCGGTCTCGTGGGTCATGCTGCGCTGGCACGACCTGTTCCACGCGATCGGCGTCGGTGCCGACTGGTCGTGGGTGCTGGCCATCGTGTTCCTGGTGATCACCGCGCGGCTGCTGCTGTTCCGGCTGTTCATCAAGCAGGTGCACTACACGCGCAACATGCAGAAGATGCAGCCGAAGATCCAGAAGCTGCGCGAGAAGCACAAGGACGACCGGGCCGAGCTCAACCGGCAGATGATGAAACTGCAGCAGGAGGAGGGGTTCAACCCGCTCTCCGGCTGCCTGCCGATGTTTCTGCAGATCCCGGTGTTCCTGGGTCTGTACCACGTGCTGCGGCACCTCTCGAACTCGAACCCCGC
>DASQSE010000037.1:0-23061 GCA_035642535.1 Jatrophihabitans sp. | reverse complement strand
TGCCTACTGCGCCTGGCCTTCGTGAAGCACTTCGCGCGTGGTTCGTCGCAGGTCTTCCCGCCCGGGCTGGACCTGTGCACCTATCCGGGCATCGGCCCCGAGTTACGCAGGGACACTGCCGACGACTCGATCGGCGTCGTGCCGGCATCGCTCGCTGCGTCGGGCGTGCCTGACGGCATGCTCGTCGGCGCCGCAGCGACGCTGGCGCGCAGCGCGTTCATCGTCGCCCCGGTCTACGGCAGCGCGAGCGGTGTCGGAACCCGCCCGGTACTCGGCTGGATCACGACGTGGTTCGACGCCGGCCGGGTGATCGCCGACGCGACGCGCCGCGAGTCGCGCCTGACTGTGTCCGTCTCGCACCGCGACCGGTCCGGACACGAGGTCGTGCTCGCGACTCGGCACGGCAGCCATCCGTACGGGCAACGCACGACGGTCACGATCAAGGACACCGACGGACGGTGGCGCATCACGGTGTCGGGGTCGCTGGCGTCAGGATTGTCCGCGGCGACGCAGGGCTGGTTCGTGGCCGGCGGCGGGAGCCTGTTGACGCTGCTGCTCGTGTTCATCGTCGTGCTCCTTCGCGCCAGCCGCGTCGACGCAGCTGCGCTGGCGTATCGCCGTACCGCGCAGATGCACCACCATGCCTTGCACGACGCGTTGACCGGCCTGCCGAACCGCGCGCTGATCATCGACCGCGCCACGCTGATGTTGAGTCGTGCACGCCGCGAGCAGACCCAGATCGCCGCGCTGTTCATCGATCTCGACAACTTCAAGGACATCAACGACACGCTCGGCTACTCGGCCGGCGACGAGCTGCTCAAGGCAGTGGCACGAAGACTCGCCAGCGCGGTGCGCGACACCGACACGGTCGGCCGACTCGGCGGCGACGAGTTCGTGGTTCTCGCGGAGGGGCCGAGCGTGGTTGCCGGACCCGAGCTGGTGGCCGAGCGGGTCCTCGACCCGCTGTACAAGCCGTTCCACATCGAGGGCCGTGATGCGGCCTACCGGCTGACCGCGTCGATCGGCCTCGCGGTCGGTGCCTTCGAATCGACGGAGGAGTTGCTGCGCAACGCCGACGTCGCCCTCCACGAGGCCAAGGCCGCGGGCAAGGACACGTTCGCGGTGTTTGAGCAGGCGATGCAGGACCAGGTCGATCGCCGCCTCGGCCTCGAGATGGATCTGCGCGAGGCGGTCGATGAGCATCAGTTCTTCCTGGTGTACCAGCCGACGTTCGACATCTCGCGCGGCACCGTGCGCGGCGCCGAGGCGCTGCTGCGTTGGCAGCATCCAACAGACGGGTTGATCGGTCCGGACGAGTTCGTCCCGCTGCTGGAGCGCAACGGCCTGATCGTCCCTGTCGGCCGGTGGGTGCTGTTCGAGGCATGCCGCCACGCGCGAAGGTGCGCTGACGCGGGCTACCCCATCTCGATGGCGGTGAACGTTTCGCCGCGGCAGCTGACCGGCGACGGCTTCGTCGCCGACGTCGACACTGCGATGCGCGAGAGCGGCATCGATCCCCGGCTGCTCGTCCTGGAGATCACCGAGGCGACCTTAATGCGCGACACCCCTGCGGCCATCGCCCGCCTCGAGCAACTCAAGGCATTGGGCGTGCAGCTCGCGATCGACGACTTCGGCACCGGGTACTCGTCATTGGCCTACCTGCGACAGTTCCCGGTTGACATCCTCAAGATCGACCGGATGTTCGTCGACGGTCTGGCCGACGGCGATGAGTCGACCGTGGTCGTGCACAGCCTCGTCCAACTCGGCAAGACCCTCGGCCTCCAGGTCGTGGCCGAAGGCATCGAGTCCCACCACCAACTCGTCCAGCTTCAGCTTGACGAATGCGACATCGGGCAGGGCTACCTCTACTCGCGCCCGCTCACGCGCGAACAGTTCACCGCGTTCCTCGTAGACCAAGCAGCTGCGCAGAGTTCGACGGACGGCTTGGCTGTCACTCGGCCAGGCCCTGCTCGATAGCCCACCGGGTCAGTTCGACGCGGTTGTGCAGCTGCAGCTTGCGCAGCGTGCTCTGGATGTGGTTCTGGATGGTGCGGTGGGAAACGACCAGCCGCTCAGCGATCTGCCGGGCCGACAGCCCGGTCGACACATAGCGCAGGATCTCGGTCTCGCGATCGGTGAGCAGCGTCGTGGCGGGCGACTCGTCGCGTTCGATGCGGCGATATTCGCCGAGCACGAGCGCCGCCAAGCCCGGCGAGAACACCGCCTCGCCGGCCGCAGTCCGAGCGACTGCGTCGAGTAGCTCCGCCCGCTGGGCCGACTTCACGAGGTAGCCGCGGGCACCGACCTTCATGGCGGCGAGCACGTCCGCGTCCTCGCCGGACTGCGAGAACATCAGTATCCGTATCGACGGATCGGCCTGGACGATCGTCGCGGCGGCGTCGACGCCCGTCATGCCTGGCAGGTGCAGATCCATGAGCACGACGTCCGGCCGCACCGCCGGCGCGATGCGCACCGCCGCCTCGCCCTCGCCGAGGCCGGCGACGACCTCGTAGCCGGCATCGACGAGGTCCCGCTCGAGCGCCGCACGCCAGATCGGATGATCGTCGACCAGCATCACCTTCACCATGGCACGATCATCTCGATCTCGGTGCCGGCGCCGGGCGCGGACGTGATCGTGCACCGCCCGCCGAGGTCAGCGATGCGCCCGCGGATCGAACGGTCGACGCCCAGTCGACGGATCCGCTGCGCCTCTTCGAAGCGGGCGGTGTCGAACCCGACGCCGTCGTCGCGGACCGTGACTCGCAGCGCGTCGTGCAGCGACTCGAGCAGTACCCAGGCGTGGGCCTCGTCTCCGGC
The DNA here is from genome assembly GCA_035642535.1 of Jatrophihabitans sp. Lineage (GTDB taxonomy): Bacteria > Actinomycetota > Actinomycetes > Mycobacteriales > Jatrophihabitantaceae > Jatrophihabitans. Next base: position 20,244 of record DASQSE010000037.1, on the reverse strand, counting down.
ATGTGCCGCCACGTTGTGCAGTGCGGCGCGCACCGCGTCGCGGATCTCGACGGCGATCTCCGCGGGCAGCGCCACCTGGTCCGCAGGGGTCGACACCGTGACGCGTCCCGAGCGCAGGCCGCGCAGGTCGGCGGCCAGATCATGCCGCCCGACGACGGGCGGCGGTTCGGAGGTGATCAGGGCGCGCAGTGCGGCCTCCTGGTCGGCTGCCTGGTCGGCGATCGCGGCCCAGTCGTCGCCCGCCTCGCGCCCGTTCCGGTGGACGAGGCCGAGTAGCTGAAGCACGCCGTCATGGATCGAGCGGGCGAGCCGTTCGCGTTCGGCCAGCGAGGCCTGTGCTGCACTTGCGGCGCGGATCTGCTCCTCTGCGCGAACTGCCAAGTAGGCAACGTAACCGATCACCGCCCCGGTGAGGAGCAACAGGACCCCGCTGTACAGCGTGCGTCCGGCCAACTGGTCGGCCACGTACGCCGAGACGGCGTACTGGATGCCGGCAGCCACCATGCCGCCGAGCGGGCCGAGTACAAAGGCGGCCTCGATCGTCGGGCCCGCCGCCCAGATCGTCGTCAGCGTCACCATGCCGCCGTGCTGTTGATCCGGCGTCTGCGCCGGGATCGTGAGCAGCGTCAGGCCAGCCGTGACAACGACGTCGGCGAGCACCGCCGAAACGTGATGAGCCCGGCCGCGGAGGCCCGACCAGCACAGCGCGGCGGTCCATACCGCCATCGCTGCGCCGGTCGCCACCGCGACGCCGGGCCGCGCGTAGATGGGTTGCCATCGGACGATGAGAAAGATGCAGACGGCGAGCGTGCTAACCCGGAACAGCGTGACAGCGCGCCACAGTGACAACCGGGCCCCGTCGACGGGCATCGACGTCTGCACCAGCGCAGGTTAGTTGTTGGGTACGTACGGCGCCGCCGATAGCGGGCCGGTTGCCATGCCTGACGAATTCGCAGGCGGCTGGTCGGTGATGTTCGGCGTTCGGTACGGATCGAACTCGCTGAGCAGCCGTTCGATCCGCGCCTGGTCGAGCCGGCTGACGACACTTTCGGTGTCCTGTTGATCACGCACGCACTTCGCGAGCGTGAAGCAGGAGCTGACGAGGAACAGCGTGCCGAGGGCGAGGAAGGCGCGGGTCCACGGTGGGAGTGGAAGGCAGATCTCGCCGACGGTCAGAACAGCGAGCGCGACCGAGAAGGACGTGATCGCTTGGAAGTAGTACGCAGTCGTGGGCCTGGCCGGGTTCGTGTTCATGCCGCAGAGTCTTGTCGGCACCGGCCGCCGCGCGCGTGAGTAGCTTTGCTCATCTGCCGCGCCGCCAGGCGAACCCGAGACAACTCGCGGACTTCACACTTACAATACGAGTCTGCCCGATCTTGTTCGGGCCAAATCGGGGGAATTCATTCGATGTACGTCACGGTGCGCGGCGCGCCTGCCACGATTCGCCCCAGTTCGCCACGGGTTGGTCAGCGAGTCGCAGGCACCGTCGTCCTGCTCGGCATCGTCAGCATGCTCACGGACATCTCGTCCGAATCGGTCAACGCCATCCTGCCGATCTACCTCACGTCGGTGCTGGGCATGTCGACGCTCGCCTACGGATTCATCGACGGCATCTACCAAGGCGTGAGCGCGTGTGTGCGCATCGCCGGCGGCTGGCTCGCCGACCGCGCCGACCATCCGAAGTGGGTCGCTGTCGTGGGCTACCTGGCGTCGGCGGTCAGCCGGATCTTTCTCATCCCGGCGACCACCCTTGCCGGCATCACGTCGATCATCACAGCCGATCGGGTCGGCAAGGGCCTCCGAACAGCGCCACGTGACGCACTGATCGCGGCATCGTCGCCCACCGCCGCCCTTGGCCGAGCGTTCGGCGTGCACCGCACACTCGACACGCTCGGCGCGCTCATCGGGCCGCTCATGGCGTTCGTGATCATTGACATGGTCGTGCCGGACGACTACCACGCCGTGTTCGTGGCGTCGCTGGCGTTCGCGATCATCGGTCTCGCCGTGCTGATCCTCGTCGTTCCGGACCTCCGGCCGCGGCGGCAGGGACAACTCCGGAGCAACGGGGCGGCGCCGAGTGAGCATGCCCGACCGTCGTGGCGGCACTGGCGCAATCCGCAGTTCTGCCGGCTGTTCCTGGCCGGTGGGCTGCTCGGCCTTTTCACGGTCGGCGACGGGTTCCTCTATCTCGAGCTCACCGAACGCGATTCGCTGGCCACCAAGTACTTCCCGCTGCTCTACGTCGGCACTAATTTCGCATACCTGGCGCTGGCAATACCGTTCGGCCGCCTCGCGGACCGCATCGGCCGGACGCGGGTGTTCGTCGGCGGGCAGGTGCTGCTGCTCGTCGGTTACCTGTGCGCGGGTGGGCCGCTCGGCGGACCGGCCGGATCAATCGGGTGCCTGGTGTTCCTGGGCGGCTACTACGCGGCAACGGACGGCGTTCTCGCCGCGATGGCCAGCACGGTCGCACCGCTGTCCATCCGCACGAGCGCGATCGCGACAGCGCAGACGGCCGTCGCGGCGGCCCGCTTCGCGTCCTCCATCGGGTTCGGCTTCATGTGGGTTGAGCTCGGCCGCACCAATGCGATCTGGCTCGTCAGCGGCATGCTCGCTGCCGCCATCCCGCTGGCGGCACTGATGATGCGCGGACTCGACAGGAAGGCGGTCGCGTGAGAACTCGTACCCGATTGGCGGTTCTCGCCGCGGTCTGCGTGGTTACCTTGGCTGCGGCGATCGGCTACGTAGTCAAATCGCGCAGCGACCAGAAGAACGCCGAGAAGCATGCCGCAAAAGTTGCGCAGGGCTCGCTTGCCAGCATCGAATCGCACCCGCGAATCGTCTTCCGAAATACTGCACCCGGGGCGTCATACGGCACCGTGTCAATGGTGTCGCTCGACAATCCGGCCGGCCCGCGCGCCATCACCGACACGCCCTGCGAACGCGTCTACGCCACGCCGAAGAACGTCGTCTGCCTCTCGTCGGATCGCGGGTTCGTCATCACGTACGGCGCGCACATGCTGGACAACAACCTGCAACAGACGCAGACGCTGCCGTTCGTCGGCATACCCAGCCGGGCGCGGCTGTCGGCCGACGGTTCGTACGCGGCAACGACGAGTTTCACGGCAAGCGACTCGTACGGCAGCGTGGCGTTCTCGACGCGGACGGTCATCACTTCCGTCGGCGGCGACACGGTTGGCAGCCTCGAGGATTTCACGTTGATCCACGACGGCGAGAGCATCGCGCCCGTCGACCGCAACTTCTGGGGAGTCACGTTCGCCCGTGACGACGACACCTTCTACGCGACCGTCGCATGGTCGGGTCACACCTGGCTCGTCCGCGGCAGCATCGCCCAGCGCAAGGTCGTGACCTTGCACGAGGATGCCGAGTGCCCGTCGCTCTCACCGGACGGAAAGAACATCGTCTACAAGCACCGCGGTGACCTGCCGCGCGGCAAGTGGCGGTTGGTCGACTACGACATCGCGTCCGGAAAGGTGACCCCGCTGGCCGAGACCCGCAGCGTCGACGATCAGGCCGAATGGCTCGACGACGCACACGTGATCTACGGGCTGCCGCGCGCCGGCACGCAGCCCGAGGTCGACGACGTCTGGTCCGTGCCGACCTCGGGCAGCGGCAAGCCGAAGCTGCTCATCCCGCAAGCGGCGTCGCCCGCGGTCGTTCGCTAGCGGGTCGACTACTTCTTGAACTGGACGAAGAACCTGTGCGTGCTCCCGTCGTTGAGCCCGAGCTCGAACTGCACGCAACTCCCGGCCCAGCTCGACGTCGTCTTCCACACGTAGATGTACTGGTTGGTGAACCAGTCGTACTGCAGGGAGCTGCCTCCTGCGGTAATCGTTGTCTCGACGAGGTCTGTCTGCACGCCCGAGCTACATGACACCTTGACCACCTGCGGCGCCCCGGCCTGGAAGATGTTCAGACCCTGGTTGCCGCCGAGGCTGAACTTCACCGGGATGGCGCTGCCGGCCTTCGCCACGTTGACCGTCGGCACGTTGTTGACCGGCTGGAAGAAGCCGGAGAAGTTGTACCCCCACAATGGCGTGACCCAGTAGTTGATGTCACGGAAGGTGTTCTGCGGGAAGGCGGCGCAGTGCGTCGGGTCGTTGTCGTAGCAGTACACGCCGTTCCCACCGCTGTCCGGTGAGCTCAGCGCAGTGATCGGCCCACTCGTGTACGGGCCGGTGGTGAAGAAGTCGTACTGGAGCGCGTACTGCGTATCCGACACGTGGTACGACGCGACATACGTATGGCCCGCCTGGATCGGAACTGGCGAGCTGAACATGAGGTCCTGCCAGCTGTGCGTGTCGCTGCCGGAGAACGTCCCGGTCGCGAGCGGCGCGCCGCCCGACCCGTCCCACAGATGGCCGGTCATGGTTCCGGGGCTGACCCGGTACACGCGGACCCCGGTGATGTTCATGTTCCGCGACGAGGTGAACTTGACACCGAGCTCGATGCCCGGGCCGGACAGGCTGCCGTCCCCGCCCGCGGTCCAGCAGAAGTTGCTGGCGTCGCGGGAGAAACTCCCGCAGTCGGTTTGCGCGGCCGTGTACGTCGCGGACCAGAGGCCGGAGACTCTTGGATCCGCGGCGGACGCGGACGCGGACTGTGTGACGGTGAGAACCGCGAGCGCTACGGCGCTCAGCATGATCACGATGTTTCGGACGCGCACGTCCATCCCCCCATTTCACGACCTGCATGAAGGCAGGCCGCCCCCGAATGCTCCGCCCCGCGGCGAAGCCCTTGTGTGCGTTTATTCTCGCACAACTAATCCCACGTCCGCCAATGGCCGAGGCCGTTTACAAACGTAAATAGAATTGGTCACGCTCGCGCAGTTAGTTTGCCCGAGGCTGAATTCCCGCGCTTTTGGCTGCTTATCGCGAATTTCGGCGGTTGCGGGTGATTCGATCACCGCGCTCGGTGCCCCGTGCCGGAATCGAACCCGCACCATCGCCCATGCTGTACTGCCGATGCCTGCCAGATCAGTGGCGGCTGTTCCGTTTCTCGCGAGAGCCACCTTTGTGGCGTGGCCCAGGCTGCGCATCCAGGGGAGGCATCACCACTGTGCCTGCCGCCCGACGGCGCCGGACAGGGACCGGTGGCATGACGTGGCGGGGACGAACGACCCGCAGCTGCCGAAGTCGCCGACGCGGATCAGATAGGAATGCGACATGGAGACTCAGCAAGCGGAAGCGGCGATTCGGCCGCTGACCAGCGACGACATCGACGCTGTCGTCGCGGCGTGCGACTGGCTGTTCGAACCGCCGGCGAGCGTCCCGGAACAATGGGATCCGGCCGCCGCCCGCGAACGGCTACTGCAGCTCACTACCGCCACACGCAGCAGGGCACTGGTCGCCGAATTCGACGCCACGATCGTCGGATTCTGCACGGTCTATCTCGACATCGATTCGCTGCGTTTCGGCCAGCGTGCCTGGCTGAACGAACTCGCCGTGCACCCGGCGTACCGATCCCGGGGCATCGGGCGTCGCCTGTTGCACGCCGGCCGGCAATGGGCGCGCAGCAACGGCGCCACGATGCTGATGCTCGATTCCAGCAACGTCCGCATGGACGCGCACCGGTTCTATCGGCGAGCGGAGCCCTCGGTCGAGGCCAGGTGTTTCGGTTGGCGACTGTAATCGGACGGCACGGCGGCGCGCCGCCGGGTCAGGACGAGCAGGCCGGCGCCGCACAGCGCGACCAGTGCCGCGATGCCGACCGGGATGAGCCCGAGGGAGAAAGTGAGCGGCAGCGGAAATGCCGCGCCGGTCCCTGACGACGGAGGCTGACTCGACTTGGTGGGCACGCGCCGTGGCGGCGCCTTTTGGGTCTTCGTCTTCGTCACGTGCTTGTCCTTAGCGGCGTGATGCGTCGCCGCCCGCGGTCCGTGGAACGGACTGCTCACCGTGATGTGCCCCTGGTGCACCGGGGCCGCGGTAATGGGTTGGGGTGCGGTCGAAACCGGCTGTCGAGACTTCTGGTGGTGCGGCGCGTGCCGACGATCGTGCGACGCGCGACCTGACCCGGGCCGATCCGTCGACCGGCCGTGCTGTCGCTGCCCGACGGCGATACTCCGGCCGGGCGGGAGGGCCTGATGCTGCGCAGCCGGGGTCTCCGAGCGGTGCGACGTCGCGGGCATCGGTCTGACGAGGTCGCGGATGTCGGAACGGATTTTCGCATGCTCGGCGTGCTCCGGCACGGACACGGCGCTGCCCTTGCCCTCGTTCGACTGCGAAGCCGCGTTATTCGATCGGCCAACTCCGTGCTCCGACTGCGACGCTCCACGGTCCGACTGCGACGCTCCATGGTCCGACTGCGACGCTCCATGATCGGACTGCGAAGCCCCGTGGTGCGAGCGCGAAGCCGAATTCGGGCCTTTCGGAACCGGCGGGTTGGCCGACGCCTGGGCAGCCGCCATCAGCGTGGCCAGCACTGCGGCGGCCAGCACGATGGCGCGGATACGGCGGCGCACAGCGCTCCTTGGGTCCAGGCGACGGTGGGACGTCGGATGTGAGATTCGCTCCAACCGTCTAACGAAAACTGTACATGGATCAGACGACCGAACCCAAGCATCCGTAGCTCACAGTTTGTAGCCGATCTTGCGCAAAAGCGCACGTCGACGCTCCTGATCGGCCGCCGTCTCGATGCCCAGCGGCGGCTGGCCGTCTACGACCCCCACGACGCCCCGCCCGGCGTCGGTGACCGCTACCAGGACGTCGACGGGGTTCGCGGTCGCACAGAAGATGCCGCACACCTCCGGCACCGCCTTGATCGGGTTGAGCACGTTGACCGGGTAGCCCTCCCGGAGCAGCACGACGAAGGCATGGCCGGCCCCGATCGCGGCGGCGTTGCTCGCCGCCAGCCGCACCAGTTCGGCGTCGTTGCCGGACGTCCGCACGAGGCGATCACCCGACGCCTCGCAGAACGCGATGCCGAAGAGCAGGTGCGGGCTGACGCCGACAAGGGCCTCGTGCAGGTCCTCGACGGTCTTGATGAAGTGCGCCTGGCCGACGATCACGTTCAGGTCCGCGGGCTTCTCGATCCGGACCGCCTCGATGTTCATCGCCCGATGGTCCTACTCGTGGCGGCAAGCGGCCAGCCGAAGGACCGGGGCACATTCACGACCAATGCCCGATGGACAACCGGACTTTTGACCCGGTCGCAATTGATCACTTTCGCGAAACATCTTCGGTAGTTGCCGCAACCAGCGCGGCCAAACCTAAGGAGTTCCACCCATGAAGCGCAGGACGTTCGACGTCATCGCCAGCGCGATCGGCCTCGGCATTGCGGCACTGCTCATCGTCGCAGGCGGGCTGCTTACCTGGGCCCACAGCTTTGCCCACGGTCAGGTGCGCGACCAGCTCGTCGCTCAGCAGATCTTCTTCCCGGACAAGAGCTCGGACAGCCTCAAGGAGCTCAAGGGCGCCGACTTCACGGCCATCGACAAGTACGCCGGCCAGGAGCTGGCCACGGGCGAGCAGGCCAAGGCCTACGCCGACCACTACATCGGCGTGCACCTGCAGGCCATCGGCGGCGGCAAGACCTACTCGCAGCTGAGCGCCGAAGCCATGCAGGACCCGACGAACGAGGACCTGCAGGCCACGGTTGCCACGGTGTTCAAGGGCACGACGCTGCGCAGCATGCTGCTCAACGCCTACGCCTGGGACAAGACCGCGACCCTCGCCGGTGACGGCGCGCTCGTCGCCTGGGTCGGTGCCGGTGTCTTCGCCGTCCTCGGCGGGCTTGGCCTGTGGCACTCGCGCCGGGTTCCGCCGGCCACGGAGCTCCTGACGGGCGAGCACGAGTCGATCACCCCGACGAACGCCTGACAGCAGATCACTGAATACCCCCTGCGCCCCCATTCGGTGTGGCGCAGGGGTATTCATCTGCCTGCGGCTCGGGCAAGGTCAACGTCATGACCGAAGTCGATCTGCGTACCCCCCTCAGCGCCGAAGAACTCGCGGCCATCGACGCGTATTGGCGCGCGGCGAACTACCTGTCGGTCGGGCAGATCTATCTGCTCGACAATCCGCTCCTCACCGAACCCCTGGCGCCCGAGCACATCAAGCCGCGGCTGCTCGGCCACTGGGGGACGACGCCCGGCCTGAACCTGCTGTACGCGCACCTGAACCGACTGATCCGACTGCGCGACCTGAACGCGATCTTCGTGACCGGCCCTGGCCACGGCGGCCCAGGCCTGGTCGCGAATGCCTATCTCGAAGGCACCTACAGCGAGGTGTATTCGTCGATCGGACAGAACTTCCACGGCCTGCGCGCCCTGTTCCGGCAGTTCTCCTTCCCCGGCGGCATTCCGAGCCACGTCGCGCCGGAGACGCCGGGCTCCATCCACGAGGGCGGCGAACTCGGCTACGCGCTCGTCCATGCGTACGGCGCTGCATTCGACAACCCGGATCTTGTGGTCGCCTGCGTCGTCGGCGACGGCGAGGCGGAGACCGGGCCGCTGGCTGCGAGCTGGCACTCCAACAAGTTCCTCAACCCGGTCACGGACGGGGCGGTGCTGCCGATCCTGCACCTGAACGGTTACAAGATCGCGAATCCGACCGTGCTCGCCCGGATCGGCGATCAGGAGCTGGGCGAGCTGATGCGCGGCTACGGCTACCGGCCCTACGTCGTCTCGGGAAGCGACCCGGACGACGTGCATCAGCAGCTGGCGGCCACCCTCGAGACCGCGCTCGACAGCATCGCCGAGATCCAGCGACGCGCCCGCGGCGGTGAGCTCGACGGCCGACGGCCGGCCTGGCCGATGATCATCCTGCGCACCCCGAAGGGCTGGACGGGCCCCAAGGAGGTGGACGGTGTGCCCGTCGAGGGCACCTTCCGCTCGCACCAGGTGCCGATGGCCGAGACCCGCACGAACGCCGCGCACCGCCAGCTGCTCGAAACCTGGCTGCGTAGCTATCGCCCGGAGGAGCTGTTCACCTCCGACGGCGCGCTGCGTCCGGACCTGCAGGCGCTCGCCCCGGTCGGCGAGCGGCGGATGAGCGCCAACCCGCACGCCAATGGGGGCCTGCTCCTGCGCGACCTCACCATGCCCGACTTCCGCGACTACGCGGTGGACGTGCCCGGGCCCGGGGTTCGGCTCAGCGAGGCGACCCGGGTGCTCGGCGCGTTCGTGCGCGACATCGTCAAGGCCAATCCGCGCAGCTTCCGCGTGATGGGCCCGGACGAGACGGCTTCGAACCGGCTCGGCGCGGTGCTCGAGGCCACCGACCGCGCGTGGGACGCGATCACGCTGCCCGGCGACGATCACCTCGCGCCGGACGGCCGGGTGATGGAGGTGCTCTCCGAACACCTCTGCCAGGGCTGGCTCGAGGGGTATCTGCTGACCGGCCGGCACGGGCTGTTCAACTGCTACGAGGCGTTCATCCACATCATCGACTCGATGTTCAACCAGCACGCCAAGTGGCTGAAGGTCACCCGCGACATCCCGTGGCGGCGCCCGATCGCGTCGCTCAACTACCTGCTCTCCTCGCACGTGTGGCGGCAGGACCACAACGGTTTCTCGCACCAGGATCCGGGCTTCATCGATCATGTGGTCAACAAGAAGGCGGAGATCGTCCGCGTCTACCTGCCGCCGGACACCAACACCCTGCTGTCGGTCGGCGACCACTGCCTGCGCAGCCGCAACTACGTCAACGTGATCGTCGCCGGCAAGCAGCCTGCGCTGACCTACCTGACGATGGACGAGGCGATCGCGCACTGCACCCGCGGCCTCGGCATCTGGGACTGGGCCGGCACTACCACCGGCGAGCCGGACGTGGTGCTGGCGTGCGCGGGCGACGTCCCGACGTTGGAGGTGCTCGCCGCGGCGCGGATCCTGCGCGAGCGGATGCCGCAGCTCAAGGTCCGGGTGGTCAACGTCGTCGACCTCATGCGCCTCCAGCCGGACACCGAGCACCCGCACGGGCTGTCGGACCGTGACTTCGACACGCTGTTCACGACCGACAAGCCGGTGATCTTCGCCTACCACGGCTACCCGTGGTTGATCCACCGGCTGACGTACCGGCGGCACAACCACCCCAACATCCACGTCCGCGGCTACAAGGAAGAGGGCACCACCACGACGCCGTTCGACATGGTGATGCTCAACGACCTCGACCGGTTCCACCTCGTCATCGACGTCATCGACCGGGTGGCGGGGCTCGGCAGTCATGCCGCGTCGCTGCGGCAGGAGATGACCGACGCGCGGCTCACGGCGCGGCTCTACACCCGCGAGCACGGCGAGGACGATCCGGCGCTCAGCGGCTGGACGTGGTCGCCGGTCGCGCCGCCGACGCCGGACGCCGGCTGACGCCGTCCGACGCGAGATGCGCATTCTCGTTGTCAATGCCGGGTCGTCCAGTCTGAAGTTGCGCATGCTCGACGATTCCGACGATCTCGTGGAGTCGTCCGATCTGCCGCCGGACGGTGATCTCGCGGCGCTGCTGCGCGGCTGGCCGAGTCCTGACGTCGTCGGGCACCGCATCGTGCACGGCGGGACGCAGTTCAACTCGGCGGTGCGGCTGGACGAGCAGGTGATCGCGCAGTTGCGCGCCTTGATCGACCTTGCCCCGCTGCACCAGCCGAAGTCGCTGGATGCGCTGGATGCGGTGTCGGGCGTCCTCCCGGAAGTGCCGGCCGTCGCCTGCTTCGACACCGCGTTCCACCAGACGATGCCCTCGGCCGCGCACACCTACGCCGTCCCGGCCGAATGGCGCGATCGGTACGGCGTGCGCCGCTACGGCTTCCACGGGTTGTCGCATGCGTACGCGTCCCGTCGAGCCGTCGAACTGGCGGGCGGCGGCTCCCGGGTCGTGACGTGCCACCTCGGCGCGGGCGCGTCGCTGTGCGCCGTGCTGGACGGCCGCAGCGTGGACACGACGATGGGGTTCACGCCGCTCGAGGGTCTGGTCATGGCCACGCGATCGGGCACCGTCGACCCGGGGCTCGTGCTGTGGCTCGAGGAGCACGAGCGGATGACGCCCAACGAGGTCGCGACCGCCTTGGAAAGGCAGTCCGGCATGCTGGCGCTGGCCAGCACCGCCGATCTACGCGAGGTGGAGGAGCGAGCGGAGCGCGGCGACAAGGACGCGCGGCTCGCCATGGACGTCTACCTGCATCGACTGGTCGGCGGCATCGCGGCGATGGCCGCCTCGCTCGGTGGGCTGGACGTCGTCGTGTTCACCGGCGGCGTCGGCGAACACTCGCCGGCGGTGCGCTCGGCGGCGGCGGAGCGACTTGGCTGGCTCGGCATGCGCATCGACGCCGAGGCGAACGCAGCCGCGAACGGCGACGCCGTGGTGACGGCGGCCGGCGCCCGCGTCGCGTGCCTCGTCGTCGCGGCCCGGGAGGACCTGCAGATCGCGCACGAGACGCGTCAGTTGCTCGCCTAGCGTCGCGCTAGCCGAGCACGGCGACGGACGGGCCGGTCCAGAGCGAACCCAGGATCGGAGCGGTCTCGTACGGCTGCTCGAGACCGGGCCGCCAGGCGAGCAGCCGCGTCTTCGTCCCTGCGTCGAGCGCGATCACGAGCCACCGCCCGTCCGCGCTGAAGGACAGGCCGGGCGCGTACTTCGCCGGGAGTTCGATGCCGGGGACGATGGCAACCGTCGCGTCATCGAGATTCAGCACGGCGATGTTCGTGGGCGGAAACGGATGAGCCGCGTCGTATCGCGTATCCCGGTTCGCGCGCTCGAGGGTGAACGCCAGCTGCCGGCCGTCAGGGCTCAGAACGGCCGACATGGGCGCGGGCGGGCGCGGCAGCGGGTAGTCGCGGGGTTGCCCGGCGTCGATTGCGCGCAGATGCAGGGTGCACGGCGTCGAGGCTGCGGAAACGTCGCAGTTGCTCCACAGCACCTGCCCGTGTCCGGCGGCCAGCGTCACGCCGGGACCGAAGTTGGCGCGCACCTGCCCGGTCGCGGCGTCGACGAGCCGTACCGATGTTGCCGTCCGCGCGGACCGGGACTCCCCCACGACCACACCGCCGGTGATCGCCTCTGGGTCGAACCCGGGCGGTAACCGCACCGGGATGCCACCCTCCAGCGGGACGAGCGAGCCGCGCGAATTCGGCCCGCCGGATGGCCACCGGGCCTGCCACGCGCGCGTCCCGTCCGCCAACAGGCCAGTGCCGTGCAATTGCGCGACCACTGCGGCAGCGCGGGTGACGCTCACCCGCATGACCCGGGCTGGCAAGCCGGAGTCCGTGCAGCGCACGGTGGTGATGTATGGCGGCGTGCCTGTGAATCCGGTGACGAACTCGTTCGGCAGCAGTTGCCCGCCGCGCACCGCTACCGACCGTCCGGTGTCGAAATCGACGATGCGCAGGTCACGCCCGCCGAGCAGCGCCGTGATCCCGGTGCGCTCTCGAACCGGGACGCTCGACACGATCGGCAGGTCGGTGGAGCCACCGCACGCGGACGGGGCCGTCGGCCACGGAGCGGTCGCCGCAAACGTCCCGAGCGGGATCGGTGGTGGCGGTTGGTACACCGAACCCGAGGAGGGAGGTGGTGCAGTCTCGTGGGACGGGTGCGGCCAGGCCCGACCGGCGGCGAAGCCACCGACCGCCACCGCTAGCAGGACAAGGCCGCCGACCCAGAACCTGCGCGGCACCGGAGGACGGCCGGCCTCGAGTACTTCCTCGTCGATGACATGCTCGCCCCGCAAGCCTCGCTCGTCCGGCACATGACCAATGAGATCACTGCGCGGCGATGAGTTCGAGCGGCTTCGCGCGTCCACACCTAGGTGACGCTGTGGTGCCGGTTGACGATGTATGCCCCCGACGGTTCGACGTTGGGGCGCTGGGCGCTGCACGGAAACGGCGCACCGGACATAACGGCAGTCGATCGCGTGGCCCGGCTGACACTGGCCGCCCGCTCGCTGGGCGGTACCGCCGTGCTGTCCGAGGTGCTGCCCGGTCTGGCCGAGATGTTCCAGCTGGCCGGGCTCGGCGACCTATACGGGCAGATGTGCCGGGAGGCCAAAGGTCGCGAAAAGCCGCTCGGGCTCGAGGAACGAATTGATCGCGGCGACCCGGCCGGCTGAGATCTCGAGAACGATCAGCGCCCACGGGTAGTGTCCGCCCGTTGGGTCCGGCCGGTACTGGGCGAACGCCGGACACCCGTTCGCAGCTGCCGGGAGCAACTTCGAACCGCGGCACTTGCTCGGTTCGGGCTGCACCATCCAGGTGCCGATGTTCGCCGCGCCCTGCAGCCACATTGCGAACGGCGGCATCGACTGGATCGCATCCTCGTGCAGCAGCTTGACGAACGCCGGGATGTCGTAGCGTTCGAAAGCCTCGACGTAGCGGCTCAGCAGCTCGGCGTTGTCGGTGCCGACGTCGAGCGGGCGCGCGTCGGTGGGCAGTGCCGCGATCGTCGCGCGGGCCCGCTGCAGCGCGCTGTTGACCGCGGGCACGCTGGTGTCGAGCAGCTCGGCAACCTCGGACGCCTGCCAGCGCAGCACCTCGCAGAGGATCAGCGCGGCCCGCTGCCGGGCCGGCAGATGCTGCAACGCGGTGACGAACGCCAGCCGGATCGATTCGCGGGCGACGGCGATCTCTGCCGGATCGCCGGTCTCGGGCAGCACGTCGGCGTCGGCGATCGGCGAGACCCACGTCGCCTCGGGCAGCACGTTGCCGAGGTGCTCCTCGTCGGGCGGCGAGGCGGGGCCGAACTCCATGGGCCGGGCCCGCCGTTGGGCCCCGCGGTGCATGTCCATGCAGACGTTGGTGGCGATCCGGTACAGCCACGAGCGCACCGACGAGCGGCCCTCGAACCGATCGGCGGCCCGCAGCGCGTGCAGGAAGGTCTCCTGCACCGCGTCAGCAGCGTCGAATGCGGAGCCGAGCATCCGGTAGCAGTAGCCCGTCAGCTCGCGCCGATAGACATCGAGCTCCTCGGGGGCGAGAGTCGTCGTCACGCGTGCTGAATCTACCCGCGGGCGGTCGAGGGCAGCGGTCATGAAGTAGGGACGAGCGGACCGGGCCGAAATCATCGCTGCTCGCGCCCCATTTTCTGAAATCGGGTGCTTCGGGACAGCAAATTGGGGGCAGACTGGAAGACAGCCCATGCGGACGAGGTGATGTCATGTTCAAACAGCGCCGAATCGAGATGGATGCCCTCCCGATCCTGTCCAGGGGCAAGCATCGCAGTCCGAAGCACGGGGCCTGCTTCATGGAGTTCGCGTCCTATCTCGCCGGTGAGCGGTGGACCGACCACCCCCAGTGCACGCAGCCGCTGCTCGCCTCGCTGGCGCGTCAGGTCAACGACCACGTATCGGACGACGCGCGGCAGAAGCTCGTCGAACTCGTCCCCGATGTCATCGGCCTGACGAGCTCCGACCCGCGGGCCGACGTGGTCATCGCACTGCGCGCCGCGACCGCCGCGCTCCCCGTGGTCAGCGAGGAGCGGCAGCAGGTGATGGCCCTGGCCGTGCTGAACTGCGAACGATTGCTGGCCCACCTGGAGGGCCGACCGAGCGGTGCACTGAGTCCGCGCAGCCAGGCCGCGCTCGACGGCTCCCCGAATGCAGCGGCGTGGGCACGCCGCCATGGCCGCGAGGGGCGGGTGTCCGAGCGGGTGTTCCGCCGGCAGACCGCACCCGCGGTGGTCGGCTGCGCGGTCGCCGGAATCGCGCGCGCCTGCGGCCCGGATCCCAACGTCTTGCTGCGCGACCTGCTCGCCGGCGCGATCGACGACGTTCGCCCGTTGTGCGAGCCCGAGGCCGTCAGCGCTTCCGACGAGGCACGGCAAACGCCGATCCGCGCCGCGGGCTGAGCGGGCTCGCCCGGCCGACGTCCGGCGTCGGCTGACGGGACTGTCTCCGCGTTCGTCGGGTACTGCCCGCGTGCCTGCGACTTGGCGCGGCGCGCCGCTGCACCAGTGCCACCAAACACCTCGGGTACTGCCCGCGTTCTTGCGGCCGGCTGTCGCGGCGGGCCGAAGCCGTCCATCGCCGCGGCCGCCAGCGAGTTTGCGGGCAGTACCCGACATGCGAGCAACCACCATCCCGCGGCCCGACACGCCAAGCCCCAATCCCGCGGGCAGTACCCGACATGCCGACACTCCCATCCGGGCCGCAGCGCCTCGGCCGCGTTATCCACAGGGCAGCCCACGCGGGTGCCGGAATCGGCACTCTCGACGTCGTGGACGTTCCAGCACTGCTTCGTGCTGCGCGGCGGCTGCGACGGCTGAGTCAGCGCCAGCTGGCCGAGCTCGCCGGAGTTCCGCGATCAACCGTCGACCGGATCGAGGCAGGCGCGTCCGATCCGCGGATCAGCACGCTGGAAGCCCTGCTCGGCGCGATCGGCATCGAGTTGGCCGCGCACGTCGGCGGCCAGTTGCTGACCATCGACCAGGAACGCGAGCAGCTCGTCGACTTCGCCGGGCGGCACCTGCCCCCGCACTGGGAGGTCGAGGCGGTCATACCCCGCGACGGCTGGTGGGGGTGGTGGCGCAAGCAACCCCGCATCCGAGCGTTCCCGCCGAGCCACACCTACTGGAGGAGATGGAACAGGCAGGGAACTGCCGACGCCGAGGCGCTCGCCTACTTGTGGCAGGACGCGACGTGAGCGTTACTGCCGGCGGATCTCGGCGCCGTACACCGCCGCCTGGGTGCGGCGCTCCATCCCCAGCTTGCCCAGCAGGCTCGAGACGTAGTTCTTGACGGTCTTCTCGGCGAGGAACAGCCGCTCCCCGATCTGCCGATTGGTGAGCCCGTCGGCGATCAGGTCGAGCACCTCGCGCTCCCGCTCGGTGAGCGATGCGAGGCGGGTGTCGGTCGGCGCTCCCTCGCGGACCTGGTTCATGACGTGCGCGATCACGGCGGGGTCGATGAGCGAGCGGCCCATCGCGGCCTGCCGGATGGCGTCGACCAGGCCGGACGTCCGGACCTCCTTGAGCACGTAGCCGGACGCACCCGCCAGCACGGCGGCGAGCACCGCGTCCTGGTCGTCGTAAGAGGTCAGGATCAGGCAGTACGTGGTCGGGAGCGCGGAGCGAATGTCCCGGCACACGTCGATCCCGCTGCCGTCGGGCAGTCGCGCGTCGAGCACTGCGACATCCGGCTTGGCGGCGAGCACCCTCGGCAGCGCCTGCTCGACGGTGCCGGCCTCGCCGACGATCTCGAAGCCGGGGACGGCGGCCAGCAACTCGGCGATCCCCCGCCGCACGACCTCATGGTCGTCGAGCAGGAAGATGCGGACTGTCTGCACAGCCTCGTCACTCATCAGATATGTACCTTCCATATTGCCGTAGTGCCGCCGGAGGTCCCCGGCATCAGCTCGAATGACCCGCCCCACTTCTCGGCGCGGGCCCGCAAGTTTGCGGTGCCGCTGCTCCGCGTGCTGTCGCGCAGCCCGACGCCGTTGTCGGAGACGGTCACGGTCAGGACGTCGTGAGCCAGCGAGACGTCGACGACGGCCGACGTCGCGCGCGCGTGCTTCGCGACGTTGGTCAGCGTCTCGCGCACACAAGCCACGACATCCTGCATCATCTCGTCCTCGACGCGCACGTCGACCACGCCCGCGAAGGCGACGTGTGGTGCGAAGCCGAGCGCGGGAGTCAGGTCACTCGCCACCTCGAGCACCCGCTGCCGCAGCCCCTCGGACATCGTGGCAAGGGTGCCGCGCAACTCGAAGATGCTCGTTCGGATCCGGCGGATCGTCCGGTCGATGTCCTCCACCCGCTGCCGGACACGCTGCGCGACCACATCGTTGCGGCCGGCGATCTGGGCGGCCGAGCCTTCGAGGCTGAGCCCGATCGCGAACAGCTCCTGGATGACGTGGTCGTGCAGATCCCGCGCGATGCGATCACGATCCTCGAGCAGCACCAGCTTCTGCTCGGCAGCCCGCGAGTCGGCCAGTTCGAGCGCGACGCTGGCGTGGCTCGCGAAGCCGTCGGCCATTGCGACATCGCGGGCCGTGAACGCTCGCCGCCCCTTGGCGCGGCACAGGCTCAGCGCGCCGCGCGGCGATCCGGTGCCGCGCAGCGGCAGCACCATGAGCGGGCCGGCCTCCATGACGGACGACAGGAACGTCGGCAGGTGATCGGCGCCGGACGCGTTAGCGATCAGCATCGGCTCGTCGCGCTCGAGCGCGAGGCCGGTCATCGACCCGGCGAGCGGGAAGCGCCGGCCGATCAGCTCCTCCGCGCGGGTACCGAACATCTCCTCGACGACGAAGGCGGTGCCGTCCGGGGTGGTCAGGCACACTGCCACGACATCGGCGTCGGAGATCTCGATCGCCTTGCGCGCCACCATGCGCAGCGGGTCCTCACCCGCCGACGCGAGCAGCTGCGAGCCGATCTCGACGGACGCCTCAAGCCAGCGCTGCTGCAACCGCGACTCGTGATAGAGGCGCGCGTTGCTGATCGCGGTGCCGGCGGCGAGGGCGAGCGCGCCGACCAGCTGCTCGTCCTCGGCGGTGAATTCGCCGCGGTCGCTGTCGGCGAGGTAGAGGTTGCCGAACACCTCGTCACGGACGTGGATCGGCACGCCGAGGAACGACTGCATCGGCGGGTGGTTGGGCGGAAAGCCCGTCGAGCGCGGGTCGTCGGTCATGTGCCGGAGCCGGATCGGGCGCGGGTCGGAGATCAGCGCGCCCAGCAGTCCCTTGCCTTGCGGCAGGGCGCCGATCCGGGCGGCCGTCGCGTCGTCGATGCCGACGTGGATGAACTGCTCCAGCCCACCGTCCGGCCCGATGACGCCCAACGCGCCGTAGCTGGCGTGCGCCAACTCGAGTGCCGACTCGACCACGTTGCGCAGCACGACCTCAAGGGCGAGGTCACCCGTGACGGTCTCGATCGCGTGCAGCAAGGCGCGCAGCCGGCCCTGGGCGCGCTTGACATCCTGCGCGCGCTCGACCAGCTGATCGATGAGCTGGTCAAGCTCCAGCTTCGGCAGATCCGGGAACCGGAGGCCCGACTGGGTGTCGCTCACGCGTGCAGCTTATTCCTGCCGGGCGGCGGATCATGCCTCTTCGACGAGAACATCCACAAGTCGGCGGCGCCGCGAACCCGGGGTGATGGCCGCCCGACCGACGCGCAGGAGCACGTGGGGGTAGCCGGGCAGACCCAACTCGCGGCGCAACTGGGCGCGCGCGGACGGCACTTCCGTCACCTGGGTGAGCGGGCTCGCCACGTAGCCGTGCCGGGTGATCTCCAGCAACACGCGCTCGAGTGCCTCACCCGCGCGCAGCCAGTCGGCCGGGGCGTCGCCGGCCGTTCCGAGTAGCACCAGGCATTGGTTGCGGGACGAGTGGGTGGCCGTCGGCAGGCCGCCGGTGCCGCGGGTGTCGAAGTCGCGGATCGGCACCTCGTCGTCGCTGCCGCTGTCGGTGTGCGGCACCGCGGTGCCGGGCACGCCGTCCCGGCGGCTCGGGTCGTCGGTCGTCCAGGCCCGTAGCTCGGCGCGATAGGCGGGGTTGAGGTTTTCGATCGCGTCGGCGTGCTGACTCAGCGCGGCGACGGCGATCCGCTGCTCCGGGTGGCGGATCACGAACAGCTCGGCGCCCTCGGCAACCGCAGCCTGCTCGAGGATCTCGAGGACGGTCTCGGGCACCACGTCGTCGGCGAATCGGCGCCGGTTGGTCTGCCGCAGCTCGAGAACACGGTCGAGTGGGGCGAGCTCGGGCTCACGGTTCGGCGCGTCGTCGGCCACGAGGGTGGCCAGCAGGTCCGGCTGGGCGGGGTCGGGGAAGCGGGTGATGGCGACACCGACGTCGTCCGAGGCGAGCGAGACGCGGGCGTTGAACAGTGCGCAGCCGCAGCTGATCGTCAGCTGACGCATCGTCGGGTCGAGCACGGCGAGCCGGCGGGTGCGGTCGGCGTTGAAGCGCAGTTCACCGGGCCGCAGGAACAGCCGCCAGGGCTGGGTGTTGTGCACCGACGGCGCCAGCGTCGCGCGCACGGCGGCGCGACGCAGTGCCGTGGTACGGCGGGCGCTCAGGTAGGTGGTCATGGAACTTGTCCGATCCCCGGCTACATGTATCGCCTCAACGATGCGTGATGGGGTGCGGGCGCCGTAGGGTCCAACGACCCCACCCGGTAGGGCATCAGGCATACCGTTGCGAACGTGGACGCATGGGTGGTTGCCGCGCCCGGCCCGATCGACGGCGGGCCGCTGAGCCGAGTCGAGCGCGACGTCCCCGATCCCGGGCCCGGCGAGATCCGAATCCAGGTGAACTGCTGCGGGGTCTGCCGCACCGACCTGCACCTCGCGGAGGGCGATCTCGCGCCGCACCGCCCGGCGACGATTCCGGGCCACGAGGTGGTCGGGAACGTGGACGCCGCCGGGCCGGGCATGCAGCGCTTCGCGATCGGCGACCGGGTCGGCATGCCGTGGCTGGCCGGCACGGACGGCACCTGTGCCTACTGCCGCAGCGGCCGGGAGAACCTGTGCGCGGCGCCGACGTTCACCGGCTGGGATGTCGACGGCGGCTACGCCGACTACTGCGTCGCCGACGCCCGCTTCGGATACGCGCTGCCCGAGGCGCTCAGCGACGAGCAGGCCGCACCCCTGCTGTGCGCGGGGATCATCGGCTACCGCGCGCTGCTGCGCGCCGAGGTTCCGCCGGGCGGCGCACTGGGGATCTACGGCTTCGGGGGCAGCGCGCACCTCACCGCGCAGATCGCGCTGCACCAGGGGCTGCGCGTGCACGTCCTGACCCGCGGCGAGAACAACCGCGCACTCGCCGGCGCGCTCGGCGTCGACTCCGTCGGGGCCGCGCAGGACGCACCGCCGGAGTCGCTGGACGGCGCGATCCTGTTCGCGCCGGCCGGGGAGCTCGTGCCCGTCGCGCTGCGCGCGCTCGCACCGGGCGGGACGCTCGCCGTCGCCGGCATCTGGCTCTCCGACGTCCCGGTGCTGAACTACGCGGCCGAGCTCTTCTACGAACGCCAGCTGCGCAGCGTCACGGCCAACACCCGCGCCGACGGGGAGCAGTTCCTCAGGTTGGCCGCCCGCTTCGGGGTGCGCGCGACGACCACGGCCTATCCGATGGCCGAGGCGGATCGCGCGCTCGCCGATCTTGCCCATGGCCGATTCAGCGGCGCCGCGGTGCTGCACAACTGATCGAAGGAAAGCACCTGGTCGACCCGATCTTCGCCGAGGCGCCGGTGCGTCGTGAGCAGGACCGTGCGGCCGGACGTGGCGTCGAGCAGATCGTCGAGGACGACCTGCTCGGTCTCCGCGTCGAGGTGCGCCGTCGGTTCGTCGAGCACGAGGATCTGCGGGTCG
>DASQSE010000036.1:0-60948 GCA_035642535.1 Jatrophihabitans sp. | reverse complement strand
AGAGGCGCTCGTCGCCGCGCCGGTCGAGAGTGATCTCGCGCTGGTGGCGCTGGCTGCCCAAATGCACGCCCGACTTCTTTTGGAGACGGGCCGAATCTCCGCGGCGAGGACCGTTCTCGAGGCCGCGCCGCGATTGGGGCGTGGCACGGCGATGCTCCAGTCGCATCGCGAGGTGTTGTTCGCGGCGATCGAAACCTCGCTGGGCCGCCCAAATCGAGCGCTGCGGCTGCTCGACCAGAACCGGGCGGGACCGTCCGAAGCCGAGATCGCCGTGGCTGCCGCCAAGGCACACATTGCGCTCGGCGACCTGCGCTCAGCGGAGGACTGTGTCCGCGCCGTAGTCGCCGGACCCGGCACGCCGCGCAGCCGTGGACCGCTCGTGGATGCGCTGCTGTGCAACGCAAGAATCGCCCAGCTGCGTAACGAGCACGACCGCGCCTTGGAGTTCCTGTTCCGGGCGATCGATATTGCCGGTGGCGACGTCATGCTCCCGTTTGCGCAGGTGGGCGACACGTTCACATCGACACTCACCAGGCACCCACTCGTCGCCGCCAAGTGGCCGATTGCCGCGCAGCACAGCTGGGGGGACGTGACGATCGACGCCGCGCAGAACAAGCCGCACACTCTTCACGAACCGCTAACCGAGCGCGAGCAGGCCGTGTTGCGATTCCTGTCCACGACGATGTCCACGACCGAGATCGCCGACGAGATGTTTCTGTCGGTCAACACGATCAAGACCCATCTCGGCTCGATCTATCGCAAGCTGGCGGCCGGCAAGCGACGAGACGCCGTGCTGCGCGCCCGCGAGCTCGAACTGCTGTGAGGAGCGCACGTTTTCACCGCCGTTGGATGACCCGCAGCGCCACCCATCCTGAGATCGTTGCTGAACAGTACCGGGTAACTCGGAAGGGTGGGCGTCCGTGGCCAAGCAGTCGTATGAGATCCGCGTGGCGGGCACGCTGGGTCCCGCCGCTCGTGAGGCGTTCTCTGGGCTGGAGCTCGACGTCGAGCCGTTGTCGACCGTGCTGACCGGCGATCTCGAGCAGGCTGAGCTTTATGTACTCCTCGACCGTGTCAGCGCCCTCGGCCTGGAACTCGTTGACGTCCGCCAGGCGCCCTGAGCGGGCGCACCCACTCGCGGTCAAGGGGCCGCACTGGGTCATGCGCGGCATCGGCCCGTGCTCGCCGTCATGCAGGGGAACGCGGCACGGGCGGAAGTGCGCGTGTCGAATCGGGCGAGGGCGCAGCCGATCTGTCTGGTAAGTCGGTCTTGACCCATTCTGCATGGGTCTCGGCCCGGAACGCCGACACCGCTGCGCCCACCGTCGGATAGAAGTGCCGCGGATCGATGGTTCGGGTGATCCCGTAGCGCTCGATCTTGCGCCGCACCGGGTCCTTCAGCTCGGCGAAGACGAGTGCGACGCCCTTTCGATTGAGCGCCTCGTCGAGGTCCTCGAGCATGTCCGCGGCGGTGGTGTCGATGTCGGTCATCGGCTCGGCCGCGATCACAATCCAGGTGGGCTGCAGTTCGCCGCGCGCGAGGCGCCGTACCTCGTCCCGGAACGTGTTTGCGTTGGCGAAGAACAGCGGCGCGTCGAACCGGTAGATGACCAGGCCGGGCAGGCGGCTCGCAGCGGGGTAGGAGCGGGTGTCGTGGTAGCCCGCCAAGCCGTCGACGCGGCCCAGCGTCGTGTCGTAGGGCCACCATGCGCGGCGGAAGACGTTCAGGATGGACAGCGCGACCGCGATCCCGATGCCCGGCAGTACGCCGAGCAGCGTGACGCCGAGAAAAGCCGCGATGCACAGGAAGAACTCGACGCGACGCTGCCGCCAGAGCCGGACCGTGCCACTGATGTCGGCGAGCGAGAGCGACGCGGTGATCACGATGGCGGCGAGTGCCGGCTGCGGCAGGTTGCGGAAGAGTCCGGGGATGAACACGATCATGACGGTGATCAGCAGCGCGCCGACGACCCCGGTCACCTGGCTCTTGGCGCCGGAGCGTTCGGCCACCGCGGTGCGCGACGCGCTCGTGCTGACGGCGAAGCCCTGGAAGAACCCGGCCATCAGGTTCGCCGTCCCGATTCCGATCATCTCCTGGTTGCCGCGAACCTCTTGCCCACTGCGAGCGGCAAACGATGACGCCGTCGAGATGGTGTCGGCGAGCGACACGAGAGCGATCCCGAGCGCCCCGCCGACCAACGGGGCAACGTCGGAGAGGTGGATGTCCGGCACGGTCAGGGGCGGAAAGCCCTTCGGCAGCACGCCCACCAGGCTGACCCCGTGACTCCCCAGGTCGAACAACACGACCGCGGAGATCGACAGCAGGACCATCACCAGTAGCGCCGGCACCTGCGGCAGCCAGTGCTGGAGGACCAGGATCACGGCGATGCCCGCTACGCCGACCGCTGTCGCGGCGCCGACCGCCTCACCGTTGGCGAGCCCCTTCACGAAGCCGGTGACGTCTCCGAGAAACCGGTCGGCGCTGACCTTGAATCCGAACAACTTCGGCAACTGGCCGACCAGGATCGTCAGTGCCAGGCCGTTCATGTAGCCGATCATGGTCGGCTTGGACAGCAGGTCGGCGATGAAGCCGAGTTGGGCGGCAGCTGCCAGCACCATGATGGCCCCGACCATGATGGCGAGCATCGCGCCCAGCGCTATCGCCCGGTCCGGGTCGCCGTTGGCCGCGAAAAGCGGGACGATCGTCGCGGCGATCATCGGCCCAAGCGAGGAGTCCGGGCCGAGCACCAGGATGCGTGACGGCCCGAAAATCGCATACGCGACGAGGCACATGATCGACGTGTAGAGGCCGGTGATCGGCGGTAACCCGGCCAGCTCGGCATAGGCCATGCCCTGCGGAACCAACAGCGTGGTCAGGACGAGCCCGGCGACGAGGTCCTTGGCAAGCCACCTACGCCGGTACGACCGAACTAGCTGCAATCCCGGCAGCACCTGGGACATGGGCACGACGACTCCCCGCGATGACGGCGATCACCACTAGGCAATGTCACTGGCCTGGCGAGGAAGCGGCATCCCCCACCCGGGGTGAACGGACGGCATAGCCGGCCACGCGCGGCCGTGACCTTAGCCAGCACTCGCTCGCCGGCGCTGCCGCGATGCGTCTCGCGGCAGCGCCGGTCGGCTAACGGGCGGCGGCGTCCTGCGATCGGTCGAGCGGATCGACTATGGCCAGGGCGGCTTCCAACTGCACGGCAGCGGCCTGCAGGAGCTTCCGGCCGGCGACCGCATCCAGCACGGTGTCCAACGCACCGAGGCGGGCACGGCACTCGCGCTCGGCGGCGCGCAGGGTTCCGGCCTGCATGCGGCCCGTCTCGTCGCGTGCCGTGGCATCGAGCCTGGCAAGCCGTTGCTCGATCGCGACGACGCGATCGCCTTCGACCCGCCGGCCTGCCGCCACTGTTCCGGCGTTGGCGCCGGCCCGAGGTACACGACTCGCCACCGTCAGCCAAACGGTATTCGTGCGCCGCGGCCTGAATGAACCGGCCGCGGCGCGGCAGGAGATCGCGAGACCCCGTCCAGCCCGTGCCAATGAACCAGCGACGATTGGCGCCGACCAGACCGTCCTCACGCAGCCGCCCTCCCGGCATCACCCGAGTGGAATGAGGACCGTCGGAAGTCGGGCGGCGACTGCGTCCCCACGAGTGGGGGCTTGATCGCCCGGGCAGCCGCAAAAGACCGTTGGATCGGCTGTCCCGCGCTCACCCCGTGCGGTGGGTGTGGCGGGGTGCATCGCACGAATAGCGTGCTTTTCGGCAGCAGATCTGTGACGGCAATGGGCGGAATCTGATGAGGGTTGTTGTAGCGCTTGGCGGCAATGCGCTGTTGCGGAGGGGCCAGCCGATGACCGCCGAGAATCAGCAGCAGAACGTGGCGATCGCGTGTGATCACCTGGCGCCGATCGCGCGGCATCACGAGCTCGTGATCTCGCACGGCAACGGTCCTCAGATCGGGCTGCTGGCATTGGAGGAAGCGGCCCACCGACCGTCGGGTGCGTCCACGCTGGACGTACTAGGTGCCGAGACACAGGGGATGATCGGCTATCTCGTGGAGCGGGAGCTGGGGAATCGCCTGCCTGCCGACAGACCGCTGGCGTCGCTGCTCACCATGATCGAGGTGGATCCGGACGATTCGGCGTTCGACGATCCGGACAAGCCGATCGGGCCGATGTATTCGACCAGCGAGGCGGAGAAGCTGGCCGCCGAGAGTGGCTGGACGTTCAAGCCCGACGGGGACGGGCTGCGCCGCGTGGTGCCCTCGCCACTGCCGCGGCGTATCTTCGAGCACCGCCCGATCCGGTGGCTGCTCGAACACGGATGCGTGGTGATCTGCGCTGGTGGCGGCGGGATCCCCACCGCTTATGGACCGGGCCGGCAGCTGGCAGGCGTCGAGGCCGTGATTGACAAGGACCTGGCGAGCGCGCTGCTTGCGCACGACCTCGGCGCGGATCTGTTGATCATGGCCACTGACACGCAGGCGGTGTACCTGCGGTACGGGACGCCTGAGCAAGTGGCTATCCGGCGAGCCCACCCGGACGACCTGCTCGACAACCACGCCGCTGAATTCGCGTCCGGGTCGATGCTGCCGAAGGTTCAGGCGGCGTGCGAGTTCGCGACTGCAACCGGGAAGCCAGCAAGTATCGGAGCGCTGGCGGATATCGACGCGATGCTCGCCGACACCAAGGGTACCCGCGTGTCGATCGAGATCAGCGGTATCGAACTCGCCCCGCCGGTAGGCCCGTAAGGAGGCCGTCATGACGTTTGGTGTCTATTCCGAGGTGGGCCGGCTGCGCAAGGTGATGGTCCATCGTCCCGGGCTCGAGCACGCGCGGCTGACGCCCTCCAACGCCGCGGAGTTGCTGTTCGACGACGTGTTGTGGGTCCAGCAGGCCAAGGCCGAACATGACATGTTCTGCGAGGTGATGCGCGAGCGGGGCGTGGAGGTCTTCGAGGCGGAGCAGTTGCTCACCGACGTGCTCGGCGACCCACTCGTGACCTCCTGGGTCGGCGACCACATCCTCGGCGAACGTCATATCGGAATCACCGCCGCCCGACGTGCCCGCGAATGGATCAACGGCGCCGAGCCCGCCGAGGTCGCCGAGTTTCTGATCGGCGGCATCACCAAGAACGACGTCCAGCGCGACGTCGGCCTGATCTGGGAATCGGCCGATCCGACCAGCATGCTGCTCCCCCCGCTGCCGAACTTCCTGTTCCAGCGCGATCCGTCGTGCTGGATCTTCGACGGCGTCACGGTCAACCCGATGACCAAGCCCGCGCGCAAACCGGAAACGATGATCGTCGAGGTCATCTACCGCTTCCATCCCATGTTCACGGCGGAGAAGTTCCCGATCTGGCTCGGCGGCGTCGACGAGGAGTGGGGCCGCTGCCACGTCGAAGGCGGGGACGTACAACCCATCGGCAACGGCACGGTGATGATCGGCATGGGCGAGCGGACGACCCCGCAGGCCGTGCTGTGGATCGCCCGTTCGCTGTTCCGGGCCGGCTCGGCCCGGCAGGTGCTCGCGGTCCACCTGCCGAAGTCGCGCAGCTACATGCATCTGGACACGGTGATCACCATGTGCGACCGCGACCTGGTCACCATGTTCCCGCAGGTCATCAACGGCGCCCGCACCTGGGTCATCCGCCCCGGTCAGTCCGCCGACGACCTCGTCGTCGAAGAACAACTCGGCCCACTGCCCGAACACATGGCGAAGGCGCTCGGGGTTGCGACGATGCGCGTCATCGAGACGGGGGGCGACACCTTCGAGGCCGAACGGGAACAGTGGGACGACGGCAACAACGTCGTCGCCCTCGAACCCGGTGTCGTCATCGCCTACGAACGCAACGTCGGCACCAATACCGCCCTGCGCAAGGCGGGCGTCGAGGTCATCACCATCCAGGGCAACGAGCTCGGCCGCGGTCGCGGCGGTTCGCACTGCATGACCTGCCCGCTCGAACGCGACCCCGCGTACTGATCAGCCGGAGAAGTCGATGGCATACAACCTCAGGAACCGAAGCTTCCTCAAAGAGATCGACTACCACCCGCGCGAGCTGCGCTACCTGCTGCAACT
The DNA here is from genome assembly GCA_035642535.1 of Jatrophihabitans sp. Lineage (GTDB taxonomy): Bacteria > Actinomycetota > Actinomycetes > Mycobacteriales > Jatrophihabitantaceae > Jatrophihabitans. Next base: position 54,860 of record DASQSE010000036.1, on the reverse strand, counting down.
CGCCGGCGCGCTCAAGCAGGCCAAGTACGCCGGCACCGAGGTGAAACGCCTCGAGGGCAAGGAGATCGCGCTCATCTTCGAGAAGACCTCAACTCGCACCCGATCCGCGTTCGAGGTCGCCGCGTTCGACCAGGGCGCGCACGTCACCTATCTCGACCCAACCGGTTCACAGCTCGGGCACAAGGAGTCGATCGCCGACACCGCGCGCGTGCTAGGCCGGATGTACGACGCGATCGAGTTTCGCGGCAATCGACAAACCGACGTGGAAACCCTGGCCGAGCATGCCGGAGTCCCCGTCTACAACGGGCTGACAGACGAGTGGCATCCAACGCAGATGCTCGCCGACTTCCTCACCATGCACGAGGCGAGCAACAAGCCTTTCGACCGCATCGCGTACGCCTTCGTCGGCGACTGTCGCTTCAACATGGGCCGGTCGCTGCTGGTGATGGGTGCGTTGATGGGCAGCGACGTGCGGCTCGGCGGACCGGCCGACCTGCACCCCCCAAAGGATGTCGTCGACATCGCCCAGGAGGTCGCCGCGCAGACCGGTGCGCGGATCACCATAACCGCCGATCCCGACGAGGCGGTGTCCGACGTCGACTTCATCCATACGGACGTATGGGTCTCGATGGGCGAGCCCAAGGACGCATGGGCAGACCGGGTGCGGATCCTCGCTCCGTATCAGGTCAACGCCGCGCTCCTGGAGGCTACTGGAAATCCGAAGGCCAAGTTCATGCACTGCCTGCCCGCGTTCCACGATCCCGACACCGTTGTCGGCCGCGAGGTCATGGAGCACACCGGCATGACGAGCGGACTCGAGGTCACCGGCGAGGTCTTCGAGTCGCCGGCGTCAATCGTATTCGACCAGGCCGAGAACCGTCTGCACACAATTAAGGCCGTGCTGGTCGCGACACTCGGTGGATAGCCGCCGCTGCTTCTCGCGCGAGAGGGACCGCGGATGGGCAACATGGCACGCCAGACCCAGGCACTGGTCGCTTTTGCCCGCGCTCTGACCGCGGGCCCGGACGTCAGCGACGTGCTGCACGAATTGACCCAGCACATCCGCGTGGCGCTTGGCATCTCCGGTGCGGGAGTCTTCCTTCGCGAGAACGGCAATGTACGGTTCGTCACCGCCGAGGACGAGAGGATCTCTACGCTCGAACGAATCCAGGAGGAGCACGACCAAGGTCCGGGTGTTGACGCAATCCGCACCGGGCAGGCCGTGCTGGTGACCCGGCTCGCCGACGAGAGCGCCCGCTGGCCGATCTACGTCGCCAAGGCCGCCGATCTCGGCATTTCAGCCGTTGCCGCAATCCCGATGCGCAACTCGACGTGCATCGGAGCGGTGGATCTCTACGACACCTGCGCCCACGACTGGAGCCCGGACCAGCTCGACATCGCTGCCGTTTTCGCTGGCATCGCCACCGCCCATTGGCTATTTGCCACGCAGCTGCAACGCGAACATCGGACTGTTGAACAACTCCAGCAAGCCCTCGATAGCCGGGTCATCATCGAACAGGCCAAAGGCATCCTCGCCGCCGAGCGCAAGATCAGCATCGACGAGGCGTTCGGGCAGCTCCGCAGGCATGCCAACGACCACAACGCCACGCTGCGCGTGGTTGCCGACGCAGTCGTCCGCCTCGGCCTCCGTCCGTGACCGAGTTCGAGCTACCCGACACCGCGCGCTGGACGGAGCGGAAGGCCGCTGCTGAGCAGACACTCAGCGTGGTCCTCAGTTGATCGACCGGGCTACCTCTCAACCTCGTCGCTGATGGCTATCGCCAGGCCGAGTGCCCGGGCAAGCTTCGTCGACGCCGACACGACCCGCGCGCTGCCCACTAGCGGCGCAAGTGCGATCAGCACCTGCTGCACGTCCTCCACGGTGAGCCCGGCCTCAGCTCCGACCGACAGGTGGAACAGGTAGGACGCGGGCGAGGCGTCGAGCGCGACGAGCGCCGCTAACCGCAACTGGACCAGCAGTTCCGGATCCAGCTTTGTCGCCTCGAGGGAGGCGGCAGTCATGTTTGCGAGTACGTCGAGTACCGGTGTCGCATCCTTGTCAGCCATCGAGGTTCCCCTTTGCTCGGTCGTGTCATATCTGCCGGCGAGCTGTCTACAGTGGCGATTGAAACGTGCGGACGCCGATCGGCGGATCACCCGGGACGCGTGAACCGGACGCCCGATCACCCGGCTGAACAGTCCGCCGCCGTCGGAACGACGTGGGCATTTGTTTGCCAACGAGCCGAGCCGCGGCCGCCCTGGCGATCATGCGATGTCCGATGCGGAAGCGTTGGGCGCGACGGTGTGGTCCAACGGACCTGACCGCGGCGAACAGCGGATCAGTGACCAGAGTCGCTCGGGTGGGCACCGCATTCACTCGACTCGGGTGGTCCGCCGCAGCTACGTCGGGCGATTCAATCACGGGGCCTCACGATGCGAGCCGATCAGCGGATCAGCGAAACCTACGCCGTGGCTCCCGCGCTTACGGATCGCCCCCGAGGCTCGGCCAGAAGGGAGTAGCTCGTGAACGACTCAGTGCTCTTCGCCGGGATCATATTGATCATGGCCGGCGTCATGCGAGTGTTCGACGCGATCTGGATGTTTCACTACAACGGGGAAGTCCCGGACCGCCTACAGGACGCGCTGTTCGGGCACAACCTCGACACGTACGGCTGGATCTACCTTGCGGTGGCAGCCGTGCTGATCGCATCCGGGTTCCTCGTGTTCAACGGGTCGCAGGTGGGCCGCTGGATCGGCGTCGCGGCCGCCTCGATCGCCTCGATCAGCGCGATTTGGTGGATGCCCTATTACCCCATCTGGACGCTCATGTACATCGCGGCCGGTGTTGTGGTGGTTTATGCGCTCGTGGCACACGGCGGCAAGGAAGCCGTGTAACCGGGCGGTCGCTCGGCACGGACGGGTCTCCCGGCAGCGGTCGGGTCCGTAAGGCCCATGCCGAATCACCCACGGCGAGTGACGCGGACCCCCGCGGATCGGCGCGATGATGTGCCCGCACAGCGAGATGGCTTCACCGCGTCGAGCCGAAAGCGTACGAGCCGGAGCGATTGCCGAGATCGGCGAGCAGGACGACCGGTCCGGACGAGTTGGTCATGACCGGAGGGCCAGGCATGACACGTCCCAAGGGCACTGCGAGCCCGCCGCCCGCCGCGATGTCGCTTCGCGGCGCGGTGTTCCTCGGGATCGGGGCAATGGTCGGCGCCGGGATCTTCGCCCTGCTCGGGCAGGCAGGCGAGATCGCCGGCGCCGGGGTTTGGATCTCCTTTCTGGTCGCTGGTCTCATCTCGCTGGCCTTGGGCTACGCGATGGCCAAACTGGGGGCGAACTTCCCGTCATCCGGCGGCCTGATCACCTACCTGATCAAGGGCTTCGGCAACGGCCGCCTCGTCGGCGTTGCGTCCTGGCTCGGGTACGTCACGGCGATCGTCGTGGTCGGTGCGATGGTCGCCGTATCGTTCGGCGACTACGCCGCCGCGATTGTCGTGGGTGACGACGCGTCGGCCGTCTGGAGCAAGGTGTTCGCGTCGGCGCTGTTAGTCGCGGGTGCGTTGCTGTGCATCGTCGGGCCGCGGATGGTCGACCGGGCCCAGTCGCTGATCGTAATCGGACTGCTGGCTGTGTTCGCAGTGTTCGTTGTCGTCACGATCGCCAACCTGCACAGCAATCTGCTGGCGATCAGCGGGTACCCGTCGAGGCGCTCGATCATCTCCAGCGTCGCGCTAACCTTCTTCGCCTATCTCGGCTTCGCCGTCATCAGCTTCGCCGCCGGCGACCTGCGCGACCCGCAGCGGAACCTGCCGCGCGCAATGTACCTCGCCCTGGGTGCGACCACGCTGCTCTATGTGGCCATCGCGATCGGCGTCTTCGGCACGCTCACGGTCGACGAGGTCATCCACTACGGGCCGCGGGCGATCGCGGAAGCGGCCCGGCCCACGCTCGGCGAAGCGGGGTACGCCGCGATGGCCGTCGCCGCGCTGCTTGCGACGGCGTCGTCGGTCACGGCCACCCTCTACGCATCCTCTGGACTCACCGGCACCCTGGCCGAGTCCGGGCAGTTCCCCAAGCCGTTCGGCAGCGGCTCGCGGCTCGGCCGGCACGGCGGACTGCTGATCACGACCGTGCTGACGCTGCTGTTCGTGACCGTGTTCAACCTCGGCGCGCTGGCCTCGATCGGCAGCGCCGTCTCCCTCGCGGTGTTCGTCCTCGTCGGCGTCGCCGCGCTGCGTCTGCGGCACACGATCGGGGCCCGGAGGTGGATCGTCGCAGCCGGAATACTCGCCTCCACGATCGTCCTCATAGTCTTTGCCGTCGACACCTTCGACAACGACCCGAAGGCGTTCTGGACGATGGTCGTTCTTCCGTTCGCGGCGTTCGGCCTGGACGTGATCTGGAAACGTCTGCGAAGGCCACCGGCGCGTCCGGACGTGGTGGCCATCCCGGCTCCGTGACCCGGGCGGCGGCCAATCATGCTCGCCGGGTGAGGCCGGCGCAGGCGGCCGTGACGAGACTGCGGTTGTGACAGCCTCGCCGCTGCTCCGCCGTCGCGTGGACGGCACGGACCGTCGATAACTCACGTGGATGGCTCGAGCGACAACAAGGTTGTCGCCGCAGACGCTGAATCCAGGATTGCAGCGAACCCACGAGATGCACTCCATCGGAAACGTGAGGTGAGCGATGTCCACGAGCATCGAGAAGCCGACGGCTACGGCTGGCGCACAGGCCAAGCCGCCGGCGCGTTTCGGGTTGACCACGGCCACCGCGTTGATCGTCGGGAGCATCATCGGCGTCGGCATCTTCAACCTGCCCACCTCGCTGGCCGGCTATGGCCCGATCACGCTCGTGTCGATGGGCCTGACCACCGTCGGCGCACTCGCGCTGGCGATGTTGTTCGCGGCGCTGTCGCGACGACTGCCCGCCGACGGCGGGCCGTATGCGTATGCCCGCGCCGCCTACGGCAACGGGCTCGGCTTCGCGAACGCGTGGTCGTACTGGATCACGGCCTGGGCCGGCAACGCGGCCATCGCCGTGGGCTGGGTGCTCTACGTCGAGGAATTCATCAACAAGGACCACACCAAGTTCTACTCCGTCCTGTTGGTCCTGGTCGGCCTGTGGATCCCGGCGGTCATCAACCTGTCCGGGGTGAAGAACATGGGCGCGGTGCAGGTGTGGACGACGGTCCTGAAGTTCATCGCGCTCGCGTTCATGGCCACGGTCGGGCTGTTCTACATGAAGAGCGCCAACTTCACGCCGTGGAACGTCAGTAGTGAGAGTGCGATCGCCGCGATCGGCGGCGGCATGTCCATCGCCCTGTTCAGCTACCTCGGCGTCGAGACCGCCGCGGTCGCCGCCGCCAAGGTGAAGGACCCGGACCGCAACGTGCCCAAGGCGACCATCTTCGGCACGCTGGCCACGGCCGTGGTCTACATGCTCTCCCTGATCGCGGTCTTCGGAATCCTGCCCACCGGCAAGCTCGCCCACGCCACCGCGCCCTTCTCCGACGCAGCCAACGCGATGTTCGGCGGCAGCTGGCCCGGGAACGTGATGGCGGCCGCGGTGATCATCTCCGGCTTCGGCGCCCTCAACGGCTGGACCATGATCTGCGCCGAAATGCCGCTCGCCGCCGCCAACGACGGGCTGTTCCCCCGGCAGTTCAAGACCATGTCCAAGTCCGGCGTGCCCGCATTCGGCATCATCGCCTCCACGGCCCTCGCCTCCGTCGCGATGGTCATCAACTACCTCGGCTCCGGCGGCGCCACGGTCTTCACGACGCTCGTGCTGATGACCGGCATCACCTCGGCGATCCCGTATGGGTTCTCCGCCCTCGCCCAGATCAAGTGGCGCATGATGGATCACCGCACGCTCGAAACCCCGCGGTTCGCACGCGACATGACCGTCGCGGTCCTCTCGCTGGTCTTCTCGATCCTGTTCATCGTCTACTCCCGGAACACCGGCGAGAGTTCCTGGCTGTACTGGGCGCCGTTCCTCATGGCCGGCGGCGCGCTACTGCTGGGCATCCCGGTGTACAAGGCCCAGCAGAGTCACATGACCGAGCCAGAGCCCGTACCCGAATACCGGTGAACTGGGATGACCACCACCGGTACGCCGACCGAGCCCATCAAGCCGACCAGGCCCAGCAAGGACATCGCGTGGCACACCCTGTCCGCGGACGACGCGGCCCGACAGATGGGCGTCGATCCGGACGAGGGGCTGGCCGCCGGCGATGTGCAGCGGCGCCTGGAGGAGTACGGGCCGAACAAGTTGCCGACCGAGCCGCCGCCGAGCGTATGGGTAGCCGCGCGGGGTCAGCTGTCGAATCCGATGAACATCATGCTGCTGATCGTCGGAGTGGCAAGCCTGGCCATCGCGCAGGTGGCGACCGGCATCGTCGTGCTGGCGCTGGTGACGTTCAACGTCGTCATGGGATCCAGTCAGGAACTGAAGGCGCGGGCGAGTGTCGAGGCGCTGGCGCGGCTGCAGGTACCCCGCGCGCGGGTGCGGCGACTCGGCAGGGTCGACGAAGTCGACTCGACCGAACTGGTGCCGGGCGATGTCGTGCTGCTGGAGGCGGGCGACGTCGTCCCCGCAGATGGCCGGCTAGTGGTCGCGACGTCGCTCGAGGTACAGGAGGCGGCGCTCACTGGCGAGAGCGCGCCGGTCGACAAGAGTCCGGCGAGCCTCGCCGACAGCGAGGTCGCGCTCGGGGACCGCACGAACCTCGTCTTTCAGAACACCCAGGTCACCCGCGGCACCGCGACGTTCGTGGTCACCGCGACCGGCCAGGCAACCCAGGTGGGCCGCATCGCCGACATGGTGACCGCCACCGAACACACCCGCTCGCCGCTGCAGCGAGAACTCGACGGCATGACCAAGGTGTTCGGGCTGGTCGCCTGGCTGGCCGTGGCGGTGATCGCCGTCTTCGGCATCGCGCGGGGCCAGGATCTGGAGACACTCGTACTGCTGTGCGTTTCGACCGCGATCTCCGCGATTCCGACCGGTCTGCCGACCTTCGTGCAGACCATGCTGTCCTCCGGCGCGCAGCGGCTGGCGAGGTCCAAAGCGGTGGTCAAGTCGCTCACCGACGTCGAGACGCTCGGTGGCACGACGGTCATCAACAGCGACAAGACCGGAACGTTGACGATGAACGCGATGACCGCGACCACGATGCTCGCGAGCGGCGAGTGGTTCCGGGTTGAAGGGGGCGGCTACACGAAGAGCGGCGCGATTCTCGGCGTGGCCGGGGCCGAGGTGCCCGACTTCCGACGACTGGCCTTGGGCCTCGCGCTGTGCACCGATGCCACCGTCGGGGACGACCAGACGGTCATCGGTGACCCGACCGAAGCCGCGTTCGTGGTGCTCGCCGCGAAGATGGGCGTCGACGCGGTACAGACACGCGACGCCATTCCGCGGCGGGCCGAGGTGCCGTTCGACTCCGAGTACAAGTTCATGGCGACGTTCCACGACTGCCCGGACTGGCTGGCCGGCGGGATCCTGCACGAGCTCCATCTCGTGTGCGTGAAGGGTGCGCCCGATGTCGTCCTGCAGCGCTGCGACCACGCGTTGTGGCACGGCCAGGAGGTGCCGGTCGGCACCGTCCGCGACGATATCCTCGCCGCCAACCGTCAGCTGTCCGAGCGGGGGCTACGGGTGCTCGCGTTCGCCGCCCGTGACCTCGACGACGCCGCGATGGCCGCGGCCGTCGCGGACCCTATGGCCTCGGTGGCCAAACTCGTCTTCGTCGCGCTCGTCGGAATCATGGACCCGCTCCGGACCGAGGCGAAACACGCCGTGCGGGTGGCCCTCGACGCCGGCATCGACGTCCGGATGATCACCGGCGACCACACCATCACCGCCCGGGCGATCGCCGACGATCTGGGCCTCGGGCCCGGCGTGATCACCGGCGCAGAACTGCAGCACCTCGCCGATCCAGAGGTGATCGACCGGCTTCCCGGGCTGCATGTGTTCGGCCGCGTCGCCCCCGAGGACAAGCTGCGCCTGGCCCGACTCATGCAGAAGTCGGGCGAGGTCGTCGCCATGACTGGTGACGCCGTGAACGATGCGGCCGCGCTGAAGCAGGCCGACATCGGGGTCGCCATGGGCAGTGGCTCGGAAGTGTCCAAGCAGGCCGCCAAGATCGTCCTGACCGACGACAACTTCGCGACGCTCGTCCGGGCGGTCGACCTGGGCCGTGACATCTATCGGCGCATCTCGTCCTACGTCAAGTTGCAGCTGACCATCCTGTCGTCCGTGCTGCAGTTGATGCTGTTCGCCACGATCCTGAACATCAACGACGGGGTAGCTCTGTTCCCGCTCATGCTGCTGTTCTGCAAGTTCTTCGTAGTCGTCACCGTGGTGGTCGGATTCATCGTCGACGTCCCGGACCCAGGTGTCATGAAACGGCCGCCGCGCAAGCCGGGCACCAAGATCGTCAACTGGCCACAGATCGTTCGCTGGCTCGTCAGCGGATTCGCCGTCGCTGCCACGGCCCTGGCCGTGCTGGCCTGGGGACCCGACGAGCCGAGCACCAAGGACCCGTCCGCGTCGATGACCATGGCGTTCGCGATCGTCGCGCTCAGCGCGGTCAACCTCGGCGTGGTCATGCGGCGTGAGCGCGAGCCTGCCTGGTCGCCACCGATCTTCCCGTACCTGGGCTGGATCATCATCGGCTGGGTTCTCACCTGGGCGGCCGTGGAGCTCACCATGCTTCAGCGCCTGCTTGGCACGATGTCGCTGACCGGGCCGCAGTGGCTGGCCGTGATCGCACTGTCGCTGATCGCCCCGTTGATCGTCGTCGCCGACATAGGCATCCGGTTGCTGCGCCGACGCCGGGCGCAGGCCCCCGGAGTCGGCGGGTCCGTCGTTCCGTCGAACCGCGGAGCTGCCGGCGCGATCGACGGTTGATGAAGATGACGCAATAGTCCATCAAGGGATGAGGGTCGTGTCGGCGAGCGTGGAACGCGAGGTCAAGATGCTCGCCCCGCAAGCGTTCGAACTTCCCTCAATGGACGGGGCGCTGCCCGGACTGACCGACGGCGTACCGACTCGCATGGAACTGGACGCGACCTACTACGACACCGAGGACCTCACACTCGCACGTACCGGCGTCACGCTGCGCTACCGCAGCGGCGAATCCGGCGCGCCGTGGACGGTGAAGCTGCCCAAGCAGGCGGCCGCGTCAACCCTTACGCGGCTCGAGATCCGCTTCGACGGCGCGCCGGACAACGTTCCGGCCGCGGCCCGCGATCTGGTCCGTGGTTACCTGCGCTCGCGCCGGCTGCGTCCGGTCGCCCGCCTGCACACTCAGCGCACCTGCGTGCTGCTCCTCGACGTTCAGGGCAACAGCATCGCCGAACTCGTCGACGACCTCGTCACCGCCTTCGACGGCGAACGGCAGATCGGCCTCTTCCACGAAGTGGAGCTCGAACTCGTCGGCACCCGCCGGCGGAGGCGACTACAACGCGCCGCCGCGCAGCGCCTGGCCGCCGCCGGCTGCACCACCCCAGCGCCGGCGTTGCCGAAACTCGCCCGTGCCCTCGGCGAGCGAGCCACTGCGCCCGCCGATCTGATCATTCCCCCGCTCGACGCGGCGCCCACCGTCGCCGACCTCATCCGCCACTCGTTGACCAGGTCGGTCGATCGGCTCATCCGACACGACGCCGGGGTTCGGCTCGGCGAGGATCCCGAACCTGTGCACCAGTTCCGCGTCGCGGCGCGCACCCTGCGTTCCAACCTCAAGACGTTCTCACCCGTCCTGGACCGCGAATGGGCCGGCGTGCTAGGCACTGAGCTGGCCTGGCTGGGCAGCGCCGCCGGTATGACCCGTGATCTCGACGTCCTCGAGCAGCGACTGCGCCGCACGACGGCGGCCGCCCTCAGTGCGGACGACGCCCCCGGTCGCACGATGCTCTTCAACCGACTCGGCCAGCAGAAGCGCCAAGCACGCAAGGCGATGCTGTCCGCGTTGCGCAGCGACCGCTACGACTCCTTGCTCGACACGCTCGTCGACGGGGCCGCAGCGCCGCGGCTTGCCGACGACGCGCCGGTCGACGCTGTCGCTCGAGCATTCCTGCGGCGCGTCGCCCGCACTCAGGTCCGACGCCTCGATCGCGTCGTTGCTGGTGCGGCCGACCCGCCGAGTGACACCGACCTGCACGTCATACGCATCCAGGCCAAGCGCACTCGCTACGCCATCGAAGCCGCGCGTCCCGTCATCGGACGACCAGCCAAGGACCATGCCGCGGCTCTTGCACACCTGCAAGATGTTCTCGGCGAGTTCCATGACTCCGCCGTCGCCGTGCAGTGGCTGCGCGAAGCCGCCGCAGCCCGACCGACCTGCGGCCTGGTAGCGGGCCAACTCATCGTCGGCGAACGCGCCGAACAGGCCCAGTTGCGCCAGGTTGTGCATGACGCCTGGAGGGCCGCCGGTGGCAGCAAGCTTCGTCGCTGGCTATAGATCGCGGCAGTCCGGGGCCGGCCCGGTGCGCACCGCGCAGGTCGACGAACGGCGCTAGCGTGTCAGCGAACCGGGCGCCCGTCCTCGAGGTAATGCAGTCGGCCGGGCTTGCTCAGTGTCGCGGCAACGCGGCGGCGCACCGGGCCGCTGAGCAGATCAAGCGCACGCTCGGGGCGGGCGAATCTGTACTCGGCGATCTCCTCTTCCTGCAAGACGATGCCGGCGAGGGTCGACTTGTCGAAACTGCCGCAGTCGAACAGAAAGCGCATCCCTCCGGGCCGGCCGGGACGCGGACGCAGAAAGTCCACACACACCAACCTGCCGCGGCGCACCCACAGGCCGCACTCCTCCCTGGCCTCTCGGCGGCAGGCCTCCCAAGGCGTCTCACCGTCTGCCTCGACAATCCCACCAGGAATTGTCCATCCGGACTTGTATGTCGGCTTGAGGATCAGCAGCCGACTCTTCCGGTCCCACACGAGCGCGCCGGCCGAGGCCGGAATCCTCGGCACCAACACGTCGACGCTCAGCTGTTGCGTCTCGTTGGGTCCCCTCCCGCCGCCCGGCACGCTGACATGCTAGCCACGGACACCGCGACGTGACCTGCACATGAGCTGCTAGCCACGTTGATGCCTCAGCTCCCATCGGACCTGCGATGCCCATAACGGTGTGGGAGGGGACCGGTGCGACTTCACCCGTTCGGGGCGAAGCGGTCCCAGACGGGTGACATAGACGCTGACAGGATGTTCTCGGCGGACGGACGCCGCAGCCCCGGCCGGTGGGTGTGGCTCGGTTGTGTCGCGGCCCTCGTGGTCGCCGCGTGCGGGAGCAGTGGGGGCGGAACCGCGAAGCTGAAGCTCGCCGAGAAGCACGTGTCGGACGCGCAGCAGGCAGTGTCGGATGCGCAAGCGGACCTGTCCGCGAAATCTGCCGAGTTCTGCCGGGCCAGCCAGAGTTACATCACGGGGCTGGACCGCTATGGCAACGTCCTGAACGAGACCGCGCCGACGGTCGGTGACGTCCGCGATGCCGGGGCCGACCTGCAACAGCCCGCGGCGGATGCCGTTTCCAGCGCTGAGGCAGCAGTCGCCGCCCAACAACAGCTGGTCGCCGCCGAGAACGGGCTGACGGACGCCAGGGCCGAGCTCGCAGCCGCGCAGGCCGAGACATCGGGAAAGTCGACCGAGCGGGCGGCCCCCACGACCACGCCCCCCACAACCACGCCCTCCACAACCACGGCCCCCTCGCCGACCGTGACGCCGCTGGCGCCGAGCGCGACAGTCAACCGAGTGAAGCAGGCGGAGGCAGAGTTCGCCGCCGCGCAGAGCGGGATCACCGATCAGACCCCGTTGGACCAGGCGTCGCAGCAGTTCAACGCGGCGGCCGTTGCACTGGAGATGTCCTGGCTGCGGCTGTTCGCGGACGCCGGTTGTCTGACCGACGATCAGCAGAAGAAGGCCGACGCCGCAGTGCGTGATTACACCGTGGCACTGCAGAAGTCGCTCGCCCAAGCCGGCTACTACCACCACGAACTCGACGGCGTGTACGGACCGGCAACGGTAGATGCCATCGAAGCCCTGCAGACGGCGCACGGCCTGCCCGTCACTGGAACAGTGGACGAGGCCACAGACGCCGCACTGCAAGCGGACCTGCAAGCCAAGGGCGGCGCGGCCGCCCAGGAAGCGCTGGCATCGACGGCAGCCGTGCAACAGACACTCAAGCTCGCCGGATACTGGACCGGCCCGGTCGACGGCACCTGGACACCGGCCCTGACCGACGCGCTGAAGTCGTTCCAGACCGCGCTTGGTGTCAAGGCGACCGGAACGGTGGACGCGGCAACGATCGCAGCGCTCGAGCACGCGATAGCCACTGCCAAGGCGCCCCAGCCGTCATCATCGGCCGCAGGACAATCGCCCGCCGCGACACAGAGCTCCTGAAGCGGCCGTTCAAATCGCATTTCGACATGTCACCTGCGGTTTGCGCAGGCATGCTGGCCAGTTTGCGATGGAGGTAACGCGAGGCCGACACCCTACTGCTGCGCTTTGCTGCTGTACTCGCTCGGCGAGAACCCGTCACGAAGCTTGGAACTCCCGGAAACATCTGTCGGGGTGGCGGGATTTGAACCCACGGCCTCTTCGTCCCGAACGAAGCGCGCTACCAAGCTGCGCCACACCCCGCGGTGCAACCGGCTCAGCATACCGACCGGCGCCAACCGATCAGTTCTTGGGCACGAGCGTCAGCAGCGTCGCTTCCGGACGGCAGCAGAACCGCACCGGTGCGAACGGGTTGGTGCCCAGGCCCGCGCAGACGTGGATGTACATCCGGTCGTCCCAGGCGTGCAGCCAGCGGGCGCGACTGCGATCAATGCCACAGTTCGTGACGATCGCGGGCCCGAACGGCAGTCGGACCTGGCCGCCGTGCGTATGACCGGCAAGGACCAGGTCGTAGCCGTCGTTCGCGAAGCGACGCAGCAGGAACGGCTCGGGCGAGTGCGTGACCCCGATCCGAACGTCCGCCGATACGGGCGCCGCGCCGGCGATGAGTTCGTACCGCGCACGGCGTAGATGCGGGTCGTCCGTACCGGCCAACGCCACCGTCGCGCCGTTGACCTTCAACGACATCCGGGCATGAGTGAGGTCGAGCCAGCCGGCGTGCGTGAGCGCGCTAGCCAGCTGCGGCCACGGCATCGACGGCCCGTGCCGCACCGGGCGGTTCGGGCGGAAGTACTCGGTCGGGTTCCGAAAGGTCGGAACGTAGTAGTCGTTGTTCCCCGGCACGAAGACTGCGGGCACGGCGGCGAAGGGCTCCAGCGCCGACATGACCGCCGGTATCGCGTCGCGTGCCGAGAGCGTGTCACCCGTGTTGATGACGAGGTCCGGGGCGAGGTCCAGCAGGCGGCGGATCCAGGCGAGCTTGCGCCGTTGACCGGCGGTGATGTGCAGATCCGCGAGGTGCAGGACGCGCAGCGGCTGCGCACCAGGCGCCAGCACCGGAACGTCGAACCGACGGACGGTGAACGCGTTCCGCTCGATGAGTGTGCCGTAGAGCAGCGCCCCCGTCCCGGCAGTGCCGAGCGCGATCACCCCACGTCGCATCCGCACAGCCTACGGAGCCGTCGCCTGTTACGTTGACGGCGTGTCCGGACTAAAGGACCAGCTGCGCGCTGATCTCAACGCCGCGATGAAATCGCGCGACGAGCTGACCACCGCCACGCTGCGGATGGCGCTGACCTCGATCACCAAGGAAGAGGTGGCGGGCGACGCCGCGCGCGAACTCGACGACGACGAGGTGCAACGCGTCCTGACGCGCGAGGCGAAGAAGCGGCGCGAGGCCGCCGAGGCCTTCGACGCGGCCGGTCGCGCCGAGCTCGCGAGTCGCGAGCGCGCGGAAGGCACCGTCCTCGACCGCTACCTGCCCACCCAGCTCGACGACGCCGAGCTGGCGGAGTTGGTCACCGCAGCGATCGCGGAAGCCGGGGCGAGCAACCCGCGCGACATGGGCGCAGTGATGAAGATCGTCGTGCCGCAGGTCGCTGGACGCGCCGACGGCAAGCGGGTCAGCGACGAGGTGCGCCGCCGGCTGGGCTAACCCCCGCCGCCGCCCGGGCCGTGCCCGTGGCCGCCACCGCCCCCGCCGCCGGGACCGGGCGGTGTGCCGCCGCCACCGCCACCACCACCGCCGCCGGCACCACCACCACCACCGCCACCGCCGCCGTGGCCGCCGCCGTGATGCTGCGGTGGTGGTGGCGGTGGCGGCGGGTGGTACACGAATTGCGGCTCCTGGCTGCTGGTGCACACGGTGATCGTGGCGCCCGACGCGGCACGCTGCGGACCGTAGTAGGCGACCGTGTTGTACGGCTCCGAGCTCGGGCACAGCACGGCGATGCCGTCCGCCGCGCCGAACCGAGTCATCTTGAAGCCGTACTGCGAAAGCGTGCTGCGTGCCTGAGACACGGTCATCCCAGTGAGGGACGGGACGGTCGTGCCCATCGTGTTCGGGTCGGGCCACGTCCAGCTGCGATGCGCGAGGGAGGGCCGCAGCGCATTCAGCCACACCTTGGCGGCGAAGTCACCGTATGCGGTCCCGACCCCCTGGCCGACCAGGCCGCGCGATGGCTTGGACGTGTTGTCGAAATCGACGACCCCCGCTGCGCCGACCAGCCGGGGCGTCATGCCGACGAACCAGATCGAGGCGTTCTTCCCGGTGCGGGTCGAGACGTTCGTTCCGGTCTTGCCGGCGATCACGCTCGGGTTCAGTCCGTACCAGCTGGAGAACACCGACGCGGACGTACCGGGGTATCTGGTGTCACCGCTCAACAGCTGAACGGCCTGGGCGGCGACCTGCGGCAGGACGACCTGCACAGCATTCGGCCGGCTGACGGGCTTCGCGTTGCCGCGGCTGTCCTCGATGCTCAGCACCGGGGTCGGGGTGTTGTACCGGCCGCCGTTCGCGACCATCGCATAGGCACCGGCCAGTTGCAGCGGGCTGACGGGCAGGCCTTGACCGAGTACGAGTTGTTGCGCCCGCTGCTGCTGGACGATCGCCTGACCAACCGTGAGATCCCGGGTCTCGGGTGCCTTCAGGCTGTCGACGCCGAGCTTCGTGGCGAGGTCGATGATCGGTTGCAGGTTGCAGTCGAGAAGCTCGTCGGCCAGTCCGACGAAGTATGTGTTGGACGACTTGGCCGTGGCCGTGGCGAGCGACTCGGTGTCGCTGTACGCGACGTTCGAGTCGCCGTTTACGACGCCCCGGCCGGTGGTTGCGCAGTTCTTCGGCTTCCAGCTCCCGGTGCTGCCGACCGTGGTCAGCTCCCAGTCGCTCGGTACGCCCGTCGAGAGAGCTGCGAGCAGCGGGAACAGCTTGAAGGTGGACGCGCCGAATGCCGTCTCTCTCGTGAAAATCTGCTGCTCGGTCTGGCCGCGGCCGGTGCCGTAGGTCTTGCTCGCCGCCATCGCGAGGATGTCGCCGCTGTGCGGATCGACGATGGGCAATACGGCCGTCATCGGAGACTTCGCGGGCACGAACGTGTTCATCCGTTGCTGCGTGCGGGTCTGGAGACTCGGATTGAGCGTGGTGACGACCTTGAGTCCGCCGGTCTCCAACTCGCTCTGCGGAATCTTCGCGTCGTCTTCCAACCAACTGACGACGTACTCGCAGAAGAACGCCGCGTTGGGGACGGTGCTGTTCGCGTTCGCGCAGCCCTGCCGGACCAGCGGCGGAGCCTGGGTGGCGAGCGCGACCGGCGTCGCCTCGACCTTGTCCGCAGCGGCCTGGCTCAGCTTGCCCACGTCGACGAGGTTCTGCAGCACCTCGTTGCGCCGCTCCTTGGCCGCCGCCGGGTTGACGAACGGGTCGTAGGCGGAGGGGGCGCGCAGCAACCCGACGAGCAGCGCGGACTCGGCGAGGCTGAGGGCGCGGGCCGGCTTGTTGAAGTAGGTCTCGGCCGCGGTCTGGATGCCGTACGAGTGCTCACCGAAGAACGCGATGTTCAGGTAGTCCTGCAGGATCTGGTCCTTGGACTTGTGCAGCGTCCCCTCGATGTAGAGGGCGCACTTCGCGTCCTCCATCTTGCGGTGCAGGTTGACGGCGACCGCCGCCTCCTGCTTCTGCTTGTCGTCGCCGGCCTGGTAGTAGCGCACCTGCTTGACGTACTGCATCGTCAGCGTCGAGCCACCCTGCGTGTCGCCGCTGCCGGTACTGATCGCAGAGCGGACGAGCGCGTTGAAATCGACGCCGTGATGCTCGTAGAAGTTGCGGTCCTCGGTGGCGATCAGCGCTTCCTGGAGCGACTTCGGGACCTCGCTGAGCGGGATCGGCACCCGGTCCTGGGTGAACAGCCGGGCGATCACCGTCCGGCCGTCCCGCGCGTAGATCGTCGTCGGCTGCGGCGGCGGGCTGTCGTGGTAGTGGCAGCTGGTCTCGAGGAAGTTCCCGGCCGCCTTGCCCGCGACGAAGCCGAGCCCGCCGACGTACGGGAGCAGGACGCCGGCCGCGAGCACGCCCACAGCGACGAGGACGCCCACCAGTTTGACGATGGTTACGGCGGGGTCCGGCCGGGTCGGGTCGACAGCCACGGCTAAAGGGTACGTGGCGAGGTCCGACCGGCCTCATCCTCCTAAGAGTTCTCCTATGGTGCGCAGGCCGTCGAGGTCGTGGACGTCCGAGGGCAGCGCAGCCACCGAAACCACGGGGACCTCGGGGTGCGCGGCCCGGAAACGCCGCGTCATCCGCACGTCGTGTTCGGCCGCCGTGGCGATCTCGGCGTGCACGAGCAGCGCGGCGCGGGCGAGGCCGGTCGCGGCGTCGTCTCCGGTCAGCGTGTCGGCGGCGAGCTCGGCGCGCGCGGCGCTCAACGGCGGGGCGCCGTCGACTTCGGATACCCGCCGGCAGCGGTTGACCACGACCCCGGCGAGCGGCATCTGCTCGTCGGAGAGCCGCTCCACGAAGTACGACGCCTCGCGCAGCGCGTCCGGCTCCGGGGCGGCCACGACGAGGAAGGCGGTGCCCGGCTTCTTCAGCAGGTCGTAGGTCTGCTGAGCGCGTTCGCGGAACCCGCCGAACATCGACTCGAGCGCCGTGACGAAGGTCGACAGATCGTTGAGCAGGTCGCCGCCGATGACCTTCGTGAACACCCGCGCGACCACGCCGACCGACACCGTGAGCACCTTGACGTATGCCTTGCCGCTCGCCTTCGCGGGCGCGGTCAGCAACCGGATCATCCGGCCGTCCAGAAAACGGCTCAGCCGGTTGGGCGCGTCCAAGAAGTCCAGCGCGGAGCGCGACGGTGGCGTGTCGACCACGATCAGATCCCACTCGTTGGCGTGCACCAACTGGCCGAGCTTCTCCATCGCCATATACTCCTGCGTCCCGGCGAACGACGACGACAGGGTCTGGTAGAAGGGATTGGCGAAGATCTGCTCGGCGCGTTGCGGGGTGGAGTGCTCGAGGACGACGTCGTCGAACGTCCGCTTCATGTCGAGCATCATCGCGAACAGGTTGTCGCCCTTGACGCCGTTGACGATGCGCGGCGTGTTGTCGAGGTGGGTCAGCCCCATCGACTGCGCGAGCCGGCGCGCGGGGTCGATGGTGAGGACGACGGTGCGCCGGCCGGCCAGCGCACCGAGCAATCCGAGCGCGGCGGCGGTCGTCGTCTTGCCGACGCCACCGCTGCCGCAGGTGACGACGACCCGCGTCTGCGGGTCGCGGACCAGCGCGGCTGCGTCGAGCGACGTCATGCGGCCCCGCTCTTCAGAAAGCAGGATGCAAGGTCGATCAACTCGCCGAGCTCGACCGGCGGGTTGAGATCGGGCAGCTCGATGCGCGGCAGCGCGAGCGCGTCGAGTCGCGCTGCGTTCTCCTCCTGCACATGCTGGCGTTCGGCGTAGCTGCTCATCTCGGCGGCGAGCGCCGTGGCGTGCACCGCCGCGACGCCGGCCTGGCCGAGTCCGGCGGCAAGTTGCTCGACATCGACGGCGCCGTCCGGGCCGACCTGTCCGGCCGTGATCAGCGCCGGACGCGCCCGGTTGACGATCACGGCGCCGAGCTGGAACCCCAGCGACTTCAGCTCGGCCGCGGCGTCGAGCGTCTCCTGAACCGGCATCTCCTCGAGCAAGGTGACGATGTGCACGGCCGTGCGCGGCCCGTGCAGCAGCTTGATGACGCCATGGCTCTGGTTGCTGATCGGCCCGAACTTCGTCAGCTTGGCGACCTCGCGCGTCGCGTCCAGGAAGCGGGCGATCCGGCCGGTGGGCGGCGCGTCCAACACCACCGCGTCATAGACGGGTGCACCGCCGGGTTGCTGGCGGGTGACCGCCTCCTTCACCTTGCCGGTGAGCAGCACGTCGCGCAGCCCGGGCGCAAGGGTGGTGACGAAGTCGACGGCGCCGAGCCGCTTGAGGCCCTTGCCGGCCCGCTTGAGCCCGTAGAACATCTCGAGGTACTCGAGCATCGCCTCTTCGGCGTCGATGGCCAGCCCGAACACCTGCCCGCCCGTGCCGACCATCGTCAGACGCTGCTCGCGATATGCCATCGGCGGGATGTCGAACAGCTGCGCCAGCGCCTGCCGCGACTCGACCTCGACGAGCAGCACCTTGCGACCCGCTTCGGCGATCGCCAGTGCTAGCGCGGCCGCCGCAGTCGTCTTGCCGGTGCCACCCTTTCCGGTGACGACGTGCAGTCGGGCCTTCGCGGGGATCCCCTTCGCCAGCGGTGCGGACGCGGAATTCGTCTCGCGACGCGCAGCGGCGCCGGTAGCTGCCCGCGTAGCGACCATCCGGTCAGCGTAGGAGATGTGGCCGAAGGGTCCATCTAAGAGGTTGCGGCACGGCGGTCTCGCAGGCGCGTGTCATGTCGGTGATCCGGCGATCAGGGCGCGCAGACCGTCCGCGTCGAGCAGGGCTGCGGGCTCGATGGTCTCGTTGCTGCGGACGTAGTGGAACGCGGCGCGGACCCGATGCAGCTCGCCGTCAGGGAGGCCGGACAGCCGCGCCCAGGCGAGCCGGTACGCGGCCAGCTGGACGGCTGCAGCCCGGGCCGCCGCGCCCGACGGCCGGCGGCCGGTCTTCCAGTCGACGACGATCCAGCCCGCGTCGGCACCGAAGACTGCGTCCATCCGGCCGCGAACGACGCGTCCGGCGATCGTCATCTCGAACGGCACCTCGACCTCGACCGGCGTGCGCTGCGCCCACTGGCTCGCCTCGAACGCCGCGCGCAGTTCGTCGAACTCGGCGTCGTCGACCGCCTCGTCGGCGGCGCCGGGCAGCTCGTCGACGTCGAGAAGGGTCTGTCGATCCCAGCGCTGCTCCAGCCAGGTGTGGAACGCGGTGCCGCGGCGGGCCCAGGGCGCGGGACGACGCGGCATCGGGCGGCGCAGCGCGGCTGCGAGCGCCCCCGGGTCGTGCTCGAGCTCGACGAGTTGCGACACCGAGAGCTGAGCCGGAAGCGGCACGGCGACGACGTCGCGGGCGGCCTGCGCGGCACGCTCGGCCAGCAGTCGGTCGGTGTCGGCGCGCCAATCCAGGACTCGGGCCGGCGCCGCATCGCCGATCGCAATCCCGCCGGGCGGCGCGGCACGGACCAGCGCCGCGCCCGATTCGACGTCGGCCCGCCTCCCAGGCCCGCGCGCGCCGGGGTGTGGGCCGAGCGGGTCGAGCGGCCACTGCGATTCGCGGGCTTGTTCGGTGAGTGGATTGCGCGCGTCAGGCTCGGGCTCGAACCACTCCTGCACGCAGGCGTTGGGAAGTAGTTCGGTCAGGAACGGCGACTCGCCGCGCGGCTTCTGCGCGGTGTCCCACACGTAACCGGACGCGAGCACGGCGTGCCGCGCGCGCGTCAACGCCACGTAGCAGAGCCGGCGCTCCTCCTCCGCATGCCGCTCGAGGACGGCCGCGTGCTGAACCGCGAGCCGGTCGCGCACCTCCTTGCGGTCGGCAGCTTCGAAGAGCTCGATGCCGGGCAGATCCATCCGGTCGCCGCGCAGTGGCGTGGGCAGCTCCTGGCGGGCGCGCGTCCAGTTGACCGAGCGCGCGTCCGACGGAAACACGCCCTCGACGAGCCCCGGCACGGCGACGACGTCCCACTCCAGGCCCTTCGCGCCGTGCACGGTGAGCACCTGCACCCGCTCGGACTCGACCACCGCCTCGCCGGCATCGAGCCCGTTCTCCTCGTCCTCGGCCGCAGCGAGGTAGGCGAGGAACGCGGTGAGGGTCGCTTCATCAGCTTCGGTTGCGAAGTCGGCCGCTTCGTCGAGGAAGCGGTCGAGGTGCGCGCGACCGACCCGTGCGCGATCGGGTCGCGCCGCGACCTCGAGCTCGACGCCGATCGTCCGCTCGACGTCGGCGACGAGTTCGGGCAGCGGCGCCGAGATCCGGCGGCGCAGCCGGCGCAGCTCGTCGGCCAGCGCGTTCATCCGGGCAAACCCCTCGCGGGAGTAGCGCTCCGGCGGGCCGAGGTCGTCCAGCGCCTCGATCAGGCCGATCGGCTCCGTCGGACGCTGCGGCGCGGTGATCATTGTGCTCCCGCCTTCGGCATCGAACAGATCGCCCTGCACAGGCGGTGCACTCGGCGCGTGCTGGCGGCCGAGCCGGCGCGCTCGCGCACCGAGGGCGGCGAGGTCGTGCGGGCCGATGCGCCACCGGGCGCCGGTGAGCAGCCGCACCAGCGCGGTGCCGGCGTCGTGGTGGACGAGCACGCGCAACGTGGCGACCACATCGACGACCTCCGGTGTGGTCAGCAGCCCGCCCAGCCCGACGATCTCGACCGGCAGCCCCGCGGTCTGCAGCGCATCGGCCAGCAGCGGTATCTGCGAGCGGCGCCGGACCAGCACCGCGGCCGTCCGATTGCCCGGTGGCAACGCCGCCCACTCGCGCGCCATGCTCTTCGCGATCCACCGTGCTTCGTCCTCGACGGTCTCCGTCCGGGCCACCGTGATCGTCCCCGTCCCGGCACCTGACGCCGGCCGCAGCTCGACCGACGCGCCGCGGGCGCGCAGCGGCGCGGCCACCGCATTCGCAGCGCGCAGGATCGACTCGTCGTTGCGGAAGCTGGTGGCCAGCGGATAGGTGGCGGCGTCCTCGCCGTCCGCACGCCGGAAGGTCGCGGCGAAGCGGCCGATGTTCCCGGCGCTGGCGCCCCGCCAGCCGTAGATCGACTGGAACGGATCGCCCACCGCCGTGACCGGATGGCCGTCGCCGAACAGGCCCTGCAGTGTCTCGACCTGCGCATGACCGGTGTCCTGATACTCGTCGAGCAGGACGGCCGCGTATCGGGCGCGCTCGATCTGCCGCACCTCATTGA
Source organism: Jatrophihabitans sp. (assembly GCA_035642535.1). Taxonomy (GTDB): domain Bacteria; phylum Actinomycetota; class Actinomycetes; order Mycobacteriales; family Jatrophihabitantaceae; genus Jatrophihabitans. The sequence goes on along the minus strand of DASQSE010000036.1, from coordinate 33,601 downwards.
GCCCGGCAAGCTTCTCGGCGACCGTCATCTGATCGGCGAAGTCGACCGCCGGCAGCGCCACCTTGGCGGCGGCGAAGCCGCGCACGAGCGGGAGCAGCGCGAGCCGGTGTTGCGTCGACTCGATGAACTTCGCGGTGTCACCCGGGTACGCGGTGCGGATGCCCTTGCCGGGCGGCAGTGTCTCGAACCAGTCCAGGATCGTGCGGCAGAGCTGCTCGACCGCATCGACGCCGACGAGATGGTCGGCCAGCTGCCCGCTCATCTCGAGGACGTAGCGGGGGACGCTGCTCGGCGCCCCGATGTCATCGGGCAGCGCGTCGGGATGGCTGCGCGAGACAGCGTCGGCGAGCTGCCACGCGACCGCCCGCGAGATCAGCCGCGCGTCCGGCTCGGCGCCCACCCGCATCGCGTGTTCGGCCACCAGCCGACCGGCGTACGCGGCGTAGGTGAGGACGGTTGGCTCACCGGCGAGCAGCTCGGCAAGCTGCGCGGTGACCTTCGGGTCGGCGCCCGCGTCGCGTTCGAGGACGCCCCGCCACTGCGCGAGCCGGCGCCGGACGCGCCTGCCGAGTTCCGCAGCTGCCTTGCGGGTGAACGTCAGCCCGAGCACCGCATCAGGCGCGACGAGCTCGTTGGCGACGAGCCACACGACGCGGGCGGCCATCGTCTCCGTCTTGCCCGAGCCGGCACCGGCGATGACGACGGCCGGCCCGAGCGGAGCCTCGATCACCGCCGCTTGCTCCTCCGTCGGCGGATGATCAAGACCAAGCAGCTTGCTCAGCTCGACGGCGCTGATCATTGGGTCACCTGCCCGGTGAACAGCGGGCAGCACTTCTGCAGATCGCAGCCGCCGCAGTACGAGTTGACCCGCGCGGTGAACTCGCTGCCCCGCATGCGCGCCGCGACGTAGTCGACCTCGCGCTCGATCCACTGCGGATCGTCGGCGTCGACCAGTGGCGCCTGCGCCTGCTGTGGATCCCTGCCCGGCGCGGCGAGCTGAACCAGGAGCGCGCCACCGGCCTCCTCCCCCGCGCCGAACGCGCCCGCCTGGACGGCGAGCTGGTACGCGCCGAGCTGCGGGTGCACCGGCAGATCGTCGGGCCTGACCCGGGACTTGCCGGTCTTGAGGTCGACGACGACCAGCCGGCCGGCCGCGTCGCGCTCCAGACGGTCGACTTGCCCGGTCAGGACCGCGTCGCCGACCTCGGCGCGGAACGATCGCTCGATGCCGACCAGCGTGTACTCGGCGCGGCTGGCGCGCAGCCACGCGACGAGCCGGGCGAGGATCCGGCTGGCCCGCCGCCGTTCGTTCTCGGCGAACCACTGCGCGCCGAACTCCAGGCCGTCCCACTGCTCGTCGAGCAGCCGTTCCAGCTCCGGGAGGTCGGCCTCCGGCGGGGCGGTGGCGGCGACCTCGTGCACGAGCGTGCCCAGCGAGGCGGAGATCTGCTCGCCGTCCTTCGCGCCGATGTCCTGCAACAAGGTGCGCAGCTCGCAGCGCAGGAACGAGTCGATGCGGGACGGGCTGATCGGCACCCGCGTCTCCGGATCGGCGACCGCGACGTCGGAGCTCAGCGGGGCGAGGCCCCACCAGGCCGCAGGGTCGGCGCCTGGCACGCCCGCCGCTGCCAGCCGGGCCAGCTCGGCCGCGGCCGCGTCGTGCAGCTCCTGCGCCGCGCTCGGATCGCACACGGTGCCGCGCAGGTCGGCGACGAGACTGGGCAGGTGGGCGCCGCGGACCGGCTGCGTCAACGGCCGCTCGCCCTCGACCGGATCCAGCTCATCGAGGAAGCGGGACGGCTGCTCCTCCTCGCCGGAAACCGCGCTGACCACCAGCCGGTGTCGTGCTCGGGTGGCCGCGACGTAGAACAGCCGCCGCTCCTCCGCGAGCTGCTCGGACATCGGTGGGCCGCCGGGCGTGTCGCGGCCGGCGAGCACGTCGACGAGCAGTTCGGTGCCGAGCAGCGAACCGCGGCGCCGCAGATCCGGCCAGGCGCCCTCCTGCACGCGCGCGAGGCAGACGAGATCCCACTCCAGGCCCTTGCTGGCGTGCGCGGTCATGATGGCGACCGCGTCCGGCTCGCGGGCCTGGACGCTGAACGTGTCGCCCGGGATCTGCTGGCCGGCCAAGTGGTCGACGAAAACGCCGGCCGACGCGCGCGGCAGCCGGTCGGTGAAGCGCGCGGCCGCGGTGAACAGCGCGACCACCGCGTCGAGATCGCGATCGGCACCCGCACCGGCGGTGCCGCCCGCCGCGCTCTGCTGCGCCCACTTCCGGCCCAGCCCGGCTGCATCCCAGATCGCCCAGAGGACGTCCTCCGGGCTGGCGTTCGCCTTGATCGCCGCCCGGCCCGCGGCGAGGACGCCGGAGACGCGGACGGCCGGCCACTTGACCGGCTCGGGCAGCGCGCGGGCGTCGCGCGGATCCAGCAGCGTCGGCGTCAGCCGCGGCGGCTCGGTGTCCCCGTCGCGTTGCCGGATCATGCGCCGCAGCCGCTGCAGATAAACGATGTCGGCGTTGCCGATCGGCCCGAGGAGCAGTCGCTCGGCGGCGTCCTCCGTCACCGCCGCCGGATCGAGCGTGAGGCGCAGGACGTCGAGCAGCAGCGCCACGGCCGGCTGCTCGGCCAGCGGCAGATCGTCGCCCCGGACGACGACCGGAACGCCCGCCGTGGTCAGCGCCCGGCGCAGCGTGCCGAGCACCGCCGCCGTCGAGCGGACGAGCACCGCCATCCGCGCCCACGGCGTCCCGTCGAGATGAGCCCGGCGCAGCACCGCGGCGAGGTGGCTCGCTTCCTCGCTGGCGGTGCGGAACAGGCAGGTCTCGACCGTCCCCGGCTCTTCGCCGGCCGGGCGCAGTCGGCGGTGCTCCGCGGAGCCGGGCAGCCGGGCGGCCACGCGCCGCGTTGCGGTGAGCAGCTGCGGCCCGCACCGCCGCGAGACGTCGAGCGCGACGACGGGGACCGGGCCGCCGCGCCCGAACCGCTCGTCCACGTCACGAATGGCTGATTGATCGGCGCCGCGGAACGCGTAGATCGACTGGTCGGGATCACCGACGAGCACCACCTCGTCGGCGGTCTCGGCGAGCAGGGCCAACAACTCGCCCTGCGCCGGGTCGGTGTCCTGGTACTCGTCGACGAACAGGTGCCGGCGCCGCGCCCGCTCGGCGGACAGCAGTTCGGCATCGGCGTGCAGCGCATTGAGCGCGGCGCGGATCAGCTCGGCCTGGTCGTAGCCGCCCGGCTTCGCGAGCGACGTGACGTTCTGGTACTCGGTCAGGAAGCCGCCGGCCGCTACCCAGTCGCGCCGCCTGCGAGCCCGGCCGAGCGCGGCCAGCGCGGCGCCGTCGAGGCCGCGCTCCACGGCGCGCATCAGCAGGTCGCGCAGCTCGCCGGCGAAGGCGCGGGTGCGCAGCGCCGGCCGCACCTCGACGGGCCAGGTGTCGGCGTCGCGGCCGGCAAGGAGCTCGCGGATCACGAGATCCTGCTCGGCGCCGGCCAGCAACCGCGGCGGTGGCAGCGGGAGGTCGAAGTCGGCACCGCGTCGATTCGCCAGCCGCAGCACGCCGAAGGCGTACGAGTGCAGCGTGCGGGCGAGGGGCTCGCGGATCGTCCGGCCCAATCGGGCAGTGACCCGATCGCGCAGCTCGCCGGCCGCCCGGCGGCTGAACGTCAGCATGAGGATGTGCTCGACCGGGACGCCACCCGCGACGCGGTCGACGACCGCCTCGACCAGCGTGGTGGTCTTGCCGGTGCCCGGCCCGGCCAGCACCAACAGCGGCCCACCGGCGTGCGCGACGACGGCGCGCTGGGCGGTGTCCAGCACCGGCGCGGCGGCCGACGGACGGGGCGGGCGCACCAGCTGATAGGTCACGTCCGTCACGAAGCAATCTCAACACGGCGGGCCGACAGTTCCGGTAGGAGGTCCTAGGTCGTGTCGGGCACGCCCAGCTCTTCGAAGAGCGTCAGCTGCAGCCCGTCCGGCGCGGTCAGCCGAGAGTTCAGCGAGTCCCAGGGCGTCCGCGTCGGCGCGGCGATCAGCTCGGCCCCGGCGGCGGTCAGCCGCTGCGTCATCGCGTTGGCGTCGGCGATCTCGAACGCGACCCGGATCGTGCCCGCGACGCGCCGCCCGACCTCGACCTCGTCGATGAACTCGGCCTGCTTCGCGTCGGCCAGCTCGAGGGTCGCGCGGCCTGCGTCGAGCAGCGTGACCCGGCCGCCGTTGGGGGCGGCATAAGCGGCATATTCGCGCATGCCGAGCGCGTCCCGGTAGAAGGCCAGCGCCTGGTCGTAATCGTCGACGGTCACGACGAGGCGCAGCTGCTGCACGTCATCCATGTGCCGATTCTTGCGGTTGCCCCGGGGCAATCTCGTACGTTTTTGCGCATGACGGGTTTGTTGAGCGTGGGGCAGCTGGCGCGACGCGCCGGGCTGACCACCAAGGCGCTGCGGCACTACGACCGCATCGGCCTGCTCCGCCCGGCGCTCGTCGACGCCGCGGGTTACCGCTGGTACGAGCCGGCGCAGGTCGCGGTGGCGCAGCGCATCGCGATGCTGCGCAGCGTCGACGTGCCCATCGACGACGTGCGCCGCTGCATGGACAGCGCAGCCGGTGCCGACGTCGGCGAGTTGCTCGCCACGCACCGCCGCCGCCTCGAAGCACGCCTCACGCGGGTGCAGCGCGACCTGCACGCCCTCGATCACCTGATCACCGAAGGATGGGAGACGACGATGCCGACCAAGGTCGAGCCGATGGACCCGGAGTACGAGCGCCGGCTCGGCGCGTCGCTGTTCAACGGCACCTGGACGATGATGGAGAAGGAGTCGCGCACCCGCGACGAGGACGACGCGATGCTGCACATGGCGCATGCGTCGGCGCATCACTGGCGTCAGGTCGGCAAGCCCGAGAACTTCGCCCGCAGCGAGTGGCTGTGCTCGCGGGTGTACGCGCTGGTGCGACGCGCCGAGCCGTGCCTGCACCATGCGCAGCGCGTCCTCGACATCTGCCAGGAGAACGGGCTCGGCGACTTCGACCTCGCTTACGCCTACGAGGGACTCGCTCGCGGCCACGCGATCGCCGGCGACGCCGAGCAAGCGCGCGCGTACACCGAGCAGGCGCTCGCTGCGGCCGAGGACATGAAGGACGACGAAGATCGCGAGCTGCTGTCCACCGATCTAGAGACGATCCCCGGCCAGTCACGCTTCTGGTGACCGGCCGTCCCAACGGAAGTTCTTCAGGTCGACGCGGTCGCCGTTGAACCGGACGCCCTCGGCGAGCAGGCGTTGCCGCTGCTCGGTGTAGAGGTGCTCGGCGAGTGACCCGTTCGCGCGGAGCACCCGGTGCCACGGCACCGAGCCGTCGTCCAGCGCAAGCACGCGTCCGATCATGCGCGGCGTCGGGGCGCCGACGTACTCTGCCACGTCGCCGTAGGTGAAGACCCGACCCGGCGGGATCAACTCGACGCAGGCGAGGATGCGCTGCGCCAAATCGTCATCCACGCCGCCACGATTGCACACCGTTCTATACGCGAGATGGCGACCGCGCAGCACGATGCCACGATGGGCCGATGACCGTTCCGAGTCGGCTGCCCGTCGTGCAGGCCCCGATGGCGGGCGGGCCGTCCACCCCCGAACTCGCCGCCGCAGTGAACGCGGCCGGCGGCTTCGGGTTCGTCGCCGCCGGCTATCTCACACCGGACACCCTGCGCGCCGTGCTCGACCGCACCAGGGAACTGACGAGTGACCCGATCGGGGTCAACGTGTTCGTCCCGACGCCGCCGAACGCCGACGACGCGGCGATTGCGGAGTACGCGAGAACTCTCGCCGGCGAGGCGGCGCGACTCGACGTCGCGCTCGGCAACCCGCGATGGGAGGACGACGGTTACGCCGCCAAGCTGGCCCTCATCGCGGCGAGCGGCGTCCACACCGCGAGCTTCACCTTCGGCTGCCCGGCGGCGGACGACGCGCAACGACTGCACCGCGCGGGCGTACGGGTCGCGGTCACGGTGACCAGTCCGGAGGAGGCCGAGCAGGCGGCCGCCGCCGGCGCAGACGCATTGATCGTGCAGGGCACCGAGGCGGGCGGTCACCAAGGCGTATTCGCCGACGACGAGGCCAACCACACACCGCTGCGTGGGGCGTTGGCGGCAATAGGCGACGTCGTGGACCTGCCGCTGATCGCAGCAGGCGCGATCATGACCGCGGCCGATGCAGCTGCGGCTCTTGCGCATCGTGCATCCGCCGTGCAGATCGGGACCGCATTGCTCTGCACGCCCGAAGCGGCGACGTCAGCGCCGCATCGCCGCGCGCTCCTCGAGCGCCGCTATCCGGACACGGTCATCACGCGCGCGTTCAGCGGACGGTGGGCGCGCGGTCTGGCGAACCGCTTCGTGCAGGAGCACCAGGACGCGCCGCGTGGGTATCCGCAGATCCACCACCTGACCCGTCCACTGCGCGCCGCCGCCGCTGCGCGCGGCGATGCGGACGTCCCGAATCTGTGGGCCGGCACCGGCTGGCCGGCAGTTCCGACCGATCCGGCGGGCGAGGTCGTCGCGCGGATCGCCGCGCAGCTCTGATCGGTGTCGTCGAAGGGCGACCTCGATGCGGCGAGACCGGCGTGTCTGCCCGCAGTGGCGCCACACATCGACTACCACCGCGGATCACCTTGATGCGGCAATCCGTCAGAGCGCAGTCCATGCCGAATCGTGCGCTGCGCTGCGCTCGGCGGCGCCGAGTACTCGCTGAACCTGGAGTCCCTCGTCGAAGGACGGGACGGGCTGGCGATTCTCGGCGATCGCGATGACCAGGTCGGCCACCTGGTTCGTGAAGCCGTGCTCGTAGCCCAATCCGTGGCCGGGCGGCCACCAGGCGCCGATGTACGGGTGTTCGGGCTCGGTGACCAGGATGCGCCGAAAACCCTGTTCGCCGCTCGGCAGCGTCCCGTCGAAGAACCGCAAAACGTTGTTGTCCTCGAAGTCGAACGCCAGCGACCCCTGGTTGCCGTTGAGCTCGATGCGGAACGCGTTGCGCCGGCCGAGGGCGAAGCGGGTGGCCTCGAACGTGCCGAGCACACCGTCGGCGAAGCGGGCCATGAAGAACGAGGCGTCATCGACAGTCACCTCGCCACGCGGGCCGTCCGCGCCCGCCGGTCGAGAGGTCACGAACGTCTCCAGGCTCGCCGAGACGCTGCCGATGAGCTGGCCGGTCAGCCATTGGGTGGTGTCGATCAAGTGCGCGCCGAGGTCGCCCAGCGCGCCGGAGCCGGCCTTCGCCTTGTCCAGCCGCCAGACCATCGGCGCTTCCGGGTCGCTCAGCCAGTCCTGCAAATAGGTCGCCCGCACGTGCCGAACGGTGCCGAGCCGGCCGGCCTGGACCAGCTGCCGGGCCAGCGTGAGCGCGGGCGTGCGCCGATAGCTGAACCCGCACATCGCCCACACCCCGCGTTCCGCGGCGGCACGCGCGGCGGCCGCCATCTGCTCCGCCTCCTCGACGGTGTTGGCCAGCGGCTTCTCGCACAGCACGTGCTTGCCCGTCTGGAGCGCGGCGACCGCGATCTCCGCGTGGCTGTCGCCCGGCGTGCAGATGTCGACGAGATCGATGTCGTCCCGCTCGAGCAGCGCGCGCCAGTCGGTCTCGGTCGAGGCGAAGCCGAGGCGCTCGGCTGCCGCGTCGACCGCGGCACGATCCCGCCCCACGATCGCTGTCAGTTCCGGCACCCGCGGCAGGTCGAAGAACCGGTGCGCACTTCGCCAGGCATGGGCATGCGCCCGACCCATGAACGCATAACCGACCATGCCCACCCGGAGGTGATCATTACTCACGAAAGACCGTCCTTCCTCGACGCGGATCTCCTAGATTCTCACCGTGCCGCCGGCGCGCGCACAGCCCGGCTGGGAACGTCAGTTCGTCCGGCCCTAGCCTGAGTGGGCCGACGACGCATATAGAGGTAAGTGACGCACCGGCACCAGACGCCTCTTGGGGAGCAAACCATGCTGCACGAGGAAGCCCGCGACTACCACGCCTCCGGCCGCCCAGGAAAGATCGCGATCGCGATCACCAAGCCCTGTGCGACCCAGCACGACCTTGCGCTTGCCTACACCCCCGGCGTCGCCGTCCCGGTCCGGGACATCGCCGCGGACCCCGAGGCGGCGTTCCGCTACACGTCGCGCGGGAACCTGGTCGCGGTGGTCAGCAACGGGACGGCCGTCCTCGGTCTGGGCAACGTGGGCCCACTCGCCGGCAAGCCGGTGATGGAGGGCAAGGCGCTGCTGTTCAAGCGGTTCGCCGATGTCGACGTGTTCGACATCGAGATCGACGCCCCCGATCCGGACGACGTCGTGCGGATCGTCAAGGCGCTCGAGCCGACCTTCGGCGGGATCAACCTCGAAGACATCAGCGCGCCGCACTGCTTCGAGATCGAAGAGCGGCTGTCCAAGATGATGGACATCCCGGTCTTCCACGACGATCAGCACGGCACGGCGATCATCAGCGGCGCCGCGCTGCTCAACGCGCTCGAACTCGCCGGCAAGGACATCGCCGACGTCCGGATGGCCGTCAACGGCGCCGGCGCCGCCGCGATCTCGTGCTGCGAGTTCTTCATCCGGCTCGGCATGCGGCGCGAGAACATCGTGCTCGTCGACACCAAGGGTGTCGTCCACCGCGGCCGGGCCGAGGGCATGAACGAGTACAAGCTGCGCTTTGCCACCGATCGTCCGGAACGGACGCTGGTCGAGGCGATGCACGGCGTCGACGTGTTCCTCGGCGTGTCGGTTGCCGGGACGGTCACCAAGGACATGGTGGCGTCGATGGCCGACAAGCCGATCGTCTTCGCGCTCGCCAACCCGGATCCGGAGATCACCTATCCGGACGCGCAGGCCGCGCGGGAGGACGTGCTGATGGCGACCGGACGGTCGGACTTCCCGAACCAGGTCAACAACGTCCTCGGCTTCCCGTTCATCTTCCGCGGCGCGCTCGACGTCCGGGCCCGGGCCATCAACTCGGACATGATGATCGCCGCCGCGCGGGCGCTCGCGACGCTGACGAAGGAGGACGTGCCGGACTCGGTGCTGCGCGCGTACGGCCTGACGGAGCTGGAGTTCGGTCCGGAGTACCTGATCCCGAAGCCGCTCGATCCGCGCGTCCCGCTGCGCGTGGCGCCCGCGGTGGCCGCCGCGGCGATGGCGAGCGGCGTGGCCCGCGATCCGCTCGATCTCGCCACCTACCAGGAGGCGCTCGCCAACCGGCTGTCCCGAGGTCGCGAGGTGATGAGCGTCGTCACCCGCAAGGCGCAGTCGGCCCCGAAGCGGGTCGTCTTCTCCGAGGGCGAGGAGCGCAAGATCATCCTGGCCGCGGCGCGCATCCAGCTCGAAGGCATCGGCGTGCCGATCCTGCTCGGCCGCGCGGACGTCATCGAGGCCGAGATGAAGAAGCTGCGAGTCACTGCGCCGATCGAGATCGTCGATCCGGCGGGTTCGGACCGGACCGACGCGTACGCCCGCGTGCTGTACGCGAAACGGCAGCGCAAGGGCGTCACGCTGCGCGAGGCGTGCGCATTGCTCGCGCAGCCGAACTACTTCGGCGCGATGATGGTCGAGGCGGGCGACGCGGATGCGTTCGTCGCCGGCCTCACCTACCACTATCCCGACGTCATCCGGCCCGCGCTCGAAGTGATCGGCGCCGCATCCGACGTCGCCCGGGTGGCGGGGCTGTACGTCATGATCACCGAGGACGGGCGTGCCGTCGTCCTCACCGACCCGACGGTCAACTTCGACCCGACCGCCGAGGAACTCGCCGACATCGCCGTGATGGGAGCCGAGCGCGCGCGCAGCTTCGGGCTCGCGCCGCGCGTCGCGCTGCTGTCGTTCTCGAACTTCGGCTCCACCGAGCACCCGCGCTCGGCGAAGATGGCGGCGGCCACGAAGCTCGTACGGTCGCGGCACCCCGAGTTGATGGTGGACGGCGAGATGATGGCCGACGTCGCGCTCTCGCCCACGCTGCGCGAGGACTACGGGTTCTCCGACCTGGCCGGTGAGGCGAACGTGCTGGTCTTCCCGAGCCTCGAGGCGGCGAACATCGCGTACAAGCTGCTGCGGCACCTCGGCGGCGCGGTGGCGATCGGCCCCATCCTGGTCGGCATGAACAAGCCGGTGCACGTGCTCAGCCGCGGCGCCGAGGTCACCGACATCGCGAACATCGCGGCGATCGCGGTCATCGACGCCCAGGACGCCGCCGAACCGAGCTGACGCATTCGGTCGAGTGCCACCGTCGGAACAGGTCTTTCGACCCAGGGAACACCACGCGCCGCCCGCCTAGGTTGAAGGCATACGGACTCGGAGCCTGAACCCTTACGGGTAGTGGAGGAGGTCGAACGGGCGGGCCATCGGCCAAGCCAGACCTCGGAGCGGGCACCGAACACCGCCGGGCGACGACCCGGCCCACAGGGCCGGGTCGCGGGCCCGTCATCACCACCGAAATCGCCTCTTCGGAACAGTCGCGGCTTTATCAGTTGTTGCTGTTGGTTAGTACGGGGGTACGTTGCCACGGCGACGACGCCGCGACTTTCGAAGGGCTCATCCGTACATGACTGCACCTACTTGGCTGCAGGACGCCGTCCTCTATCAGATCTATCCGCAGAGCTTCGCCGACTCGAACGGCGACGGCATCGGCGACCTGCGTGGCATCGCGCAACACCTGGACTACCTCTCGTGGCTCGGCGTGACGGCGATCTGGCTGAGTCCTTGCTTCGTCTCCCCGATGCGCGATGCCGGATACGACGTCGCCGACTACTTCACCGTCGACCCGCGCTACGGCGACAACAACGACCTGACCGAACTCATCGAGCAGGCGCGCACGCGCGGCATCCGAATCCTGCTGGATCTCGTGCCGGGACACACGGCCGACGTCCATCCGTGGTTCGTCGCGTCCGCGAACGATCCGGGCGACCACCGCTACATCTGGGCCGACGTCAATGGCGATGGCCACCTCCCGACGAAATTCGTCCCCTCCCCCGGCACCCGCCCCGGTGGTTTCCTGCCGAACTTCTTCGACATCCAGCCGGCGCTGAACTTCGGCTACGCGCGGCAGAAGACCGGCGAGCCGTGGCGGCAGAGCGTGGACTCCGAAGGCCCGCGGGCCAACCGTGCCGCATTGCGCTCGATCATGGATCACTGGCTCGGGCTCGGCGTCTCCGGATTCCGCGTCGACATGGCCGCCTCGCTCGTGAAGGACGACCCGGGCTACGGCGAGACGGCGCGACTCTGGCGCGACGTTCGCTCCTGGCTCGACCGAACCCACCCGGACGCGGTGCTGCTGTCCGAATGGGGTGACCCGCCGGTTGCGGTGCCGGCGGGGTTCCACGCGGACTTCTTCCTGCACTTCGGCGGGCCGAACAGCGGCCTGCCGATGCGCTCGCTGTGGAGCACGGCCACGGCCACCACCATTGCCGACTGGGGCACCGACCCGTGCTTCTTCGACGCCGACGCCCGCGGCTCCGCCAGCACATTCCTCAACGCCTACACGGATGCGCTCGAAACGATCGGGGAACCCGGGCACATCGCGTTGCCAACCGCCAATCACGACTTCGCGCGACTGCGCTGCGCACCGCGCACCCCCGACGAGCTGCCACCGGCCTTCGCGTTCCACCTGACGTTCCCGACGCTGCCCGCCATCTACTACGGCGACGAGATCGGCATGCGCTACATACCCGATCTTCCGGACAAGGAAGGCAGCGTCATGCTGCCGGGCTACAACCGGGCCGGATCACGCACGCCCATGCAATGGGACGCGAGCCCGAACGCCGGGTTCTCGAGCGCGCCGGCCGACCGGATCTACCTGCCGATCGATCCCGAGCCGGAGCGCCCCACCGTCGCGGATCAACGTGCCGACGCGAACTCGCTGCTGCACACCGTCAAGGAGCTCATCGCGCTCCGCGGCGCGCATCCCGAATTCGGCCCGAACGGCAGCGTGGAGATCCTGCACGACGGGTACCCGCTCGCCTACCTGCGCGGCGGGCGATTCCTCGTGGTCGTGAATCCGGCGCGTGTGGCCCGCGATCTGCGACACGACCGGCCGGAGCTCGCCGGCGCGACGGACGTCAGGAACACCGGCGTCTCCGTGACGCAAACCGCGATCCATGCCGAGCCGTTCTCGTTCGGTATCTTCCGACTCCCGGACGAGTCGAAGGCTCAGGCCGAGTAGCTGGGATTGCGGCCGGTGAAGGCGATCAGCTGATCGACGAGCGGCGCGTCGTCGGCGACTGACACCGCGGGCTTGAACATGTCACCGAAAGCGGCGAGGTCACCGAAACCCTTCGCCATGGCGTAGACCGCCGCGACAAGCTCGTCCGGCAACGGGCGGGACGAGCCGATCGCGGCACCGAGATCCCACGAGTGGACGCACAGGTCGAAGATCATCTCGCCGATGTACTGCTGCACCGGCGTAGGCCCGCGCGACAGCTCCACGGTGCCCTCGAGCGCGCCGTCGGCGGAGAATGCCTCGCCCGCCGCCGCTGCCGCGGTGGCCCACGCGGCCACCCGATCGTCGGCCATCGGTGGCATCTCGGCCACCGCCTTGCCCGCGTCGGCGAGCGACATGCCGTCCACCAGCGGCGCCACCCAGCGGTTCTCGTCGATCAGGTGGTCGACGAGCGTGCCGACGTCCCAATCATCGTCGGGCGTCGGAGCGCGCCACTGGTCGTCGCGCACCTCGTGCACGCGCGCGCCGAATTCGCGCTGACCCATCTTGAACAGCGAGACCAAGTCGTCCATGGCCGCAGTTCTACCCCCATCACGGCCACAGCGACAGCGCCGACGCGAGAGACGAGGCGCCGATCGCGTCTGGACCGAGGAGCAAGTTGGCCGACGAAGGCGGCCACGAGCCGTCGCGAGAGACGAGGCGCCGATCGCGTCTGGACCGAGGAGCAATGGGCCGAAGGCCCGAGCGACGAGGGAAGACGCGATCTCCAGGCGCCGAAGTCCCCGAGCGACTTAGTAAATAGGCAGTGTTTGGTCGACTTGGTGAACCCACGCCGTGACGCCGCCCTGTACGTGCACTGCGCCCGAAAAGCCCGCTCGCTTGACCGCGGCAAGGGTCTCGGCAGAACGGACGCCGGTCTTGCAATACATGACGACCTGCTTGTCCTGCGGCAGGCCGGCGAGCGCGTCGCCGCGCAGGATCTCGTCCTTCGGGATGAGCGTCGCGCCCGGGATGCGGACGATCTCCCACTCGGCAGGCTCGCGAACGTCGACCAGGTGGATCGGCTTCTCGGAGTCGATCAGGTCCTTGAGCTCCAATGCGGTGATCGTCGAGCCGGCCGCTGCCTGCTGCGCCTCTTCGGACACCACGCCGCAGAACGCCTCGTAATCGATCAGTTCGGTGACCGTCGGGTTGTCACCGCACACCGCGCAGGACGAGTCCTTGCGCACGTTGATCTTGCGGTAGTTCATCTCGAGCGCGTCGTAGACCATCAGTGAGCCGAGCAGTGGCTCGCCGACGCCGGTGAGCAGCTTGATCGCCTCGGTGGCCTGGATCGAGCCGATGGACGCGCACAGCACGCCGAGCACGCCGCCTTCGGCGCAGGACGGCACCATTCCCGGCGGCGGCGGTTCCGGGTAGAGGCAGCGGTAGCACGGCCCGTGTTCGGCCCAGAAGACCGACGCCTGGCCGTCGAAGCGGTAGATGGAGCCCCACACGTAGGGCTTGCCGAGCAGCACGCACGCGTCGTTGACGAGGTAGCGGGTGGCGAAGTTGTCGGTGCCGTCGACGATGAGGTCGTACTGCGCGAACAGCTCCATGACGTTGGACGAGTCGAGCCGCTGCTCGTGGATGTTGACCTGGATGAGCGGGTTGATCTCGCGCACCGAGTCACGGGCGGATTCGGCCTTGGAGCGGCCGATGTCGCTCTGTCCGTGGATGATCTGGCGCTGCAGGTTGGATTCGTCGACGACGTCGAATTCGACGATGCCGAGCGTGCCCACGCCCGCGGCTGCGAGGTACATCAGCGCCGGTGAGCCCAGGCCGCCCGCACCGATGCAGAGCACCCTGGCGTTCTTCAGGCGCTTCTGCCCGTCCATCGCGACGTCCGGGATGATCAGGTGGCGACTGTAACGGCGGACTTCGTCGATCGACAACGACTGGGCCGGCTCCACAAGTGGCGGCAGCGACACGAAAACTTCCTCACTTCGACGATTTACCTAGGCGCAACGCGGGCAGCGGCACGCGGCATTCCAACGCCATTGTCCCCTGTTGGGCGGGCGGTGCGCCGCCAGGCCCCGGTCAGCCGTCGCCGAGGTTGTACTCGTTGTTGCGGCGGGTGTCCTGCTGTTCGGCGCCGGGTGCGTCCGTGGCACCCTTCGGATACGGCCACGGATTGGCCTCGCACATGTTCCCGGTCGCTGCGGAGCGCAGTCCGAACGTTTGCTGCATCATCGCCGGCGCGAGGCCATCGGACAGGCACTGGTGGGCGTGCTGATGGCCCAATGCGTGCCCTGTCTCATGGTTGATCATGTAGATGCGGTAGGTATTGAGATCGCCGAGATAAGCCGTCGCACCGCGCGTATACCGGGCGTCGTTGAGTACCACCCGGTTGACGTTCGAGCCGCCGCCCGCGGGCACGTAGCAGGACGTCTCGACGGGCACGTCGTACCCGCACAGGTTGCGCACCGACATCGACGAGGTGAGCGAAATGTGGAAGTCGACCTGGCCGGAGTCGACCCGCTGCAGGGCAACGCCGTGCCCGGACCAGCTGCGACTGTCCGACAGCGTTTGGACGACGAGTTGCTGGAAGTGCTTCAGGTCGACGCCGGTGATGCCGCGCTCGACCTCGATGTCGTAGCGGTAGAGCTGGCCGGTGCCGACCTGCTCCGACGTGCCGTTCAACACCTGGAAGGTGCCGTTGCCCGACTCGGTGTACGGCGGGCCGGCGGGCAGCGCCGCCGCCGTCAATACGCGGTCGTTGTGCCGCGGGCCGGGCAGATCTGCCTTCAGCGTGCTGCTCGACAATGCCTGCGGCGGCGCTTGGTCCCCGGCCTGGTCGCCGCCTGCCGACGCGGCATGATGCTTGCCGGCACCGGTCGTTGTGGTCATCAACGCGGCGATCGTGACGACGAGCAGCACCGGCAGCGCATAGGCGCGCCAACCGTAGCGATGCGAGAAGTCCTGCCAGCTGTTGGACGTCGGTCGGCGCCGCGGCGGCGGCGGGCCGTACGTCACGCCGGCATTGCGCACCGCACGCCGCGCGCGTGCAACGTCCTCGGTACGACGCGTCATCACTGCGGCGCGGTGCCTGGGGTCGGTGGCTGCCGGCACGTCTCAAGGCTGCCACACATCGTCTTGGATCCTTGTAGGGCTACCCGGGTTGGCCAACGGCGTGTTGAACGGGCGATACCGCAGCAGCGTGCTCGACGAGCCCGAGCAGCGCCCGCGCGGTGACCTCGGGAACCTCCATCATCGCGACGTGCCCGACGTCCTTGAGCATGAGCAGGCGCGAGTCCGGGATCGCAGCGGCGACGTACGGAGCGAGGTCCGGAGCTACCAGCCGGTCGCTGTCCCCCCACACCACGAGCGTCGGCATCGGCAGCGATCGGAGCGTGGCCCAGCCCAGCCGGCCGTGGACGAACTGGCTCGTCGCGAGTCCGCGCGTGGAGCGGGCGACGGCGGTCGCGGCCCACGGCATCGACATCCGCGCCGATTGCTCCGCGATCGCCTCGCGGAGTCGGGCGTCGGGATAGCGCGCCGGATCGGCGAAGCACAGCGCGATCGTTGCGCGCACCCGGGCGGCCGGCGAATACCGGCGGTCGTAGAACCGCAGCGCCAACTCACCCAGGCCCGGCACGACCACCGCGGCGGCGCGCGGGTCGTTGCGCAGCGGGAAGGCGCGGATCCGGTTGTCGGGAACGGCCGGCGAGATCAACGTCAGCGAGCGGAGCAGGTCGGGGCGGCGCGCGGCCACCCGGACGCAGACCGCTCCGCCCAACGAGTTCCCGGCGAGGTGCACGGGGCCCCGCCCGCTCATCTCGAGGTAGTCGATGACGGCGCCGGCGTGCGCCTCGATCGCGTAATGGTTGCGCGGCGCCGGGCCGGAGTGACCGTGGCCGGGCAGGTCGATCGCCTCGATCGCGAGTTGGTTGCGCAACACGCCCGCGAAGTCCGTCCAGTTGTGCGCCGATCCGCCGAGCCCATGCACGAACAGCGCCGGCTCCGCGGCCGGATTGTCCGTTGGCGTCGTGCGTACGTGAATCCGCCAGGCGCCCACGTGGAACTGCCGCCCCGGCCAGATGCGGATCGACTCGTCGCGCGGCGCGAGATCAGCGTCCGAGAGCGGAGCCTCCGGCGCCACGCGGGATGGTGGGCGTGGCATCAGGCGCTCTTCCGGGTGGCTGCCTTCTTGGCCGTCTTCTTCGCTGCCTTCTTGGCCGGCGCCTTCTTGGCGGTCGCCTTCTTCGCCGGGGCCGACTTGGCGGCCTTCTTGGCCGGCGCCTTCTTGGCGGACTGTTTGGCCGCCGCCGGGGCCTCGCCGCGGCTCTTCTTCGCAGCGTCGACCGAAGCCCGCAGCGCCGACATGAGGTCGACGACGTTCGCCGAACTCGGCTGCGCCTCCTCAGTCTCGACGACCTCGCGTCCCTCGATCTTCGCCTCGATGACCGCCTGCAGCGCCTCGCGGTAGTTGTCGGTGTAGGCCTCCGGCTCGAAGTCGCCGGCCATGCTCTCGACGAGCGAGCGGGCCATCTGCTTCTCCTGCGCGCGCAACTCGATGTCGTCGTCGAGGAAGCCGAAGTCGGCCACCCGTACCTCGTCGGGCCAGATCATCGTGTCCAGGACGATCACGCCTTCGCGCACCCGCAGCGTGGCGAGCTGCTCGCGGTTGCGGATGGCGACCTTGACCACGGCCACCATCTCGCTCTCCTCGAGCGCCTCGCGCAGCAGCACGTAGGGCTTGACGGCCGTCTTCTCGGGTTCGAGGTAATAGCTGCGGTTGTAGTAGATGGGGTCGATCTGCTCGGCCGGGACGAACTGCAGCACGTCGACGACCCGCGCGCTGGGCAACGGCAGATCCTTGAAGTCGTCGTCCGTGAGCACCACTGTCTCGCCGCTGGGCAGCTGGTAGCCCTTCGCGATGTCTGCGTAGGCAACCTCTTCGCCGTCGCTCTCTGCGACGCGCTTGTACCGAACGCGGACCCCGTCGCTGCGGCGGACCTGATGGAAGCTGACGTCCCGCTCCTCGGTCGCCGCGTACAGCTTGACCCCGATGCTGACGAGGCCGAAGGAAACGCTGCCCTTCCAGATCGATCGCATGCCCTTAGTTTGTACAGGTGCAGCCCATGCTCGCCACTGCCGTGACTTCGTTGCCGTCAGGCGACGGGTGGGCGTATGAGTTCAAATGGGACGGCGTGCGCGCGCTGCTCGATGTCGGCGAGCGCGGCGTGCGCCTTACCAGCCGCGCGGGCAACGAGGTGAGCGGCGGTTATCCGGAACTCGTCGCGCAGGCCGCCGACATCGGCGACGCCCTGCTCGACGGCGAGATCGTGGCCTTCCACGACGGCCGCCCGTCGTTCCAGCGACTCCAGACCCGCATGCATCTACGCACGAAGGGCGAGGTGGCCCGGGCCGCAGCGGAGTGCCCGGTGACCTACGTCGTCTTCGACGTGCTGCGCCGCTACGGCGTCGACCTCACCGCGCGGCCCTATGCCGAGCGGCGCGAGACGCTGGAGCGGTTCGTCGTCGAGCACCCCGGGTGGACCGTCAGTCCGTCCTTCGACGACGGCCCGGCGACCGAGGCAGTCGCCCGCGAGCACGGGCTCGAAGGCGTCGTCGCCAAGCGGCTCTCCTCGGTATACCGGACCGGCATCCGCAGCGAGGACTGGCGCAAGCTGCGCTTCGTACGCAGCGGCGACTTCGTCGTCATCGGCTGGGAGGCCGCGCCGGAGCATCCGAACACCCTGAGCTCGCTGGTGCTCGCGATGATGGGCGACAACGGGTTGGAGTACGCGGGCCGCGTCGGCAGTGGCTTGGCCGGGCGGGTCGCGAGCCAGCTCAAGGGCATGCTCACCGAGCAGGTCGAGCCGCCCGTCGCCGGCGTCCCGCCGCCGCTGCGCGGGCGCCGCACGCGGTGGGTGGTGCCTAAGGTCGTAGTGGAGGTCGAGTACCACCTGCGGACGATCGACGGCCGGCTCCGGCAGCCGGTGTTCCACGGCATCCGGCGTGACAAGAGAGTGGACGAGGCGACCGGCGATGGCTGAGCAACGCGAGACCGTGACCGTTGACGTCGACGGGCGGCACCTGACGCTGTCCAACCTGGCCAAGGTGCTCTACCCCGAAGCCGGGTTCAGCAAGGGCGAGATCATCGACTACTACACGCGGATCGCGCCCATCCTGCTGCCGTATCTCGCCGACCGCCCGCTCACCGTCAAGCGCTACCCGAACGGCGTCGATGCGCAGTTCTTCTTCGAGAAGAACGCGCCGCGCGGCACGCCGGCGTGGGTGCGCACCGTCCGGCTGCCGGCGCCCGGCTCGACGAAGAACCGCGAGACCATCGACTACGTCGTCGCGCAGGATCTGCCGACCGTCGTCTGGCTTTCCAATCTCGCGGCACTCGAGCTGCACGTGCCGCAGTGGCGCGTCCCGCCGCGGGCGCGCAAGCCGCGCACCGACCTGATCGTCTTCGACCTCGACCCGGGGCCGCCGGCGACGATCGCGCAGTGTTGCGAGGTCGCGGTGCCGCTGCGCGACGTGCTCGAAGAGAACGGGCTGCGCCCGATCGCCAAGACGTCCGGTTCGAAGGGCATGCAGGTGAGCGCGGCGATCGAGGTCGGCGATCCCGAGCTGCCATCGAAGTACGCGCACGAGGTCGCGAAACGGCTGGCGCGCGAGCAGCCCGATCTGGTGGTCTCGCGCATGTCGAAGTCGCTGCGGCCGGGCAAGGTGTTCGTCGACTGGAGCCAGAACAACCCGGCCAAGACCACCGTCGCCCCCTATTCGCTGCGCGCGAAGCCGACCCCGACCGTTTCGACCCCACTGCTGTGGGACGAGGTCGAGCGGGGCGGGCATCTGTCGTTCACCGCGGCCGAGGTGCTCGGCCGCATCGAGGAGCACGGCGACTTGTTCGCCGCCGTGCTCGACGACGCGAACCGGGTTCGGATAACGGCCTCGATGGCTACGGCCGAGTAGGCTTCGCCCGTGTCACCGACACTCGGAGCCGAGCTGGGACGCGGCGGGCGGCTGCCCCGCTCCGCCCGGCGCAAGCAGCTGCTGGCTGCGGCCCAGGAGGTGTTCGTCGCCAACGGCTACCACGCCGCGGCGATGGACGACATCGCCGAGCGCGCGGGTGTCTCGAAGCCGGTGCTCTATCAGCACTTTCCGGGGAAGCTGGAGCTCTACCTCGCGCTGCTCGACACCCAGGCCGACGCGCTCGGCGAGGCGGTGGTCGCCGCGCTGGCCGGGACCACGGACAACCGCGAGCGCATCCACGGCGTCCTCTCCGCGTACTTCGCCTTCGTCGACCGCTCCGACCACGACGGCGCCTTCCGGCTGATCTTCGAAAGCGACCTCGTCAACGAGCCCGCTGTGCGCGAGCGTGTCGAGTCGGTCACCGAGAAGACCATGCTCGCGGTGGCCGACACCGTCGCGTCGGACACCGGGCTCGGCAAGGCCGAGGCGCAGCTGCTCTCCACGGCGCTCACCGGCGCCGCCCAAGTCGCGGCGCGGTGGTGGCTCGCCAGCGATCGTCCGGTGACGCAGGACGAGGCCGTCCACTTGCTCGAGTCGCTGCTCTGGCGCGGGATCTCGAACTTCCCGCTGCAAACCTGATCGCGCCGACGCGGTCGTTCGCTCTCGGCTGAGTGGGCACGGCGTGCGCCGCTTCGCGGCTCGGCTAGCGTTGACGTCCGGGACGGGCGGCGCACGGCCGCGGACAGGAACGCAGGAGGTCCGGCGTGGAGGTCAAGATCGGCGTGCTGCACACGGCTCGCGAGATCGTGCTGGACAGCTCGCAGACGCCCGAGGAGATCGAGACGCTCGTCGCCGACGCGCTCAAGAGCGTCGACGGGCAGTTGAAGCTCACCGACGACCGAGGTCGCAAGGTGATCGTTCCCGCGAACCTGGTCGCCTACGTCGACATCGCGCAGCCCGACGCCCGTCGCGTCGGCTTCACGGCAACGACCTAGCCGCTAGCCCAACGGGACGCCGACGCCGGGCAGTACCAGGCGGCACGGCACCGGCTTGCGGTGCACGGGATCGAGCGCGTTGAGGATGTCCTGGCCCACCGTCGGATCGAACGCCATCGCGATGTGCTCGCCGAGGTCGAGCGGGCACTGGTGCTGCACGACGATGTTCCTGGCGCTCGGCGCCGCCAGGCGACCGGACGTGTAGGGCGTCACCAACTCGTCGTACTTCGTCATGATCGTCGTGTAAGCGACTCCGGGTACCGCGACCACTCCGTCGCCGTAGAGATGCCGGAGGAACCGCGAGCCGCGCAAGAACTCCTGGCACGACCCGCATTCCGCGTCGACCAGCTCGGAGATCGGCCCGGCGAGCTGCGGATACGCCTTCTCCATGGCGCTGATCAGCGCGCCGATGCCCAGTAGCGTCGTGCCGCCGTAGAGCGGTGTGATCGCAACGTACTTGTCGACCTTGGCCGCGCCGCCGCGGAACTTCAGGTAGTACTGCGGCATCACGGTGCCTTCGGAGTGGCCGACCAGATCGACCTTGCGCGCGCCGGTGGCGGCCAGCACGCGGTCGACGAAGGCCGCCAACTCGGCGCTGCTCCGCTCCATCGGCTGCAGGCCGCCGACGAGTTGCTCACCCGGATCGAGTCCGTAGGTGAGCGCGAAGACGCAGTAACCGTGGTTCGCAAGCATCGGCGCGTAGGTGGCCCAGTTCTCGCCCATCGTGGCGCTCAGGCCGTGCACGAGCACGACCGGATTCGGGTGCGCGGCGCTGGGCGTGCAGGAGAAGTCGTTGGCGCCGGGCGGCGGGCCTGTCGGGTCGGTCAGCACGCCGTGCGTCGCGGCGATGTTGTAGACGACGGGGTAGCCGGTAACCGCGCCCGCACCCGGCGTCGCGGCGAAACCGGCGACGGTGGCAGCGGCGAGCAGCAGGGCACACGCGACCATCCGGCAAACGGGCATACCGGACACTAAGCCGGACACTGTGTCGCGGCAACTTGGAGCGGCTAGGAATCGAGGCCCAGCGCGGTCATCCGCTCGGCGTGCTGGTCGGTGATGCGGGTGATCAGCGCCGCCACGCCGGTGATGTCGCCAGCGCCTTCGACGAGCAGCATCATCAGCGAATCGCGGTCGGCCAGCACGTGCTGTGTCTGGCTGATCGCCTCGCCGACCAGCCGGCGTCCCCATAGCGCCAGCCGC
The DNA here is from genome assembly GCA_035642535.1 of Jatrophihabitans sp. Classification (GTDB taxonomy): domain Bacteria; phylum Actinomycetota; class Actinomycetes; order Mycobacteriales; family Jatrophihabitantaceae; genus Jatrophihabitans. The sequence continues at coordinate 12,246 of DASQSE010000036.1, read as the reverse complement.
CCCGCGACCGAGGGCTGCTCGGCGACCGCCGCGTGCACCTCCTGCACCGCGAACTCCGCGCGGCCGACATCGGTGAGGACGTCGCGGATCAGCGCGCCGGTCTCGTCCGGGACAAAGGCGGCCACCTCACGGTAGAAGTCCGCCGCCATCCCGTAGCCGACGTAGGCCTTGACGACGCTCTCCAGCCACGTCGACGGCTTCGTCAACGAGTGGTAGGTCTCCAGTGCGGCGACGAACGGAGCCATCGCCTCATCGGGCATGGCACCGAGCTCGACGAGCCGCGCGGCGAGCTGCCGATAGTGACCGAACTCGGTCGCGGCCAGCTCCGACATCTGCGCCCGGCCGGCCAGCGTCGGAGCAAGGCCGGCGTCGTCGGCGAGATGGTCGAACGCGCTGAGCTCGCCGTACGCCAGCGCGCCGAGCAGGTCGATGACGGCCTCGGGAGTGGGCACGCACGGAGGTTATCCGGCGCGCCGACTCAATCCCATCTGCGCGTCGGCGCGGCTCTTTCGGTCGCGTCTTCCCTAGTCGCTCCCTCCTTCGTCGGTCGACTCCTCGGTCCAGACACGACCTCGCCACGCCGACGCGACTAGACTGATCGCGACAGCACCACGAATCTGCGCGTTGACCGCTTCCGCGCCTCCCTCCCCCGGGTCGCAGGCGCCTGGTTAGTCGGCACGGTCGGCGCACCCGCATGTTGAGGAAGCGCACGTTGAACTCACCCAGCGAAATCGCTCCGCCAAGAACGCTCCCCGATACCGCCGGGGCCCGAGGATGACCGACCGCACGCTGTCGGCCGCCGAGGCCGACCACCGCACCGATCTGCCCGATCCGGCACCTGAGCCCGCGACGCTCGCCGCGCGCGCCCCGGTCCGCGAGGACAGCCCGGCCTTCAGCGACTTCGAGGTCAAACCGGAAATCGTGCAGGCCCTGGCAGACGTCGGCATCGTCCGGACCTTCGCGATCCAAGAGCTCACGCTGGCGATCGCGCTCGCCGGCAACGACCTCATCGGCCAGGCGCGCACGGGCACCGGCAAGACGCTCGGCTTCGGTGTCCCACTGCTCAATCGCCTCGAACTTCCAGGCGGGCCCAGCGCGCTCCCGCAGGCACTGGTCATCGCACCCACCCGCGAACTCGCGGTGCAGGTGTCCGCCGATCTGGCCAGCGCCGGCAAGCGGCTCGGCGCCCGCGTTCTCACGATCTACGGCGGACGGGCGTACGAGCCGCAGATCGACGGGCTCAAGAAGGGCGTCGACGTCGTCGTCGGCACGCCGGGCCGGCTGCTCGACCTCGCCCAGCAACGGCACCTCAAGCTGACGTCGGTGCGCATCCTCGTCCTGGACGAGGCGGACGAGATGCTCGACCTCGGATTCCTCCCCGACATCGAGAAGCTGCTGGCGATGCTGCCTGAGGGGCGCCAGACGATGCTGTTCTCGGCCACCATGCCTGGCCCGATCGTCGCGCTCGCCAGGCAGTTCCTCATCCAGCCGACCCAGATCCGTGCCGAACACGGCGACGAGACGTCCAGCACCTCGCACGTCGACCAGTTCGTCTACCGCGCGCACGCCCTCGACAAGGCCGAGTTGCTGGCCCGGGTGCTGCAAGCCCGCGACCGCGGCCTGGCGCTGCTGTTCACCCGCACGAAGCGCACCGCCGCCAAGGTCGCGGACGACTTGGTCGAGCGCGGTTTCGCCGCCGCGGCGATCCACGGCGATCTCGGGCAGGGCGCCCGCGAGCAGGCGCTGCGCGCGTTCCGCTCCGGCAAGATCGACGTCCTCGTGGCCACCGACGTCGCCGCCCGCGGACTCGACGTCGAAGGCATCAGCCACGTGGTCAACTACCAGGCACCCGAAGACGCGATGACCTACGTGCACCGCATCGGGCGCACCGCGCGCGCCGGCGCCCGCGGCACGGCAGTCACCTTTGTCGACTGGGACGAGGTGCCGCGCTGGAAGCTGATCTGCGACGAATTGGACCTGCCGTTCCACGAACCGGTCGAGACGTATTCCACGTCACCGCACCTCTACCTCGAGCTCGGCATCCCGGAGGGGACGACCGGCATGCTGCCGCGCGCGGAGCGCACCCGGGCGGGCCTCGACGCGGAGGAGGTCGAGGATCTCGGCGGGCGGGACGCGCGGCGTGCGCGCGGTGCCCGAGAGCCGGGCCGGGGCCACTCCGGTCCGCGGCGCGAGCGCGACGAGCGGCCCACGCGCACCCGGACCCGTAGACGCACCCGCGGCGGCCAACCCGTCGACGACACACCGGCGAGCGAGCCGGCGGCCGGCGACGTGCCCACCGAGGCCGCGACGGCCGACGCCGCGCCGGTCGAAAGCGGTGCTGCGGACGGCGACGGCACCCTTGCCCGCAAGCGGCGACGGCGCGGTTCGCGCGGTCGCCATCGGTCGGGCGATACCGGCGACGGCGCGCCCGCTGCGGACTGATCAGCGGCGTAAGCAAGGATTGGGCCGTGGCAGACGAGAGCGTGCAGGTCGACTCGCCCGCCGAGGCGGACGACGACGCGCCGCAGCCGGCCGCGCCGGCCGACGAGGTGCTGGAGCGATACCGCGCCTCGATGCACCGCGGACGCAGGGTCTACTTCGCGATCATCGCGGTGATCGTCGCCGCGCTTGGGATCTGGGCCGCGACCACGTGGTCCTCGGGCGAGGCAGCGCACACGTCGCTGCACACCTTCGCGCCCGCGCCGCCGACGGAGGGTATTCAGACGCCGACGGCGGCACCGCAGGAGGTGTGGCACACCTCCGACCGCATCGCCATCGGCGAGCCGCAGTACGGCGGCACGATCGTCACCTATTCGCGGCACACGGTCGGTGGCCGCGACGCGCGCACCGGCAAGCGCACCTGGAGCTACACGCGGACCGACCGCAACGTGTGCACCGCAGCGCAGCTGACCGGCACGACGATCGCGGTCTTCGCCGTGCACGGCAACTGCGACGAACTCACCGCGCTCGACTCGGACACCGGCCGGCGGCGCTGGACCCGCACGCTCGACATGGACGGGATGCCGGTCAACGGGCAGCCCGCGTATCAGATCACGCCCTACACGTTCCTGGCCGCGACGCCATCGGTGATCTACGCGATCGATCCTGTCTCGGGCTACAACCGCTGGACCTACCAGCGCTTCGGCTGCCGGATCGATCACGTCGTCCTCGGCGGTGCCGGCGCGCTGATCAGTCAGACGTGCTCGCAGCAGGTCAAGTGCGTGGACGTCAAGTTCTGCGGGACGGGCCCGCAGCTGCTGCTCCGCAACGGATCCGATCCGCAGGACGACGACAAGAAGCCAAACGCGGACCGCATCGATTGGATCCAGCGCGGCGACACCAACATCCCGGTGTCGGCGGAGGACGTCACCAGCGGCGATGTCGTGAGCACCGTGGACCCGACGGGCAACACACTGCAGCTGCTCGACTCCGACACGGGCAAGCAGACGCAGACGCTGGCGTTGACGCCCGCCACTTCCGGGCTCGGCCCGATCAGCGCCACAGCCACCGATGGAGCCGAGATCGTGTGGTTGTCGGGCGAGACCTATGCGGTGCAACCGAACGCCTCGATCCCGCTGTGGCGAACCAACTCGTCCGCACCGCCGGCCGTCGCCTCGACGACGGGCGAGACGCCGCCCGCGCTGAGTACGGCGCGCATCACCGTGGCGACCAGCTCAGGCGTGGCCATCGTGGACGGCAACGACGGCAACCTCAGCAGCTTCACACTCGGGCCGCCCGTGCCCGGCAGTCGCGCCTACTCGCTCGGGACGGGATTCCTTGTTGCGAGCAGCGCGGGCATCGTCGCCTACAAATGACGTCGGCATCCCAGCTGAACACCGGCTCGGCGCGCCGACTCGACTTCGAGGTCTCCGGTCAGCGCATCGCGGCGCTGCAGGCCGGGCCGGACGGCGGGCGCCCGGCCCTGCTCGTGCCGGGCTACACGGGCAGCAAGGAGGACTTCGGCCCGATCCTTGATCAGCTCGCTGCGCACGGGCTGCTCATCACCGCGATCGACATGCCCGGTCAGCTCGACTCGCCGGCGCTGTCCGATTCCGCCGAATACGACCCGGACGGGCTGGCCGGCTTTGTCCGGGCAGTCGCGCAGTTGGTCGGGGACCGGATCCTGCTGCTCGGCCACTCCTTCGGCGGGCTGGTGGCGCGCGCGGCGGTGATCGGGGCGCCTGACCAGTTCGAGTCGCTCGTGCTGCTCGGCTCCGGCCCGGCCCGGCTCGGCGGCGCGCGCCGCGCGATCATGGATCGCCTCGATCCGGTGCTGGCGAGCGCCGGACTGCCGGCCGTGTACGCCGCGCTGCAGTCGTTCTGGCAGGAGGATCCGCGCTACGTCGCGCCACCGCCCGACGTCGCGACCTTCCTCGATCGGCGCTTCCTGAGCGGCACACCCGCGATGTTGAAGGGGATGGCCGACGCGCTGCGCCACGAACCGGACCGGGTAGCCGAACTGGCCGCGACGCGCGTCCCGGTGCTGGTCACGCACGGCGCGGACGACGACGCGTGGCCGCCCCCGGTGCAGCAGGAGATGGCGCAGCGGCTCGGCGCGCAGTACGCCGTCATCCCGGCCGCGGCGCACTCCCCTGCCGTCGAGAACCCTGCTGCAACGGCCGACACACTGCTCAGCTTCTGGAGTCCAGCCCGTCCCACGGATTGAGGTCGGGTGCTGCCAGCCGGCCTTCCGGGCAGTGCCGACGGAAGTCGCACCACGCGCAACCGGCCGACGGGCGGGGCGGGAACGCCATATCGACGTCGGCACCGGCAGCGTGCACGTCGGTTGCGGCGACGATGTCGGCGGCCTGCTGCTCGGCGCGCCGGACGTGCCGCTGCAGCGATTCCTCGGTGTGCTCGAATGCCGCGACCGAGCCGGTCGGCAGATGATGCAGTTCGACGCGGCGGCAGAAGCGGCGCAGCGTGCGGCGGACCGCAAGCACGTAGAGTGCGAGCGCCTGCGAGCCGCGCGCGTCGTCATCCGTCAGCGGGCGGCGCCCCGTCTTGTAGTCGACAACGACGAGGTCGTCGCCGCTCCGGTCGATGCGGTCGACACGCCCGGACACAGCGAGCCGGGCGGTGTGCATCGCGACCGTGCGCTCGACGCCGACCGGCTCCACGCCTGAGTCGACGTTGGCCAGGTAGCGCGTCACCCACCTGGCAGCGATGGCACGGACCTCGTTCGACTGCTGCTCGTCCCGGAACCCGAGCGGTTGCCAGTTGCGGTCGAGCAACTGCGCGCCGACCTGTGGCGTGCGCAGCCGGCGCGGCAGCCGCCACCACTGCGCGAGCGCCAGGTGCGTCACGGCTCCGACTGTGTTGTGTGCCCAGGGCCGGCCGCGTTCGGGCGGCGGTCGGTCGACATACGTGAACCGGTACCGGCGCTGGCAGGCGAAGGCGGCCAGCCGCGACGGAGTACACGCGAACAGCCGCCTCGGCATATTGCCGAGTTGCAGCTGTTCGGTCATCCGTCCACGGTATGCGCCGGCACCGACAGTCGGCCCGCCATCACATTGCACGGCTGCGCGGCGACCTAGGGCCCAATTGGGCGAACCGCCGCAGGCAGGGCGAGCAGCCGCTCGTACTGCTCCGGGTCGGTGCGACACTCGCCGAGTCGGGTCCGCTTGTTCGCGCCGTGATAGTCGGACGAGCCGGTGGCGATCAGCTCCAGGTCATGCGCCAACGCGGCCGCGTGCCTGCGGTCGTCCGGATCGTGATCCGGATGGTCCACCTCCAGCCCGGCCAGCCCGGCCGCCGCCATCTCGGCGATCGTTTGATCGGATACGACCGGACCACGTCGGCGCGCGATCGGATGCGCGAACACCGGCACGCCGCCCGCGGCGCGCACGAGCCGCAACGCCTCGAAGACGTCGGTGTCCGCCTTGCGCACGTAATAGCGCTGCCGCGAGGAGAGCAACTCGCGGAACGCGGTCTCGACGTCCGGCACGACACCGGCATCAACGAGCGCGCGGGCGATGTGCGGGCGACCGACGGAGCCGTCGCCGGCCAGCGCGTGGACACCCGGCCAGCTGATCGGGTAGCCGTCCGCGGCGAACCTGTCGACCATCGTCTGGCCGCGCCGCCGTCGGCTTTCGCGCAGCCGCTGCCATTCGGCTTGCAGCGCGGCGTCGTGCGGCTCGAACAGGTACGCCAACAGGTGCAGGCTGACCCGTCGGCCGTCGGGTTCCTGGTGTACGCACGAGAATTCGACGCCCGGGACGAGCGTGAGTCCAGCCGGCCGCGCCGCTCGTGCCGCGTCCCAACCTGCGGTGGTGTCGTGGTCGGTGAGGGCTACGACGTCGAGACCCGCAGCGGCCGCGGCCGCAACAACTTCGCCGGGCGGATCGGTGCCGTCCGATGCGCTGCTGTGGACGTGCAGATCGATGCGCATCACTCGCGCGAATCAGTAGTCGTTGTGCCAGTGCCGCCGGCGGCCGAAACGATCGCGGTCGGTCGGCAGGAACGGCAGCGGTTCGGTGATGTGCTCGTGCGGCGGCTCCTCGTCCGGGTCCGGCCCATGCCCGTCGGCGAAGATCAGGCGACGCAGCTCGAGGTAGAACGTGTCCGGGTTGGCGATACGTCGCAGCCGGCGCACGTCAGGATGCTCGCCCGGCGCCTCGAGTTCGATGGTCGCGTAGCCGAGGATCTTGCCGGGCACGGTCTGGACGACGCGTGCCCCGGAGATGCGGTCGAGGCGCAGCGACGCCTCGCTGGAGGTTGTCTCGGGAACACCCTGGACGCGGATGATTCGCAGGCTGGAGAGCACGACCCACTCCGCGCGCCACGTGTGCCAGCGGAAGAAGCCGATGCTGGCGATGACGACGACGAGCACCCACGCCATCGGATCCGGCGCGACGAGCGCCATCAGGAGCAGGACGAGCAGCGCGATGAGGAGCACCCGATGCGGCCGGCGGAACAGCACGATCCAGTGATGCCGGGTGCGCGCGCGCACCGGCAGCTCCGAGGGCAGTAGCGCCGGCACCGCGTGTCCGCTAAGACGCGAGCTTGCTCAGGAAGTTCCCGAAACCGTGCGCCACGTCGACGAGGAGGTTCCAGATGCTTTCGACGATTTTCGCGGCCTGGTCCGGCGAGGTCACGATGTAGAAGATGACGAACGCGCCGACGAGCCCGACGATGGTGTTCTTGACCATCCGGGTCCTCCTCGGTCGGGGTGAAATGAACGTGCGAGTGCCCTCGAGGGTGCACCCTGTCGTCGTTCCTACCGCACTGCCGGCCTATCCACGGTAAGCCGCGCCGCATATCGTCGGAAGGAGGCACCGTGACCGATGTGCAACTTTGCGCCGGGGCGGTCGTCTTCGATTCGGCATGCCGACTGTTGCTCGTCCGCCGCGCCAACTCGCCGGCCGCCGGACAATGGTGCGAGCCGAGTGGGCGGCGGCGGCCCGGCGAGTCAGCCTCGGATGCGTGCGTGCGCGAATGCGCCGAGGAGACCGGGCTCGTCGTACGTCCTGTCCGGCGCGCCGGGCGGGTCGAGATCGTGGGTGACGGCACGGTCTACGACATCGAGGACTACGTGTGCGAGGTGACCGGGGGATCGCTGCGACCGGGTGACGACGCTGCCGCGGTGCGCTGGGTGACCCGTGCCGAGTTCGACGCGATGGACCTCGCTCCGGGTGTGCGCGAGGCCTTGACCGACTGGGGCTGTCTGCCGCGGTGAACCGCTACTGCTGCCGAGCTGGCTCGGGGCGGCCCGGCTGTTCGCCACCGCGTGCGTCGATGTACTCCTTCGTCGGCACCATCACCTTGCGCCGGAAGATGCACACCACGGTGCCGTCCTGCTTGTAGCCGATCGTCTCGACCGACACGACGCCGCGATCGGACTTGGACTTCGACGGCGTCTTGTCGAGGACCGTCGTCTCGCCGTAGATCGTGTCGCCGTGGAACGTCGGTGCAACGTGGCGCAGCGACTCGACCTCGAGATTCGCGATCGCCTTGCCGCTGATGTCCGGCACGGACATGCCGAGCAGCAGCGAGTAGATGTAGTTGCCGACCACGACGTTGTTGCCGAAGTCCGTCGTCTTCTCCGCGTAGTTCGCGTCCATGTGCAGCGGATGGTGATTCATCGTGAGCAGGCAGAACAGGTGGTCGTCATATTCCGTGACGGTCTTGCCGGGCCAGTGCTTGTAGACCGCGCCGACCTCGAACTCCTCGTAGTACCGGCCGAACTGCACGATGCCTCTCCTCTGCTGCCCGCGGCTCACAACGCCGCGCCCAGTCTGGCAGGACAGTCCCGTGGACCCGTGCGCCCGCCCGAGTGGTGGTGCCCGAGCACACAGTCAGTCGAGGCGCACCGGCCGGCGGTCGAGGTCGAGCAGGTCGACGCCTGCGCGTGCCCAGCGATCGAGGAGGGCGGCGCCGCCGTGCACCCGGCACCAGCCCAACTCGGTGGAGGTAGCCGGCACCACCCGGAGGATGCGGACGGCGCCTGCCGCGGTCTGCACGGTGAGTAGCTCCGCGTCCGCGACAACGACTCCGGTGCACGGCGAGCCGGCGGCGATCGGTGCGCCGAGATCGACCGTCATCCCGGCGGCATAGACGACGCCTTCCACTGCCGGTGCCGCCGCGAGTACGGCGAGCTTGCGCCACACGTCGCTGTGTGCACCAGACCCATCACGAACCCGCAGCAGGAGCTCGGCCCGCGGCCCGTCCATCGAGCGGACGGACTCCCCTGCGCCCGTCATCGGGTGCCGAGCCGCGCCCAGCGAGACGAACACGCACTCGCCAGGCACCGGCTCGAAGCGCAGCACCTCAATGGGGTCGACGCCGACGAAGGAGACCGATGCCCGCAGCGGATCGTGGGCGAAGTGCGCGACGAGCGCCGACTCCACAGCGGTGAGGACGGCGTTCACGCCGTCGACGGTAGTGGCGCGTACGCCTACCTGAACGACGCGGCGATTTGCTGCTCCACCTCCGCATAGCTGGCGCCGGCCCGGACAAGCAACGCTCCGATGCCGTCGAGGGCATCACACAACCCGCGGGCATGCTGATCGAAGTTCTCGTACAGGCCGGCGAACTGGGCGGCGGCCGCCCCGGACCAGTCGGCGCCGAACAGCGGCGCCAGCTGCGACTTGAGGTGCTGATGCGCGCCGCGCACGTCGGCGCACACCCGGTGCGTCGTGCCGCCCAGGGCTTCGAGCTGAACAGGCGTGACTTTCAGGCTGGACACGGTTTGCTCCTTCCCGCGACGGACGCGCCGCGGACGACTGATGACGGCGGCGAACGCTACGTGCTTCGGCCCACGCCCTGCGTCCGGAATTCGAGGGACTGTGGATAACTCGGAGAATTCACCGACTTATCCACAATGCGGTTCGCGGCTCTGCGAAGCGTCGGCCGGAACGCGCAAACTGCGTGCCGTGCGCATCGAGCTCACGGTCGCAAGTGGCGATCGAGATCAGGACGTCGCCGTCGAGGCGCCGGAAAGTGCTGCGCTCGGTGCGCTGCTGCCGGGATTGGCTCAGGCGGTCGGCGCCGATCACGGCAGCTCGCTGTGGCTCGGCGACGATCTTCTGGCGCCGACGAGTCCGCTGGCCGAGGCCGGTCTGCGCCACGGTTCGCGGGTCACCCTCGGCCGACCGAGCACTCGGCGACACCGGCCGGGCGTGCTGTCGCTGCACATTGTCGGCGGCCCGGCGGCCGGCCTGATGGTGCCGCTCGAGCCGCGACGTCTCACAATCGGCCGCGCATCGGACAGCGACGTCGTACTCCCCGACTCGGACGTGTCCCGCCGGCACGCCGTACTCGACGTCGCGCCCACGCGGATCACGCTGTCCGACCTCGGGTCGACCAACGGCACCAAGGTCGACGGCCGCACCGTCTCGTCCGGCGGCGTTACGCTGCGCGCTGGGCAGCTCATCTCGATCGGCGACTCGCTGCTCACCGTCGCAGGGCCGACTGACACGCCCGCGGCCTTGCAGCCGGGCGGCGACGGCTTCGTCGCCATGCTGCGTCCACCACGCCGGCCGATCGTCGTGCCGGAACTCGAGATCACGCTTCCGGTGTCAGCTGCGACCATGCGTCCGCGCGGCGTCCAGTGGATCACTGCGCTGCTCCCGGCCGCTGCAGGCGGCGCGCTGGCCTGGTTCGCGCACTCGCCCCAGTTCCTGCTCTTCGCGCTGCTGTCGCCCGTCATGATGATCTCGACGGCGCTTGGCGACCGCGCCCACTGGCGCCGATCACGACGCAAGGAGGCCGCTTCCTTTCGGCAGCGGCGCGCCGCGGCCGCCCGGCAGATTTCCGAAGGTCTCGCGGTCGAGGCGGATTCCCGGCGGGCCGCGGCGCCCGATCCGGCCGCGATGCTGCGCCAGGCCAGCCTGCCCGGCAGCCGGGTCTGGGAGCGCTGCCGAGCCGACGCGGATCTGCTTCGGCTGCGCGTCGGTACGGCGGAGCTGCCGTCGTCACTCATGACGCGTTCCGGGTCCGTGCTGGCCCCTGCCGGGACGGTGCCGGCCGCGCCGCTGTGCGTCGACCTGCAACGCGGGCCGCTCGGCGTGGCCGGCCCGGCCGACGTCGCAGCCGGGCTCGTGCGCTGGCTCGCCGGTCAGTGCGCCGCCCTGCACTCGCCCGCCGATGTCGAAATCGCGCTCCTCGCCGACGCCGAGCGGGCGGACGGGTGGGCGTGGATGCGCTGGCTGCCGCACCTGCGCGGGCGGGTCGCGACGTCGGCGGACGAATGCGCCGCGCTGGTAGCCGAGCTTGCCGCGACGCTGGAGCAGCGGCACGCGGATCGGCGGCTCGACCCAGCTGACTGGGGCGGCCCGTGGCTCGTCCTGATCATCGACCGGGCCGGCAAGCTGGCGGACGTTCCCGGGTTGGCGGCAGTTCTGGCGGCCGGCCCGGCTGTGGGCCTGACCGCGATATGCATCGACACCGAGGTGGCCGCCCTTCCTGCCGCTTGCGTTGCTGTCGCGCGCGTTCATGGCGTGACCGGTACCCGGCTGCTTCTCCGCCAGGCGGATGGGCCCGAAATCGAGGCCGTCATCGATCGGGTGTCGGTCGACTGGGCAGGTGAACTTGCCCGTGGCCTGGCGCCGCTCATCGACCGTGGCGTTGCCGGTTCGTCGACGGTGCCGGACGAGTGCGCGCTGCTCGACGTGCTTGGCTTCGACGACGCCGATCCGGCCGGGGTTGTGCGCCGCTGGGCAGCCGCGGGCCCAGGCGCGCGCAGCGTGCTCGGCAGCTCGGCCGACGGGCCGCTCGACATCGACCTGGCCAGTGACGGACCGCACGCGCTCATCGCGGGCACGACCGGATCCGGCAAGTCGGAGCTGTTGCAGACACTCGTCGCCGGCCTCGTCGTCAATCACCCTCCGGATGCGGTCAATCTGCTGCTTATCGACTACAAGGGCGGGGCCGCGTTCGGCGACTGCGTGCGGCTGCCGCACACGACCGGATTGGTGACCGATCTCGACCCGTACCTGACCGAACGCGCACTCCGCGCACTCAACAGCGAACTCCGCCGCCGCGAACGCCTATTTACCGAAGCAGGCGCTCGCGACCTCGACAGCTACCGACACGCCCGCATCGGCGAGATCGTCGCGCGGCTGATCATCGTCGTGGACGAGTTCGCAGCGCTCGCCGAGGAGTTGCCGGAGTTCCTCCGCGGGCTGGTCGGCGTCGCGCAGCGGGGTCGCTCGCTGGGCGTGCATCTCGTGCTCGCGACACAGCGACCCGGCAGCGCGGTGTCCGCAGAGATCAGGGCGAACACCAGCCTGCGCGTCGCGCTGCGGGTCACCGATCCAGCCGAGTCGAGCGACGTGATCGGCTCTGCCGTGGCGGCGTCCATCGAGCGCTCCCGACCCGGCCGGGGCTACCTGCGCGCGGGCACGACGCTCACCTGCTTCCAGGTCGCGCACGCGTCCGCGCGCAGCGCTGCGGCAGACACGGAGCGGGTCAGCGTCGACGTGCTGGGGCCGTGGCGACGCCCCGCCGCGGCGGCAGCACATGCGGATGCGCCGAGTGATCTCAGCAAACTCGTCGACGCGGTACAGCAGGCCGCGCAGCGGTACGAACACGCGCCGGCGCACCGCCCCTGGGTGCCGCCGCTGCCCACGGCGCTGCCCCACGCGGTGCTCGCGGACCCAGTGTGTGCGGCAGACGTTGCGATCGGGTTGGTCGATCTGCCCGACGAGCAGCGCTGTGAGACTTTGACGTTCGGACTCGCGACGGGCACCTCGCTGCTCATCGCCGGGGCGGCGCGCTCCGGGCGGACGTCCGCCCTCGTATCGA
>DASQSE010000035.1:0-44827 GCA_035642535.1 Jatrophihabitans sp. | reverse complement strand
CACGAGCTTCGCGGGAACCGCGCAGTGACTCGTGTGGCCGTCGATCTCGACCGGCTGGCGGAGTTCACCGACCGGCTCGAGCTGTTTGCCGCGCACCTGTCCCGCGCGCGCAGTGAGGTGGACGGCCGGGTGCAGGCGCTGCACGACACGTGGACGGGCAGCGCGGCCGCGGCGCAGCTCGCCGCGCACGAAACGTGGCGAGCCGGCGCGGTCGAAGTCTCCGAAGCGCTCGCCGCGCTGCGCGCCGTCGCGTCCGGAGCGCACACGAACTACGCCGCCGCGATGCACGCGAACGCGGCGATGTGGGCTTGCTGGTGACACACGCGCTAATGCGGTGGCGGCTCGGTCCCCTCGGGCGGGTGGTAGAGGTGGCAGGACACCAACACGTCCGAGCCGTCGACGGGCCGCAGTTGCGGTTCCACCGCGGGCCGCATGTCCATCAGCACCGAACGCCCGTCGACGGACATGCCGGCCACGCCCCTCCACAGCGGGTCGTCGGGGCGCGCAGTGCGCTCATTCTCGAGCAACTCCAGTACCTCGCCCGGCGAGCCGCCGGCCGCGTGCACCGCGTCGCCGGAGGCGAACGGCGCGCCGTCGTGCACCAAGCGCGATTCGGCCTGGAACTGCTCCGCGTCGACCGTCGTCCAGCGCTGCTCCAGCACCATCCGAGCGTCGCGCGGCTCCCATCCGCAGGGCGCGAACGCGGACGGGCAGCGTGGATGGAAGGTGCAGCCCAGCGGCGGATCCGCGGCGTCTGGAATCTCGCCGCGCGGGAGGTCGCGCGACATCTCCCGGGTGGGATCCGGGTCGGGCACGGCGCGCAGCAGCGCCTTCGTGTACGGGTGTCGCGGATTGGCGAAGATCTCGTCCGTCGGCCCGATCTCCACGACCTTGCCGAGGTACATGATCGCGATGCGATCGCAGAAGAAGCGAGCCGAGGCGAGGTCGTGGGTGATGTAGACGTAAGTGAGCCCCAAATCGCGGCGCAGCTCGTCCAGCAGCCCGAGGATCTTCGCGCGCACCGACATGTCGAGCATCGAGATCGGCTCGTCCGCAACCAGCAGCTTGGGCCCGAGGATGATCGCCCGGGCGATGACGGCGCGCTGCTTCTGCCCGCCCGACAACTCGGGCGGGTACTTGTCGATGAATCGTTCACCGGGCGCGAGGCCGACCCGCTCCAACGCGGCCAGCACCGCCTCCCGGCGCTCCCGGCTGTTGCCGCCGATGCCGTGGATGCGCAGCGCGTCGCCGACCGAGCGGCCGACCGTCATCGACGGGTTCAGCGAAGCGTGCGGGTCCTGGAACACCATCTGCAACTCGCGCCGCAGCGGGCGCAGCCGCGCCTCCGACAGGCCGGTGAGCTCCCGGCCCTGATAGCGGATGCTGCCGCCCGAGGCGGACACGAGCCCGAGCAGCGCGCGGCCCAGCGTCGACTTGCCCGAGCCGGATTCGCCGACCACGCCGAGGACCTCGCCGTACGCGAGCGACACCGTCACGCCGTCGACCGCGCGAACCGTGCCGGAGGAGCGCCCTATCAACCGGGCCAGTGCATTCGTGCGCAGCGCGAAATACACGTGCAGGTCGGTGATCTCGACGAGTGGCGCCTCGGTGGCGGTGTCAGGCTTCGTCGGCAACAGACACCTCCACTCGCATCATCGGGGTCCGGTCTAGCTGGGAAAGCGAGTCGTCGAGCAGCCAGCACTCCGACTCATGCGGCTCGAAGGACGGAGGTTGCCGAGTCGGGCACACCTGCATCGCGTGTTCGCAGCGCGGATGGAATCGGCACCCCGGCGGCGGGGCGACGAGGTCGGGCGGCGCACCCGGGATGGAGGTCAGCTCGCGCGTGTTCAGCGAGATCACGGAACGCAGCAACGCCTGCGTGTACGGGTGCGACGGCGCTGCGAAGATCTCGCGCACCGGCCCCTGCTCGACGATCCGGCCTGCGTACATCACCGCGACCCGGTCGCACGCCTCGGCGACGATGCCGAGGTTGTGCGTGATCAGCAGGATCGCGGGCGCGTACCGCTCGCGGATGTCGGCGAGGATACGCAGGATCTGCGCCTCGACGAGCACGTCCAGCGCGGTGGTCGGCTCGTCGGCGACGATGAACTTCGGGCGCAGCGAGAGCGCGAGCGCGATCATGATCCGCTGTCGCATGCCGCCGGAGAATTCGTGCGGGTAGTTCCGGTAGCGCGTGGGCGGGATGCCGAGCGCGCGCAGTGCCTCGAGCGCCCGCGTTTCGCGCTCCTTCTTCGACAGTTCCTTCGCGTGCGTCTTCAGCGCCTCCTCGAAGTGCGCGCTCACCCGCATGAGCGGGTCGAGCCGGGTCATTGGCTCCTGAAAGATGAGACCCATGCCCGCCCCGCGCAGGCGGTCGCGTCGCTTGGGCGGCAAGGCGAGGAGGTCGGCACCGTCGAACTGCACGGATCCGTCGACCGCGGCGCCGCGTGGCATCAAGCCCATCAGCCCGCGCCCGAGGGTCGACTTGCCGCAGCCGGACTCGCCGACCAGGCCCAGCACCTCACCCGGCCGCAGCGTGAACGACACGCCGTCCACCGCCCGAACGGGCGCTGACGGGCCGGAGTACCAAACCCGCAGATCCTTGACGTCGAGCACCGGCTGGCTCACTGGGCCGCCTCCTCCGCCTCCGCCGTGCGCGGCGGCAGGACGACTTGGCTCACCTTCGCGGTGCGGAGCAGCGGGTTGAGCACGTCGTTGAGACTCTCGCCGACCAAGGTCACGCCGACCACGATGAGAACGATCGCGAGGCCCGGGTAGAGGCCCGTCCACCAGATGCCGGCGGCCGTGTCACTGACGGCGCGGCTCAGATCGTGTCCCCACTCCGCGCCGGCGGACGGCTCGATGCCGTAGCCGAGAAAGCCGAGCCCGGCGAGGGTGAGGATGGCGTCGCCCGCGTTGAGGGTGGCAATGACGGGGACGGTCTGCACGACGTTGCCGAAGATGTAGCGGATCATGACGATGCGAGATGGGGCGCCGAGCGCGCGGGCCGCCTCGACATAAGGCACGTCACGGGCCGCCACCGTCGCGTTCCGCACCACCCGGAAGTACTGCGGAACGTAGACGACCGTGATCGAGATCGCGGCGGCCATGATGCCACCGAGCTTGCTGCTCGTCCCGCCGGCGATCGCGATGTTGACGATGATCGCGAGCAGCAGCGACGGAAAGGCAAAGAGCGCGTCGGTGACAAGCACCAGCACCCGGTCGAGCCAGCCACCGAGGTATCCGGAGATGAGCCCGAGCGGCACGCCGGCGACGATCGCGATGGCAACGGCGAGCAGAATCACCTCGAGCGCGGTCTGCGCCCCGAAAACGACGCGGGAGAAGACGTCCTCCCCGCCTGCGGTCGTGCCGAACCAGTTCTGGCTGGACGGCGCGATGAGCCGGCCGAACACCTTGCCGCTCTTGGTCCGGTCGTCATTGAAGCCGTACGGCGCGATCCACGACGCGAAGATCGCGACCACGGCGAAGAACAGGACGATGCTGGCGCCGAAGACCAGCATCCCCCGCTGGAACCCGGCGGTTGCCCGCATCGCGTCGACGCCCGGTATGCGGCTGTGCTTGCTTGCGCTCGGCAGCCCGCCGCCGCCCTCGAGCTCGGAGACGTTGATGGTCATGTCAGAACCTCACGCGGGGGTCGATGACCGCTGCGATGACGTCGATGAGGAAGCTGATCAACGCGACGATGACGGCGATCGCGGTCACGATGCCCTGCACAGCGATGTAGTCCTGTCGCTGCAGGTAGTAGTAGAACTTGAAGCCGATGCCCTGCCACTCGAACGTCGTCTCGGTGAGGACGGCACCGGAGAGCAGGGCGGCAACCTGCAGCCCCATCACCGTGACGACCGGGATCAGCGCGTTCTTGAACGCATGCTTGCGCACCACGCGGCCCTCCCGAACGCCGCGTGCCCGCGCCGCCTCGACGTAGTCCGAGCGCAGCGTCTGCAGGAGGTTCACCCGAACCAGGCGCAGGAAGATCCCGGTCACGAGCAGGCCGAGCGTGATCGCCGGCAGGATGGTGTGCTTGATCACGTCCCAGATGTACCCGTTGTCGCCGTAGAGAATTGCGTTGATCAGATAGATGTGCGTATTCGGCGTCACGTCGTTGATCGCGACTTCGACATCGGGTGACGCCCGGCCGGACACCGGCAGCCAGAGCAGCTTCACGCCGAACAGCAGCTTGAGCAGCAGGCCCAGGAAGAACACCGGGATCGCGTACGCCAGCACGCCGAACAGCCGCAGTCCGACGTCGGGGAGCCGGTCGCGGTGGCGGGCGGCGATACGTCCGAGCGGCACGCCGAGCACGAGAGCGACGACGACCGCCCAGAACGTCAGCTCGAGGGTTGCCGCACCGTTGACCTTGAGGATCTCACTGACCGGCTCGTTGTCGGTGATCGCTTTGCCGAAGTCGCCCTGCGCGACGCCCTTGAGGTACTCCCAGTACTGCGTGAGCAACGGGCGGTCGAGGCCGGCAGCGTGCTCGCGCTGGGCGATCTGGGCCGGCGGCAGTCGTCCCGCGAAGGCCGCCTTGATCGGGTCGCCGACGACGCGCAGCACGAAGAACACGAGCGTCACCAGGATCCACACCATCGGGATCACCAGCAGCAGCCGCGTGATGAGGTACGTCCGCAGCGACCCCGAGGAGGTTTCAGTCATGGCCACGACTAAGAACCTTCCCAGATGTTCCAACATGCACCGGGCACGCGCGACGCGGTGCGCCGCGCGTGCCCGGTCATCGCCAGAGTCCGGTCAGCTCTTGCTGAACAGCCACATGCGGAACTGGTAGGTCGGGTCCAGGGTTTCCTGGACGCCGCTGATGTCCGTCCCTGTCACTGCGACCTGCTTACCGGACAGCAGCGGGAGGTACGGCATCGTGCCTGTCGCGAGCTTCTTCTGGATCTCGGCGAAGGCCTGGGCGCGTGCCTGACCCGTCTTGGTCTCCTCCTGCGTCAGCAGCGGCAGTACCCCGTCCTTCACGCACGGCGCGTTCGTGGTGTTGTCGCAGTAGTGCGCGTGCACGAAGTTCTCCGGGTTGAGGAAGTTGAATAGGTAGTTGTCACCATCGACGAAGTCGGGGAACCAACCGAGCTGGTAGATCGGGTAGGTGTCCTTGACCCGCTCCTCGCTGTAAGTGGTGTACGCGGTTCCCTGCAGGCTCACCTTGAACAGGCCCGTCGACTCCAGCTGCCGCTTGATCT
Source organism: Jatrophihabitans sp. (assembly GCA_035642535.1). GTDB lineage: Bacteria > Actinomycetota > Actinomycetes > Mycobacteriales > Jatrophihabitantaceae > Jatrophihabitans. Next base: position 39,611 of record DASQSE010000035.1, on the reverse strand, counting down.
GGTTGTACTCGTCGCCGGAGGTCGTGCCGTAGTGCCCGTCCGACACGTAGTCGATGTGCAGCGTCACCGGCGTCGACACGCCCGCGGCCTGGAGCACGCTCTTCGCCTTGTCCGGGTTCGGCGACGCGCCGTAGACGTCCTTGAACGGCTCGGTCGCGTAGGCGATGCCCTGCGGAACCATCGAGTACGCAGGCTGGAAGGTGCCCTTGTAGACGTTGGTGGCGAGGTCGTTGCGGTCGATGGAGTACGCCATCGCCCGCCGGATCGCGAGCTTTTGCGCCTCGTTGTTGCCGGGCATCGTCTTGAGGTTGAACACGATATAGCGCAGTTCGCCGCCCGAACCGGTGAGCACCTTGACATTGCTGTCGGTCTTGAGGGAGGCGATGTCCACCGGGGTGAGCGTGCGCCAGGCGATGTCGATCGCGCCGGTCTGGACGTCGAGCTTCATGTTGTCCGACGACGTGTAGTACTTCACCGTGATCTGGGCGGTCTTCGGCGTGTTCGGCCCGCTGTAGTTCGGGTTGGCCTCGTACTGAATGAGCTGGTTCTTCTGGTAGCTGCTGATCCGGAACGGGCCGGAGCCGATTACCTGACCATCGGGCAGCAGCTTGTCCGGAGCGAAGACCTTCGAGTCGACGATCGGGCCGGCCGACGTACCGAGCACGAACGGCCAGGTCTGGTCGTTCGGGTTGTTCAGCGTGAAGACGACCTTGCTGTCGCCGTCGGCCTTGACCGACTTCATGTTGCCGAGCAGCGAAGCGGGGCCGTTCGGGTTGTTGATGGTCACGATCCGTTGGAACGAGAACGCGACGTCCTTCGCGGTCAGCGGGTCGCCGTTGGAGAACTTGAGGCCCGGTTTGAGCGTGCACTCGTAGACCTTCGGAGAACTGAAATCGCAACTCTGCGCCGCGTCGGGCTCGGGGGCCTTGCCACCGGCCGGGACGTTCATCAGGAACTGATAGATGTTGTCCTCGACCGCCAGCGAGCCGTTGTCGTACGAGCCGGCCGGATCGAGAGCGATGATCGAGTCGGTCGTGCCGATTGTGAGCGATCCGGTGGCGCTCGGCCCGCCACTACCGCCGGGTGCAGGTGTGTTCTGGTCATTCTTGCCGGCACCGCACGCCGCCAGCACGACCGCGGTGACGGCGGCTACGGCGAGCACGGTGACCTTATTCCGAGATGAAAACGCCATAACGTCCTCTCTTCAGCGAACGGAGCCGGGAAATGGTCCGCGCCGCGGGGGTTGCCCACGCAATGTCCGGCAGCGTAACGCCAGGCCGGATCTTCGGTGCCGACTGACACAGACTTGTTACGACGCGACGCCCGAACCACCGCGAATTAGGCACGTTCCGACAGCGCCGTAGGCTTCTGCACATGGCGGACCGGCTGCCGATTCAGATGCTGCACGATCGCGTGCTCGTGCGAGAGCCGCGCGAGGAGGGCGAGCGGCGCTCGTCCGGAGGCATCCTGATCCCGGCGACGGCGCAGGTGTCCAAGCGGCTCGCCTGGGCCGAGGTGCTGGCGGTCGGCAATCACGTCCGATCGGTGCAGGTCGGCGATCGGGTGCTGTTCAGCCCGGACGACCGGTTCGAGGTGGAGATCGCCGGCGACGAGTACCTGCTGCTGCGCGAACGGGACGTGCACGCGGTGGCATCCGAGCGCAACGAACAGAACACCGGCCTCTACCTGTAGCGCGCCGGCGCGACTATTCGCCCTTCGCTCCGTCGATCGCCTCGCGCAGCAGGTCCGCGTGCCCGTTGTGCCGGGCGTACTCCTCGATCATGTGTGTGAGCACCCACCGCAGCGAGACCTCGCGTTCCCAGCGCCGGTGCATGAAGCCGGCGTCCAACTCGTGGCCGGCGACCACTGCGCGTGCCTCCTCGATCGCCGAATGCCATTTCTCGAACGCCTCGGTGACCAACGCCGGATCGGCCTGCGCGCCGTCGAAGTCGCGGTCGAGATCCTCCATCGAGAAGAAGTACGGATCGCGGCGATAGCCGTCCATCCCGAAACGGTCGAACCAGCTCCACTCGACCTCGGCGAGGTGCCGCACCAACCCGAGCAGCGACATGGTGGACGGCGGCATCGCCCGCCGCGCGAGCTGCTCCGGATCGAGGCCGGAACACTTCCACTCGAGCGTCGCGCGCTGGTAGTCCAGGAAGCCGATGAGGGTGGCGCGCTCGTCGCCCAAGAGCGGCGGTTCGGGGCGGTCGTCCGCATCCATCGGCACGGTCATGAGGCTCCCGTCTCTCGTACCTTCGACAGCCAGGCACGGGCCTCGACGAACTCCGGGTCGCGCCGGCCCCGCGGGACAGGGCCCTGTTCGCCGTCCCGGCGCGGGTACGAGCCGAGATAGCGGACGTCGGCGCACACCCGGTGCAGGGCAGCGATCGAGTCGCCCACGCGCTCTTCGAGGATGTGCCCTTCGCAGTCGATCGAGAAGCAGTACTGGCCGATGCGCCCCTTCGTGGGCCGCGACTCGATGCGCGTGAGGTTGACGCCTCGGGTCGCGAACTCGGACAGGATCTCGAGCAGTGCGCCGGCGTGGTCGTCGCCGAGGTAGGCCACCAGGGTCGTCCGATCGTTGCCGGTGGGCGGCGGCGGCGGAGCCGGCGGAGTCAGCAGCACGAAGCGCGTCACGGCGGCCTCGTTGTCGGCGATGTCGTGCGCGACAACGTCCAGGCCGTACAACTCGCCCGCCACCGCCGCGCCGACCGCAGCTTCGTACTCGCCGGAGGCGACCGTCTGCGCGGCGAGCGCGGTCGAGCCGACGAGCGCCACGTGCGCGTCGCGCAGATTGGTGATGAGCCAGCGTCGCACCTGAGCCTCGGCGTGCGGATGCGTTGCGACCGAGCGGATTTCGGCGAGCTGCGTGCCTGGCCGGGCCAGCAACTCGAAGGTGACGTCGAGGTAGGTCTCCTCGGCGATGATCAGTGGCGCGCCACCGGCCAGCTCGTCCAAGGTGGCCGGCACGGCGCCCTCGACCGAGTTCTCCAGCGGGACGAGCGCGGCGTCGGCCTGACCGGCCCGCACTGCGTCGATCGCGAGCGTCACGTTGGCCATCGGAACCAGCGTCGCGCCGGCGGCTGCGGGCAGAGTGTGCAATGCGGCGTGTGCGAACGTCCCCTTCGGGCCGAGGAACGCGATCGTGTTCACGGCGGCGAGCCTACGGCTCGGTCAGGCGGACTTGCGGCTCAGCAGGCCGCGGCGCTTCGCCAGCGCGGATGAGACGGCCTGCGCCTCCTCGGGCGACAGCTCGTGCTCGCCCTTGCCGCCGGCGACCGCCTTGGCATAGACGCGAGTATCGGACGGCCCGGCGATCGCGCTGATCGTGACCCCGTCGCCACGCTCGTCGAGCAGCGCGAGCGAGAACGACATCCGTCCGGACATCTCCCCGAAGGCGTCGTAGCGGACGAGCGCGACGTTGGTCAGCGCACCCTGGACCTGACCGCCGCGCGGCTCCTTGCGCTGCTTCATGCCGTCTGCGACGAGCGCACGCAGGTCGGCGATCTCCTCGGCGATGACCTCGGTGCGCTCGGTGTTGCGATGCGTGGCCTCGATCAGCGACGCGCGCGCCTCCGGGCCACGGGCCCCCTTCGCGAGGACGGCCGCCGCCTGGCGCAGCTTGGCGAGGGTGCGCAGCGCGAGATACGCCGCCACCAGGGCGACGTAGGCGAGGACGAGCGCGAATACGGCGACATACGTGGTCACGACGAGCACCAGGCTAGGGCCGCGGAGCCCACTTCCCCGGCAGGACACGGCGAAAAGCGAAGGCTCCACTAGGCATCCTGACCAAGGTGTTCAGTCGACGTCCGATATGTCTGGGCATTGTGTGCAGGTTGCGCGAACAAGTGAGCAACACTTGCCCAGCGCCGGTCGCGACGCGCAGGCTGGCCGGGTGACTGATGTTGAACTCACCCCGGAAGAACGCCAGGCCGAGCTCACCGTCGAGCGGCTGAAGCAACTGGTCGGCCTCGTCGACTATGACGAGTCGCGCGACCCCTTCCCGGTCACCGCGATGGACGCCGTCGTCTTCGTCTCCGGCAACGCAACGCAGAGCGCGCACTTCTACCAGCACGCCTTCGGGATGACGCGCGTCGCGTACAGCGGCCCGGAGACCGGCAATCGCGACCACAAGGCATACGTGCTGCGCGCCGGCTCGGCCCGCTTCGTCATCGTCGGGGCGGTCGACCCGGCCAGCCGCTACGCCGACCACCACCGCCAGCACGGGGACGGCGTGGTCGACCTCGCGCTCGAGGTGCCGGACGTCGACAAGTGCGTCGCGCACGCTCGCGCGAGCGGCGCCACCGTTCTGGACGAGCCGCACGACGTGACCGACGAGCACGGCACCGTCCGCGTCGGGGCGATCGCGACCTACGGCGAGACGCGGCACACCCTCGTCGACAGATCCCGCTACGACGGTGTCTACCTGCCCGGCTTCGTGCCGCAGAGCTCGACGATGACGTCACCCGAACGGCGGCTGTTCCAGGCGATCGACCACTGCGTCGGCAACGTCGAACTCGGCCAGATGGACGAATGGGTCGACTTCTACAACCGAGTCATGGGCTTCGTGAACATGGCCGAGTTCATCGGCGACGACATCGCCACCGAGTACTCCGCGCTGATGTCCAAGGTTGTCGCGAACGGCAACCACCGCGTCAAGTTCCCGCTCAACGAACCGGCGCTCGGCAAGCGGAAGTCGCAGATCGACGAGTACCTGGAGTTCTACACAGGCGCGGGCTGCCAACACATCGCCCTCGCGACCAACGACATCCTCGCAACCGTCGACGAGATGCGCCGCCGCGGCGTGGAGTTCCTGGACACTCCCGACTCGTACTACGAGGACCCCGAGCTGCGCGCCCGGATCGGCACCGTTCGAGTTCCGGTGGAGGAGCTGAAGCAACGCGGCATCCTCGTCGACCGTGACGAGGACGGCTACCTGCTGCAGATCTTCACGAGACCCGTCGGCGACCGCCCCACCGTCTTCTTCGAGCTGATCGAACGGCACGGCAGCCTCGGCTTCGGGAAGGGCAACTTCAAGGCCCTGTTCGAAGCGATCGAGCGCGAGCAGGAGCGCCGCGGCAATCTGTAGGGTCCGCTTGGCCCACTCGACGTGTGGAAGGGTGGACTCCGTGAGCGTGGGACTGCGGCCTGTGCTGGCCTCGATGCCGGCATACGTCCCGGGACGAACGGTGCCGGGCGCGATCAAGCTGGCGAGCAACGAGACGCCTTACCCGCCGCTGCCGCACGTGGTCGAACGCATCACTGCGGCGGCCGGCGAGATCAACCGTTACCCGGACAGCCACTCGGTCGAGCTGACCGCGGCGCTGGCCGCGAAGTACGGCGTGGACGTCGCGCAGGTGCGGGTCGGCTGCGGTTCGGTGTCGCTGTGCACGCAGCTCGTCCAGGCCGTGGCGGACGCGGACGACGAGGTCATCTACGCGTGGCGCTCCTTCGAGGCGTACCCGATCATTGCCGCGGTCAGCGGGGCGTCGTCGATCCAGGTCGCGCTGCGCGATCACGTCCATGACCTGGATGCGATGGCCGAGCGCATCACCGGCAAGACCCGGCTGGTATTCGTCTGCAACCCCAACAACCCGACCGGCACGGCTGTCGGCAAGGATGCGCTACTGAGTTTTCTCCGCGCCGTCCCGGAACACGTCGTCGTCGCGCTCGACGAGGCGTACCGCGAGTTCGTCTCCGATCCGGACGTGCCGGACGGGCTGACGCTGCTGCCCGAGTTCGACAACCTGATCGTGTTGCGCACCTTCTCCAAGGCGTACGGGCTGGCCGGGTTACGCGTTGGCTACGCGATCGCGGCCGACCCGGCGCTGACCAGGGCGGTCGGCCAGACGCAGGTGCCGTTCGCAGTGACAACCGTGGCGCAGGCTGCCGCGCTGGCGTCCCTGGAGCCGCAGGCCGAGCGCGAGCTGCTCGCGCGGGTGGCCGATCTGGTCCGCGAGCGCGAGCGGGTGCGTGCCGCCCTGCTCGACATCGGCTACGAGGTGCCGCCCAGCCAGTCCAACTTCGTCTGGATGCCGCTCGGCGATGCGACGGTCGACTGGGCCGCCGGCTGCGAGGAGCGCAAGGTGATCGTGCGGCCGTTCGCCGGCTCGGGTGCGCGCGTCACGATCGGCACGCCCGCGGAGAACGACCGCTTCCTCACCGCCGCTGCCGAGTTGGCTTGACGCCGCATCCGTCGCGAGGGACGAAGTCCCCGAGCGACTATTAGTTGGCGTCGTGGAAGACGAGGCCGAGCGTGTAGCGCTCGCCGGAGCGAATCGTCGACACGCCGTGCCGGACGGGCGCGGCCGACCAACCGCGCGCGGAGCGCACCGGGCGGTCGCGGGTGGTGAAGATCAGTCCGTGGCCATGCGGGATGAGGGTGGCGTGGCCACGTGACTGGGCGCGCGGCCGCTGCTCGACGAGCAGGAACTCGCCGCCCGTGTGGTCGACGCCCGGCTCGTTGAGGTTGATCACCACCTGCAGCGGGAAGACGAGCTCGCCGTAGAGATCGCGGTGCAGCGCGTTCCAGTCACCGGCGCCGTAGCGCAACAGGATGGGCGTCGGCTTCGTCTGCCCGGCGGCGTGGCACATGTCGAGCCACTCGTCGAGCGTGTCCGGCCACGGGGTCGGCCGACCGAGCCTGGCGTACCAGTCGCGGGCGATCGGCAGCAGGTGCGGATAGAGCGCGTGCTTCAACCCGTCCACCGCGGCCGGGAAAGGCGGGGCGAAGTAGCGGTACTCGCCCCGCCCGAACCGGTGTCGGGCCATGTCGACCGTCGCGCGGAACCGGCCGTCGTCGGGATACAGCGCGGCGATCTCCTTCGCCTCCTGTGCCGTCAGGAGCTGCGGCAGCAACGCGGTGCCGTAGTCGTCCAGCTCGGCGGCGAGCGACGGCCAATCGGCCGCGTCGACGCGGCGCGGCCAGTCGGTCACGCCGCCTCCAAGGACAGCAGGGTCTGCTTGGCCACCGGGCCGCCGAGGTAGCCGCCCGGCGTGCCGTCGCTGCGCACCACGCGATGGCACGGGATGACGATCGGCAGCGGGTTGGTGGCGCAGGCCGACGCGGCGGCCCGAACTGCACGCGGGCTGCCGGCGTGCGCAGCCACGGCGGAGTAGCTCGCCGTCGTGCCGTACGCGATCGTCGGCAGCGTCTGCAACACCTCGCGGCGGAAGCCGGAGGCGAGTTGCAGGTCGATCGGCAGGTCGAACACCCGGCGCTTGCCGGCGAAGTAGTCGTCGAGTTCGTGTGCGACGTCGTCGAGCCGGCGCGGGGCGCGCAGCACGCGCGGGCTGATCCGGTCGGCGAGCTTCGCCAGCACCGACTCGTGGCCCTCGATGGCGTAGGCGACGCGCACCAGTCCGGCGGGCGTCGCGGCCAGCAGCAGCGTGCCGACCGGCGTGTCGACCGTGCGGTATGCGACGTCGAGCGAGCCGTCGGCCGCCGCGGCCTCGACGAGCCGGGCGTGCAGCCGCTCGAGCGTGTTCTGTTCGGTCATTTCTTCTCCTCCTGGGCGTAGGTGCGGCGCAGCGCGGCGATGCCGTCCGCGGCACTGCGCCGGGCAGCGGCCTCGCTGCCGCCGACGATCGCCGCGATCGCGGCGTAGGACAGGTCGGCCAGGTACCGGTACGCGACCACCTGGCGCTGCTTGTCCGGCAGTGCGTCGACCGCGGCGAGCAGTTCTTCGTCTGGCATCTCGTGAACGTCGGCGGTGGCCGGCTCGTGAGGTAGCGATTCGACCGGCAGCGGGGCACGCCTGCGCGCGCGGTAGCCGTCGATCGCCTTGCGGTGCGCGATCGTGACGAGCCAGGCGCGTACCTCGGAGTCGGGACGCAGTCGAGGGTAGGCGCGCAGCGCGGCCAGGAACGTCTCCGACCAGGCGTCCTCGGCGTCGTCAGGCCCGAGCACCGCGCGGCAGACGCGCAGCACGACCGCGCCGTGTTCGGTCACGACGTCTTCGAATGGCGGTAGGCGGCTCACTTCTAGTGAACGTACGACCCGGCCGCCCTGTGAGGTCTAAGGCGAGTTGTCCGCCCTTCGCAACGCCATGGCGTACGGAAGGGCGGACAACTCGCGGGTAGTCGGCGGTTATTCGGACGGGGACGGGGTCGGAGCGGGGTGGTGCCGGTGCGGCAGCCGCGGCCACAGCAACCGGACGCCGATCGCCACCGCGAGCAGCAGCACCAGGAACGGAAGCAGCGTGCCGACCGCCAGCGCGACCCAGCTGGCCGCGGCCGTGAAGCCGTCCCAGCCGCGCTCGAGCCCGCCCAGGAAGCCGCCCCGGTGGTGCGAGGGCTTCGCCGGCGGCGGGGCGTGGTGCTTGGTCGCAGTCACCAGCGTCAGGTTGATAGTCGCCATCGAGGTCTGCTGGGATAGAGCCCGGTATTGGGCCTGCAGCGACTCGAGGTCGGCCTCGCGGGTGTTCAGCTCGTTTTCGAGCGCGATGATGTCGGTCACCTTGGTGGCCTGCTGGAACAGCTTGCGCAGCCGGATGATCGACTGCGTGGCGCTCGCCACCCGCGACCGCACGTCCACGACCTTCTGCGTGACGTCGGTCGTCGAGCTCTGCTGTGACTTCGCGTCACCAAGGCCGCGCAGGTCGTCCATCGTTTTGAGCATCGCGTCCGGTGGCACGCGCAACTGGAGCGTGGCCGTCGCATGCTTGCCGGTTGTCCGGTTGTCCGAGTCGACCTGACCGCCCGCGCCGAGCACGATGCTCTCGGCGTTGTCGGCCTGAGTATCGACGTTCTTGACCGCGACGATCATCCGCGCGGTCTTGATCTCGTACACGCCGTCGACGAGCGGCAGCTTCGTCGATACCTTGCCGGCGCTGGCCGCCGCTCGGCCGTTCACGGGCGCCTGCGCGTCCGGGACGCCGGCGGGGGCACCGGCGTGAGGGGCAGACAGGGCGCCGCCCCCGACGGCGCTGTCGGCGCCGGCAGCCGAGCCGGCGCCGCCCGATTCGTGCGAGCAGGCTCCGACTGCCAGGACCGCGAGGATTCCTGCCGCTACGTAGCCGCGTCTGCGCATGACGCACCGTCCCTTCAACCGTCCACATGAAGGGACGCGACGTGCCTACCGCGAGGTTCCAGCCGCGTCCTGGACGGCCGCGGCGACGGCGTGGGCAACCGCGGGATCGAAGGCGGACGGCACGATATAGGTGGCGTTGAGTTGTTCGTCCGAAACGCAGCGGGCCAGCGCGTCGGCCGCTGAGAGCAGCATCGCGTCGGTCACGTGTGTGGCGCGCGCATCGAGCAGGCCACGGAAGACGCCGGGAAACGCCAGCACGTTGTTGATCTGGTTGGGATAGTCGCTGCGCCCGGTCGCGACCACCGCGGCCCGGCGCTGCGCGGAGTCGACGTCCACTTCCGGATCCGGGTTGGCCAGCGCGAATACGACGGGATCGGCCGCCATGTCCGTGATCCACGCGGCGTCGAGGACGCCGGGCCCACTGACGCCGATGAACACGTCGGCGCCGCGCAACGCGTCGTGCAGGTCGCCGGTGACGTCGGCCGGGTTGGTGCGCCGCGCCAGTTCCAGCTTCGCGGGATTCAGCCGCGCATCGGACGGCGCGAGAATGCCCTCGCGATCCCAGACGAGCACGTGCTCCGCGCCGGCGGTCAGGAGCAGGTTGACGATCGCGGTGCCGGCCGCACCACCGCCTGCGACCACGACACGCGCCGCCGCGAGCGTCTTGGAGACGCAGCGCAGCGCATTGGTCAGGGCCGCCGAGACGACGATTGCGGTGCCGTGTTGGTCGTCGTGGAAGACCGGGATGTCCAGCGATTCCCGCAGCCGTGCCTCGACCTCGAAGCAGCGCGGCGCCGAGATGTCCTCGAGGTTGATACCGCCGAACCCCGGCGAGATCGCGCGCACGGCGTGCACGATCTCGTCCACGTCCTGGGTGGCCAGGCAGATCGGCCACGCGTCGATGTCGGCGAACCGCTTGAACAGCGCGGCCTTGCCCTCCATCACAGGCAGCGCCGCGCCGGGACCCAGGTTGCCGAGCCCCAGGACCGCGGACCCGTCGGTAACCACCGCGACCGCGTTGCCCTTCACGGTCAGCTTCGCGACGTCCTCAGGATTGTCGGCGAGCGCCAGCGCGACCCGGCCGACGCCAGGGGTATATGCCATAGACAGGTCGTCGCGGGTACGCAGTGGCACCTTCGAGGTCACCTCGATCTTGCCGCCGAGATGCAGCAGGAACGTCCGGTCGCTGACCCGGTGCACGGTCACGTCCGTAACCGAACGCATCGCTTCGACGATTTCGGCGGCATGCTCTCCGTTCACCGCCGAGCAGGTGACATCGATCGTGATCTGGGTCGGCCGCGAATCGCTGACGTCGATCGCGGTCACCAGCCCGCCGGCCATCCCCACCGCGGTCGCCAGCTCACCCACCACCGAAGGGGACGGTTTGGCATAAAGCCGGACAGTTATCCCGTAGGACGCGCTGGTCGGCAATGGGCGGGGTGGGACGAGATCCATACGTGCATCCTGCCGCGCCCGGTAGGCAGTGATTTGATAGGGCGTAAGACTACGACGAGGTGATCCCCTCATGACCGACACGCACGCCGGCGCCCATACCGGTGCCGCGGTCGTCGACTCCGCAGTCTTCGCCCGGCGCTACCTTGCGCACGCCGGCAGCCAGCTGCCCGGCCGCAGCGCCGAGGCGCTCAACGAACTGGCCCGCGACGCGCTGGGCTTCGGGCTGGTGCGTCCGTGGGGGCAGACCCTGCTGCGGGTGCGCGACCTGGACGGTGACACCACAGCGGTCGACATCGTGGCGCAGGACGCGCCCTACATCATCGAGTCGCTGCTCGCCGAGCTGGACCGCATCGGGCAAACGCCGGAACGCGTGCTCCATCCGCAGATCGTCGTCGTGCGCGACGCGGGCGGCGCCATGATGCGGATCTACGACCTGGACGACAACGCGGACGTGCCCGAAGGCGCGATGGTCGAGTCGTGGATCCATCTCGAAGTCGACGCGGTGCCGGCCGAGGAGCACCACGAACTGGCGACCGATCTCGACCGGGTGCTCGACGACGTGCTCTACGCAGTCTCCGACGCGCCGCACATGTACCAACTGATCCACCAACTGGCCGATCAGCTCAAGGCCGATCCGGGCCAGTTCGACCGGGAGACCAGCGAAGAGGCGGGCGAGCTGCTGCGCTGGCTGGCCGACGGCAACTACATGATCCTCGGCCATGCCGCGTACTCCGCCAACGAGCTCGCCAGCCCACGGGCCCGCTCTCAGGACGACGACGCGGAAGGAGTGCTGCGCGGTACTGCGCGCATCTCGCCGCTCGAGCTGCTGCCGGCCTATCGCAGCGGCGCGCCGCTCGTGATCTTCAAGTCGCCGCTGATGTCGACGGTGCGCCGCTCCGCGCACTACGACTGCGTCACCGTCGTCACGCCCGAGAGTCCGTCGGCCGGGCAAACCATCCACGTGTTCCTCGGGCTCATCACGAGCGCCGAGGACGGAACCGTCGGCCGCGTGCCGGTCGTTCGGCGCCGGATTGCCGAGATCCTGCTGCGTTCGGGCGTACGCGCGGACAGCCACACCGGCCGTCAGCTGCTCGCGGCGCTGCGCACCCTGCCGCGTGACGAGCTGCTCGAGGCACCCACGACCGATCTGCTGCGGCTGGCGCAACTGGTCGTCGACCGTGCCGACCACCGCAGCGTCGGCGTCTTCGCCCGCATCCACCTGAACCGCGACTTCGTCAGCGTCCTCGTCTATTTCCCGAGCGACCGGTTCGGGCCCGAGACGCGGCGCCGCGTCACCAAGATCATCAACGGCTACTGGCCCGGCAAGGTGATCGGCCGTGACGACCGCATGGTCGAGCTGAACCTCGCGCGTATGCAGCTGCTGATCGCCATCCGGCCGGGCACCCAGCCGCCCTCGCCGGAGCGGCGCGTCGTCGAGGAAGAGGTCGCGCGCGCCACGCGGCGATGGAGCGACGACTTCGCCGAGAAGCTGGTCGAGGCGGTCGGCGAGGACCGGAAACAACACATCCTGCGCCGCTTCGGCAACGCGCTGCCCGAGGCCTTCAAGGAGGACTTCGACGCCGCGACGGCCGCCGAGGACATCCTGCGCCTGGCCGACCTACCTGCCGAGAACGGGCTCGGGTTCCACCTCTACGTACCGCCCGATGACGACGCGGCGGACAGTCGGCTGAAGGTGTTCCGCACCGGACGTGCGGTCTCGTTGGCGCGCGCGCTGCCGATCTTCACGCTGATGGGCATCGAGGTCCTCGACGAGCGCCCGTACGAGATCGACGTGCCGGACGGCGAGCTGCTCTGGATCTACGACTTCGGGCTGCGGCTGCCTACCGGCGTCGAACTAGGCGAGTCGCACGCCCACAACTTCATCGAGGCCGTGCGACTGCTGTGGCTCGACGAGATCGAGCAGGACGGCTTCAACGCGCTCGTCGTGCGCACGGATATGACCTGGTGGCAGGCGAACATCCTGCGCACGTATGCGAAGTACCTGCGTCAGATCGGGACGACCTTCAGCCAGGGCTACATCGAACAAGCGCTGATCGACAACACCGCGATCGCCGAGGCGCTGGTGGAGCTGTTCGAGTCGCGCTTCGATCCGGCCCGCGGCGGCGAGGCGCTGCTCGTCAACGGCGCCACCAGCCGGGTAGACCTGATCGAGCGGCTGCTCGCCGACGTCGCCAGCCTCGATCAGGACCGCATCCTGCGCTCGCTGCTCGGTTTGATCAACGCCACGCTGCGCACCAACGCGTACCGGACCGACGAGAAGGACGTGCGACGCAGCGCGGTTGCCGTGAAGCTGGACCCACGCCTGGTCAGCGACCTGCCTCAGCCGCGGCCGCGCTTCGAGATCTGGGTGTATTCACCGCGCGTAGAGGGCGTCCATCTGCGTTTCGGTCCGGTGGCGCGCGGTGGGCTGCGCTGGTCCGATCGGCGCGAGGACTTCCGCACCGAGATCCTCGGGCTGGTCAAGGCGCAGATGGTGAAGAACGCGGTCATCGTGCCGACCGGCGCCAAGGGCGGCTTCGTCGCGACCCGGCTGCCCGATCCGTCCGTCGACCGCGAGGCGTGGTCCGCCGAGGGGATCGCCTGCTACAAGACGTTCATCTCCTGCCTGCTCGACCTCACCGACAACCTGGTGACGCGTTCGGACGGCACGCAGGAGGTCGTCCCGCCGCCGCAGACGCGTCGCTATGACGTCGACGACCCGTACCTCGTCGTCGCGGCGGACAAGGGCACGTCGACGTTCAGCGACATCGCGAACGAGATCGCGATGGATTACGACTTCTGGCTCGGCGACGCGTTCGCGTCCGGCGGCTCGGTGGGCTACGACCACAAGGCGATGGGCATCACCGCGCGCGGCGCGTGGGAGTCGGTGAAGTATCACTTCCGCGAGCTCGGCGTCGACACGCAGACCGAGGACTTTACCGTCGTAGGCATCGGCGACATGTCCGGCGACGTATTCGGCAACGGCATGCTGCTCTCCGAGCACATCCGGCTCATCGCCGCCTTCGACCACCGGCACATATTCCTCGATCCGAACCCGGATTCGGCAGCGTCGTTCGCCGAGCGGCGTCGGCTCTTCGAACTCCCGCGCTCCTCTTGGACGGACTACGAGACGGGCAAGCTCTCCACCGGTGGTGGCGTCTACCCGCGCACCCTCAAAGCAATCCCGATCAGCCCGCAGGTCGCCACCGCGCTGGGCATCCCGTTCGGCGTTGCGAAGATGACGCCCAACGAGCTGATCCACACGATCCTGCGCGCGCCGGTCGACCTGTTGTGGAACGGCGGCATCGGCACCTACGTCAAGGCGTCCACCGAGATGCACGCCGACGTCGGCGACAAGACCAACGACGCGCTGCGCGTCGACGCCAAGGACCTGCGCTGCAGGGTGATCGGTGAGGGTGGCAACCTCGGCTTGACGCAGCACGGCCGCATCGAGTTCGCGCGCGGCGGCGGCCACATCAACACCGACGCGATCGACAACTCGGCCGGCGTCGACACGTCCGACCACGAAGTGAACCTCAAGATCCTGCTCGACCGTGCGGTCGCTTCCGGCTCGATCACCCGCGACGAGCGCAACGAGTTGCTGGCCGGTGCGACCGAGGACGTCGCGCGGCACGTGCTCCGGCACAATTACGACCAGAACGTGCTGCTCGGCATGGCGCGCAAGTTGAGCCCCGCACTGGTATCCGTGCACCAGCGGTTCATGCAGGACTTGGAGGACGCGGGCGAACTCGACCGGCACCTCGAGTTCCTGCCCGATGACGCGGAGATCACGCGCCGCGAGGCCGAGGGCTTCGGGTTGTTCTCGCCCGAGAACTCGGTGCTGGTGGCGTATTCCAAGATGACGCTGACGCACGACATCGAGGACTCCACGCTGCCCGAAGACCGGTGGTTCCAGCGCGTGCTTGCCGGGTACTTCCCGACCGCGATCGCGCAGCGCTTTGCCGACGACCTCGCGCACCACCCGCTGCGCCGGGAGATCATCACGACGACCGTCGTGAACGACATGATCAACCGGAGCGGGACGACATTCATGCACCGCGCTGTCGAGGAGACCGGCGCCGCGGTTGCGGAGATCGCGCGCGCCTACAGCGTGGTGCGGGCGGTGTTCGATCTCCCGTCCTTGTGGGCCGCGATCGAGGCGCTGGACAACCAGGTGCCGACCGAGGCGCAGCACGCCGGATACCAGGAGATCCGCCGGCTCATCGATCGGGCGACGCGTTGGTTCGTCGACGTCCGGTTCCCCATCACCGATGTCGCCGGCGAGATCGAGCGGTACCGGTCGGTGGTGGAGCGTTGCGGGCCGCGTTGCCCGGATCTTATGCGCGGTGCCGAGCGGCAGGCGTTGTTCGACGACAGCGACACGCTGGTGGGGCTCGGCCTGCCACGCGAGTTGGCGCTGCGCGTCGCCGAGTTGCTCAGCGCCTTCCTGCTGCTCGACGTCGTGGAGATCGCCGACGCGACCGGCCACGATCCGCAGGTCGTCGCCGAATTGCACTACGCGATCTCGGAGCGGTTCAGCATCGACGAATTGCTGACCCGGGTGACCGCGTTGCCGCGCGACGACCGCTGGTCGACGCTGGCCCGATCCGCCGCGCGGCACGACGTCTACGCCGTGCTGTCCGCGTTGACGTCCGCGGTGTTGACGTCAACCGCCGACTCGCTCGGCCCGGACGAGCGCATCGACGCGTGGGTCGAGCAGCACGTGGAGCGGGTCGACCGGGCACGCTCAACGGTGCGCGCCGCCCTCGACCGCGACGTCGCCGACCTGGCGACCCTCAGCGTCGCCCTGCGCGTCCTCCGCGGCCTGCCCTCCTAACCCAAGTTGTCCGCCGTTCGGTACGTCGGGACGTCACGAAGGGCGGACAAGTCGGTTAGCGCAGCGGGAGGCGGGCCCAGACCTGCTTGCCTTGCCGGGTGCGGCGCACGCCCCAGTCAAGGGCGAGTGCGGCGACGATAAACAAGCCCCGGCCCCGCGTGTCGTTCTCGTCCGCGGTGCGGCCCTGAGGCAGGTCGGGGCTGCTGTCCAGCACCCGGACGACGACGGCGTCCGGTTCGACCTCCCATGTGACGCCCAGCTCGGCCTCGTCCGGTGCCGCAGCGTGGACGACCGCGTTACTCACCAGTTCGCTGGCGACCAGCACGACATCGTCGACGCGGTCCTGGGCGACCTCACGGCCCCGCAGATCCGCGGCGATCGAATGCCGTACCAGCGCGGCACTGGCGGGCTTGGGCGCCACGGCCAGCACACCCACGCGGCCTCCTCCCCTTCCTTCTCAAAGGGGTTTGCCCGCAGCGGGCTGTGGAGAAACAAGGGCAGCCGGCCCGGAAGGCGCGCGTTCAGCGCGCGTCGAGCAGCGCAGAAACCTGTGACGGGCGATCCGTGATGATCGTGTCGACGCCCAGGCCAAGCACGAACTCGACGTCGGCGGGCTCATTAACCGTCCATACGTACACGAGATGGCCGCGCGCGTGCGTCCGCGCGACGAACTCCGGCTCGGCGTGCAGGACGTGCAGGCCCGGTCCGGCGATCGGCACGCCGAGCGGCAGGATGCCGGCCCGCCGCTGCGGCAGCAGCCGATCGAGCAGCAGCACGGTGGGGATGTCCGGCGCGAGGAGTCGCACCCGGCGCACCGCGGTGGGCGCGAAGCTCATGACGGTCACCCGGTTGGCCATATTCGGCGGCTCGCGCAGCGTGTACGGCGGACCCGGCCGACCGGCCCAGCCGAAGCGGGCGAGTTCCTCGACGAGCGTTTTCTCGACCAGGCCTGCGTAGCGGGTCGGATGCTTGGTCTCGATCAGCAGCCGCACCTCGCGCCCGGCGTCGTGGACGAGTTGCAGCAGCTTGTCGAGGGTGAGAACACCGCCGCCGTGTTCGACTCGATCGGCGTCGACGCCGTCGTGGTAGGGCGAGTCGGTGAGAAGTCGGTCGGCCGATTCGGGCAGCTCGCCGTGCCACGACGAGAAGTCGAGCTGCTCGAGCACGGGCAGGTCCAGCTCGCTGACAATCCCGGTGCCGTCGGACGTCCGGTTGATCGTCCGATCGTGGACGCACACGAGGTGCCCGTCGCGGGTGAGCCGCACGTCGCACTCGAGCGCGTCGGCACCCAACGTGATGGCTTCTTCGTAGGCGGCCAGCGTGTGCTCGGCCACCGAGAACGATGCGCCGCGGTGTGCGACGAGCATCGGCCGCGTCGGGGGTTCGACGGCCGAACGCGCATTGCGCGGTCTCACTGCGCCGCCTCCCCGCACGCAACTGCTGTCGTCAACTCTCCAGGGTAGGCGCGTGCAGCGCTGTCGACCTTGATTTCGGCGGAATGTTCACCAGGTCTACTTGATCAGTTTCGAGAGCCGGCGGTCGGCGAGTTCGCGTCCTTCGGTCTGACAGGTCGGGCAGTACTGGAACGAACGATCCGCGAAGGACACCTCGCGCACCGTGTCGCCACACACCGGGCAGGGCAATCCGGTGCGGGCGTGCACCCGCAGCCCGCTGCGCTTCTCGGATTTCAGCGTCGCCGCCCTCTGCCCGACCGAGCGGGCCACCGCGTCCTGCAACACGCTCATCATCGCCTCGTGCAGCCGTGCGATCTCATCCGCGCTGAGTTTGGCGGCCAGCTTGAACGGCGACAGCTTCGCGGTGTGCAGGATCTCGTCCGAATAGGCGTTGCCGATGCCGGCCAGCACCGTCTGGTCGGTGATCACTCGCTTGAGCTGCGCACGCTGGCCGGCCAGGAGCGCGGCCAGCTCGTGCACCGCGACCGTGAGCGCGTCCGGGCCGAGCCGGGCGACGCCCGGCACCTCGAGTGGCTCGCGGACGAGGTAGACGGCCAGCCGCTTCTGCGTTCCGGCCTCGGTGAGGTCGAAGCCGGCCGTCGGACCGCCGGGCAGTTCGGGCGCGAGGTGCAGCCGGAACGCGATGGGTCCCTTGCCGCCGGGCCGCGGCGGCGCAGGCGGCAGCGACTCCCGCCAGTGCAGCCAGCCGGCCCGCGACAGGTGCGTGATCAGGTGCAGGACCTCGCCCGCGGCCTCGGACGCGACAACTATGTCGAGGAACTTCCCGTGCCGCTCGACGTCCACCAGGTACGCCCCGGTCAGCGCGGAGATCGGCGGGTCGAACGTCTTCACCGCGCTGATTGCGACAACGTCCGCGCGCGCGATGTTCCGGCCGACTGCACGCTCGCGCAAGAACGTGGCCAGAGCTTCGACCTCAGGCAGCTCCGGCATGCCGTCGAGCGTAATGCCCCGCCCGAATCGGGCGACGGATCAGAGCTGGTCGAGCGGGAAGTTCACCCCGGTGGTGGCGTGGCAGCGGTAGCCGTTCGGGTTCTTGGCGAGGTACTGCTGGTGGTAGCCCTCGGCGTAATAGAACTCGCGCAGCGGTGCTACCTCCGTGGTCACGGCGCCGTAGCCGAGCTCGCTGAGTTTGGCGGAGTACACCTTCTTCGCCTGCTCGGCGATCGCTCGCTGCGTGTCGTCGGTGTAGTAGATGCCGGAGCGGTACTGGGTTCCGACGTCGTTGCCCTGCCGCATGCCCTGGGTCGGGTCGTGCACCTCGAAGAATTTCGCAACGATCGCGGCGTAGCTGGTCTCGTCCGGGTCGAAGACGACGAGGACGGCCTCGGTGTGCCCGGTACGCCCGGAGCAGACCTCCTCATAGTCGGGGTGCGCGGTGTACCCGCCCGTGTAGCCGACTGCGGTCGTCCACACGCCGGACTGCTGCCAATAGATCTCCTCAGCGCCCCAGAAGCAGCCGAGGCCGAAGACCGCGCGCTGGTATCCCTCGGGGAACGGTGGCTTGATCGGACGGCCGGTGACGAAGTGCGTGTCCGGGACTGCGAACTCGTAACGGTCGCGACCCCGCAGCGCATGGTCGGGAGTGACGAGTTCGGTCTTGGTGCGGCTGAAAAGGCTCACCCGATCCAGGCTACGAGCCGCTTACGGCGCCAGCCAGTACGGCGGCGCGTACCGTCGCGAGGACGTAACCTTTATGTCATGACGCAGTGGGGGCTCGACACCCTCTTCAATCCGGCCAAACGGCACATGGATGAAGAGAAGCGTCGGCTGCAGTCCACGCGCGAGGAGATCGGCGACAGCTCGGGCGGCAAGCGCATTGATCTCGAGTCGGGCAAGGTGACGATCCGCAAGTCGACCCCGGTCAACTCGGAGAACGCCGACGAGCAGGACGAGCAAGACGCGACGTCGACCCGACGGAAGAAGAAGTCGGCACCGAGTCCTGCGGCCGTCCGGGCCGCGCAGCGTCGCGGTCGCCAGCCCAAGGGCTGAGCCGCCGCACGAAAGTGCCGCTTAAACCAAGAAGCCTCCGGCGGGCGGGGGAACCACCGGAGGCGTCCTGAGCCGTTGACGCTCGTTTCCGGTGAGCGGGGGATTCGCCGGAAGCGGTTGTCGGGCCATCGATCTTCTTCCGGTGAGCGGGGGATTCGCCGGATGCGGATCGAGCGACTGCTTGGGCTTCGGTTACCCACCGTGATCAGCGGTGGCCTTCACTTACGCCGTCGGAAGTAGCATCGGTCAGCACCTCTGTGAAGTCAAGGTAAAGAAACGAATTACACATGAGTAGTTTCTTGAAGGTTCCCAAATCGTACCCACACATCGGACAAAGCGCGCATTCCGGCACGCAGTCTGTGCAGAATGCCGTACTGATGGGGACGCGTGAGCTGCGAGAGCCACCTCCGGCGATCTTCGTCAGGCTGCTGGACCGCCGACCGGGAAGTCGACTACGCCCGATTCGTCCGAGTCGTATCGCGTGCGGCGCGGCCGCGAGATCGGGCACGCAGCGTGCCCGGCAGGCGGTCAGCGGGCAGGCTCGCGGCGCAGCCGAGCGGGCACCCGCCTGGCCACTGCCCGCATCGTGCGCGGCAGCCGGCTGCGTCGCGGCCGGCGCGGCGGCTCGGTCGCGGCCGCCGTTTGCGCGGCGAGCGACGCCATGCTCACCAATCCCGCTACGGCGGCGTCCAGTTGGTCGGACGTGGTCACCTTGTCAGGGTCGGCGCCGGTCGGCCGAGAATGCGGGATGAGGTCGGCCAGATCTCCCGCGACGTCGTACCCGGCGTTCTTGAGTTGGTCGACCACGCCCTCGCACCACTCCACCGCCCACTCGTAGACGTCCTGCGGTAGCTCGATGCCCGGCCCGCCGCGCCCCGCCAGCGCCGGCGCGAGCCGTCGCTTGAACAAGCTCGCGTAGACGGGCCAGGGCAGCTTCCGGTCGGCGAGTTCCTCGTTGATCCTGCGCAGCAGCGCCGCGTCTGCGGCTCCGAGGGAGGTGTTGGCGCCGAGCGGCGCGCCGGGGAAGACGGCGGGGTCGATCCGCAGGACGCCGGCGAAGCGCTGCCACAGCAGGTCGGGGTCGCTGCCGGGTGGCGGGACGGTGACGACGTGGATGTGGTCCGGCGGCAGGGTGCGTCCCCAGCGCTCCAGGATCGCGGGGATGCCCTGGTTGGCCCAGAACGGTCGCGACGTCTTGCGGCCGGGTGGACCGGAGCACACCGCTTCGAGGAACCCTGCATAGCTGCCGTCGGCGCCGGTTCGCAGCCGGGTCTGCCACACGGCCGGCAGTTGGCGGGCGAAGTCTCTCGCCGTCAGCACGACGTGCACGTCGGCGAAGCCCAGGTCGTCCAGCGCGCGGTCGACGACGGGTTGCTTCGCCCCACAGAACAACTCGTGGTCGATGACTGCGGAGCCCGGCCAGCGCTCGAGCTGGCGCACCAGCCGCGCCCAGGCGCCGGGCGTGCGCGTCTGGTAATCGCCGACCTTGCCTTCGAGCAGGTCCTGGCAGGGCACGAAGTGCGACTCCCCCGTGCCCGGGTACAGCATTCCGACGGCGCGCAACGCCGTCCGGTTACGGTGCAGCGTCTGCTGGAGGTACGTGGTGCCGGACTTGGGCACCCCGATGTGGAAGTAGACGGTCGGCCGGACAGGCGCCCTCATCGCCTGCTCCGCGCGGTCGACCGCACGACATGTCGTTCCGGCACGGGAGCACGATACCGGTGCGGGCTACGGCGTGAAGTCAACGACCTGCGGATCGTGGTCGCTGACCTGGTCGTGGTACTCCGCATTGACGTGCACGACCTGATAGTCGACGCCGCCGATGCTCGGCGAAACCAGGATGTGGTCGAGCACCTGCGAAACACCGTTGAACACGTAGGTGTAGCGCTGGTTGACCGGCAGCGTCGTGATGAGGTCGGTCAGGATCGATGGGCCGCTGCCGTCCGCAGTACCCGTGCGCAGCGCCGCAACGGCGGGGCTGAACTGGTAGTCGTTGAGGTCGCCGACGACCACCACCTGGGCCTTCTTGTCGGCCGTCAGGATCGCGTTCACGAAGTCGTGCAGCACCTGGGCCTGCCCGGCGCGCTGTACCGCGGAGGACTGCTCCGGATACTGGAACCTGCCATCGGCGTTCTGGTCGCCACCCTTCGAGTCGAAGTGGTTGGCGATGACGATGACGTTCTGCCCGCGGAACGTGAACATTCCGGCCAGCGGCTTGCGGCTGTCCGTCCATACCGCGTTGGTCGGGTCGACCCGGCCGGGCGACAGCGTGAGTGCGGCCTTGCCGTGCACCTTGGTCACCTGGGTGCCCGTCGTTGAGCGATCGACGTCCGCCGGCCCGGAATCGACGAATTGCACGCGCGCCGGGTTGAAGAGGAACGCCACCCGGATGTTGCCGCCGGGCTGGCCGCCGTCCTTGTCGTTGACGGGGTCGATCTCGCGCCATTGATACGTCGGCCCGCCGGCGGCCGTGATCGCAGCGGTGAGCTTGGTGAGGGTCTGGTCGGCCGCGACCACGCCGTCGTCGACGGCGCCGCTGTTGTCCTGGATCTCCTCGAGGGCGACGATGTCCGGCGTGGTCAGGTTGGTCACGACGCCCTGCGCCAGCGCCTGGAACTTCGTGTCAGGATCCGACGGCGCCAGGTTCTCCACGTTGTACGTGGCAACGGAGAGCTGCGCGCTCGTGCCCGGCTCTGCGGTCACGCGCGGCATGTGATTGTGCTGGATCGTGCCGAGCGTGCTCGCTTCCAGCACGTACCCGCCGAAGTTCGACCAGTCGAGCGCGCCGACCGTCGCGCCCTGCAGCACGTCGCCGACGTCCAGATCGAGCGGAGCTCCGTCGGCGGTGGCGACCTCGAGCCGCCCGGCCGGAATCTGGTTCTCACCGAGCAACTCGACGCCGCCGCGGTAGGTGGCCGCGTCGTTCGGCTTCGTCGTCACGTACTGCTCGCCGAACGTGTTGGACGGGCCGACAACGCGCGCGTCGTCGACCTCGACGCGCATCCCCTCGATCGACTCGTAGAAGTCGAGCGCGGAGCGTTCCGGATGGATGCCGGTCGTCTCGATGTTGGCGCCGCCCAGATCCGGCGCGTACGTATCGGGAACGGTATCCGGCCCGAGCACGATCGGCGGGGGCAGCGGGTTGCCGTGCGAGACGACGCTGATGGTCGGCGACCCGATCTCGGTGTTCGACAGGCTCGAGGTCGTGTTCACCGTCTCGCCGCTGGACAGCGGGTAGAACTCGTTGACCGTCCCCGAGACCAGCACCGAGTCGCCGACGGCGACCGTCGGTGTCGAACCGGTGAAGACGAAGATCCCCTCGCTGGTTGCGGAGTCGGCGTCCGGCTCCGGGTCCTGCATCCAGAAGCCACGGCTCGAGCTCGTGCGGCGGACGGTGACGACGCCCGGCACGTTCGTCACCGCATCGCCCTTGTGCGGTGACAGCCAGGACGTGCCCTGGATGTCGTGGATCCGGAGCGGCCCGGGCCCACCGCCGCTGCCGCCGGTGCCCTGTGGCGAAGGGGCGGCGGTGGTGAAGTCGACGCCGTTGTTGTCGGTGTCCGGTGCGCTGGTGCGCGCCACCGAGGTGGTGTTGCTGGCGATCGGCGCGTCCGCGGCGCCCTCGTGCACGACCGCAGTGCCGTAGCCGACGAGGTCGACGATGCTGGCGTCCGCGGCGCAGTCGGCCGCTGTCTTGCAGGTCAGCATGGTGGTGGAGTTCACCAGCGCCACGGTTCCGCTCGTCCCGGACATGTTGATCGAGCCGGTCGCATCGGTCGGCGGCAGGTCGTCCGTGCCACCGGCGCCGGCCGCCTCACCGATGAGGTATGTCCCACCCGCCGGAACCGATCCGGTCAGCGGAGTGACCTGCCACGTCGTCGTCGCGCCCGGGCTGGCCGAGATGTACTGCACCGACCAGCCGGCGATCGATGCCGAGCCGGATCCGCGGTTTCCGAGTTCGATGAAGTCGTTCTTCAGCGTGGCGCCGGAGTTGCCCCCGCCGCCGTACACCTCGTTGACTACGACAGTGGTGGACGGCGCTGCGGCGGCCGGCGTCCCGGCGGCGATGACCGCGAGGAAAAGGCCGGCCGCGCTCGCGAGAGCGAGTGCGACGCGTGCTGAAGTTGTGCGCACGGCGGTTCCTCCTGGTTGAGGCGGGTTTGAGGGGAGCATTACACAACGCCCGATCGGATGGGGGCCAGGTTGCGTGGGCAGGACGGGCAGGTGCAAAGGTTGCGCAATGAATGTGCTGCTCATCGGTCCGCCGGGGTCCGGCAAGGGAACACAGGGTGAACGCCTCGCCGAGCGGCTCGGCCTCGAGCACCTGGCGGCCGGCGACCTGCTCCGCGCCGAGGTGGAGAAGGGCACTCCGCTCGGCAACCGGGTCGCGGAGCTGATGCAGAAGGGCGAGCTCGTTCCCGACACGGTGATCATCGGGCTGCTCATGCCCCGGGTGCTCGGGGCCTCGGAAGCGAACGGCTACCTGCTCGACGGTTTCCCGCGGTCGGTCGAGCAGGCCGTGGAGGCGCGCAAGCTGGCCGAGCTCGCCGACGCCGGCCCGGACTCGGTCATCTATCTGGACGCGCCCCGCGAGGAACTCGTCCGGCGCATCCTTGCGCGCGCCCAGACCGAGGGCCGCTCCGACGACAACCCGGATACCGTTGCGCACCGACTGCAGGTCTTCGACGAGGCGACGCGACCGCTCGTCGACTACTACCGCGAACGCGGGCTACTGCACGTCGTCAATGCCGACCAGCACG
This sequence comes from Jatrophihabitans sp., assembly GCA_035642535.1. Taxonomy (GTDB): domain Bacteria; phylum Actinomycetota; class Actinomycetes; order Mycobacteriales; family Jatrophihabitantaceae; genus Jatrophihabitans. The sequence goes on along the minus strand of DASQSE010000035.1, from coordinate 16,061 downwards.
AGGACGAGGTGACCCGCGACATCCTGAACGCCCTCGGGGTTGCCTGAGAACCCCCGGCCGGGACATCGCGGTTAAGGGAAGATCCAAGCATGCGTTTTCGCAGAGTCGGTGTCGCACGCCCCGCGGTGCTTGCGGTATGCGCGGCCCTTCTCGGGCTCGCCGCATGCACGACAGGCTCGCTTCCGAAGCAGGCGGTCCCGCCGCCGCCACCAGGTCGGGACGACAATCGGCCGAACATCGTCTTCGTCCTCACCGACGACCTCACGACCAATCTCGTGCCCTACATGCCGCACGTCCGCGCCCTGCTCGAGGCGGGCGCGTCGTTCCGGAACTACTACGTCGTCGACTCGCTGTGCTGCCCGTCCCGCGCGGCGATCTTCACCGGGCTCTATCCGCACGACGACGGCGTCTACACCAACGGCGGTCCGGACAAGAACCGGCGCGACGGCGGCTATCACGCCTACAACCGGTTCGGTAACCCGGCCAAGAGCTTCGCGGTGGGCCTGCGTGCGTCGGGATACCGCACGGGATTCATGGGCAAGTACCTCAACGGCTATCCGGCCGACGATCCGCCGCCCCCCGGCTGGGACGAGTGGGACGCGACGAGCAACGCCTACGCCGAGTACGACTACAAGCTGAACGAGAACGGCTCGGTCGTCGAGTTCGGGCACGACCCGCAGGACTACTTCACCTCGGTGCTGTCCGGAACGGCGCAGCGGTTCGTCAGGACCTCGGCGGCGAGCGGCGGACCGTTCGCGCTGGAAGTGGCCACCTTCACGCCGCACGTTCCGTCGACGCCGGCGCCGATCGACCGGTTCACCTTCCCGACGGTCAAGGCACCGCGCGGCCCGGCGTTCGACCGGCAGCCCTCGAACGCGCCGACCTGGCTCGCGCAGCTGCCGCCGCTGACCCCGGGCGACACGGCGCAGATCGACCGGCAGTTCAACAAGCGCGTGGCAGCCGTCCAGTCCATCGATCGGATGATCGGACGGCTCGAGCAGACGCTGGCGGCGGTGGGCGAGCTCGACAACACGTACTTCGTGTTCAGCTCCGACAACGGCTACCACTTGGGCGAGTACCGCATGCGGCCGGGCAAGCAGACGGCCTTCGACACGGATATCCGGGTGCCGCTCGTCGTCGCCGGCCCTGGTATCCCGGCGGGCACGACGGTCAATTCGATGACGTCGAGCATCGACCTGGCACCCACCTTCCTGCAGATGGCCGGCGCGAAGCCGACGGCGATGCAGGACGGGGTCAGCCTGCTCAGCCTGGCGCGGGGCCAGCCGGCGCCGCCCGACTGGCAACGGGCCGTCCTGGTCGAGCACCACGGACCCGTCACGTCGAAGTCGGACCCGGACGAGCAGCCGTTCGAAGCCGGCGAGCCGCCCAGCTACGAGGCGATGCGGACGGCCAGCTTCATCTACGTCGAGTACCGGACCGGAGAGCGTGAGTACTACGACCTGGTGCACGATCCGAACGAGCTGCACAACATCGCCGGGTCGCTGTCGAAGAGTCGACTGGCACTCCTGCACACCCAGTTGCGGACCCTTGCGACCTGTCACGGCGCGGCGGCATGTCAGCGCGCCGCGGCACTGACCCGGACCTAGGAGGTCCTAGCGAGGCAGGCGCGCGCGCAGCTTGGCCAGCAGCGGCACCCGCTTGACCATCTCCTCCGCCTTGCGCGCCATCCGGCCGCGCTGCACGCGGCGCATCGCGGATCTGCCGCGCGGACTCTCCGCCGCCACCGACGCCAGCTGCACCATCGCGGCGGCCGCGGCGTCGGCATGCTCGGCCGCGGGCGGGGCGTCCGGGTCCAGCCCGGTCGGCCGGGACTGCGGGATCAGGTCGTCGAGTTCGCCGACGATGTCGTAGCCGGCGTCCCGCAGCTGCTTCGCCACCCGCTCGGACCAGCTCACCGCCCACTCGTACGCCGACTTTGGCACCTCGATCGGAGCGCTGCGCCGGGCCGCGAGCGTCCGTGCCAGGTCGTTCTTGACCAGCGTCGCGTAGACCGGCCACGGCAGGCCGCAGTCGGCGAACGCCGTGTTGAACTGGCGCAGCACGGCGGCCTCCGGCGCACCGAGTGACATGTTGGCGCCGCGCGGGCGGCTGTCGTAGCCGTCCGGGTCGATCTCCAGCAGCGTCGCGAAGCGTTGCCACAGCAAGGTCGGATCCGCACCGGGCGGCGGAACGGCCACCAGATGCACCCGCTCGGGGGGCAGCGTGCTGCCCCAGCGCGCCAGCACAGCAGGCACGTCCTGACTGGCCCAGAACGGGCGCCCCGCCCGCCCCTCGTCGTGCTGGACGCCTGCCAGGAACTCGGCAAAGGTCCGCGTGCCGCCGTTCTTGATGCCCTCCTGCCACATCGCCGGCAACTGGCGCGCCAGGTCGCGCGCCGTGAGGACGATGTGCACGTCGGCGAAGTCCAGATCTGCCAAGGCGCGGGCGACAACCTGGTGCGACGCCGATCCGAACGATTCGTGGTCGATCAGGGTGCGCTGCGGCCAGCCCCTGACCTCTCTGACGAGCCGGCCCCAGGCGCCCGGCACGTGTCGGTCCGGGGAGCCGTGGAAGTTCTTCCCGCGCACGTCCTGACTCGCCCAGAAGTGGGACCGCTGGGTGCCCGGATAGAGCAGTCCGGCGCGTCGCAGCGCGGGGCGATTGGCGTGCAACACGCCCTGCAGATAGGTCGTCCCGGTCTTCGGTGTTCCGATGTGGACGAAGACGGTCGGTCGTTCCGGCACGCGAGGCACGATACCTGCGTCCGGATCCGGCGCACGGCGGTCAGGGGGTCGACGCCACGCCGACCCCGGCGAACACCTCCTCGTTCGACCGTGGCCGGTGCCGAAGTCCGGCGGCCAGGCCGCGCCGCAGCGACCGAGCGAGCGTGCGCCGGTCGTGGGATCGCGCGAAGGTGCGCAGCCAGCGACGCAGCGTCGATCCTCCGTACAGCACGCGCTCGAGAGGTGTCAGGGCACGGCTCCGGGTCAGCATCCAGACTTTGTTGCGCACCTCGTAGAAAAACCGCTCACCGGGGTCGGCGTCGGTCGCGCCGAACGTGCGGGTCTTGTGGACGACGACGCTCGACGGGCAGAGCAACCCGATCCGGCGACGCAGCAGGCGGGTGGTGAATTCGAAGTCGTCGTTCCAGAGGAAGTAGTCGGCGACCGGGCCACCGCGGCCGCGGCACTCTTGCGCGTCGACCAGGATCGAGACGAACGACGCCGAGCGGATCGGCGTGCAGCCCACCCGCCCGGCTCGCTCCAGCTCGGCGCGGCGCACCATCGGCTTGCGGCGCGGCGTGTTCATCGGGTGTGCGCGTCCGTCGGTCCACACGACGCGGCTGGCGAGCACGACCGGTCGCACACCGGGATAGTCGCCGCGCGCCTCGAGCAGCGCCGCGAGCGCCCCGGGCTCGGGCACCGTGTCGTCGTCCATGAGCCAGACCAACTCGGCCGCAGCTTCGAGCGCGGCGGACAAGCCCAGGGCGAACCCACCCGCCCCTCCGGTGTTGCGCGCGGGTTCGAGGAGTCGGACGTCGGGATATGCCGTGCGCACCGCGGCCGCAGTGCCGTCGGTCGAAGCGTTGTCGACGACGATGACCTCGTCGGGTGCGCGCTCCTGGTGCGTGATCGCGTGCAGCGACTCGAGCAGCAGTTCGCGCCGATTGAAGGTCACCACCACGGCGGCGACGCGCGGTCCGCTCATGAATCCCGCCGCGCCCGGACGCGCTCGGTCCAGCGCCATGCGAACATGCGCAGTCGCCGGACGGAGGCAGACCGCGTGCTGGCGTTGCGGACCCAGCGCTTGACGCGCGCCGCCGTCGCCTCCCCGGCGTCCGCCCCGGACTTGCGTCCTTGGTAGTCGGCTCGGATGCGCGCCGCGAGCACGTCGACAGCCGCGTCGAGGACGGCCTGCGGCGGCACCATGCCGGACCGGGCGCGGGGCGGACCGGAGGCGGGCAGCAGATCATCGAGGGCGCCGACGATGTCGTACCCGGATTCCTGCAGTCCTGCGACGACCTTCTCGGCACGGCCGCGGGCCCACTGTTCCTGGCGCGGCTTCAGCCGGGGCCGCTGCGCGGCCGGGCGCGAAGCCAGCATGTCGTGCGCGATCCGCTCCTTCACGTGCACCGCGTAGTACCAGTCAGGGACGCCGTCCGAGTTGCTCTTGCGCAGCGCCACATTGAGCCGGCGCAGCAGCTCGGCCTCGGCGAGACCGAGCGAGGTGTTCGGCCGGGCCGTGCTGAGATCCGCGCTGTCCGCATCGACGCCGAGCACCGACGCGAAACGGCGCCACAGCAGATCGGGCGGCGAGCCGGTCGGCGGGACGGTCACCACGTGCACCCGGTCCGGCGGAACGGCCTGCGACCACCGCCGCAGCACGCCCAGCGTGTCGTGCACTCGCCAGAACCACGGCGTGCCCTTCGGCCGCTCTGCAGTTTCGGTGCGGATGAGCCGCCGCACCCACCGCTGCCACCGCCCCGTGTTGCGATGCTTGACGGTCTCCTGCCACTCGGCCGGCAGCAGGCTGACGAAATCGCGCACGGTGAGCACGACGTGCACCTCGGCCGCATCGAGCGAGGTGATCGCGCGCGCGGCCTGCTCGGCGGTGGCCGCGGCGAACAGCTCGTGCGAGATCACCGCCACCGCGTCGGCATCAAGCGCCTGCCGGGCAAGCAACTCCCATTCGCCGGCCCACGAACCGGACGGGTCGTCGTGCGGCTGGGCGACCTCGCACAGATCCTGGCTGGCGCGGTAGTGATCCTGCGGATGCAGTCCCGGCAGCACCACGCCTTGGCGGGCGAGCGTCGCGCGATTGCCCCACAGCACGTCCTGCAGAAACGTGGTCCCGCTCTTCGGCTCGCCGACGTGCAGGTAGACGACTGGTCCTTGCTGGCTCAGCCGCCGGGCCGGCCGTCGGCCGGTCAAGAGACGTTCCGATCGTCGACCGATCGCCACCGGCTCGTGCGGCGCGCCGACTTCACGGCGTTCGCGACGTTCCAGTACCAGCGACGCACCCGGTGCAGCGATCGGCTGCGCTGCGAGAGCCGGATGAACGTGCGCTTGAGGCGTCCCGGCGGCTTGCCGGGCTCGACCACGGCGTCCGGCGCGATGCCCTGCGTGCTCGCGAGCTGCGTCACGAGATGGACGGCCGCGTCGACCGCGGCTGCGAGCACGGCGGAGTCGGCGGCATCGGACGGATCCGCGCGCCGATCCGGCAGCGCTGCGGGCAGCAACTCGTCGAGATCACCGACCACGTCGTAATCCGCGGCGCGCAGCGTCTCGATCAGCGACTCCGCGTACTTGCGCGCCCACTCGTCCCGCTCGGCCGGCAGCGCCAGCCGCTCGTCCGGTGCGGCCGGGCGCGCCGCGAACGCCTCGTGGGCAAGCCCGTCCTTGATGTTGCGCCAGTAGAACCAGTCGGGCAGCGACTGTGGCAGCGCCGAGTTGAGGCGGCGCAGGAACTCGATCTCGGCCAGCCCCAGCGAGGCGTTGCTGCGCGCCCGACCCGGGTCGGCGCTGCCGGCCGGGACGCCGACCACCTGGGCGAAGCGCGTCCACAGCTCGTCCTGCGCAGCGCCGCGTGCGGGCATGGTCACGACGTGGACGTGTTCGGGCGGGACGACCGCTGACCAGATGCGCAGGATCTCGGCGGTGTCGTGCATCCGCCAGAACAGCCATTGCCGCCGGTTCGGTGATCCCGACTCGCGGTCGATGACGTCGGACAGCCACTCACGCCAGCTTCGGGTGTTGCGGTGCTTGACGGTCTCTTGCCATTCCGCGGGCAGCAGGCTGGTGATGTCGCGGACGGTGACGATCACGTGAACGTCGGCCGACCGGAAGGCGCGGACGCCGCGCGCGGCCTGATCGGCATCGACGCCGGACAGCAGCTCGTGCGAAATGACTGCGGCGCGCGCCGCCTTGCCCGCCTGGGCGGCGAGCCTGTCCCACGCGCCGCTGACCGGCCCGAACGGGTCGTTGGCCGACCTCTCGACCTGCCGGAGATCCTCCGCCGCGTGCCAGTGGTCCTGCGGCCGGCCCGGCAGCAGCAGCCCGTGCTCGCCGAGGGCCGCCCGGTTCGCCCACAACACCTGCTGGAGGTAGGTCGTACCGCTCTTCGGCTCGCCGACGTGCAAGTAGACGGCCGGTCGGCCCGACACCGCGGGCTACCTTGCCCCGTGCGGCCCAGAGCCCTTAGCCCTGCGGCGGCGCAGACGCTTGTAGCCGCGGTAGGCAACGCCCAGCCACCGGACCTGTTCGGAGAGCTCGATGAGGCAGCGCCTGATGCGCACACTCGGCGGCATGTCCCGGTGCTCGCGCAGCTTGCCTTCGGCCTCGGCAAGTTGGGCGCGCAGCACGGGCACCTCGTGCGTCCCGCCTGCGCCCTCCGCGAGATGGTTGATCAACGCAGCGACGCCGGCGACGCCCACCTCGGCTCGCATCTCGGCCGGTACGGCGTCGGGGTCCATCCCGCTCGGCCGGCTGGTCGGCGTCAGCTCCGCGAGATCGCCCACGACGTCGTAGCCGGCGTCGGCGATCGCCTTCGCGAACTGCTGCGACTTCGCCACCGCCCAGTCGTACTCGGCGACGGGGAGATCGAGCGGGATGCCGCGCCGCTTGGCGAGCTCCGGAGACAGGTACCACTTCATGAGCCGGTCGTAGTGCGGCCACGGGAAGTCGTCGCCGCCGATCGCGATGTTGACCTGCCGGACGATATTCACCTCGGCCGCGCCGAGCGAGCTGTTCACGCTGCGCTCGGGCTGCGTGTAGTGATCCGGGTCGAGGCCGAGCACCTGCGCGAACCGTTTCCATAACAAGCTCGGGTCGCCGCCCGACGGCGGGACCGTGATCACGTGCACCCGCTCGGGTGGCAACGCGACCGACCACTTGGCCAGGATCGCCTCGATGTCGTGCAGCCCCCAGAACAACCGCCCGGCGCTCGTCGGCGCGCCGCGCGGATCGTGGACGGCCGCCAACCACTCAGCGAACGAGTCCTGCCCACGGTTCTTGACCCGCTCCTGCCAGGCCGCGGGCAGCTGCCGCGCGAGGTCACGCACGGTCAGCACGATGTGGACGTCGGCGAAGTCGAGCGAGGTCATCAAGCGCTTGATGGGCTGCCGGGCGGCAGGGGCCAGCAGCTCGCAGCTGATGAGCGCCGGCCCGTCCCACGCCCGGATCTCACCGACGAGCCGCTTCCAGGAGCCGGGGATGTTCGGGTTCGGGGTCGACTTGAAAGTCGTGCGGCGCAGGTCGAGGGTGGGCAGCACGTGCCCGCTGCCGCCGCACTCGGGGTAGAGCAAGCCGTCGGCTCGCATCGTGTCGCGATTGCGGTCGAACAGGGTCTGTAGGTAGGTCGTGCCCGTCTTTGCCTCACCGATGTGGACGAAGACGGGGCGCCGCGCGTGGGCCGACTGAGCCGCCAACGCCGTCATCGAGCACCTTCCTGCCGCGGGCGGTAACGACCGAGTATAGGCATTCGGCATTGGTGGGACGCCCGCAGCGGGCGGCAGGCGCGGGCTGTTGTGCGGCACCTTCTGCCGATAGCCGGTGCGCCGTTCCCACGACGCGCCTGAGGGCGAGTGGCGCGACGCTGCACCGTGACTAGCATGTCGACGGCGATTGTCAGTCGTCGATCGCGTACCACGGCTTCGGGAGGTCGGGCGCCTTGTCGATGCGCTCTCGAGTTCGCGGCATCGTACGGCGCGGCGTGGCGCAAGTCGGACCGCTTGATCGTGCAGCGCGGCGCGCCGCCGAGCAGCGGCGAACGCAAGCCCGCCTCCTCGCGATGTACGAGAGGCTGCGGTTCCGTTACACGCCGGACGACGTGGCCCCGTCGAAGACGCCGTCCCAGCAGGACGTCGAAACGGTCGTGACCGAATCGGTCCGCGCGAAGCCGTTCGAGAACTTCTTCATCGGCCTGTGCGCCGATGGCGAGCTGGACCGGTCCATGGTGCTCATGACCCGCCGGCTCATCGCCCGGCGCGGGCGAACGCGCGCGGTGAGCATCTTCCAGGCCCTCCAGCGCTACGACGATCTGCGCCCGCTCGCCGAGATCTGCCTCGCGTTGTGCGCACTCGACCATCCGATGCCCGAGACCGCATGGGCGTTCTTCGCCCGCAATGACCTGGGCCTGGTGCTGCGCTGGGCAGCGGACGAATACTTCGCACTCGGCTTCGAGCTGCATCCGGAGCGCGCCGTAGACGCGCTGCGCCGCACACTGGACGGCGAGTACACCGTCGACGTAGGTCCCGAGAGCTGGCTCAACATCGCCTATGCGAGCTTCGCCGCCGGGCAACCGGACCTGTCCGGCGCCGCGCTCCAGCGGGCCGAAGCGGGTTTGCCGAACCTCAAGGACCGCGCCCGCCTCAGGGAGCTGCGGGCTCGGACGTCGAACCTGCGGGGCTGGCTCGATCGAGCCACCGCGGCCGCGCAGCCCAGCACCGCAGCTGAGGGCGAGATCTCGTTCGCGCTGGCGGGTAGCAAGCACCCGGACTGGCGCGAGATCTCGACGGACCTTTCCGATCCGATCGACACGCTGGCCACGTTCGGGCAGCTGCTCCGCCACCAGGGCGTCGCTTTCACCGGCGACGAAAAGCTTGTCGCGGTTGCCGAGCGGCTGGCCAAGGAGGTCGCTCCGGAGCAGCGCATCGATGGCGGCAAGACGACGGTGCGGCTGTGCGAGATCGAACGCGACATGAGCAGGTACGCCGCCGTTCCGGACGGGACGTGGCTCATCGTCTCCGACTGGCTCCGGGCGCCGTTGCCCGGGCGGCGCTCGGACATGCCGCTCGACCCGAAGCTGCGGCCGATCTTCATCTCCTTCCACATCACGCCCCGCTCCCTGTCCCGACCCGGCGCGGTCGAGTACTTGCGCAAGTACGGGCCGATCGGTTGCCGTGACTGGGACACCGTCTTCCTGCTGAACGCGGCTGGCGTGCCGGCGTTCTTCTCCGGGGCGCTGACGATGACGCTGGACAGCGTCGTCCCGCGCCGCGCCGGCGCCCGGGCCACGTCCGAAACCGTGTTCGTCGACGCGCGATCCGACGGTCCGGGCAAGCACCAGAGTCGACTCTCCCCGGCGGTGCGGCGCCGCGATCTGAGCGAGAACCTGACGGCGGCGGCTGAGGCGCTGGGCGGTTATCGGGACGGCGCGGCTCGGGTCGTCACCTCCGACCTGCGCCTCTTCTTGGCGCTACGAGCCGTGGGCTGCCCGGCCAAGTTCCGTCCGAGCGGGCATCGGAGCTACCGGTTCGTCGACTACGTCAAGCTCCCCAACGACAGTTTCCGTGAGCTCCAGCGCGGCGTCTCCGACAAGCTCGCGGCGGTGTTGGGCGCCGTCCTAGCGGGCCGCTCGGAAGCCGAGGTGTACGAGACCTGGCGCGAACTTTGCGCGACGGAGGTGGCAGCGGCCGAGGCGAAGCTGCGCGCCCCCATCGAGAGCGCGCACCTCGCGTTCGACCTGGCCGAGGCCTGCCGGGTCGTCCGCACCGAAGCGGTGGTCGTCGAGCGCAGCGACCCTGGCCCGGGCGGCGCAGAGATCAACATCGAGTTCTCCCTCGACGCCAACTACAAGCATCAGTTGGACATCGTCCTGGATTCGGTCGTCGAGCACGCGAGCCGCCCGGTGCGGGCGTTCCTGCTGTGCCGCGGGCACGGTCAGGAGGACTTCGACCGGATGGCCCGCCTGTTCCCGACCGTCTCGTTCGTGTGGCTGCCGACCGACAAGGTCGATTACGGGCGCATCGGCGGCATGAACAGCTGGGTCACGCCGGCCACGATGGATCGGACGATCATGCCGGCGCTGCTGGACGACGTCGACAAGATCATCCATTTCGACCTGGACGCGCTCTGCTTCAGCGACATCGCGGAGCTGTTCGACGTCGACATGGAAGGCACGGCGATCGCGGCGGCAACCTCGCCGCAATCGCGGTTCGTGTCCGGATACGAGACGTTCCGCCGCAACGCGGAGCGCCTGCGCCAGGAGAAGCATCCCGAGCTGGCGCGCGAGCTCATCCTGCGCACGCACGCCCGGCACCCGTTCGACTTCGACGTCTTCAACGCCGGCGTCATGCTGCTCGACCTCGCCAAGATGCGTGAAGACGACTTCTGCGGACGCACCCTGCCCTACGTCCAGCGCTTCGGGCTCAACGGCCAGGTCGTGCTGAACGCCTACGTGGGCCGCGATCGCAAGGTTGTGGGCAACGAGTGGAACCGGCTGATCCGGCTCGAGGCCGACGAAACGCGCAAGGCGTGCCACTGGGTCGGCCAGTTCAAGCCGTGGCGAAGTGACATGTACGTCACGGGCCGCGAGTTGTGGCGTGCTCAGGAGGAGCATTTCAAGGCCCGCACAGCACACCGTAAGGCGGTGGCAGAGCCCGTCAGTTGACTGGTCCCTGCTACCGCGCAGTTGGTCGGGATGCCTCATTTGCCTTGGTAGGCTGCCCGGAATACAGCCGCCTTACCCGCGCCGGATCGGCGGCTTGATGAAATGGAGTGATCGGCGTGCGAGTTCTCATCCTTGGTGGCGACGGTTTCTGTGGGTGGCCCACAGCGCTGCACCTTTCCAACCGCGGTCACGAGGTCGCGATCGTCGACAACCTCTCCCGCCGCAACATCGACAACGAGCTCGAGGTGAGCTCGCTGACGCCGATCCAGCCGATGAGCACTCGGCTCGCGGCGTGGCAGGAGGTCAGCGGCAAGCAGATCGCGTTCAGCCGCTACGACGTCGCTGACAACTACCACCGGCTGCTCACTCACCTGGCGACGTTCCGCCCGGACGCGGTGGTGCACTTCGCCGAGCAGCGGGCCGCGCCGTACTCGATGAAGAGCTCGGCCCACAAGCGCTACACCGTGAACAACAACCTGAACGCGACCAACAACCTGCTGGCCGCGATAGTCGAGGCCGACCTGGACACGCACGTCGTCCACCTCGGCACGATGGGTGTCTACGGGTACGGCACCGCCGGGATGAAGATCCCCGAGGGCTACCTCCGCGTGAAGGTCGAGACCGACTCCGGCCTCGTCGAGCAGGAGATCCTGTACCCGCCGAACCCGGGCAGCATCTACCACCTGACGAAGACGCAGGACCAGTTGCTGTTCGCGTACTACGCGAAGAACGACCAGCTGCGGGTCACCGACCTGCACCAGGGCATCGTCTGGGGCACCCAGACCGCCGACACCCAGCGTGACGAGCGGCTCATCAACCGCTTCGACTACGACGGTGACTACGGCACGGTGCTGAACCGCTTCCTGATGCAGGCCGCGATCAACTACCCGCTCACGGTGCACGGCACCGGCGGTCAGACGCGCGCGTTCATCCACATCCAGGACACCGTGCGCTGCATCGAGCTCGCCGTCGACAACCCGCCCGAGCGCGGTGAACGGGTGCGGATCCTGAACCAGATGACGGAGACGCACCGCGTCGAGGATCTCGCGAAGCTGGTGTCCGTTATGACGAGCGCCGACATCGACTACGTGCCCAACCCGCGCAACGAGGCTGCGGAGAACGACCTCTACGTCGAGAACCGGCAGTTCCTCGAGCTCGGCCTCGAGCCGATCACGCTCGCCGAGGGGCTGATGCAGGAGGTCACCGAGATCGCGACCAAGTACGCCGACCGCTGCGACACCACCAAGATCCCGTGCCGGTCGCTGTGGCGGCCGGATCAGCCGGTCACCGACGGGCCACACGTGTGACGGATCGGGTACTGGTCACCGGCGGGGCAGGCTTCGTCGGGGCGAATCTCGTTCGGCGACTGCTCGACCGGGGTTGCGAGATCCGGATCCTGGACGACTTCCGGACCGGCCGCGAGGAGTACGTCGCCGATCTCGGCGTCGACGTCGTGCGCGGCGAGATCGGTGACACCGCGCTGGTCGCCAAGCTCGCCGGTGACGCGGACGCGATCATCCACCTTGCCGCGGCCGGGTCGGTCGTCGACTCGGTGGCGGACCCGGTCGCGAACTTCGATACGAACGTCCGCGGCACGTTCAGCGTGCTGAACGCCGCGCGACTCGCCGACATCGGGCGCGTGGTGTTCTCCTCGACCGGCGGGGCGCTCATCGGCAACGCCGAACCACCGGTCAACGAAGGCTCGCTGCCGAAGCCGATCTCGCCGTACGGCGCCGGCAAGCTCGCCGCCGAGGCGTACTGCCACGCGTTCGCGAAGTCATACGGCATGACGACAGTCGCGCTGCGGTTCGCGAACGTGTACGGGCCGTACAGCGGCCACAAGAAGGGCGCCGTCACAGTGTTCCTGCGCGCGCTGCACGAAGGCCGCCCGCTGCGGATCTACGGCGACGGCAGCGCGTCCCGCGACTTCATGTATGTCGACGACATCTGCCGGGGCATCGAGTTGGGGCTGACGCGCGATCTCGCGCCGGGGACGGTCGCGCACCTGGCCACCGGCGTCGAGACGTCCGTGAGCGGACTCGCGGACGCGTGCCGCCGAGTCGTCGGCCTACCCGACCACCCGATCGAGTACCAGCCTGCACGTCCCGGCGAGGTCGACCGCAACTTCGCGACCTACGACTACGCGCGCGAGATCCTCGGCTTCGAGCCCTCCGTCAGCCTGGAAGACGGCCTCGCGCAGACGTGGGACTGGTACAAGAGGTTTGTGTTCTGAGCCCCAGGTTCGTCGCGAGAGGCGAGGTGCCGATCGCGTCTGGACTGGGGAGCAATGGGCCGAAGGCCCGCGCGACGAGGGAAGAGGCGATCTCCAGGCGCCGAAGCCCCCGAGCGCCCAGAATTAGTCGAGATGTAAGCCGCACTCGTTCTTGCTGCGGACGTTGGCCCAGCGGCCGCTGCGCGGGTCCTCGCCGGGCATCACGCGGCGGGTGCACGGGCCACAACCGATCGACGGGTAGCCGTCGTAGACGAGCGGGTTGACCTCGACGTCGTTCGTGAGGATGTACTCGTCCACCTGCGCCTGCGTCCAGCCGGCCAGCGGATTGATCTTCACCATCGAGCGCTTGCGATCCCACTCGACGACGCCCACCTTGCGTCGGCTCGTCGTCTCGTCCCGCCGGATGCCGGACGCCCACGCGCCATACCCGGCGAGGGTGCGGGCCAGCGGCTCGACCTTGCGCAGCGAGCAGCATGCGTCCGGGTCGCGGTCGTGCAGCTTCGGGCCGAAGATCGCATCCTGCTCGGCGACGGTCTGCCTGGGCAGGATGGTGTGCAATTTCACCTGGTAGCGCTTCTCGACGCGGTCGCGGGTATCCAGCGTCTCGGCGAAGTGATAGCCCGTGTCGAGGAAGATGACGTTGACGTCGGGAGCAACCCGGCTCGCCATGTCGATAAGGACGGCGTCGGACATGGATGCGGCAATGCAGAAGGCGTCGCCGAACGCTTCGACGGCCCAGCGGATGATGGTTTCGGGCGTTGTGCCCTCGAACTCCCGCCCGGCCTCGACGGCGACCGACTGGTAGTAGTCGACCCTCTCGGCGGCTACGGACATATAAGACAGGGTACGTGACATGTAGGGGCGAACCGGTTCAGCGACGCCACGACTCAGGTCGTTCTCGGCACCGCGGCAAGGAGCCGGTGCGGTTCGTGGGACCATGTAGGGGCGGCCCTGCGGTGGGTCGTGCAGGACAAATCCGGACGGATGGTCAAGGAGGAGTGTCGGGCGTGCAGGAGCCGTTCTCGCTACTGCTTCCGGTGCACGGCAGCGACCAGGTCGAATTCGTCCGGCAGGCGTTCCACAGCGCCGTCCAAGCGCAGACGCTGCGCCCCGACCATGTGGTCCTTGTCCGCGACGGACCGGTCTCCGATGCGCTGACGCAGTGCATCGACGAGCTCTGCGCCGAAAGCCCGGTGCCGGTCGTGTTCGTCCCGCTCGAGCGCAACTGCGGCCTGGGGCCCGCGCTCGACGCCGGGCTGGCCGCCAGCCCGCACGACGTCATCGCCCGGATGGACTCCGACGACATCTCGATGCCGCACCGCTTCGCCGTCCAGCTGCCGCTGATCGCTGCCGGCGCGGACATCGTCGGCGCGGGGCTGCTGGAGTTCGGGTGCGACCAGGACGACATCGTGGGGCGGCGCACCCCGCCGTGCGACCCCGACGACATCGCCCGCTTCGCACGCATCCACGACCCGTTCAACCATCCGACGGTTGTCTATCGGCGTGCCGCGGTTCTCGCTGCCGGCGGGTACGGCGACCTGCCGCTGATGGAGGATTACTGGCTGTTCGCGCGCATGCTCGCCAACGGTGCGAAGGCAGCCAACGTCGCTGAACCACTCGTCTACTACCGGGTGGGCGCGGGCGCCTACCAGCGCCGCGGCGGACGCAAGCTGCTGCGCTCGGAAATGGCCCTGCAGCGCCGGCTGCGCGATGAGGGATTTACTTCATCGGGGCAGTATGTGCGCAACGTACTCGTGCGCGGCGGGTATCGTCTGCTGCCGTGGTGGGTCCGCCGAGCGGCCTACCGCGTCGTCGTAGCACCGTACGGCCGGCGCCGTGGGCGTGCTCGCGACATCGTCGCCGTGACGGCGGCGACCCAACCAACGACCACGGCCGGGCAGCCGCTGCCCAAGAGGTAACTTGTGAACGTTGATCTTGTTGTAGTCGGTTCCGGATTCTTCGGGCTGACGGTTGCCGAGCGCTGCGCGACCGAGTTGGGCCGGCGGGTGCTGGTCATCGATCGTCGCAACCACATCGGCGGCAACGCCTACAGCGAGGCGGAGCCGCAGACCGGCATCGAGGTGCACCGCTACGGCGCGCATCTGTTCCACACCTCGAACAAGCGGGTGTGGGACTACGCCAACCGGTTCACCGACTTCACCGGCTACCAGCACCGGGTCTTCTCGACGTACCAGGGTCGCGTCTACCCGATGCCGATCAACCTCGGCACCATCTGCGAGTACTTCGGCAAGGTCATGTCGCCGGACGAAGCGCGGCGACTCGTGGTCGAGCAGTCCGCCGAGGTCGCGACCGGCGAGGCGCGCAACCTCGAGGAGAAGGCGATCTCGCTCATCGGCCGGCCGTTGTACGAGGCATTCATCCGCGGCTACACCGCCAAGCAGTGGCAGACCGATCCGCGCGAGCTTCCGGCCGAGGTCATCAGCCGGCTGCCGGTGCGCTACACGTTCAACAACCGCTACTTCAGCGACACCTACGAAGGGCTGCCCGTCAACGGCTATACGGCCTGGCTGGAGAAGATGGCCGACCACCCGAACATCGAGGTGCGGCTGAACACCGACTTCGCCGAGATCCGCGGCGACACCGTCGGCAACGTGCCCATCGTCTACACCGGCCCGCTCGACGCCTACTTCGACAACGCCAACGGCGAACTCGGCTGGCGCACCCTCGACTTCGAGCTCGAGGTGCAGCAGATCGGCGACTTCCAGGGCACGTCGGTCATGAACTACGCCGACGAGGACGTGCCGTACACACGCATTCACGAGTTCCGGCACTTCCACCCGGAGCGCGACTATCCGACCGACAAGACGGTGATCATGCGCGAGTTCTCGCGCTTCGCCGACCACGGTGACGAGCCCTACTACCCGATCAACACAGCCGAGGATCGCGAGCGCCTGCTGAAGTATCGCGAGCTCGCCAAGCGCGAGCCCGGTGTGCTGTTCGGCGGCCGGCTCGGCACGTACAAGTACCTGGACATGCACATGGCGATCGGCTCGGCGCTGACGATGGTCGACAGCCGGCTGCGTCCGCACTTCACCGAAGGTGCGGCTTTGGTGAGCGGAGGCGTGGACGAGTGACCGGAGCGAACGAGGTACTGCAGTGAGGCCGACCGGAGCGAACGAGGTAGTGCAGTGAGCGAAGGCGTGCGGGTCCTGCAGCGGGTGGTATTCCCGATCCAGGGCAACTTGGACGTCGTCTCGCTGTATGCGGAGACGAAGGTCGATACCGGCGCGGCGCTGGACGTCCTCGACCTGGAGGAGAAGTCCGCCGAGCGGGAGAAGAAGAAGACGGACGACTCGCAGAGCGCGAGCGTGAGCGCGGTGGCCGGCGAGGCGCAGTCCGCAGTCCGGTTCGGCATCGACGCGCAGGCCGTCTCAGCCGGCGATCTCGCCGGGCGCCGCAGCGCCGTCGTGTCGGCGAT